>NZ_SCWE01000020.1 GCF_004359505.1 Macrococcus hajekii
GTGTAAGCAATTCCGCCGTATTCCGTGATCATAATCGGCTCACCGTCATAACTGAATCCTTCACAATAAATTTCTCTGTTGGCCGGTTTAATGGACAGTGTTTTTTCCAGTGTTTCATAGTTCGCTTTCACTTGCTCAGCATTTGAATAATTATGGATACCACAAATATCTGACTTCGTATGCTCCCAGCCATCGTTAGAAAACACTACTCTCGTCTCGTCAAGGGACTTCGTCAAGTAGTACATGCTCATTGAATGTGCCTGCTGACGTTTTTCATGATTGACCCGACTGATACCCCAGCTTTCATTCAATGGCATCCAGGCGACGATACTCGGATGATTATAGTCACGGTTCACGACTTCTATCCATTCATTGGTCATACGCTCTACATATTTCTCGCTGTATTCAGAAGCAGCTGCCATCTCTCCCCAGACGAGGAATCCTAATG
>NZ_SCWE01000021.1 GCF_004359505.1 Macrococcus hajekii
GTATTCTGGACGACCGGAACTACAGCATCATTGAATTCAAACTGATCAAGAAATGCTGAAAACTCATCACTAATGACTTCCATCATCGATGAATGAAACGGACCTGATACATTGAGTGGAAGGACACGTTTTGCGCCGAGCGATTTTCCATCACGGACCAGTTCATCAATCTTTGACTGATGACCTGAAACGACTATTTGTCCAGGACAGTTTAAGTTAGCAGGTTCTATTTTTAAGTCAGCAGTCGACAATTTGTCACAAATCGCTTTGACTTCTGGTTCGTTCAAGCCTAGAACGGCAGCCATCGAGCCGGTTCCTTTCGGGAAGGCCGTCGCCATTAAAGCCCCGCGTTTTGCGACGATCTGCACTGCATCTTCAGCTGACATCACACCACTTGCAACCAGTGCTGCATATTCGCCTAAACTGTGACCGACTGTATAAT
>NZ_SCWE01000022.1 GCF_004359505.1 Macrococcus hajekii
GTAATATTTTATCGCTTGTTTTTTTCATTTTTATTCTCCTTTTTATACTAATATATGTAATTTTATAGAAAGATAGGTTATTATGTAAATGTAATTAAATATAATACAGGAGATGAGATTATGCATTCTTTATCAAAGAAAGTGTCTTGTGCAGTTTTGGCCTCTAGTATGTTATTATCCGTTGGAAGTGTTTATACTGAACAAAATAATTTACAAAATCCTTTGGAAAACAAAGCAGAAGCTGCTAGTGGATGGAGATATTTTACGACTGTAAAGTCTTCAACAGCTGGAAGTGATTTTGCATTAACAAGTGTTGCAGTTGCTGCAGCTGGAGCTTTAGGCTACACCGCGTCTGGAATGACTGGGGCTGCTGTCACATCTGTAGGATCTTATCATTTAGGTAATGCTTTAGCTAAATTAAAAACTGTTTATATGACTGATA
>NZ_SCWE01000023.1 GCF_004359505.1 Macrococcus hajekii
TGCTAGGAGTGGCTATGCCATTATTCGGCTGGTCATTATTAGTCATCGCAGCTATCGAAATCAGCAGATTGATTGTGCACAGAAGTAAAAATCAGCAAATTTAAAAAGGCAGGACATCATATAATTTATTGATGTCCTGCCTTTTATTTAGCTATGATGATCTTATGGTATTTCAATGTGCCGTAATGCTGATTTTCAACATTCTTCAATCCTTCAGGCAGGAAAAACAATCGCCGTTTTTCATAGAGTGGGATGAAATAATCTTCTTCGATTAAATCAGTCATATATTTTTCCGCTGAATTTTTAAATTCATGAAATGATAGATTTTTACTCATGTTCAGAAATTTCTTCGACTTCTTAAGTGGCTGATACCATTCTTTAAACTTGCTATAGGTCAGCAGATTGATTGTTTTTAAAGGCTGCGATTGATGAT
>NZ_SCWE01000024.1 GCF_004359505.1 Macrococcus hajekii
CACACAGAGTGCTAATGCCACGATGATCGTTATGACAATTAACATCAGTGGATGCTCTTTAATCCCATACATGTCTTGTTCGAGGATATGCGCGTAGACTGCCAAAACAAGCAGTCCAATCATGATTCCCCATTGAGGAAATGTGACGCGCAAGCTTTGTACAAAAAAGACCGCACATACTAGCGCAGCTGCCGTAAGAACAAATTGATATAACTGGGATTGCGTCAATAAGGCAGCGGGCAGCGCATGATACAGTAATACCAGTGCCAACAGGCTTACAATTAGCCCGAGCGCACGCTCACTATGTTGCCGCAACGTGGTTGGCTTCATTTGATCGGCTGAAACACCCGTCTCATAGATAATCGTTGCTGTTTTACACCACTCTCCTGCAACCGATATGCCAATCACCTGATAACCGGCCGCGATCAGGTAT
>NZ_SCWE01000025.1 GCF_004359505.1 Macrococcus hajekii
CCACTAATGGGTGGTATTTATGGTACTGATATTGATCAATTGAGCCTAATGAGTACATTTCCTAATTTTAAAGAAAAAGAGGAACAATTTGGTAGTTTGATTAAAGGAATGAAAGATGAAAAAGAACAACGTATCAAGAAACGTCAATTATACCCAGGTGCTCCTAAAGGACAATTCAAACAGTTTAGACATGGTTTGAGTTCTTTTATAGAGGCGCTTGTTAAAGATATTGAAAGTAAAGGTGTTGACATACGATATAACACGCCAGTCAAAGATATATTGATTTCGCAAAAAGATTATGAAATTTTATTAGAAGATGACAGTAAAGAAAAATTTAATGGCTTACTTGTAACTACGCCACATCAAGCATTTCTAAATTGGTTTAGTCACGATCCGGCCTTTGATTACTTTAAGAACATGGATTCTACTAC
>NZ_SCWE01000026.1 GCF_004359505.1 Macrococcus hajekii
GGTGGTGAAGATTCCCGCCACGCGCCAGGGCCTGCAGGCCGGCGCGCACCTCATCGCCCAGGGCGTGCCCGTCACCTGGACGGCCGTCTATGCGCTGGAGCAGGCGCACTTCGCGGCGCAGCTGGGCGCGGCCTATGCGGCCCCCTACCTGGGCCGCCTCAACGATTCCGGCGTGGACGGCCTGGCGCGCATCGCGCAGATGCAGGCCCTGGTGGCCCAGGCCCCTGCCGCACGCGCGCGCACACGCCTGCTGGTGGCCAGCGTGCGATCGCGCGATGCGTACCTCGCGCTGCTGCAGCTCGGCGTGGGTGCGATCACCATCCCGCCGCACCTGTTCGCCGAACTGACGGACCACCCGGCCACGCTGGAGGCCGAGCGCGGCTTCCTGGCCGACGCGGCCGCCTGCTGAACGAACGCACGATGAACG
>NZ_SCWE01000027.1 GCF_004359505.1 Macrococcus hajekii
GACGCACACCATGGAATCCTGGACGCCTTTCCCGTACGCCCAGGACTACGCCTTCACGGCCGGCGACGTCGCGCGCCGCTGGGAACGCCTGCACCAGGGGGACGCGGAGCCCTTGCCGCACGACCCCGCCGTGCTGGAGGCCTGGGCGCTGTTCCACGGCGGCCGCTTCGCGGAGGCCGCGCGCGCCGGCATGGCGGCCGGTGGCGCGGGCATCACCGTGGCGAACAAGGCGACGATCGTCTATGCGACCTACCTGGAGCCGAGCGAGGCACGGCGGCTGGAACTCTTCAGCCAGGCGGCCGAATGCGCCCGGCAGCAGGCGGCTGCCGAACCCGACAATCCGAACGCCTGGTTCTGGCACGCCTATGCGCTCGGGCGCTATGCCCAGGGCATCAGCGTGGCCCGGGCGCTCGCGCAGGGGCTCAC
>NZ_SCWE01000028.1 GCF_004359505.1 Macrococcus hajekii
CGAGGAACGATCTTGTGCGGCTCGGCGGTCTCGCCGGCGGCGACGCCGACCAGTTCGAGGGCCGCGTAGGAGAAGATCACGCCCTGCATGACGAGGACCACGGGCATCACACCGTGCGGGAGGATGCCGCCGTGGTCGGTGATCATGCCCATGCCCGGGGTCTGCCCGCTCACCTCGTGCTGGGTGGCGAGCAGGACGATTCCGATCAGCATGAAGCCGACGAGGGTGGCGACCTTGACGATCGCGAACCAGAACTCCATCTCGCCGAAGATCTTCACCGAGATCAGGTTCACGGCCAGGACCACCGCGAGGGCGACGAGGGCGAGCACCCATTGGGGGATGCTCGTGAACATGCTCCAGTAGTGCGTGTACAGCGCGATCGCGGTGATGTCGGCGATACCGGTCGTGGACCAGTTCAGGAAG
>NZ_SCWE01000002.1 GCF_004359505.1 Macrococcus hajekii
CTCCATAATAGATTGCTTGATAAAGCTCTTTGACTGCTTGAGCCAGTCACTCTTGGGAATAGCATAAATGCTACTCAAATTATTGGAATTAACGTTGACATATTGTCATTCAGTTTTCAATGTTCATTTTGCAGTGTTCACAATCAACTATACCATTTTTAAATCTCGTTGACAAGTAATGAAGACTACTTAATATACTATAAAGACTTTTTAATAACTTCGCAAGTATCAATTTTACACTTGCTTGTTTTTAATTTTCAACAGTGTTTCAAGTCCGTGTCGTTTTCAGCGACTTTAATATCATATCAAGTCATCCTCTCACTGTCAACACATTAAAATAACTTTTTTTAAAAAAATCACCCCTCTATCAATAGAGGAGTGATTGGGTCAGTTATTTCTTCTTTCTCTTAGCTGTTACTTTCGTGTTTTTAACTGTCGTTACTTCCTGCTGGCCACGTGCTCTTCGTCTGGCTGCTCTCTCTTCTTTAGATGCCGCATTATACTTCGGCATCATTAAAAGCTGAAACGCATTGCATAGAAGTAAGGGGAAAATCGTACAGTACAACCATGTTGTATCTTCTACCTTTAGGAAAGGGATAAGCTCTACCGTTGTCATTACGATCATAAAGAACATCGCCGGAATCACAACGCCACTGTTTGTCAGTTTCTTCTTATAATAGCTCACAATGATTGCACAGATCAGTACGAGTACTGGAATCCAGATGAATTTAACAACATCACCATTCTGCTGGCCGAAACGTAGAAAACGAAAATAGACTAAATCGAAAAATGCAAATAAAGTAATAACTACTTGAATCGGTTTCCACGCTGTACGGAATATTCCGTGTCCTAGCTGATGTATGAATAAATAACTGAAATACGCCAGCTGACTGATAGAAGCAATAAGAAGTCCATATCCCATAAACCAGATCAATGCCGCGAAGAACTCTCCGATGTCTCCTTTAATAAGAAAGACCGTTAATTTATCATAGGCAAACAAGAGGCTGACTAAAACTGTCGTCAAAAGTCCTATTAAAAGAGTGGTGCCATAAAACTTAAGTAAATTTCTAATCGTCACGCTACTGCCTCACTATCTATTAGTTTTACTGATAATCTTTTCTGCCATACTCTGATAAATATGACCCAGTGTATGATCCTCCCCGTAAATAGAAGGTGCAAAATCCGCTTCATCCCATTCCGGCTGAGCAAGAGGAAGTTGTCCTAATAAATCAGTATGAAGTTCACTTGCCAGCTTCTCACCACCGCCTTTACCGAATACATATTCACGATTTCCCGTCTCTTTGCTCTCGAAATAGGACATATTCTCAACGACGCCGAGTATCTTATGATCTGTCTGCAGAGCCATCGCACCTGCACGTGCCGCAACGAATGCTGCCGTCGGGTGAGGGGTCGTTACAATGATTTCCTTACTCTTAGGCAGAATAGTATGGACATCAAGTGCAACATCACCCGTACCTGGTGGTAAGTCAAGCAGAATGTAATCCAGCTCTCCCCACTCTACTTCCTCAAAGAAGTTATTGATCATTTTACCGAGCATTGGTCCACGCCAGATAACAGGTGCATTCTCTTCTACAAAGAATGCCATTGAAATCACTTTAACACCGAAGCGTTCAACAGGTACTATCATCTGACCATTGATACCTGGTCGTTCTGTAATGCCCATCATATCCGGCACACTGAAACCGTAAATATCCGCATCTACAAGACCCACTCTTTTACCGAGACGCGCAAGTGCCACTGCTAAGTTAACCGATACAGTTGATTTACCAACGCCGCCCTTACCAGAAGCAATTGAAATGAACTGAGCATTCTCAAGTTTACGCTCGACAGGCGACGCTGCCTGACCACGGAACTGCTCAAGCTTATCAGATTCCAGTTCTTCGAAACGAAGTCCGACTGTCTTTGCTCCATTTGTCTTAAGTGTCTCTACAACTTGCTGCTGCAGATCAAGCTGAGGCTGCCCGCCTAACTTAGCGATAGCGATTTTTACGCTGACATGCCCTTTCTCTTCTTTAACTGTTAATTCTTTCACACCATCTGTTTCTTTTAATGGTCTATCAAGTACAGGATCTTTCAGCTGACCAACGAGTTCAATCATATGTTCTTTAGTTAACAAGTTAAACGCTCCTTCTTCTTCTATTAAAGCTAGTATAACAAAAAATAAATAATCACAGTATATTATTCTCATTTGCCTTACTTTCACTGTTCAGGGGTATACTATTATTATTCACAAACTAAATAAGCAGAGGAATGAGACGTCATGATACAGAATCATACAATTATGCAATATTTTGAATGGCATACAAACGGTGATGGCAATCACTGGACTAGACTTAAAGAAGATGCACCTCATCTAAAAGAAAGAGGGATAGATGCTGTCTGGATTCCACCTGTTACTAAAGCAGACAATGTTGCAAACCCGGGTTATAGCGTCTACGATGTCTATGATTTAGGTGAATTTGATCAAAAAGGTGAAGTACGTACAAAATACGGTACAAAAGAAGAACTGAAAGCAGCGATCAAAGCTTGCCATGATAACGATATTAAGGTTTATGTGGATATCGTGATGAATCATAAGGCAGGGGCAGATGAAACTGAAGTGTTCCAAGTAGTAGAAGTTGACGCTGAGAACCGTACAAAAATCATCAGCGAACCTTTTGATATTGAAGGTTATACGAAATTCACCTTCCCAGGTCGTGGTGATAAATACAGTCAGTTCAAATGGAACTATACTCATTTCAATGGAACGGATTACGACCATAAAACAGGTAATTCAGGTATTTATAAGATTTTAGGTGAAAATAAGGACTGGAACGAAAATGTCGATGATGAAAAAGGAAACTTCGACTATCTCATGTTCTGTAACATTGACTACAAGCATCCTGATGTTAGAAATGAAATGATTGAATGGGGAAAATGGCTGATTGACGAGCTCGAAATCGATGGTATGCGTCTCGATGCGATTAAACATATCGAATCTTATTTCATCCGTGATTTTGTCAACGCCATGTATGCTCATACGGAACGTCCATTTTACTTCGTTGGCGAGTTCTGGCTCCCTGATCTCGAAACGAATGAAAGTTTCCTCACGGATGCTGAATATGCGCTTGATTTATTTGACGTAAAGCTCCATTACAATTTCAAAGAAGCTTCAGAACAAGGCCAGGGCTATGATTTAAGAACATTATTTGATTATACACTTGTTAAAGAAAATCCTTTGAATGCCGTAACATTCGTTGATAATCATGATTCGCAGCCTGGTGAAGCGCTTGAATCCTTTGTCAAGGACTGGTTTAAACCGATAGCTTACGCTGCTATTTTACTCAGGTATGATGGTTTCCCGGTTATCTTTTACGGTGACTATTATGGCATCGGCGGTGAAATGCCGATTGAAGGTAAAAAAGCAATGATTGATACGCTGCTCTTCATCCGTAAACATAAGGCATACGGGCTGCAGATTGACTACTTCGACCATGAGCATGTCATCGGCTGGGTACGACGCGGAGCCAAGGAAGTTGAAAATTCAGGCTGTGCTGTTATTATCAACAGCAGTACAGAAGAAGCTGAGAAAACAATGTTCGTCGGTAAAGAACGACGAGGTCAAGTGTGGCTGGACTATAATAATATACGTGAAGATGAAGTTATTATTGATGATGAAGGTAACGGTGTCTTCAAAGTTAATCCAGGCAGTGTATCTGTCTATTGTCAGAAAGACGTATAAAAAGAGAGAGCTGCGAAAAATTCGCAGCTCTCTTTTTATCCTTCATCATTCTGATTTAAATCTTCACTATTCGGATAGAAGATTTCAGTCAGTGCATAAAGAATGGCTATAATCAGTAAAATCACAATAAAATTAATTTTAATATGCTCATAGTTAATATGAATCAGAAAATAGAAAAATAAAGTTGCGGACATCACAATGATGACATGAACATTTGGGGGTACAAAATATTGGTTACCCGGATAAAGCCGCTTCAGATTATTGAACATAAACTCAATCAATCTTAGTAGAAAGAAACCGCCCGCGATATAGGATCCGTAATAAAAAAGGTTATCTGCAAAACTCTGATTATAAGTAAACTCTGCCAGATGCAGAGCGAGAAGGATACGGCTCAGTCCAAATAATCCGAACGATACTAGTACAAGAAAAATAAAGCCTGATACCAGGAAAATGCCTGTCATAAAGGAGAGCGTGATGATTGTATTAAAGTTGAATTTAAAACCTTTCATCAAACGTCTCCTTTCATTTATCCATACATTATCGTCAACTTCTTAAAAAAAGAAGATATACCTATTACAGTATATCTTCTCTTATCTCAGACAATCAATTATAATCGAAGACCCATTTCACTGAATGTATCTCCACCATTGATATCGCCTGATTCAAAACCTTTTTGGAACCACTTCATACGCTGTTCACTTGTTCCGTGTGTAAAACTCTCTGGATTGACACGTCCAGTCGCATTTCTCTGGAGCGTATCATCACCTACTGCATGCGCTGCTTTAATGGCTTCTTCAACATCTCCTGCATCCGTAATACCTGATTTTTCTTCATAATGTGCGTAAACACCTGCGAAGTAGTCAGCCTGAAGTTCCATTGCAACAGAATACTTGTTGAACTGCTCTTCACTTAACTGCTGTCTTAAGTGATTGACACGGTCTGAGATACCGAGTTCATATTGAACATGGTGACCGATTTCATGAGCGATAACGTAAGCCATCGCAAAGTCACCAGGTGCATCGAACTGCTGCTCAAGCTGATCCATAAATGATAAATCGATATATACTTTCTGGTCACCTGGACAGTAGAAAGGCCCCATTGATGAGCTTGCGCTACCACAAGCTGTATTCACACCATTTGAAAATAAAACGAGTTTCGGCTGATGATAAGTACGACCGTTTTCTTCAAATATTTTTGTCCATACATCTTCCGTATCTTTTAACACAACAGATGCAAATTGCTTACGATCATCTGTTTTTTCATCAGATTGTGTCTGTGCCTGCTGCTGTTGAGTCGGCTGCTGCTGACCTGGGTCACCGCCGCCTAAAATATCACCTGGGTTACCACCCATCATCATATAGATGATCGCAATGATGATACCGAGACAGCCGATACCACCGCCACCTGCAGCCATACCGCCGCCCGGAAAGCCGCCACCACCGCTTCCTCTGATATCTTCTACATTAGAACTCCCTTGTCTTCCTCGCCACTCCATACGTTTACCTCCGTCTTCACTAATGATTAATTTAATTGTTAAATACCCCAAAAACGAGCTGATTATCACTCCATAAAAAAATAAGCCGATTTCAACGACTTATTTTTCAAAAGCGTGTAGTTTATCGATAGCTGATAAGCCCTTCGTCACCAGATAATACTGTGCTGCTTCACGTTCAACTGTAACAGTCTCATCTTTTTTATCGCTACCGTATACTTTTTTAACTACATATTTTGTCTTATTATTTTTTGTTTCTTTTTTTACGTATTTCTTCGGCAGCCAGACATGATCTTTTTGAGAAGGATGTATAATAATCGTCATCTTATCCCCCAAGTATAGGCCGACTGTTTTATCAAGCTGTCCTTCTATAAGGAAATTATCTTCTGCTTTTTCTTTCGTCAGTAACTCATTCTGCGGTGTAAGAGCTACTTTAGTCAGTTCACCTTTTACGGGCTGGTCACTTTCAGTCTTAAATTGAAGCATAGGTGCGAGCAGTTCTACTTGATTACGTCCTGCAAATCCCTCAAAGTAAGGTTGATCAATTCCCATCGTCACGACAGGCTTATCCTGACGATTGGCGGTAAACGCTTGTAATTGGTTGTTATCAATATCAAGGATAGTGCCTGATGCGCCTGCTTTAATTGTCTGTTCACCGATGTGATTATCAATTTCTTTTTGCTGCTGTTCAAGAATACTGATATTATTCTCTGCTTTTGTCTGTTCAGATTCAAGCCAGTTAATCTGAGCTTGAAGCGTCGTACTCTCTTCAGGTGCTGCTGTAGCGAGCCTTTCCTTATAAGCTGCAATCTGTCCTTCAATCTGTTCTTTTTCGACACGTTTGTTATCGAGCTGAAGGCTGAGTTCAGTTTGGTCATCCTCTTTGTCGTTCTCACCATAAGTGAAGAGTGGATTTCCTGCCTGTACTACTTCTCCTTCTTTTACATGTAGTTTAACCGCTTCTTTCTTACCCGGCTTTAAATAGTAGGCTGACTGCTGCTGAGCCACTTTGCCTTCTATTTTCAGGGTCTGATTTTTTATATAATTATCCACATATAGCGTATTTTCTGCTTCGTTCGATTTAACGGCCATATAAATGCCGGTGCCTGCTACAATCAATACAATCAGCAGAGACAGCAATAACGGCCAGAACCATTTACTTTTCATAATTCCCCTCATTCATCATGTCTTTCCTTTATTCTAACAGTTCCAGCTGCTGGTGAGATTAAAGTTTTGTAAATCATTTTATGAGACGATCGTCATCTGTTTTGATATGTCCATTAAAGTTCTTCACCTGCTGACGCTTCATCGATTGATGATAACGTACCAGTATAAAGAAGAAAAGAATCGAGACAAAAAGTGAGACAAAGCCCATCCATGTTAATTCTCCTCGTCCATCCGCCAGAATATAGTAGTAGGCAAAATATAGATTGATAAGTGCCATTGCGCCGAATCCGATATAAGGTAACATCTCTACCTCCTACAGAATATGATTATCAACCAGCGCCTGATGGGCTGTCTCGATACTATCTTTACCTTCTTTATTTTTGAGAGGACTGAATTCTGATGTACGGTCTACTTGTAATGTTTTAAAAGAATCAGCATAACGGAAAATGTCAAAATAGAATTTCTCAAATTTCAATGTCTCTTTTTTCTGAATAGCAAAATCTTCATCCAGCTGTTCAAGATTTTTAATCGCTAGATGGTAAGGGAGTGCTTTTGCTGAAGCCTCTTCAAGGAAGTCCCGTCTAAAAATATGAATACCGATATTCCCATTATCAAACTGGTTCTCCATTCCTTCTGGCAGCTCTGTATATTCCATCACCTGTTTTTTATTATCTGCCATGATCACACGACCTACACTCTCACCATTTAATGGCTTAATCGTCTTCGTCGTCACATCTGCCTCCGATTCCACTGCAAGACCGCAGAAAACAGGATCCAGTACTTTGACGAGGACGTTATCAATATTATTGAGATAAATGAAATCGACACCTCTTTTTTTCATGGTCTGATAGAGACCTGTCGCAGCAAGTGCCTCGTAGATACCGCCATTACCATTAGGTGCTGTTAATAAGCGGCCTTGTGCATTTAAGAGCAGCTGCCCTTCAGGTGATAGTGCAACGATATTAGGCTGTTTGAAGAAGGTAATATCTTTCTCGTCATAATTAAAATATTGATACGTCTTAAAGAATTCAATCGTTTCATCATGGTTGATATCACTCGTCATAATAAACCAGGGGATAGTGGTATTACATTCCGCTGACAGTTTCAGCAGCTGCTTCGCCTGAAGTTCAAACAGACTGATATCATTGAAACTGAATGTGCCTTTTGGTCCTGGATGAGCGAGACGTGTTCCCTGTCCACCTGCCATCAGAAGGGCAGCAAAGCGTCCGACTTTGATGGCTTCAAGTCCCAATTGTTCAAGAGACGAACGGCGCTCTTCAGTCATATCTGATTTCACTTCAACATCTACATCTGCCAGATGACCTGCAGGTGCTTCAACTTGTCGATTGACATAAACGTCGTTATAAAGCGTTTCGACTTCTTCCAGATTAATTCCATCCAGATCTAATGCCAGTTGGTTTTTTTCATCCTCTGACATCATGGTCAGCATATCTGCCAATGCGAATTGATTGTGTTGTGTTAAGTCCTGCAAGTTAGCCATAATTTCTCCTTTTAATTCCGTAATTTATTATCAATTTATCCAGCTCATTGTCCGATGAAACATTTCCACATAAATCAAGTAAGCAGTAAGCAATGAAAATGTCGTTGCAAGAGATAAGTCCATTATACCGCCTGTCTTGAAATTGATGGGCGATGTCACTTTAAAATCCAGAGGAAAGAAAAGTGCTACGCCTCTTGGAGTCAGCATATCGAGCAGGATATGACTCGCTATGCCTATTATAGCGCACACGATATAGGTAAAATCAATATTAAGCATCGTCAGCAGCACTGCTACAAGAGCCATAAAGAAAAAAGAATGCGTAAGCGTACGGTGTCCGAAAAAAAAGCTGATCAATTTGCTGAGCAACTTCATATGTCGGCCTATTTTACTGCCCGCATGACAGATATCAGGTACTAGACTGAACAATGCAGTGGTAGCAATGATTACAGCTGACGTCCCCACATCACTCGTTGTCTTCAGGGCATAACCTGTACCTACCAGAATACCAAAAGCGAGATGTGTCTTACCTGTCATCTGACTCCCTCCTTTTAGTTTTCATCCATTTCATCGCTTCACGCTCACTCAGTGGCGAGAGCTGATGATTGCTGACAAATCTTATAACAAAATCAGGATTTGTCTTGGAATATTCCCGCAGTATCCAGCCTATCGCTTTTCTAATAAAAAATTCTTTTTCGTGCTTCAGTTCATCTATCATTGCTATTAAGAGAGATTCATTCATCTGCTCTTTAAATTTAAGCTGATGGAGAAGGCCCGCACGCTGCAGCCAGAAGTTATCAGACTTCACCCAGGACCACATCCGATGAAGTTCATCTTCTCCTCTATTTTTTATGATGTGACCTGCAATATTAGGACTGATGTCATCGATTGAATCCCACCAGCTGTGCTGTAGCAGCAAACTTTCTAGAAAGTACAGGTCACAGGCATAAAGCGTATCCTTCTGACGTTCCAGTATGCGAATCGCCATATAATGATACTCACGCTCTTCTTCTAGAAAGAGGGCCTGCGCGAGGCACTTAAGCCCCTCTCCCTCAGGTAGAGTATATGTCTTAAAAAGCAATTTGTTGATCGGTGCCAAGTCCTTCTTCCTTATACCGAGAAATGGAAACTGATATCGCATATAGCGACTCATCGCTTCAGCCTCCACCTCATTGAGATGAGGCTGATAAGTATCTTTAATCGTTTTTAAATTCAAAATCATAAGTCACTCCGCACACTTTCTTCTATCCGTATTATCCATATATTATACTGTTTATCTGCCAAAAAGAAATTAATTATTCATGTCTATCATTCATGAGAAGAATAGCCGCTTTATTTGTAAGCGTGACAAAAAAACGGTATATTATAGATATACAAACATGAAAAGGATGTGTTTATCAATGGCAATGACAGTAACTAAGAATGATAAAGAGGTTAACATTAAATGGCGTGTTGCAGACATCACTATTCCTAACGAAGATATCGTAAGCGTTAAAGAAGATACAAATATTTATGCAACGACTGAAGAAGATAAAGATAATGTTGTACGTATCGGTTCTACATTCGGTAAAACGAACCGTATTCTTTTAGATACTAAAGATAAACATTACATCATCTATACACATAACGACAAAAAAATTCTTAATGAATTAAATAAATAATCAAATAGGTCGCACATTGTGCGGCCTTTCTATCTTATGGGGAGGTCTGTTCCATGGAAAATTTAAATGACAAAGTCGCTCTCGTAACCGGTGGGTCACGAGGGATAGGACGCGCTACAGCAATTGCTCTAGCTAATGAAGGAGCTAAAGTAGTCATCACAGGACGTGATTTTGATGCATTAAATGACACAATCGAGATGCTTGATACAGATGCGTCAGCTGTCGTCTGTGACATGACGCGTGCTGAAGATATTGAGGCTGCTGTTGCACATACCATTGAGACATTCGGACAGATTGATATTTTAATCAATAATGCCGGAATTATGAAAAATGCGACATTCCTTGAAACATCAGTTGAGGATCTACGTGATATGCTCAATACAAATGTCATCGGTGTTTTCACTATGATGCAGCAAGTACTGCCGCATATGATTGAACAGAAGTCAGGCGACATCGTTAATATTGCTTCGATGTCAGCAGTGAACGCTTCGGCTCAGACTGCTGCTTACTCAGCAACTAAATTTGCAGTGACGGGTCTTACTGAAGGAGTTATGCGTGAAATGCGTGAACATCAGATCCGTACTTTCACGATTAATCCATCAGCTGTACTCACAGATTTAATCGGCGAAACTTCACTTGATCCGGAAAGTATGATTCATCCGGAAGATATCGCAGAAGTGATTGTCAGCCAGTTGAAGTTGAATCGCCGTACATTTATTAAAACCAATCAGATCTGGGCGACTAACCCTGTTAAAAAATAAGGAGGTATTCACATGTTTATTGTAACGAACCGTATTAAAATGAAATCTGGATTCGCTGAAAAGATGGCACCCCGCTTCACTCAAGGTGGAGGTATCGAAGAACTTCAAGGTTTCATCAAGATTGAAACTTGGTCTGTACAAGGCAATGACGAACACGATGAGCTTCACGTCAATACTTATTGGGAAACACTTGAAGACTTCGAAGCATGGAAAACGTCCGATGTCTTCAAAAAGGCGCATCAGCGTCCATCAGGGGGATCACAAGGGGAATCACCGATGCTCGGCTCCGAACTCGTCATCTCAAAACTTGAAACATCACTTGAAAAATAACTAAAAGAGCCTGCTGAATTGAAGTGACCCCCGAAAGTTAGACTTTTTGGAATGGAGAAATCCATTCCTTTTTTTATGCAGTTTTCAAACTTAGAGTTTTCTCTCTCAGTTCGCCTGTAATCCTTCTGTACCCATAGTTCCCATCATTTTCTTCGAAAATCTTCTTTATCTCATCTTCTATCTCCTGGTCTTCATTTTCTTTATCAAACTGTTTCTGCCAGTACATATATGTCGCCTTCGGAAAATTTAGTGCTTCAAGGATAACCTTTAATCTGAATTCTTTTCTGAGTTCCTTAATGACCCGTGATTCGATTTTAGAAGTCGGCTCGGTATACTTATCCCTGAAGCTTTCAACTTTTTTATATAGGCCAGCTCAGCTCTAAGGAGTTCATTCTCGCGTTCAAGGTTTTTGACATAGTCAGTTTTACGCTTATCAAGTTTCTTCGGTTTATTCATCGATGGACGTCCTTTCTTCTTTTCAGTCAATCCATCTATAGCATGTCTGCGAAAAGCAATTCTCCAGGCAGCGATAAGAGACGGATTATTGATGCGGAATTTGGCGGAGGTGATGGTCAGTGAAGCATCATTTTCCCTCATCCATCTCAGTATAACAATTTTATCTTCCAAACTATATTTCGTTCTTGTTTTTTTACGTTCCAGTCCTTCTATGCCGGAGGCACAGTAGGCCAGATACCATTTTCGAACCATTGAATGACCAATTCCATGGCGTTTACCAATTATTTGATATCCTCCTAGACCATTGATATATTCATTTACTACTTTCAGCTTGAATTCCAAATCATATTTAGCCAAATAAAAACACCCCAAACGTTAGATTTTAGGTCTAACTTTTGGGGTGCAGTACAAATTCAACAGGCTCTTTTAGTTAATAAATAAGATGGGCCATCAATATGATGATCGGCAGGATAATAACCGTTCTAATTAAAAATATTGCAAATAATTTAGGTAGGCTGACCGGTATTTTAGATCCTAAAATAACGCCACCTACTTCTGACAAATAGATCAACTGAGAAATACTGAGAGCACCGATGACAAAACGCGTCATTTCACTCGGTACATCCTGAATGAGTATCGCCGGTAAGAACATATCAGCGAAACCAATTAAAATGGTCTGAGCTGCCTCCTGTGCATGTGGAACTTGTAAAAGATTAAGAATAGGTACGAAAGGTGCTCCTAACAGTTTAAAGAGCGGTGTAAATTCTGCCAGCATTGTTGCGATGGTACCTATTGCCATAACAACTGGTAGCACGGCGAACCACATATCCATGATCGTACGGAGTCCAAGACCAAAGAAATCACTAAAGTTACGGCCTCTATATCCTCTTCGAACTGCATTTTCAAAGCCAAAAGTAAAAGCATTATAACCACTTGGAATATCTTCTTTTAATTTTTCAGTCGAACCGTTCGAGTAAGTATCCGGCACCGAAGATAACGGCCAGATACGCGGCGTAATAAATGCCGCAATAAGACACGATGCAATAACTGTGAAGTAGAAATAGAAAAAGTGATTCATAACATCGACTTGTTTAGCGATAACAATGGCAAAAGTAATCGAGACAACTGAGAAACTGGTCGCAATGACTGTGGCCTCTCTTCTTGTATAGAAACCTTCAGCATATTGCTTGGAAGCCATCATCACGCCTACCGTTCCATCGCCAACGAATGATGCGAGATTTTCAACTGCTGAACGTCCCGGCAATGTAAACAGAGGTCTCATGACTTTGGAGAACATTGGTCCGATGAACTCGAATAAGCCGTAGTCCATCAGGAGAGGTAGGAAAAGTCCTGCAAACAGAAAGACGGTAACGAGTGTCGGTAGTAAATCATTGTAGATCAGCTGACCCGTCGCTTCAGTATTCACATATGGTATTGGCAGTTTAAAGTAAACCGCAATAGCAAATAATGTTCCTATAATACGAATTGTTAACCAGATCCAGTTCACTTCAAATAAATTTTTGATAAACGCTGATCTGGAATGGCGGCGAACCGAGAAATAAATCGATAGTAAAGTTGAGACAATAATAATCATCACAATAAATGTCGGCATAAAACTGCCTACTAATTGTTTTAACCAGCCTGCAAGTAAGGCAATCGGCAACGTCGTCTCACCGTCTACCCGAAGCGGTGTCATGAATAAAAATATACCTAATATCGATGTTAAAACGAATTTCCACATACCTATTCTATGCTGACGAGAAGTTAACTTTTCCATTTTTACCCTCCAAATGGATTGAAAATACATAAATATCAAGTATTATACAATCAGATTACAAATTATTGTTAAAATAATCATATCTTTAATTATTTTATACATTTGTATGAATTATTATACATACTTGTTTTACTATTTTCAATACTTAACGATGATTTTTTTGTAGCGCTTTCAAGAGCGAGAACATCATCATGAAAATAACTACTGAGAAGGGTAATGCCGCGATAATCAATACATTCTGCAGGCCCTGTGTTCCGCCTGCATACATAACGATACCTGCAATCAGTGATAACAGGAGTCCCCATGTCACTTTAACAAGTGAAGTCGGATGAATATCACCATTACTGCTCAGCATGCCCAGTACATAAGTAGCTGAGTCGGCAGAAGTGATAAAGAATAGAGCGATAACAAATAAAGTGATGAAACTCATGATTTTACCGAGTGGATAATGCTGTAACATCGCAAAGGTTGTGGTCTCTACCGGGAATTGTGATAAATCTATGCCATTCAACTGCAGATGCACAGCAGATGCACCGAAGACAGCAAAGAAAATGAAGCAGACCAGTGCTGGTACAAAAAGTACACCTAAAATAAATTCCTTGATCGTACGACCTCTTGAAACACGTGCAATGAATATGCCTACAAAAGGTGCCCACGCAATCCACCATGCCCAGTAGAAAACGGTCCAGTTATTGATCCATGTCCGTTTACCGTTCTCCAGTGGTTCGAGTCGTAATGTCATGTCAATAAAATGTGCAATGTAGTTACCTAAAGTATCCGTAAACGTATTTAAAATATATAATGTAGGCCCGACGAAAAATAAAATAATCATCAGCACAAAACCAAGTACCATATTGATATTACTGAGAGACTTGATACCTTTATCGATACCTGTCCATGCAGACCATGTAAAAAGAATAGTTGATACAATTAAAATCAACACTTGTATCATAAAATTACTTGGAATATGGAATAGGTAGTTCAATCCTTCGTTAATCTGTGCGGTACCAAAACCGAGTGTAGCCGCTACACCCATTACTGTTGCAATAATCGCAAGAACATCAATCGTCTTACCGATAGGTCCGGTCATACGTTTTTCTCCGAACAATGGAACAAGTGTCGCACTGATCAAACCTGGATAACCTTTATAGAAGCTGAAATAAGCAAGAACTAATGCGACGACACCATACACTGCCCAGGCATGAATGCCCCAGTGGAAGAATGCATATTGAAATGCATCATCTACCGCTTCATTAGAACCCGGCTTTGCGCCAGGTGTAGCTTTAAATGCATGACTGATAGGTTCTGCCGTCGTCCAGAAGACAAGTCCCATCCCCATGCCTGCACTGAAGAGCATCGCGAACCATGAGGGTAGTGAAAACTCCGCTTCTTCATCAGCAGCACCTAACTTGATGCCACCGAACGGGGAAAAGAGAATATAAAGACAAAATATCAAAATGATTGCCAATGTCAGTAAGTAGTACCAGCCAAAATTCTCCGTAATAAAAGAAGTCATATCTACTGTAATAGACTTCATATTATCGGGCAGTATAGCACCCCATAAAGCAAATAGCATACAGATCGCAGCCGAAATAATGAATACAGGTGTATATCTTTTCATAAATACCTCCCAAAACTTTTTTTACCGGCTACTTATTCCCTTAATCCAATCAATTAATCAACAAACAAAAAAGAGAAGCCGCGGCTTCTCCCCTTATTCAAATATGATGGATTCCAGCATCTCAATTTCTGATGCTCCCATTTCATCACCCGCTATACGGAACTGGGACTTTGCATTTTTAAAGTGTTCACAGGCCTGCTGCATATCGTTCTGTGCAGCATGCAGTTCACCCAGTGCTCGTTCAGTATGTGCAATGCTCAGTGCGTCCTGTGCTTTTGCACGTGCTTGTTTTAAGAGCTCCTGTGCTGACTGATAATCACCTTTCAACATGACAGTATAGCCATGTGCATAATGATTCGTCGCTTGTCCTTCGTGGTCATCGCTAGTCAGTAATGCTGCTTCCTGCTTGAAGTATTCTTCAGCTTGACTGAATTCACTATCCATCTGTTCAATTGTGCCCAGCTGGTGGAGGATGCTTGGTCGTTCTTCATCAGCTGCCTCTTCCAGCATTGACTGATAGTGTTCACGTGCCTTATCGAATTTCTGGTCAACAATATACAGATAACCTAGCGCATGCTGATAGGCGGATGCCTCTTCGCTGCCCGGTGTCACTTCATTTTTCATTTCTTCAAAAATCTTATAAGCCTGGGCAGTCTCACCATTCTCATATGCTTCAAATGCCGTCTCTATTTTCTGATCAATCATTTCAATTCCTCCCTTTTCATCCATTGTAAAGAGCTCTGATAACGATGTCCATCTGAAGACCATGTTATAATCATAATTAATTATATTGAAAGAGGAATGTTATGTCTTATTTTAAACTTTTTACCTTTATTCTCAGCATATTTGTAGTCGGTATGGTCGAACTGGTTGTAGCCGGTGTACTCACGCTGATCAGTGATGACCTCAATATCTCACCTGCACTGGCGGGCCAGCTGGTGACCATCTATGCCCTGACTTTCGCCATTTCGGGACCGCTTCTTGTCAAATTAACTGAACGCTTTAATCCTAAGTATGTTCTGTTAATCAGTCTTGCCATCTTTATGATAGGTAATGCTCTAAATGCAGCAGGACCTACATTTACTGTCATTGTCATCGGCCGTATTATTGCCTCCGCTGCCGCATCTATTATTGTCGTTAAGATTCTGGCTCTTACTGTTGTTCTCAGCCGTCCTGAAGCACGAGGCAGAATGCTCGGTCTCGTCTATGTAGGTTTCAGCGGTGCCAATGTGTTCGGTGTCCCTATCGGTACAAAACTAGGAGAACTGCTGGGCTGGCGTGCAACGTTCTGGTTAATCGTGCTGTTCAGTCTAGTCGCTGCGGTTCTCCTGATGTTCCAGCTGCCGAATAAGATAGCAACTCAACATAGTGAACCTGCTGACAATCAACTTCTTCATCCAAAAGAAGCGACTAAATACATCAGCATTACATTTATTTTACTCGCAGCGAACTCGGCAGTTTTCACCTATATCAGTCCCATTATGCTCGATCAAGGCTATAATCTGACCGATGTCTCTCTGGCATTATTTGTGGCAGGAATCGGCAGTATGACGGGTACCAGTTTTGGTGGCGCTATGACTGATCGCTTCGGCAGTAGAAAATGGCTGTTAATCAGTCTGAGCGTCTTCATGCTATCACTTTTAGTCTTTAACTTTGTATTATCATCATTTGTTGTGCTGCTATTCATCATATTAATCTGGAACTTCTCAGAATGGAGCACAAACCCGGCGATTCAGATGGGAATTATCAATCAGGTTAAAGGTGATACGAGTCAGATTATGGCATGGAATATGTCTGCGCTGAATGCTGGAATCGGTCTTGGTGCATTAATCGGGGGTATACTACTCGAAAACTTCTCTATTTATTCAAGTCCATTTATCGGTGCTTCTCTTATCGCTGTATGTCTGATGATTGCTTACTCAATTAAACGATAAAATCTAAAAAAAGCTGCCGCATAGAATGCGACAGCTTTTCTTAAACTTTACCGTAATAGCAACGCGTAGTATTGGGCACAATAACCATCCCATCTTCTGCGAACGTCTCAAATAACGAAGTCAGGGCAGCTTTAAAGGATTCATACTCCGGTGCATCCTCTTCTGGTGCATAACTGGACGATAAAGCACGTTCAATAAAACATTGCAGACCATAACTCAGATCATTCTGCGCCTCAAAAAGTTCAAAATCACCGTCGAAGAACTGACGAATCGTATCATCATTACTCGTGATTCCGTTACTGTTGCCGATATAATCAGGACAGTAAGCCTTGATGATATCCTCCGTCCGTCTATTGATCAGTGCATCTTCATCTTTCACATTCCATATCAGACAGACTTGTCCACAAGGCATGAGAATACGTCTGCATTCATCACGGAATAGCTGCCAGTCAAACCAATGAAAACTTTGAGCTGCTACGACAAGTTGAACAGACTTATCATCTATCTCCGAATGTTCTGCTGGTCTTTCAAAAACTTCAAGCTGATTGCACAGCAGTCCATCACGTAGTCGTTCTGCCATCTTCTGATTAGGTTCTACCGCTATAACCCGGCAGCCTAAGTCGAGTAACTTCTCAGTCAGCTTACCTGTTCCCGCACCCATATCAGCGATGCACGTCTCTTCTTTAATATTAAACTGCTGCTTTAAGAAGTTTAACAGTTCATCCGGGTAAGATGGTCTACTTCTCTCATAGAGAGCTGCTTTATTTGTGAAAATGTCTGTATAATCCACACATGTTCCTCCCGTCAAGGGACTAGATAAAATACTGTGTCAGTCGCCCTTTATCTTCAATCAATTCTATCATACCATAAGCCCCGTTAATAATCGCCATCTGTGGCGGCTTATGTCCAAAATCCACATCATAAATAACCGGTATGTTTAACTCTTTTGCAATATCCCGGTAAACATCAGGGTAGGTATAATCTTCTTTTATATCTGGTTTTCCGACGCGTCCAAACAATAGACCAGATGTATCTTTAAACCATCCAGCATACTTCATCTGAGTTAATGAACGTTTTAAATCGACTGTATCAAGCTCGCTGTCATCGATATACCACATGACCTGCTCACCTTGTGTGAAATGCTCCCTGAAATACGGAACGTTACCGTAAGGTGTTCCAATCAGATGACGTATCGTATCGATACATCCACCTAATATACGTCCTTCAAACTTTACTTCATGTAAGGGCTGGCCTTCTGCCCCTATGGCCTGCCACTTTGTATTCTCGGTCAAGTTAAAGACCATTTCAGTCGGGTGTTCATGATCCCATTCAAGCTGATACAACACTGATGCCTGCTGAGTAATTTTTTCACCCTGTTTTGTCTCTAGTACATCTGACCACTTTGCTGTCACTTCATCCATTTTTTGTCCTCGTAAATCGACAATATTGGCCATGTGGGCTGTCGCTATACCTGTACGTAGTGTAATCGGCAGAAGAAGTGTGGATATATCAGAATATCCTGTCAGCCATTTGGGCTTTATACGCTCAAAATCTAAATATTCGAGTACTTCGATAGCCAGATGACCGCCCCACGGTGGCATGATGAAGTCAATTCTGTCATCCTCCATCATTGCCATCAGACCCTCAGCTCTCTCTTTTGCTGTCGCTGCACGAGCTTTTTCATGGCCCCATATCATTTCATTTTTAATGACTTCAAAACCCCGTTCTTTCATACGAGTGAATGCAGTCTCGAACATCTCTTTCGCCGAACTGAAAATGCCATTTGAAACTGGTGTAATACCGATTGTACTGTTATCTGGTAGTTGTGGATACTGCATCTTTATCATCCTCTTCTATAATGTCCTGAATAATACCTACTGCACTTAAATAAGTATAGATAATGACAGGACCTACAAATTTAAAACCTCGTTTCTTCATATCCCGACTGATCATTTGTGATAATTCAGTCGATATAGGTACATCTTCTTCACAAGCGTAAGTATGAATAACAAGTTCACCTGCTGTAAACGACAGTAAATACTGTTCAAATGACCCACATTCCTCCTGTACCTTCTGAAAGGTCTGTGCGTTAGTAGTGATACTGCTAATTTTAAGTCTATGCTTAATCATTCCCGGTGCCTGCATAAGCCGTACAATATCTTCTTCCTTATACATGGCAAGCTGACCTACATCGAAGTCATGTAAGGCTGCAGTAATAATAGAACGTTTCTTGAGAATGGTCAGCCATGAGAGACCTGCCTGAAACCCTTCAAGAATGAGCATTTCAAAGAGATACTGATCATCTCCTCTCCTGCCCCATTCATTGTCATAGTAATCAGCCATCAAAGGATGACTGTCTGCCCATTTAGGTCTTACCATAGCCTCACTCCTCATTATTTTTATTATAACTAAAAAAGTGCTTTCCATAACAGAAAAGCACTCCTTTTATATGTTTTTTTCATTTATAGAAAACAAAGCCGATCATCAGTCCAGTTAGCACCACAAGCCAGGGTGCCATTTTCAAGTAATATAATGCACAAAAAAGAACAATAAAAAAGAAGTAGTCACGGATATCCACCAATGTATGGGTGATGATGGGGTTAATCCATGCAGCTGTCAGTATACCGATGACACCTGCATTGATACCAGCTAATGCTCGTCTCATCACCTGCTTCTCCCTTAGCTGATACCAGAAGGGCAGGCATCCTGACACGAGAAGAAAGGCCGGCAGAAAAATCGCAATCATCGCAAATAATCCACCGCGAAACCCAGCCATCACTGCTCCAATGTAAGAAGCAAAGGTAAATAACGGACCTGGTACTGCCTGGGCAAGACCATAACCTGCAATAAAATCATCCGCTGTTATAAAAGAAGGCACAAATTCCTGTTCAAGTAAAGGAAGCACGACGTGACCGCCACCAAAAACGAGCAGCCCTGAGCGATAAAACTTCTCAAAGACGACAAGTGATTCATAATCGTTCAATTTCGCCATTAACGGCAGCGCTAATAATAATACTAAAAGCGATAGGCTGACCATGCCTGTTTTTTTAGAAATCGGTAACTTAAAAGACTCATCCGCTACGATTGAACCGGATTTAAAGAACAGGATTCCCATCATGCCGGAGAATAAAATAATGACTATCTGCGTCAGGGAACTTGAGAACAGAAGACAACCACTGAGTGCCGTCATACTCAGTATAACTGCCTGCCAGGAGCTCAGGCTGATCTTCGCCATACCTATGATAGCTTGTAAAACGACCGCCACAGCGACCAGTTTAAGACCTTGTATCCAGTCAATATCTTCAGGCATAAAGCGGACTGCCAGTATAAGAAACAGAACTGAGGGTAAGGTAAAGCCTAAAAAAGCCGCAATACCACCGAACAGGCCGCCTCTGATCAGTCCGATCCCAATCCCTACTTGACTACTGGCAGGACCGGGCAAGAACTGACATAGTGCCACTAAATCCTGATAGGATTTATCAGACAGCCATCGCCGCTTCCCGACATATTCCTCCCTAAAATAACCAAGATGAGCAGTAGGACCGCCAAAAGAAGTCAAACCTAATTTTAATGCCACTAAAAATATTTCCACTAGTTGTCTCATCCGTCACCTCTTGACTCTGTTTATTCCATACTACAACAGAAAACAAAAAAGCAATCATTAAGAAATTGTAAAGATGTCTGGATTATTAAGATTTTGTGAAAACGTATACATATTTTAACTGTGAGTATATAATAAGAACATTAATAGTGAAAGAGGATGTGACCCTATGACGCAAATCACTATCAAATCCTATAAATATCCTAATGTCCCCTACATTGAATATTCAGGGGAACTGCTGGAAGAGACCAGTCACTACTGGTTTGTAAAATGTCCTGAAAACAATATTCTTAAGCACCATATCAAAAATAAAGAACTCACATATAAGGAAGCTTCTCTGCACTTTTTCTCAAAATATCACGGGTATACAGTCTCAATTGCCATTAATGAGCAGATGGCACCTATCAGTATGTTCTGCAACATTTCTACTCCATGTACGTTTAAAGACGGCCATATCACTTATACAGATATCGATATCGATTACGTAAAAAGCAGTGACGGACAATGGTTCATTAAAAATAGTGATACTTATATTGAAAACAGCCGGCAGTTTCATTATCCTATTCAGCTGACTAACTTCGCTGTCGTCTCGTTACAGGAACTGAAGAATAATATAGCAGATGGCATTTTTCCATTCGATGTCAGCAATTTCAGCTCCATTGAAAAATATTCTGCACACAAAAAATAGCGGTCATATAGACCGCTTTGCTTTATTTAAACCAGCCACGAATCAGTTTTTCAACTTCTGCTGCTTCATCGATGACTTCTTTAATCATCTGTACATTCTTCTGATCAGGAATTAAGTCAGCGATAATCGGTGAATCAAATACAGACTTTACAGCACCTGTAATCGTCTCATCTTTGCGGTCAGCCACTACTGCCTGAGCTGGTTCATCCTTATGTTCTACCCGTTTCTTCGAAGTGAACATATCGAGAACATCAAAAATCATATCTCTCAGCTCATTATAATTATTATGACCCACTAAATCATTCATCAATGTATTCACATCATCATATTTCTTCAATGTCTTACGTGCAGTTCTATAAGCAAGATAACCTGCGCCTGCACCAATACCTATTTTCACCCATTTATTCATTTTGGTTGCCTCCTCTGATTATCTTTAATGTTCTCCCTTTATTCTACCCAGTTCCCTTGTCTGAAAACAGGAACAATTTGACCCTCACGTGTAATACCGTCAATATCAAGCTGGTCGCTGCCAATCATAAAGTCGACATGAATAAGTGAATGGTTAAGACCTAATGCATCCTGTTCTTCATCAGACATGTCACTAGCGCCAAGCACTGGTCCTGGATAGGCTTTTCCGATTGCGATATGACATGAAGCATTTTCATCGAACAATGTATTGTAGTAGAGAATACCTGAATTGGAAATAGGTGAATCCACTGGTACGAGCGCTGCTTCGCCTAATCGACGTGCACCTTCATCTGTGGCTAATAATTCCGCTAATACGTCATAACCTTGCTCTGCTTCGAAGTCGGTAACGACACCCTCTTTAAATGTCAGCTTGAAACGATCGACTAACTGACCATTATAGCTGAGAGGCAGGGTATTGCTCACTACACCATTTACACGGCGATAGTCCGGAGATGTGAATACTTCTTCAGTCGGCATATTTACCCGGATATCCAAGCCTTTACGATTTTTGTGGCCGCCCCCTGTGAAGCGCGCACCATCAATAAGACCAATCTCAAGGTCAGTACCAGGTGCTGTATATTTCAGTCGATCAAAGTTATAGTCCGACAGCCATTTTGCACGTGATTTCAGGAACTTGCTGTGTTCGTCCCATGCTGCGACTGGATCTGGCTGATCGACACGAACTGTCTTCAGAATATAGTCCATCAGTTTCTCTTCTGCTTCTGCAACCGGTAATTCAGGGAACACGAGCGCTGCCCATTCAGCAGAAGGATATCCTACGATACACCAGTTCTGGTCATATTTCATGCGTGAAGCACTTAGTTCCGCCGCTGCTTCGCGTGCCGAGCGATTGGCTGCCATCATTTTATCAGTGTCCGCCTCCTTTAATGCTTCAGGAGACGTCGCATGAATATAGAGCATCGATATTTTTTCTTCTAAATAAAAGTTATTCTTAGCCTTTACTTGCGGTAAAATCTCCTCGAGTGTTTCCACCGTTTGATGTTTGGCATGCTGCAATGTTAAATCAGTATCTGATAGTTCAGTTAATACACGTTTTGCGCCTAATGTATAACAGGACTCTGTCACAGCACGTACCAGGTCAAGTGCCCGAATATCCGAAACAATAGCGACTGTTTCTCCCTGTTGAACATTAAGTCCGACTTTAGCGATGACCTCAGCATATTTTTTAATCTGTTCTTCAAATTTTTGCATATCAATATCACTCCTTAAATATTATTATATCGGAAACCGAAATAATGAGTAAAGCATAAAAAAAGGATGAACACTCGTTCATCCTTATCAATAATTATTGATCTTGCTGTGAAAGGACTTCGTAACCTTGATCTTCTATAGCATCGCGAATATCCTGAACAGTCGCTTTGCTGTCATCATAATCAACGTTTACTTTACCGTTCTCAAGATCGACATTAACTTGCTCGACTCCTCCAAGTGCGCCTACACTTGTCTCAACTGCATTGACACAGTGCTCACATGTCATTCCTCTGACATCTAATGTTTGACTAGCCATTTCAACCACTCCTTCTTTATTAATAGTATACCCATTTATTCGATTGGTATCCAAATTTCAGAGATATATGTGTCTGATTCTATATCACCCGGCAGATAATGTTCTAAAATAGCTGCTTCTCTTAATTTATAATGAGATTTCGGTAAAAATTCATGATGAATATCATCCATGACTTTTCTGAGTGCATAAGGGAGCTTACCCTTTGCCTCAAAAATAAGGTAGCGCCCTACAGGTATTTTGCGTACCTCAAGTTCCGCCGGCTGCTCATCTGAAGAAACGGCAATCATATAATCCAATCTATCATTCGGCTTTGGTATCAGGACCCCTAGAAAACCTGAAATCTGTTGATTATGGTATTGATCGAGTACTTTATCTTTTCCCCGCTTCGTGAAATCTGTCCAATAACTCTGGATACTTCTTCTTGCTTCTGCGGCAGTTTCATAATGTACGCATTCACCTACGAGCGGAATAGATTCGAATGTCACTTCACGATAGTTCATGATAAATCCCCCTGTTATGTTTATAATAGACATATTCATATTACCCCATTTTGTAATCACTCCATCATTAAATAGGAGGCTATTTTTATGTCAGAAATAATTATTGTAAGTGATGTATCTAAATCATATGATCAGCCTGTTCTGAAAAATATCGACCTGATCATCGACCGTGGAATCATTCATGGTTTCATCGGTCCTTCCGGCTCAGGCAAAACTACATTGATGCGCATGCTCGCCGGCCTTGAAACACCTTCATCCGGTTCTATTTACATCAATGATAAACGTATACCGGATTTAAAGCTGTTAAGCGCTATCGGTTATATGGCTCAATCTGATGCATTGTATACTGAATTATCAGGCTATGATAATCTGAAATTTTTTACCCGCCTGTTCAAGATGTCTAAGCGTCAGGCAGAGCTTCAAATACGATATGTAGCAGACCTTGTTAATCTTACAGATGACTTGAAGAAAAAAGTTAAAAACTATTCAGGTGGTATGAAAAGACGCCTCTCACTAGCTATTGCACTCCTTCATCAACCTGATGTATTAATACTGGATGAACCTACAGTAGGTATCGATCCTGAACTTAGAGCTTCTATATGGTACGAGCTCCAGCAGATGAAACAAGAAGGAAAAACAATTCTAATGACGACACATGTCATGGATGAAGCAGAACGCTGCGATTATATTTCTCTCATTCAAGAAGGCAGCATCCTCGTTTCAGGCACACCAGATGAACTGTTAAAAAAATATAACGCATCATCATTTGATGAGGTATTCATTCAAGCTGGGAGAGGTGAAAGAAGATGAGAATATTAGGATTAACACAGCGATTACTAACTGAACAGTTACGCGATAAACGAACGCTTGCCTTGCTTATAATCGCTCCTATTCTTATTTTGACACTCTTCTATTTCGTCTTCACTAGCGCAGAACCGACTGCTAAATTAGGTGCAGTTAATATGGAGGCTTCAGTGATTGATACGATAGAAAGTCAGGATATCGATGTGACTAAACTGAAAACCCCTGACCAGACACTGCTGAAAGATGAGAAGTTAGATGGAATCGCCGAGAAAAAGGGTGATGCTATCACTTTAACGTTGTTAAACGATGACGTCTCAATAGCCAGAAAACTGGAACTCGTTGTCAATCAGACTTACCAGAAAAAAGCCCAGATTACTGTCATCGATGATATGAAAGCTAAATTCAAAGATTTAACTAAGACATTGAATAAAATTCCATTCAGTCCTACTAAAAATATTCAATTTGATGAACCGAAAAAAACTGATATCACAGTAAAATATATTTATGGGAATGAAGATACGACTTTGTTTAATACTTTTGCTCCTCTTCTCATCGGTTTCTTTGTTTTTCTGTTCGTTTTCCTTCTTGCAGGGATGGGTTTCTTAAAAGAACGTATGACGGGAACGCTTGAACGCATGCTGACGACACCTGTCAAAAGGTATGAAATTGTACTTGGCTATGTGCTGGGATTCGGTATACTCGCTGTTTTACAGACAATCGCTATCGTATTCTATGCAGTCTACGTTCTTAAACTAGGACCGCCGGAATCTATCGGCAGTGTCATCATCATTAATATCGCTATTGCCTTTGTTGCTTTATCACTCGGCTTATTATTATCAGCTTTTGCAAAATCAGAGTTTCAGATGATGCAGTTTATTCCGCTCGTCATCGTACCTCAAATATTTTTATCCGGCCTCTTTCCACTGGATTCTCTAGCTCGCTGGATCCAAAGTCTGGCTTTTCTAACCCCTCTTTATTATGCAGGGGATGCACTGAAAGGTGTGATGTATAAGAGGTTGGCGCTCGGTGAGGTTACTTTGGATATAGTAGTGTTATTGCTCTTCGCAACACTCTTTTTAGCACTTAATATACTGGCGCTCAGAAAGTATCGTACCTTGTAAGAAAAAGATAATAGCAATTTGCACTGGACAAACCATAAATTCTGTTATATAATTAAAGAAATTAAATCGAACGTTAAAAAGGTAACACATTCACATGGTACAAAAGTAATCGTGGTTTGTTGATTCTTTTGTAACGTGTGAATTTTTCTTTTTAAAGAGGATTCTGATTTAGTAATAATATATTGGAGGTCATTACACATGACACAAGGTACAGTTAAATGGTTTAACGCAGAAAAAGGTTTCGGTTTCATCTCAGTTGAAGGTGGAGACGATGTATTCGCTCACTTCAGTGCTATTCAAGGTGAAGGCTACAAATCTTTAGAAGAAGGCCAAGCAGTTGAATTCGATATCGAAGAAGGTCAACGCGGACCTCAAGCTGCTAACATCGTTAAATTATAATTACTAATTCAGAGGGGCACATGCTCCTCTTTTTTATTTAATCAAACATTTGTTTGACTTTTTGGACAAGGCAAGTTATACTTAAACAAATAACATCAGACATATACATTCAAGTCATCTTCACATATTACAAAAAGTAATTTTGTTGATAAGTTACTTTTTGTAATATGTGAATTTTCTTTAACAGGATATTGATATTATTTAATAAAATTAATGGAGGTCATTATACATGACACAAGGTACAGTTAAATGGTTTAACGCAGAAAAAGGTTTTGGTTTCATCTCAGTTGAAGGTGGAGACGATGTATTCGCTCACTTCAGTGCTATTCAAGGTGAAGGCTACAAATCTTTAGAAGAAGGCCAAGCAGTTGAATTCGATATCGAAGAAGGTCAACGCGGACCTCAAGCTGCTAACATCGTTAAATTATAATTTAATGGTTAAAAAAACATCTCATTGATGAGATGTTTTTTTGTGTTCATTTATTATAAATCCGCCAGTTCTTCAGCTAAAGGTCTAAATAAAATATTCATCAGACTGAAGACCCCATAAATATAAAATAGAATCTGGAAACCGAATTCTTCAAGTAGAAAACCTGATAAGAAAGTTCCGATGAACTGTCCGGCTGCCAAACTAACAAAGGTCACGATGATTCCCATCGCAGGATATTCCACATAAAGTCTAGCACACCAGAAGGCATAGACACCCATAGCGAAGACATAAACTAAACCAAATAAGCCGGTTGAAAACAGCATCAATGCAAAATTTTCTGTCAGCACTAATGTGATATTCGCAATACCCAACAGTATCGAAGTAATAATATGGATTTTAGTCATCCCTAAACGTTCATTCAGATGACCTGCGAAACCGCCTAACATCCCCCCTATCCCAAGAACAATCCAAAATAAGTTCTTAAGGTCAGCATGCTGCGTCTGGAAAAGATAGGACTGGAAGTAAGTCCAGTAAGCTGAAGTCCCGATTCCTAAGAGTACAGTGGAAATAATCAGCTTCTTACCATAAAAGATATGTTTAAGATCAATACTATAATTCAGATGGCTCATCTCCACTTTCGGCAGCTTCTTATAGCTGAAATACATAATAATCAGACTGATGACTAGAAATAGTGCGTAGCTGATTCGCCATGCGTCACCTACCACCCACACAATCATGCCGACTAATATCAGACCTAAACCGATTCCTGTATTAATCCAGGAATTACTTCTATCCTGATGACCATACTGCACTTTTTCTTTAATAATCTGTCCAAATGGTGCGGTTGCGAGTCCAGCGGAAAATCCTAATATAATGACTCCAGCACCAAATAAAGGATAATGATCTGCAACCATCATGGCATAAAGACCATATAATGACAGCGATCCCGAAATAAGCAGAATAGCACGCGGCTGGTAATACTTAAAGATCGTAAACATGGAAACAATTCCAAGACAATATGTTAAATACGATATGGCTGATATGACACCGGAAACTCTATTAGTCAGATCAAGATCATCACCAAAGTAAGGTAAAAGCAGACCGTAACTAAAGCGGGATATACCATAAGCCATCGCAATAAAAACGATACCCGTAAATACAATTTCTTTCTCTTTATTCAATTTTAGTGTTCTCCTTTATTTAAAATACTTTACCTTATACCCTGACTTAATAAAATAAACCTGTCATTAAATGACAGGTTTATTTGTGTACTATTTTTCTGTTTCACTGAATTGTTTAATTCGAGCACCTATTGCATCACGTACTTGCTGGAATACAGACCAATCCTGACCTGCCGGATCTTCAAATCCCCAGTGTTCTGTTCTGACATGAGCAGGTGCAACAGGGCAGACATCTCTTGCATGATCACAAAGTGTTACGACTAAATCTGCATGATTCAAAATATCAGTATTAATTTTGTCAGAGGTCTGATCACTGATATCAATCCCTACTTCCTTCATAACTTCTATCGCTTTCGGATTGACACCATGCGTTTCAATTCCTGCTGAATAAACGTGCCAGTCAGTTAAATACTTCTTTGCAAATCCTTCAGCAATCTGACTGCGACATGAGTTACCTGTACATAAGAAATAAATCGTTTGAGTCATTTTAATCTCCTTAACCAAATATTTTCATTGATAAATACAAGCCGAGCAACGTAAAGAATAGTACGGGTATCGTAATGATAATCCCTGTTTTAAAGTAAATTCCCCACGAAATTTTAACACCCTTCTGACTGAGAACGTGGAGCCAGAGCAATGTTGCGAGGGAGCCGATCGGTGTGATTTTAGGACCTAAATCACTTCCGACGACATTGGCATAAGTCAGTCCCTGCTGGATAATACCTTGAGCGTGAGACTGGTCAATCGCAATCAAATCAATAAGCACAGTTGGCATATTATTCATAACAGAGGATAAGAATGCCGCCAGAAAGCCCATACCCATAATAGAACCAAACAATGTTCCATTAAATTGATTGATGATATCTGCAAGCACATTCGTCAATCCGACGTTTTTAAGACCATATACAACTACATACATGCCAATCGAGAAGAAAACAATTGCCCACGGAGCACCTTTAATGACTTCACCTGTCTGAACAGCCGGACTTTTTCTTGCAAGTAGAATAAAGACAAATGCAATCGTGCCGGCGATCAATGAGACGGGTACTTGAACGAAGTCACTTACCAAATAACCAGTCAGTAAGAGAAAAAGTACTAACCATGAAATTTTGAATAAGCGGAAGTCCTTAATAGCTGATGCAGGCTGACGAAGCATGGATTCATCATAGCGCTTCGGTATATAGCGTCTAAAATAAAGCCACAAGACTGCAATACTAGCGATCAAACTGAAAATATTAGGAATGAACATTATTTTTGCATATTCAGCGAAACCGATATTAAAATAATCGGCTGAAACGATATTGACTAAGTTACTGACTACTAACGGCAAACTTGTTGTATCCGCTATAAAACCAGAGGCAATGATAAATGGAAAAACTACTTTCTCGCTGAACTTCAAGTGACGGACCATAGCGAGTACAATCGGTGTCAGAATAAGAGCAGCTCCGTCATTCGCAAAGAATGCGGCGACAAGTGCACCCAATATACAGATATATACGAACATCAAGAATGAATTCCCTTTTGCAAGACGCGTCATATGCAGTGCTGCCCACTCAAAGAAACCGATCTGATCTAATATAAGAGAAATCAGAATGACTGCAATAAACGTGAACGTCGCATTCCAGACAATCGTCGTGACATCTATGACATCAGTCAGATTCACAACGCCAAACAGCAGCGCAAGAACAGCTCCCCCTACTGCCGAATAGCCGATAGATAAGTTTTTAGGCTGCCAGATGACAAGAAGCAGGGTCAGTAAGAAGATTATGATTGCAATAATCATCATTGTTCATCACCACACATGGAATGACAGATACATCGTTCATCTGCTGTAAATAACTGCTGATTTAAATTCAGCCAGTCAGAAGTTACCTTCGCATTCAATTGATACATCGTGTTCTTCCCCTCTCTCCATGATTCAACAAGCCCTGTTTCCACCAGCTGCTTCATATGATGACTAAGCGTCGGCTGAGTCACATCAAAATGAGACAGAATATCACAGGCGCATAGCGGACCGCACGATAGTAAATCTAGAATTTCGACTCTATTTTTATCTGATAATACTTTGAATATTTGAGCCATTCTGTCATAGTTCATTACATCACTTCCCTTATATAGATAATCATCTATATATAGAATACACAACATATAGATAATTGTCTATATGTTAAATGTCATAAAAAAGAACGCCGCAGCGTTCTTCTCTTAACAGGCATTAACCATCCAAGTAACTCCGTATGGATCTTTGAACATACCATATAATTTTGTCCACTCTGTCTGTCCAAGTGGCATGGTAGCTTCACAACCCGCTTCAATCGCCTGATTATAGAATGCAGTTGCTTTTTCAATCTCTTTCGTGTCATTGGCGTCAAACGTAAAACAGATATTTACTCCTTCATTGTTGACCGGACGCTGTCCCATTGTATCGCTCACCATAAATCGGTTACCTAGCAGTACAAATTCAGCATTCATCACGAACTTGCTGGCGACTTCTTGCGGCACCTTGTATTCATCAGGCATACCCTTAAACATATCGTCATCTCCCATTGTTTGAGTAATGACTTTGGCTCCAAGTTTATTTTCATAGAACTGCAATGCTTCTAGAGCGTTTGAAAAGTTGAAATAAGTCACTGCTTTAAACATCATCATCCTCCTCTTATTAAGTTATGTTGCATACTACATATATAACTACATTACGATGATATTGAACAGATGACCATCCGGATCCTGGAACATGATGCCGTAGTATCCCATACTCTCATGCGGAGGAGATAATAATCTGCCGCCCAGTTCTTCAATTTTAGCTGCAATCGTATCTACTTCCTCCTTCGTCTGTGCATCAAAAGAAATAATCGTCTCATTATGTGTATGTCCATCCTGTAATTCACGTCCGATATTTTTGGCTATGGCATCCTTCTGAAAGAACATCATCACCTGACTGCCAAGCTTAAAAGAAACACGTGCATCAGCGATATTTCCGCCTCCTTGAGTCATACCTACCCCTTCGTAAAACTGAATCGTCCGCTCGATATCTTTAACGGGCAAGTTAATCCAATATGAGTTCATTTTTATTCTCCTCTGCTATTAATGGCTATTAATTATATCTCTTCTTCAATATAAGGGGCATCGACACTCTTTTCAAATCTGAGTGCTGAAAATCTCAATTTATTTCACCCTTTTTATGTCGACAGTTCTATAATAAAGTTATCTAGGTAGAGGAGTGTTGTCTGTGTTTTATTTATTGATCGCCTTAATCATCGGTCTCGGTATCCCCATTCAAACCGCTATCAATTCAAGGTTAAGGTCCTATGTGCTATCTCCGTTTATCGCTTCTTTTATATCATTTTCAGTCGGTACGGTTTTTCTAATGTTTGTCACACTCTTCACTAAGCATACCCTTCTCATACCACGGGAGATTATCGTTCATTCACCTTGGTGGCTATGGATAGGTGGATTACTTGGTCTGATTGGTCTGACAGGTAATATTCTGCTCTTTCCGAAACTGGGCGGTGTTCAGACTGTTATTCTACCGATTCTCGGTCAGATTTTTGCCAGTATGATTATCGATCATTTCGGCTTTTTCGGTTCACCTGAAATCCCACTGTCTTTTATACGGATAGTCGGTGTCATTCTACTGATTGCAGGGATTGTCGCTGTTATCGTCTTACCGGAATATTTACGTAAAAGACAAGGCCACTCTATCGAACAGGCTGATGGCAGTAAGTTACCTTATCAGTTATTCGGTGTATTAGCAGGGATGTTGATGGCTACACAATCCGCTATTAACGGCAAACTGGGCGGCGTACTTGACTCGCCTGTTCATGCTGCATTTATTTCATTTCTAGTAGGAACCCTTCTACTTTTTATCGGTATCACCTTGATTCTTCGCAATGTCCATCAGGTTAAGCTGGCATTCGGTTCTGATAAGCCGAAGTGGATTTTACTCGGTGGTATTATTGGAGCCTTTTTCGTACTCAGCATGGCTGCTCTTGTGCCGATTCTTGGAACTGGAGTCGTTGTCGTTGCGAGTCTAGTCGGTCAATTGATATGCAGTATTGCCATTGATCAGTTCGGTTGGTTCAATGCAAGACGAGTACCTATTACCGGCGTCCAGATAGCAGGACTGATATTGATGATTATAGGTGTGGTTTTAATTAAACTTGTCTAAATAAGGAGAGACTGCGATGAGCCTCTCCTTATTTGTTAACCATATCAAATGACTTTGGATAGAAATTATATGCCATGCGGTCAAATGGAAACAGTCGTACAACCGCTTCGCCTACAACTTTATTTTTCTTAATTAAACCAAGTTCATAGCGACTATCACTGCTATTATCCCGATTGTCTCCAAGAACTAAGTATCTGCCTTCCGGAATCTTAGACTGCCCTTCTGAGTTAACCATATCTTTGACGCCGATATCTTCTGTCAGCACTCTATGCTGCTTATGCTGTTTATTTTCATCCAGATATTTTTCCTCAACTTTTTTATCATTGATGTAAAGCTGATCTTCCTTATATTCGACCGTATCTCCTGGAACTCCAATCAATCGTTTAATGTAATCCTTATCTTGACTGGCATGAAAAACAATGACATCTCCTCGCTGAATCGAATCCATGGATTTCGCTATTTTGCTGACAATAAGCCGGTCCTTAATACCATGCCTATATTTCTTTTTTCCGGCTCCAATCTCGTCACATCTTTACTGTTAAATAGAATACTGCCATCAGTAGGTTCATATAAACCAGCTAACATAAACAAGGTCGTACTTTTACCACATCCAGATGGACCAAGCAAACTAACAAGCTGTCCTTCTTCAATTTTTAAATTAACATCATGAACTGCTGTTGTATCCTTAAATTTCATCGACACATTTTTAAGCTCAATAGACACTTTATTTCCTCCTCCGCTAGCTATACTAGCATTTCAGAGTAGCATTGAATTTTTAAATGAATGTAAATATTATGTAAATAATTAATAAGAAACAAAAAACCGTAAACTCAAAGTTTCCGGTTCATCCTGTTATTTATTTTGTGCTGCAAAAGCCTTACTGATATTCACTAGTTTTTCCGGTGCATCCAGCATACCCATTGTCACTTCAATAAAATGCATTTTATCTGGCTGCTGATCAACTGTATCCATTACAGTCTTCAGTTCATTTGAAGTACTTGCTTTATGTGTCTGCACATGATCTTTTCCACCAAAAACAGCGGGTAATGCTGTATAGTCCCACATCTGAATGTCATTATAAATTTCCTTTTCACCATGAATCAATCGCTCAACGGTATAGCCATCATTATTGATAAGGAAGATAATCGGTTTCAGCTGATGACGAATCATCGTGGACAGTTCTTGAGCTGTCAGCTGGAATGAGCCGTCGCCGATCAATAGTACGTTGCGGCGCTTCTTATCGGCCATCTGTGTGCCTAATAATGCTGGGAGAGTGTAGCCGATTGATCCCCACAGAGGTTGCCCGATGAACTGATTACCTGCATATAATACTAAGTCATAGGCTCCAAAGAAGGATGTACCTTGTTCTGCAAGTAAAACATCATCTTGCTGCAGAAAATGATTGATCATCTTGAAATAGTTTTCCTGTGTCAATGCTTCATCATTCAAAATGAAGTCAGTCATATGCTCACGATTGAACGGTGTGAAGTTTGCTGTGTTCTCATAATTTAATGTCAACAGACTGCGCATCATGTCGCGTAATGAAACATCGGTATGATAAGTAGAATCAACTCTAAAGTCTTCATCATTAATGAAAATAACGTCTTCAGTCTTAAACTCATAAGAAAAACCTGCTGTTGCAGAATCAGTTAGCTTCGCTCCCAAGTTGATAATGCAGTCACTACTATTCACATAGTCTCTGACATCTTTGTGTGCAATTTTGCCATCAAAGATACCGATATAATGTGGGTTCTCTTCATTGAAAGCCCCTTTACCTAATGATAACTGTGCAACTGGAATATGAGTCTGATTAACGAATTGCTCAAGTTCTTCGTGCAGTTTAAATGAATTGATTTCATGACCTGCAATCAGCACAGGTTGTTGTGCTTCTTTTAGACGTTCTTGAATCAGGTCAGTAAAGACTGAGACATCTTGTGAAAGCATCGGTTGAACCGTCGCCTCTTTCACTTCGATTTCTGTCATCGCTACATCAATCGGCAGATGGATATGTACAGGACGCTGAAAACGAATGGCTTTAGCAATAATACGTGGAATTTCTATAGCAGCATTATCTGCTGTCAGATAAATCTGGCCACATGTAATCGGTTCGAACATGCGTTGATAGTCATCAAAGACACCCTCACCAAGTGAATGGTGCACGTAGCGTTTCGCCTGTTCCACAACCGTTGTCGGTGCTCCTGTAATAGCGACAACAGGCACTCGTTCTGCGTATGAACCTGCAATACCATTGACTGCGCTTAATTCACCCACACCAAATGTCGTCACAAGTGCTCCGAGTCCTTTGATGCGTGCGTAGCCATCTGCCGCATAGCTGGCATTCAGTTCATTCGTATTGCCGATCCATTCAACTTGCTCATGACTGACGATATCATCTAAAAATGCCAGATTAAAGTCTCCCGGCACACCAAATATTTGATCAACACCATATACACTGATCTGATCGATTAAATATTGTCCGACTCTTCTCTTCATCTCGTTCATCCTTTCATTAAGTGAATAAATTAAGTATAATATCAAATATTATTTAAGTCAAAATGGTTGACCTATTTTATCGTTCAGAAATATCAAAAATGATTTATAATAAAGATATCAATGATGAGGTGATTCAATGAAATCGAATGACGATGACTTAATGCTCTTTTATTTTGGCTACCAGACATTCATCAAAACTGCTGATGATATTATTAGTCAATATGGTATGAATAGACAGCACCATCGTTTCCTCTTCTTTATCAGTAAACTACCTGACATTACTGTTAAAGAGCTACTGCAGCTGATGGAAATCTCTAAACAAGGCTCTCACGAGACGCTGAAAACATTAAAAGCTCAGAACTTAATTGAGGAAAGACCTGCTGAACACGATAGGCGAATGAAACAACTCCATGCCACTCATGAAGGTGAAGCCTTAATACAGAAACTTAATCAGGCTCAGATTGAATTGTTCCAGACCGTATTTGAAAGTGCAGGGACTGACTGGCATGAAGTAATCGAGGCATTTGCATCTAAACGTCCCGGCTACGAGATCATCAGTCAATTTAAAAACAAAAAAAAGAGCGATTAATCGCTCTTTTAGTCACCATTGAACATCCAGTTAATTCCATATTTGTCTGTTAGTGCCCCCATCATACCACCCCAGAACTGTTTACCAAGTGGCATTGCGACCTCTGTATCGGGATGTGCGGCAATCTTTGTAAAAATATCATCAAACCGTTTCACTTCATCAGGATTCTGCTGATCAAAGTTCAGTGACAGTGAGATGCTGCGATTAAAATCGCCTGTTTCACTGAAACGATCAGCTGCATATAGCTTCTGCCCGCCCACTTCAAATTCTGAGTGCATCGTCATCTCTTCTGCCTTATCAGGGTCAACGCCAAATTGATCAGCTTGCTCACGACCGACCGGCACCCGATTAATATCAGTTGCACCGAATACATCTTCATAATAAGTGAGTGCTTCTTTAGTATTCTCAAACGATAAATATGGAATTAAACTAGCCATGATCAATAACCTCCCCTTTTTCATAGCACCATCATAGCATGATTCATTGAACTCAAAATGTCAGGGGTGTAAATTTTCTGTTAAAGCTGCTCCATAACAGCAAAATAGTTTTCGTCCGGATCACAGAAATTAAAGACTTTCATATTAGGCATAGCTGTAAGTTCGCCTACTGTAATCCCCTTTTCTTTGAACGACTGGTATAAATCATCTGCATTATTTACATTGAACATAAGTGAAGGCGTCTCCAGGCTCACCATCGGACTGTATTTTTTAATAAATGCCTTATCAAAAATGACAAGAGACGTCTCAGATTCTGCATGAGGTGCTATTTCCACTGACTGATAACCTTCCGGAAGTTCATTTTCAGCCAGCTTTTCAAATCCTACTTGTTCAGTCCAGAACTTAACTACCTCCTGCTGATTATCTACATAAAGCATCACCTGATGTAAACTAGCGATCATTTGCCCACCCTCATTTCCTTGTAATAACTAAACGATACTATAATTGAGATGAAGTTGTAAATCTGCAACTTAAATATCATCGACAAAAAATGATTTTAGAAAATGATCCTCATCCTTCGCTTTGGTCGTTAAATAGCGCTTACCGAATTCATCAAGTAAGCCGTGAAATTCTTTCGCTTCCGCATTAGTGAAGTCATCAATTTGAACCTCTTTTTTAAACTTATTATAGCTCTCCGTGTGTGAATAGCCCAACTGTCTGTAGAGGCGTCTCGTATAACTATCAGGTATAAATTCCACTCGTCCGAATAAATAGACGAGCAGCACATCAGCAGTTTCAGGCCCAATGCCATGCAGTGACAGAAGTGTCTGTCTTAATTCAGAACCCCATTTTTTATCGATTTCATCATATTGATAATCGAATGTTTCCAGCCAATTAAATAGGGCCATCAATGCTTTTGATTTATTTTTATAGAAACCACTCGGTCTAATCAGTTCCTGAAGCTTTTCAATAGAGAGGGCTGTTATTCTATCTGCCTCGAAATTTGTTTTTGCTTTTAAGTTAAGCAGCGACCGCTCTACATTGTTCCAGTTTGTATTCTGAACAAGTATAGCACCGGTCATCATCTCAATTTCACTCTCTGCAGGCCACCAGTGAAGCGGACCCATCTCCTTATATAGGATGTCAAATAGCGCTCTTGAACTAAGCATAGCAATATCTCCCTTGTTATCAATCTGTCTATATTAATTCGTCCACTGATTAATGATCGCCTTTAATAGTTCTACTGAATCTTGCTCTGTTCGATTATTATAATAGTTGGCAAATCTGTGGTCTGCTATATACATTTCCCCTAAACTGCGGTGGTAGTCCTTACTATAAAAGGGAGCCATAATTTCAAGCCACTCTCGATGTGCAAGAAAGGCGCGCTCTGCATGTGAATCATTGAGATCACTGATCCGATGTTCCAGAAGGTAATTCAGCTCTGAGATAAGACGTTCTTCAGCCGCTACAGCCCGGTCATAGTCCGCTTCGGAGAGGTGCTGCCAGTTCTGATTGGAACTCTCCACTGCCTTTTCTCCGTATCGTGCTCTGATTGCCTCACCATATAGCTGCTCATTTTCTTCTAATTTAGCCTGCTTAAAAGCCTCAAACTTCTCATGATCTGTCATCTCAATCTCTCCCTCATAATAGCTTATCGTTTGTTCGATATGATGCAGTAATTTATCCAGCTGTTTACGTTTCTGCAGCAGCTGATGCTTCTGATTAAGTAATGCGTTCTTTACGCTATAATCATCCTCGTCCAGTAGATGCTTGATTTCCTGCAGACTAAAATCAAGTGCCCGGTAAAAGAGGATCTGCTGCAACCTCTCCACTTCTACAGTACTGTATTTTCTATAGCCTGCATCTGTTAAAGTATGAGGTTTTAATAAATCAATGTTATCGTAATACCGGAGCGTCCGAGTACTGACACCTGATAAATCTGCTAATTCTTTTATGGTATACATCAACAACAACCTCCTTAACTTCATCATAAAGCCTGACGTAACGTTAATGTCAAATCTATTCACTAAATAAAGACTTCAGCAACCGCTGAAGTCTTTATTTAATATCTATCCAGAACCGTCTGACTTTAATGCGATTATCCTGCATAAAACTATTATCTTCCTGTCCTCCATTTTTAACAATCACACTGGCAGAAGCAGGATTATCTTCGTCACAAGTCACGAGTGCACGACTAATATTTAACTTTTTCAAGTATTCAAGAGCCTGCTTTAATATCAATGTGGCATAGCCTTTACTGCGCTCAGTCGGTCTAACGCCGTAACCGATATGTCCTCCTGTCTGAAGCAGTGCCTCATTCAGCTCATGACGTATATTCGCTGCACCCATGATTCTATCATCTTCAAAATAGAACAAGGTCGTATTGTTCACCCATTCCGATTCATCTTCACGTTGATTCAATGCAATCAGAAAATCAGCGAAATGATGGTAACGATTAAACTGTGTTGCAGAAGGTACTATTTCATCTGGAACAGACCATTCTCTATAGTAATCCATGAATGCAGTCTCATCCATTTGATTCAAACGTCTGAATTCATTCATATTATCCCTTCCTCTCGAGATGCTTTACTCTTAATATTACTGAAGTTCTTATTTAATTTCAATTTATCCTCAGTTGATTTCTATTAATTATGGCGCAGCTACAAAAAAACACTTCATCATAGTTATATGATGAAGTGCGTTTTATTTAAGCATGTTTTTTATTCTGATTTTTCTTGTAGTAATAAATTGGCACACCGAGTAATGTGATACCAATACCGATGAGTGCAAGTGTTGTCTGTGTCATCAGTGTGTTACCTAGTACAAAGAGACCAGATACAAGTGCAATCAGAGGAATGATTGGATAAAGAGGCACTTTATAAGGACGTTCCATATTGGGTTCTCTTTTTCTTAAAATCATAACTGCCACGAATGTCATACAGTAGAATAGCCAGATAACAAAGATTAACATGTTCGTAATTGAATCAAATGCACCAAGTGTTACCATGACCATCGCAATAATATATAAGATAAGGCCGCTGAACCATGGAGCACCTGAGTTTGTTAATTTAAGGAACCATTTATTGAATGGTAACATGCCGTTCTCTGCCATCGCATAAGGAACACGCATACCTGTCATTGTGTAGCCGTTCAGTGCACCATATACAGAAATCAGGATACCCATTGTGATTAATTTACCACCTTGATCACCGAATAATGCCATCGCTGTATCTGCTGCTGCGTTTTCGTTACCAGCTAATGCTGAGATTGGTAATGTTAATAAGAACGCTGCATTGATTAGTAAGTAGATAGCCATTACAAGACCGATACCTACTGTAATCGCAAGCGGTAAATCTTTCTTAGGATTTTTCATTTCCCCGGCAATGTTACCTACGTGCATCCAGCCATCATAAGCGAACATTGTCGCAAGTAAGCCAGCACCGATAATTGACATTAAGCCGTTATCTCCTTCAATCGGCGGGAATAGTGAAAAGTCGACATTTCCATGTTGGAATAAACCGAATACAATGATAAGTACAAGAGGAATTAATTTAACTACCAGTGTAATAGATTGAAGCATTCCACCCGCTTTTGAACCGATTAAATTGATAAGTAGAATTGATAATGCCGCAATAATTGAAATAGGTACAACTAAATTCTGATCTAAATGGAATAAGTTCACAAGTTGTGTACCAAAGACGATAGCTTGTGCTGCTACGTTAGCAGGAAAATAGATAAATGCAAGCGCCCATCCTGATAAGAAGCCCCAGAAGTCGCCATAAGTGTATTCAAGATACTTTGTCATCCCGCCTGTTTCAGGGATTGCTGCTGCAAGTTCTGCTGCTGTCAGTCCAGCACAGATGGTCATAATACCACCCAGTATCCAGACGAGCAGTGTAAGTCCGACTGATTGTGTAGAGTCTGTGATAGTTGCTACTTTAAAAAAGACGCCTGATCCGATTACTGTACCCATTACCAGCGCGAGGGCCGGGAATAGGCCAATATCTTTTTTTAATTCCGTGTTACCAGCCATTTTCTTCTCTCCTTTTATGTTTTAAACCTTGAAAGCACTTACAGTATACAACAAAACTTAACATTAAAGTACCTTAATTTTAATTATATTTAAATATTTTGTGACAACTTACACAAACTTTTAAAAAGGTATAAATTAATTAATTTATTGTTTATAAATAGAGAAATAATATTTAAATAACGCACTCGATTTTTCGAGTGCGTCTGATTTATTTACCTAAATATTTTTCAATATAAAAGGCAGATTCTTCAATTGATTTATATTCTGTATTGATTACCGTCGCATTGAGACGTTGGAAGACCTCTTCTGCATAACTCAGCTCTTCCTTGATTCGCTTTAAGTTATTATAGCTGGAGGCCTGACGAAGTCCCAATACTTTCACACGTTCAGTTCTGATATTCGCAATATAATCAGGGCTTGCTGTCAGACCAAATACACGCAGTCCTTTTTGGCGATAGACTTCTTCAGGTACCGGTGATTCTGGTACAAGCGGAATATTTGCAATCTTATAGCCCTTATTCGCGAGATACATGCTGAGTGGTGTCTTAGAAGTACGGGATACCCCGACAATGACTGCATCTGCTTCCTGCAGATTAGTAAAATTCTTACCATCATCGTACTTAACTGAATACTCCATAGCTTCAATTCGTTTGAAGTACTTTTCGTCAAGCTTGCGAAAAGCACCTCGCTCCATTAAAGGCTCCATGCCTGTATGATGCTGAATAACATGGATAAGACTTGTCATATAATCGATATAGGAGATTCCTTCACGTTCAGCGAATATCTTACCGAACTCATTCATTTCTTCATCTACTAAAGTGGTCACGATAATAGCATTATTTTTCTTTGCCATATTCAGGATATTAGTGAAACTTTCTTTATCATGGATGAAAGAAAACTTCTTGATTTCAATCATCTCAATCTTAGGAAACTGCGTCAGTGTAGCTTGTATCATACGTTGCGCAGTCTCACCAATTGAGTCTGAGATAACATATATTTTTAAGTCTTCCAACCGTCTTCCTCCTATTTACTCTGTGCCGCTGCTAAACGAGCGCCTGGCACACGGTAAGGTGAACATGACACATAGTCAATCGCAAGCGTATTAAAGTAGTTAATAGATTTAGGATCACCACCGAGCTCTCCGCAGACACCAATTTTGATATCTGATTTTACAGCTTTCGCTTGTTCTACTGCCATCTTGATCAGTCGGCCGATACCTTCTACATCAAGTGTCTGGAATGGATCAATCGCAAGAATATCTCCATCGATATAATCATTGATGAATTTACCTGCATCATCACGTGAGAAGCCATAAGTAAGCTGTGTTAAATCATTAGTACCGAAGCTGAAGAAATCACATACTTCAGCCAGCTCGCCTGCAATCAGACATGCACGCGGGGTCTCAATCATCGTACCAATTTTATATTCAACTGTTACATTAAGCTCATTGATTTTATTGACGATTGTTTCTTTCAGGATTGTGAATTCTTTAATAGTCGAAACAAGCGGAATCATAATTTCAGGACGACAGTTAATCCCTTCATCTTTTAATTTCTGGATACTTGTCATCATCGCTTCGACTTGCATTTCGTACAGTTCAGGATAAGTGATCGCTAATCGACAGCCACGATGACCCAACATCGGATTGACTTCCTGAAGTTCCAGGATACGACGCTCTAATTTCTCGACAGTAAGCCCCAGTTGAGAAGCAACTACTTCGATTTCCTCGCGTTCTTTCGGTACAAATTCATGTAACGGCGGATCCAGCAGACGGACGATCGTCGGTCTCTCTCCAGATAAACGGAAGATTTTCTCGAAATCTTCAGCCTGATATTTCTTCAGTTCATCAAGTGCTGCAACACGTTCCTCATGATTAGATGCAATGATGAAACGACGCATCTGAATCAGACGTTCTTCACCGAAGAACATATGCTCAGTACGGACTAAACCAATACCCGTCGCACCAAACTCATAACCAGCCGCGATATCCTGTTCAGTTTCGGCGTTCATTCGTACATTAAGACGTGCCACTTCATCAGTCCAGCTCATGAACTGCTCGAACTCAGTACTATGCTCTGCATTGGTCGTCTTCACTTCACCATGATAAATACGACCAGTAGCACCATCTACAGAGATAATATCTCCTTCAGCAAGTTCTCCACTTGGGAATTTAACAGTCTTATTCTTCGTATCGATATCAAGATCTGAACAGCCCGTCACACAACATTTACCCATACCGCGTGCCACAACAGCCGCGTGAGAAGTCATACCTCCATGAGTCGTGACAATCGCTTCACTCGCAATCATACCTTCAATATCTTCAGGAGACGTTTCAGGACGAACTAAAATAACTTTCTCTCCTGCTTCAGCGTGTTTTTTTGCATCTGCCGCTGTGAAAACAACTTTACCCGTTGCAGCACCCGGACTTGCAGGAAGTCCAATTTGTGAGATGACTTCCGCATCTTCAAGAGCCTGCGCTTCAAAGGCTGGGTGTAATAACTGATCAATCGATTTTGTTTCTACTTTAGAAATTGCTTCTTCTTTAGTCAGCACACCTTCTTCAACCATATCCACTGCAATCTTCATCGCTGCTTTTGCAGTACGTTTACCATTACGCGTCTGAAGGATGAAGAGCTTCTCGTCCTCAATTGTAAACTCAATATCCTGCATATCATGGTAATGCTCCTCCAGTTTGTGTGTTACATCAACAAATGCCTGATAAACAGCTGGCATCTGTGTATTTAATGTCTCGATTTCTTTAGGTGTACGAATTCCTGCTACAACATCTTCACCTTGAGCGTTCAGAAGATACTCACCGTATAATTTGTTTTCACCAGTAGACGGGTTACGCGTGAATGCCACACCTGTGCCACTCTTGTCTCCGCTATTACCGAACACCATTTCCTGTACATTGACGGCAGTCCCGATGTCATGTGGAATTTCATTCAGTTCACGGTAAATACGCGCACGGTCGTTATTCCATGATTTGAAGACCGCTTCTATTGCTTCGTTCAACTGTTCAAGCGGCTCCTGAGGGAAGGGCTTATAGACTTCTTCCATATAGACTTCTTTAAAATGCTCGCAGATTTCCTTGAGATCTTCAGCAGGAATATCTGCATCTGACGTATAACCTTTTTTCTTTTTATAATCATTGAAATAAGACTCAAATGCATGCATCGGAATTTCGTATACAACCTGTCCGAACATCTGTAGAAGACGGCGATAGCAGTCATAGGCAAAACGTTCATCATTCGTATTATTCGCAAGCTTTACAACGTTATCATCATTCAACCCTAAATTTAAGATAGTATCCATCATACCCGGCATAGAAATCTTCGCACCACTGCGCACAGAAACTAACAGTAAAGCATCATTAGAAAAGGATTTTTCCGTCTTTTTAAACAGAGACTGAAGTTGTTCCTCAAGTTCAGATTTCACCTGATCCGATAAACCACCATTCTCAAGATACTGGATACAAGCTTCTGTCGTGATAGTAAAACCATTTGGAACAGGAAGTCCGAGTCTCATCATCTCAGATAAGTTAGCTCCCTTACCTCCTAATAAATCTTTCATGGATTGCTGACCTTCTTCAAACGCGTAAATAAACTTGCTCATTAAATTCACCTCATTATTTAATATGTTATACTGTTTTGATTATTAGTATGTCACATTAAAATTTAAATAACAATCATTTATATAAGAAAATGTAAAATAGCCCATTCCTGAGAACGGGCTATTTTGTATCTACTAACATGCTGATGGTTAATCAACCAATTAGACTATTAATAAAACAATAGACCAGATATTATTCCAGTCTATCCACCTTAAATGGCATTAACATCTATTTCAATATCAATAGAATGCTTCAACGCTTTAGAGTATGGACAATAATTATGTGCTTTCTCTACGTATTCTTCTGCTTCTTCTTGAGACATATTGTGCAGCGTCACTTCAAGCGCAGCAGCTAACTTGACCCCTCCATCTGCTTTGTCAGGTAATAATGAAGCGGTGACTTTCACTTCTGGTTCTGCCTCTTCTACTTTCGCATTCTTCAAAATAAATATTAATGCATTATTGAAACAAGCGCTGTAGCCCGCTGCAAATAGTTGTTCTGGATTCGATTCAGTCGTTGCCTGACCACCCATTTCTTTTGGTGTCGCAATATCTAAATAGAATGTATTGTCTTCGCTGAAGACTTTACCATCTCTACCACCCTTACTAATAATAGCTGTCTCGTATAACGGTTTGACCATGCTTATCTCTCCTTCTCTATATTAATTAAGTCATTTAAGATATATTAAAGATTATACTATATTATAAATCATTAAGTCAATCGCACACGATTGAAAGGAGTCATAATGGCAGATCATTTAAATCAACTGACTAACCAACTTTGTTTCTCTGTTTATAATGCAAGTCGTCTTTTTATTAAATTCTATCATCAAGCATTGGCAGAATTTGAACTAACTTATCCTCAATATCTTGTATTACTGATTTTATGGCAGAAAGATGAACAACCCTTGCACGAAATCGGTAGACAGCTTAATCTCGCAAGTAATACTCTAACCCCTCTGCTCAAACGAATGGAACATGCAGGTTGGATTGAGCGCCGCGCAGCAGAAAGTGATAAACGTCAACTGCTCGTTTTTTTGACAGAAAAAGGACGTCAGCATGAATCATCTATCCTCTCCAAAATCCAGCATTGCCTCTCTGATCAAAATATCGATCTGAAGTTTTTACAGGAAACACACATCATGACACAGCAACTTGAACAACAGTTAATAGAAATCATCAAAAAATAGGGTCCATTCATATGAATGGACCCTTCTATAAAGTTGAGAAGTGATAAAATCAGCCTTTAACATTCCTTATTGATGATAGCAAAATATGCTCTAGAGGTAAGCCAGTACATCAGACCATAAACCAGCATAATGACTAATGCAACACCCAGATAACTGGTCAAAAAGAGTGAAACATCACGTATACCTAGCAGACCCATCAGCTGATAGATAATCTTGGAAGCAAAAGCTGTGTGAATAATCGCTGTCAGAATCGGCAAAGCAAAAATCCAGAAAATCTGTTTGTTGATACTTGTCTTGATCAATGACTCCGGCAAGCCGACTTTCTTCATAATCTGATAGTTCTCCTTGTCTTCATAACCCTCTGATATCTGTTTGTAGTAAAGAATCAGGAACATACCAGCAATAAGTATAATTGAAACGACTATTCCTATAAAAATCAGACCACCATTCATTTCATATAATTGTTTAGAAACTTCTTTTTTCTGACTAATTTCAATGTTATACTGCTTCTCTATAGATCGAATCTGTTTATTAAACTTATCCTCGTCACCTTTAATATTAAATGATAGACCTGTACTGATTGATGCTGGTTCATATTCTCTCGTTTCAATGTTCAAATCCTTGTAAATAGTTGTCAGACGTTTCATTTCATTATCATCCTTAACTACCATATAAATCGCATCAATACCTACTTTTGCCCCCACATAATCTTTATCCAGATTAATGACATCGAATTCTTTCTGGCCGAGTGTCACATTTTGAAAGTGAGTGAACCGTTCTGCATTGGAACTGATTGCGACTTGACCTTCTTTCAAAGAAAGATGTTCGTCATTCAAAGAATTGTGCCCTTCAACAGTAGTTACAAAACTATAGAATGAATTTTTGATATCCGACTGTGACGGTTTCATTTCCATTGCTTCAAAGGTACCACTCAGGTTATACATTCCTACGAAAATAGCATCTCCTTGTCTGAACTGGTCAACATCAGCATAATTTGATATGTCTTTTTTCAAATTTCCCAGTTGCTTAACTGCCTGGCTTTTAGACATTGTTACCTCATAATCATGCTTCATTACACTCTTTATCTGCATCTCTATCCCTCTATACGTCGTAAGCGACATACCGAGTGTGACCATCAGAAATGTGCAGAGAACAGCAATACTTGCTAGACCCACTGCATTTGCTCTCATTCTAGAAAGTAAGCCTGAGATTGAAATGAAATTTTGAGGTTTATAATAGATGCCCTGTATTTTCTGTAATGACTGCAGCACTAGTATAGTAAGTGACATAAATAAAAGGTATGTACTGATTGTTACGATTAAAACCGCTACAAATATAGTCTGTAATGAGTTAATGACACCTACTGTCGTTAATGCCATATAGTATGCGGCCACCAGACCGATAATCCCCAGCACAAACATTACTATAATGATCCATTTCTTCTGTTTCTTTTCTCCTGCTTTTTGCCCCTGCATCAGCTTTAACGGAGTATTTAAAGTAAGTATGATATTGTTGATCATGAATAAGAATATCATCAGTAAAGCAAGTAAGATTAATGAAATCATTGCAGCCCGCATATCAAACGGGTAATCCATTAAAGTAATGCCTGTACTTTTCACAAGTCGATTTAAAATCATAAAAATTAAGTTTCCGAACAAATAACCGCCTGCAATACTAATAATCGCAATAAGTATGAACTGGATAAGTGCTTCAAAACCAAGAATTAATCTCAGATGCTTCTTTTCCATTCCTAATATGGTATTCAGTGCAAATTCTTTTTTCCTTTGCTTCATTACAAAACGATTGGCATAAATGATGAATACAACTGTCAATATAGAGGTCAGTACATTGGCATAACCGATTAACTGCGGCAAATTTTCATGACGTTCCTGTATATACTCATTACTCATAAGCGATAGCATGATATATTCCAACCCGAACATTACACTTGCAGCTAAGATAAAAGGCATCATAATTTTGCTCAGTGATTTAAAATTTCGCATCACCAGTTTCCAGATTAGACTGAAGGTCATGATTACTCACCTCTTTCATTCAGCATGGCGATGCTATTTGAAATCCGCTTCTGAAAATCTGGTCTGCTGTCACGTCCTCTATAGATTTCATGATAAAGAATGCCATCTTTAATGAAAAGGACACGGTCTGCGTAGGCGGCATCGATAATAGAATGGGTCACCATGAGTATCGTCTGTTGTTCTTCGTTAATCTGTCTAAATAGGTTCATAATATCTTCTGATGTTTTTGAATCGAGCGCTCCTGTTGGCTCATCTGCCAGTAGTAGACTTGGGTTTGAAATGAGTGCACGTGCGATGGCGATCCGCTGCTGCTGTCCCCCTGAAATCTGGTAAGGATATTTTTCAAGCAGCTGACTGATACCCAACGGTTCCGCGATTCTATTCAGTCTTTCATTCATCTGATTGGGTTTAACGTTCGATAGCACAAGCGGCAGGAGGATGTTATCGTGATTAGTCATGGTATGCAGTACATTGAAATCCTGGAAAACGAACCCGAGTACGTCTCGACGAAACTTGGCGACTTCTCGCTGTTTGAGCTGTCCTACATTTTGCTGGTCAATAATGACAGTTCCTTCTGTCGGCTGGTCGAATGTTGCGATGATATTCAGCAAAGTTGATTTACCTGAACCTGATTCACCCATAATCGCAACGAATTCTCCTTCTTCCACTGAAAACGTCATATCTTTTAAAGCCATCGTCTGGTTAGCTCCTTTTCCAAATACCTTTTTCACATTTCTGATATCTAACATGTCCCTCACCCTTTCTGTTGTTATCTCTATCTTATGACAGAATAAAACCGGCTGCCTTTATTTACTCTTACAAAGGCAGCCGGTTATCTTACAAAAATGAAAGGTTTAATCAGTAGGTGTTAAACGGACTGAAAAGGTTGTTCCAACCCCTAGTTCTGATGCTACTATAATCGGTTGATTGAGTTTCTTAGAGATATCATTTGCAATGAACAACCCAATGCCACTTGCTTTATCATTCAATCGGCCATTAAATCCTGAAAAACCCCGGTCAAATATCTTCGGCAGATCGGCTTGATTGATACCGATACCGTTATCTCGGATGGCCAGCATACTTGTTCGAGTATCGTATTCAATCCATATATCTTTGCCGCGTGCATATTTCAGTGCGTTATTAATGAGCTGTTCAAGTAAAATTGACATCCATTTGGCATCAGTCAGTACTTCACTCTCGATACTGTCGTAATGAAGGCGCGTTTGATGGTGAATAAACTGGATAGAATAACGCTTAATAATCGGTCTGATGAGTTCATCAACGGTCACCGGTACAAATAGCATATCCGTACTGTTATTCATCAGTTTCAGATAACTGAGGGTCAGATTCGTATAGTTATCGATCTGCAGAATTTCATGACGCACTCTATCAACAACATCCTCTTCCGGATTTTCGAGCAAGAGCTTCGTTGCTGTAATAGGGGTCTTCATCTGATGGACCCACATCAGAAAATAAGATTCAATTTCATGCTGATAATCAATTTGTTCATTACGTAGCTGCTGAATCTTGTATTCAAGTTCACTATTACGTTCTTTCAAATTAATTTCCTGTTTGTAACTTATAAAACGAATGAGCATATAAAGCATAGTGATGAAAAGCGTAATGCAGGCAGCAAGAATATAAGCTTCTATAGGTAAATTAAAAAGAAAGAAAATCACTAAGAAAAGTATGAGCAGACTCATGAAATAAATGATTTCCAGACGGCGGCTATTGAGAAAAGACAAAATCATAAAGCCACCGCATATCCAATGTTCTTCTTAGTCGTAATAAATTGGTCGAGTCCAAGTGATAGCAATTTTTTACGTAGCCTAGTCATATTGACGGCGAGCGTATTATCATCTATAAAGTGCTCGGATTCCCAGCACTTTTCAATCAATGCGTTGCGACTGACAAACTGTCCTTTATGTTTGAATAGCATTGCTAGAATTTGAAGTTCTGTGTGAGTAAGCGTTGCATGCTGTCCATCATAGTAAACTCTTGCCTCATCAACTGCGAGCTTACATCCATCTACTTCCAGTTCGTTTTTCGTCTGCACGAAATCATACGTACGACGAAGGAGCGCCTGAATTTTGCTGATAGTCACCGACATATTGAACGGCTTTTCAATAAAATCATCTGCACCCATCTGCATCGCCATCACTTGGTCCATGGAGTCAGTACGTGAACTAATAAATATGATCGGCACATTAGAAGTGAGTCTGATCTGCTGGCACCAATGATAACCATTAAACGATGGTAAATTAATATCCATCAGAATAAGATGCGGATGAAAAGCTTCAAACTCTTCTAAAATATGATTAAAATCCTGGATAATCAGCGGATTGAACTGCCAGCGACTGAGTTCATCCTTTAGCGCGCGGGCGATAACGGGATCATCTTCTATAATGAGGATATTCATAAGTCACCTGCTTTCAGTTGGTGCGTTTAGGAGCGCTGAAACGCATCATATATCAGAAATTCGAAATTAAATCTTTTATTTTCTAATTATAACGATTATCTTTTATAATCTGATCAACAATTTCTTGCTGGGACATTTCGTCTTTAAATAATATCTCTTCTGCTACTCCCAGTATATCCTCTTCGAGATACCATTTTTTCATCTCTGCTTCACCAAATGACATATCTTTAAACTGATGACGCCGCAATGTCTCTTCATATGAAATGTTAAAGTAATAGACCGATACATTTCCATGATACCTATCGATTAAACCTCTTAACATCTTGCCATGTTTCTGGTTGGTCAGAATGCCTTCCAATATGACATAACGGCACCTTTGCATACCAAAATCCACTAAGGTCTCCAGTAAATCAGACGATATAGAGCCGACTGTATCCTTTACTCTCAACATCTGTCGTCGCACGACATCTTGCGACACCCGTATCGTTCCTTCTCCCAGCTCCTCTTGTAATTGTTGAGCCGTTGATGTCTTGCCGCGTGCTGAATTACCTCTTAATATAATGAGTCTAGTCATTTTTTAGCTGCCACCTCCACACGTCGCTCCGTCGTTTCAAAAAGTATTCAATTATCAGGCCCACACTCAAAGAAAGCAAAATCGTAATCAAACCTATCACCAATAACGTCCGACTAAAAAACACAATGATACCTAGAACCATTAACATCACCCAGGAAATGCTCACTTGAACAACCGTCAGTAGATAAATATCTTTCTCACGGCTGTACATAAAATGCCCTTCATTAGGTATATCCGTCAGATTCTTTTTCAGCCTTTTGAATATTGTAAAGAGATGCCATGCTAATGTAAGTAAAAACGCCAAGCCCTTTAAGTAGACATTGTCGCTACTCACTACAACTAGAGTCATAATCATAGTAACTATCAATCTTAAATCCTGCGGTCCTGACAATAATACCCCTCCTATTCTTCCCACTTTAATATATCACTATAGCCATACGTAAAGGATTCAATCAAATATGCAATAATCAAAGCAATCACTCCTAAATCAGCCACTATCCAGTTCCATGGTAATGAGAATATAACAATCCCTAATACAATCAAATTTATTCCAAATAATATCAGGAAATTTCTAAAATGATAAAGATAAATATCTTTCTCTCTGCTCATAAGAAATTTACCGTCAAGCGGAGCCTCTTCTAGCTGTTTTCTCATATTGAACAATATGTTCAATATTTTATAGCTAATAAACAGGTTTACAAGTGTCATCACGATTAATTTTGCAGTATCTTTGTCGAACCAATTAAATATCGCTTGAACCCACATGACTGTCACAATACTTATCCAGATACTTTTATCTTTCATGATTTCCTACTAATCCATACATTTATTACCATTGTATAGCGATTATTTAAAAAAGAAAAGCCATCTCCTATGAGATGGCTATGTTAGTATAATAAGCTAATATATTTCAATCTTCATTTTCTCTTTATTTTAAGTGCTGAAAACCAGTTTTTCTTTTTGTTAAAACTAGGGTTACTATAAAACCTATGCATAGTCCCATCACTACCATAATATAAGGTAGCTGGTATAAGTAAAAATTCCACGCTTTACTTTCATTTAAATTTAAATTTAAATTGTAATTATAATCATTAATAATTAGCATCGAATGAAAGCACATAATAAATAACATGCACAGAAAATAAGCAATTATGAATACCATATTAAAATTACCATTAAGTCGATGTACTGAATAAATATAATAGAAGTTCAACATTAAACTAATCCCTGCTGTCATTAATCCAATTATAATATACTCAGTGTGGTGATCTAATAAATTAAATATTCCCCAAATTATAAATCCTATCATATGTGAAACTAGTATTAGTATGACATCTGAATAAACATGCATTTTAGACGTTACAGGAAAAGTGTAATACCACTGTTCTAATTTAAACTTCTTTAAATTAAGTTGCTTTTGACTATATAACGTAAACATACTGAACATAGAAATATATGCAAATAATAGAGCAACTGTAAATTTTTCAGTAGTATCGGGCTTAATCAACGTATTAACCAACCAATTTACTATAAGCAACGTAAATGGAGCAAGAATCAACAATAAATATAAAGCTTTTTCTTTAATGACTATCCAATCCAGCAATAATCTAATGCTCATATTATTCTCCTCTCATAACGTTATAGTTATTATGACCATTAAGCATTTTCATCATTATTATGATGCTACCAATTAACCCAATGGTGATAAATATAATAGGAATCCATCTAAATTCTAAAGAAGTTTGAAACGCAGACTCTTTTAAATAATAGTTATGCACTGGCATATAATAGAATAAAAATAATAATATAATTCCTGCAGAAATCAACCACTCAACAATTCTATATTTTTTTCCATCATATTTGAAAGTCATATGGATAATTACATTTGAAAAAAACGACATCAGTATTAATCCCAACATTGGATACATCAGAATAAAAGCATTAATAGAAGCCAGATAAATACACCATATGATCACTGCCAGTACATGTCCAACCAGCATATTTAAATAATCCCCTTTAATCATCTCTTTTAAATTTTCTGGTAACGTTCTAGAAAATTGCTGCATTTTATTAGAAGAGTCATCTGCATAGTAAAGATAATTAGTACTCGTCAACACAATCATCATCAATAAAGAAGTTGTCATTAATAATGAATTCGTAAATGAAGTATGATAAATAACTGTTAAAATTAAGGTAACTAAATAGAGAGGCGTAAAGATTTTCAATGTATTCAACAAAGATTTACTCAAAACAACAGTCATATAAAAGTGTCTCAGCATTATCTAATCACCGTCTTCTGTAGGCGCTCTTTCTTCATAAAATACATTAATTCATCAAGTGTAATACTTCTACAAGAAACTTTTTCACCAAATAACTCTTTAAATACTCTTCCTTCGGTCGTTATACCTACAAAGCTACCTTCTCTTCCTTCCAACCCTATAATTAGTTCATCTAATTCATCATCAAGCAGTTGATCTGAACCTCTAATTAGTTGATACGAACTGAGTAACTTATCTTTTTCTTCCATCAATCGTAGCTCTCCTAGTTCAATAAAAGCCACAAAGTCTGCAACACTTTCGAGATCAGATGTAATATGTGTGCTAAAAAGAATAGTATGCTGTTCATCAAGCATCAGCTCCTGAAAGATTTGCAGTAATTCTAATCGAAATGTAGGATCAAGGTTTGAAGTCGGTTCATCTAAAATTAGTAGTTTTGCCTGATGACCTAATGCAGTAGCTAAACTTAATTTCACCTTCATACCTTGTGAGAATGATTTTATTTTTTGATGATATGGAATTTCAAACAATGTTAAATATTTTATAAATGTTTCATGTTCCCAGCGGGGATAATACATTTGGAATAGTTTTTCTAATTTCTTAGGGGACTGCCATTCAGGAAAATGATTTTCACTAAAAACAATACCAACATCAGATAAAATTTCAGCTCGTGCATTGTTATAACTTTTACCTAATACTTTAATATCACCTAACTTAGGTACCTTCAGGTTTAACAACTGATATATCAAAGAGGTTTTACCTGCACCATTTTCCCCGATCAGACCAGTAATATAACCTTGCGGTATATCAAGTTCATCAATCTTCAGTTCAAACGTCCCTTGTTCCATATAGAGATTTCGTATTTCAATCGCATTCATCATCATTCCTCCCATAGAAATTCTACAATGTCAGCATATTCGCTACGTTCAATGCTCAACTGTCTGGAAAGTTCAATACTTTCTTTAATTTTAAGTTCAAGCCGTCTCAATGATTGCTCTCTAATCATTGTCTGGTTCCCTTTCGCAACAAATGTCCCTTTTCCAGGAACAGAGTTGATATAACCCAGATCCTCAAGTTCTTTATATGCTCTTTTAGTTGTAATCACACTAATGCCTAAATCTTTAGCTAATGCTCTCATCGATAGCAATGACTCACCTTCCCTTAATTCTTTGCACATAATCAATCGAATTATCTCTGACTTCAATTGCTCGTAGATAGGCTTATCACTTTTTTGATTTAACTGGATGTTCATATTAACCTCCTTCGCCATACTGTATATACACAATATATACAAAGAGTACAGTAAAGTCAATAATTAAATTTTAAAACCTCTTATCTGGTTAAATTACTATGCATCATCTATCTAAAGGAAAAATTCAATATAACTGCTGAAGATTATATGAAATAAAAACAACCGAATCCATAAGGATTCGGTTGTTTTATTACTACTATTCGTTTAACTGTCCGACATTCTCTTTTGCACGCTGATAAATCTGTGCCGGATACTGATGAATACGCATCAGTTCTATCGCATTTGATGTCTTTGTGACACCCCTTTTTAGCAGATAATCGAATGTCACATCATTATCATCAGTCAATGTTTCTGAGAAATAATAAAAATCAAATGCTTCTGTCATCATAGAAGTCAGTTCAATATCATGTGTAGCCGTCATCAATGTTACATTAGGCTTGTCGTTCAAATATTTCAGTATCGCTTCTGCTGAGGCCACGCGTTCTTTTGTATTCGTACCTCTTAATATCTCATCGATGAAAATATATACAGAACGATCAGTCTGTTTCAGTATCCGCTTCAATGATTTAATTTCACTAATAAAATAACTATCTCCGGCCATAATGCTGTCCTCAAGATTCATAGACGTATAGAGATCACCCGGTGCTAAAATAAATCGTTCTGCTGTTGCTGTATGCAGACCTTTAGATAATACAATATTAAGAGCCAGCATCTTCATAAAGGTCGATTTACCTGACGCATTTGATCCAGTTAGAATAATGTTTTTCTCAACTTCGATATCATTCGCAACAAATGACTTCAAGAGTGGATGGTAACCTTCTTCAACAATCAGCTGACGCCCTTCCTCAGGCTGCGTATAGTAACTAAGCGTCTCGCGCCATAATGCTGTTGCATAGCTTAAATCATGCAAGCCAATAGTATGAAAACATGATTCATACGTATCATGATTACGATGCATTACTCCAACAGCATAGTGATAGAGGTGATAATCCGCATTAAAAGCTGTTTTCAGTGCGTTTATAATCTGAAGAAAGAAATTCTGATCATTCTGTTTATCATTCAGCATAAAGTAACTCAAAAATCCTGTGCTTCGAAGCTTTCCTTTTTGAACTGGATAAAATGGGCTTACCTTTGAGAGATGATCGGCGCTTCTAATCAGCTGAACAGCATAGAACAGTTCGCTATATTTCGCTTCATTTCTGGAAGTAAAGTTAAATGACTGCACCATATTAAAGCCGATACTCGCTATAAAAGCCGTTAATCCTGCAGTCCATGAGATTGAAAAGAAGAACAAACTCACAAACGGAAGCAGTGTCGTGATTATATACAACTTATTATAATGACTCGTCCGGATATCCTTAAAAATAAATTGAGAAGGGTCGCTGTTCGCATTTTTACCTAAATCAGCAAGCGCCATCGAAACTTGTTCTCTAAAATCTCTATCCGTTTTAATACGTTCCATCAGTTCTTCGTCTACTTTAGGTAAGGTGCCTGCATTTCTAAGGGCTGCATATAAATACTCCTCACCTACTGTGGTGAAATTATAATTGATCTGTCTGAACACAGTATCCATGTTCAAATCATTCCATGTAATATCATCGATGCCCTCATTTTCCAGACAAATACTAGCGTAGTAACCATCGTAACGGATGTAATCCCCTTTTTGAACCTTAAAGCTTATCCGCTTATCCCATAATCCTTTGATACGCTTGTTCATGTTACGTTTATCGTAAACCATCATAGCTAGCCCAAGCACTAGAAAGCCTAATGTAATCCATACATAGTTCAGCAGCATCATAAATCCCCTTCAAGTTTTCCTTTATTTTCTCATAATGGATTTGTTTTGTAAAAACCAAAAAAAAACCCTCCATAATGAAGGGATTCCTTTACTATTCAGCTGCCAGAACATCCTGATAGTCTTTATTTTCTTCTAATACTTTTTTCGCATATGTACAAACAGGTACAATCTTCTTATTGTTGTCACGTGCATATTGAACAGCCGCTTCTACCAGCTCTTTACCTTTACCTTGTCCTTGCAATTCCTCTGATACTTCTGTGTGGTCAATGACGATTTTGTCATCTCCATTAGATACATATGTCATCATTGCATCTGGTTTTGATTCAGAATCTCCAAGATAAAACATTTGATCACCGTGTTTTACATTACTCATTTGTCATCTCTCCCTTTTAATTATGATAGTTACCTATACCCTTTTTTATTGAAACTTTATCATTGACATTACTACTAACTAGTATTACCATAAAGAATGTTGCTACTAGTTAGTAGTATTTGAGGTGAGAAAATGGATATTTCAGTTGAACGTGACTCTGCTGTACATGCCATGATTGTTTTCCGCTTCGCTGATCGGACAATCAATAAGCATGTCGGCAAAAGTATTAAGCAGTCTAATCTTACTCACTCCCAGTTCGGCGTACTTGATGTGCTGTACTGCAAAGGTGAGATGCCAATCTGCAACTTAATGGAGAAGTTACTCGGTACTGCCGGTAATATGACAGTCATTCTGAAAAACATGGAACGAGATGGACTCGTCTACCGCCGAGTATTACCTGACGACAAAAGAAAATCAGTCGTCGGTCTGACAGACGCAGGTAAAGAAAAGTTTGAACAAGTGCTCCCCGCCCATCGCAGTGAGATAGATGAAGTCTTCGATGTCCTGACAGAAGAAGAACGTCATCAGCTCATCACGATACTTAAAAAATTTAAAAACAAATAAAAAGGAGTTTTTATCATGTCCAAAAAAGTATTAGTTATCAATGGTTCAGACCGTGAAGGTTCATTCAACGGCCAATTAGCAAGCCAGTTAGTAAGCGAATTAGAAAATAACGGTGTAAATGCAGAGGTTCTTGATTATACAGAGCTTCCATTACTCAGCCAGAACAACGAATACCCTAACCACACTTCAGTGACTGGTATCCGCGGACAAGTGAAAGAATCAGACGCATTAATCTTTGTTTCTCCAGAATACAACGGTTCATACTCAGCTCGTCTCAAAAACCTGGTCGACTGGTTATCACGTCCTACTGAACAAGGCAACAACGAAGAAGTAACAGTAATCAATGGTAAACCTGTTGCTGTTGCAAGTGCGGCAAACTCAACTTACGGTAAATTCGTTCGTAAAAACTTAAACGAACTCGTAGCATACACGCGTATGAAACCAATGGACCACGAAGGACTCGGTATCAAAATTCCTGGTTCAGCTTGGGGTTCAGGTCAATTAGAATTAGAAGAAGAACAACAACAAAAATTACAAGCATTCGTTAAAGACTTCATCGCATTTATCGGATAATCCAACAGACTGAGGCACAATCCTCAGTCTTTTTTTATGCTATAATTTGAACAAAAATGTGAGGTCTATACATTTGAAAATTAACTATCTTAATCTATGCATCGAAACAGAGAGACTCATTATTCGTCCACTTGAACTAATGGATTTTGATGCATTCCAACATAGCTTTGCCAGTAGAAATCCTAAGCAGAATGAATTTGATAGTGATGATATTGATGTATCTCACTACACACCTGAAACTTTCTCAGAGGTTATTCAAACATTTACCCAGCTTGCAGAATCAGATGAATCCTATATCTTTAGCATCTTCCTTAAAACTACAGGTGAACTACTCGGTAAAGTTGAATTCTCAACACTTTGCCGGGAACTGACAGGCGATATCAACTGGGGCGTACTGGGCTATATTATTCATAATCAGCACTGGGGACATGGGTATGGTTCAGAAGCAGTAAGGGCAGCCATCCCCTTCGCCATGCAGCATCTGCATTACCACAGAATAGAAGCTCATATCACTCCCACTAATACACGCTCCATCAAAGTGGCTGAACACGTTGAACTGAAATATGAATGCACACGTGAACGTTTTATACGTGAAGATGATCAGTGGATTGATAAATGCATATACTCTATTACAGCACCATAAAAAAAGTCAGCCACAGCTAACTTTTTTTATTTAAAATATGAAATGACTTCGTCTTTATCTTTTCGTAACTGCGGTCTTTTTGGATCATGGTCACGATAACCGAGAGACATCATAACGGAAATACCTTCATCATCATGAATGACACCTGCTTCAGTTAATATTTCATTAACTTTGCCATAATGAAAACCTTCAATCGGACAAGAATCCACACCAATTAAGGCAGCAGCAGTCATCATATTACCTAATGCAATATAAGTCTGTTTACTTGTCCAGTCAAAGAGCGCTTTCTCTGAATCAGCGATATCCATATGTTCAACTTGAAAATCTTTATATAAGTCCAACGTCTTTTCAACCTGTTCAGATGGTAACCCCCATCGTTCAGCCAGCTCACGGAATATCGGAGAATCATACTTAGCATTCTTACGTGCAACGAGCAATACAAAGTGGCTCGCTGTTTCGAATTGTTTCTTTGCACCCCAGCTAATGTCATGCAGAGCATTTTTCACTTCTTCATTTTCCAGAACGATAAAACGCCAAGGCTCAAGTCCAACAGAGCTTGGACTTAGACGACCTGCTTCTAATATATATTCAAGATCACTCTGTTCAATCTTCTTGTCAGGGTCATAAGATTTAATCGCACGACGAAATTCAAATGCTGATAATACCTGCTGTTTTACTTGTTCATTATTCATTGTAAAACCTCCTTACCGGCATAATAACATATTGGCTGCCAGAATTCTTTCTTATAAACTCTGAGATAGAAAAATCAAAAAAGCCTCGTTTCCGAGACTTTCAAAAATTCAAACTATGCTTTGACCCAGCCGACTGCGATTGTTCCATATCCTGTATGAACCCCTGCCACATGCACAAGTGGAAGCTTATCTATTGTTTTGTCAGGATATTGTTCTTTTAACCATTCAACCATTAAATCCGCTTCTTCTTGTTCACCGGCGTATGATACACCGATCTTAGATGGATTATCTTCAGCTACTTCTTTTTTAATCTTCTCATGAATAAAATTCAATGCTTTCTTTTTAGAACGAATTTTCTCAATCGGATATAATTTACCGCCTTCAAATTCGATGATCAATTGAATATTCAACAGTCCCGCAATAATACCTTGCGAACGGCTGACACGACCACTGTTTTTAAGCTGATTCAGATTCTTCGGATAGATGATAAGCGTTCCATCTTCAGCAAGTGTTTTAATCTTCCTAACAATTGCTTCGTATGATTCTCCTGCTTCGCTGGCTTTAATCCCTTCTTCGACCATACGACGAAGTGGATAATCACCTACATCTGAATTGATCACTGTAGATTCAATATCAAATTCGCGACTCGTCATCTCAGAACCCTGGTATGTACCCGTCAGTTCCTTCGTTGCATGGATCGCAATAATATGTTTATAGCCATTATCAATTGCTTTCTGATATGTATCATGAAACGATTGAGGAGAAGGCTGAAAAGTTTTAGCTCCATCACCGTAATCTTTTAATAAATCATAAAATTCATCCGTCTGAATATCGATGTAGTCGACATATTCTTTTTCATTCACTATGACACCCATCGGCACGACGAACACATCAGGGTGTTCATTAATACCAAACCCAGATGCTGAATCTGTAATAAATGCAATTTTACCCACGTCATTACCTCCTTGTTTTCCATATCATAGCATAGAAAAACAGGAATTTACTATTAATATCAAATAAATTTAAAAGGTTAAATTTTAACTATCACCTAATATCTGGAGGTTGACTCCTTTGCCAATTATTATTGATGAAAAATGTTTTTTTCATCAATTTTTCGTGAAATTGAATTGATTCACACTTTATATAGAGGATTTATTAAACACTATTATACTGCTGGTTATAGATGTAATAATAACGGTCACACTTACTATAACAGCCTGATAAATATCCGTTATGTGTATTTCTCCTGTTATCATGTTCATATTATTTTGAATTAGATATAGCGGTGAATAATCTGCAATATGCTGATTTAAATTCAGTAAGAACAAACCAACCACTAGCACCAATATTGAAATGAGTACCCCCATATAACTTTTAGTTACCACAGATGCAAGTATTATCACAGATAACAGCACCACTCCAAATTGCCACACCATCCCGTAACTTATCCATCGCTGCTGTCCTAATGGTTCGAAATAATAATTTGTGTACATATAATGTACTACTATTGAGAAAATATAAGCCATACTCCACAACAAGACTGCCATCAGCCATTTAGATAGAACTACATATTTTCTACTCAATCCTTTAGTCAGTAAAATAAGCAAAGTACCTTTTGAAAATTCAGCTGTTAAAGTACCTCCGAAAATAAGTATCATTAAAATTAAGCCAATCTGATTCATATTCTTGAAAAACTGAGTATATGAATGAAAATAAGTCGCTTCCGGTATCGTTACTTTGTCAGCTAAATCAGGCAAAGAATTTTTAATTATATCAGGCATCATTAAAGCAGTTAGAGGGCTCATAATAGCAATAAAAACCATGATCGCTAATACAGACACAACTTTATAAGTCCTTAAGCACTCCATCCATTCTTTTCTTAACATAACCATTAATATCTTCATTCCACCGCCTCCCTGTACAATTGTTCAAGTGTCTGAACATTTATAGCTATATATTCAGGGTAGACATTCAATCTCATTAACTGTTGATACAGTTTTTGTGTTTCTATCATTTTTGTATTTCCACCCAGTTCAATTTCCATAATTATTTTGTCACTACGTCCCTGTACTTCATAGTGTTCAGACAAACATTGCTGTTCTCTTTCGCTTACCTTCATTTCGACGGTTATCTTATTCAGAGCAGGATAGCGTTTCTGAATTTCATCAAGTGTCAGTAACTGCTGATGGCTTAGCACTATGACTTCATCACAGATACTTTCTATATCAGAAAGAATATGCGTCGAGAAAATCACAGTTGTATAGTTTTTAATCTGCTCAAGAATATGAAGCAAATCTCGCCTGCCTTGAGGATCAAACTCTTTTCATTATTTTTATAAATTATACTCTGTAAAAGTTATTGTCACAATTTACTTCTAAATGATGAAATGATACATTATTACTAACTTATTTTGAAATATGGAGCGATTTAAATATGTAGTTAACTTTTCTTCATTATAATACTCAGAAGATATCTTCTTCGTACATCGCGTCGAGCTTAGTTAAAAACTAAATATCAGCTTTTCTCTGGATAGAGCTTCTCTTTGTACGCGGACAGACGAGTCTGTGATTTGGAGAAGGATATGAAAAAACTATCTATTAATTTTAAATACCTGTATTTCAGTCAGCTATTCGCTAATGCAGGAGATATACTGTACATCGTTGCATTGATTGGATATGTCTATGAGCATACACATTCTGCTCAGGCTTCGATTTATGTACCCATCATCATTACTGCTGCTGTATTTTTAAGCGGCTGGTTCGTACCTTATGTGTATAGCAGATGGTCGAAAAAAGAGATATTATTATTTAATCAAACAGCTAAAACTTTTCTAATGGTTGTTATTCTAATATGTGTGGTGCTCACAGAACAAATTTATTCACTTTATCTGCTCGCTTTCTTCAATGCTTTTCTGGATGGTTTCACAAACCCACTGAAGATGGCATTGATACCTTTAACCGAACAGAATGACCATATTGGTTTTGCTAATGCGCAGATGAGTATGATGAGCGGTATTGTGCAGATCGGCTCATGGTCACTTGGTGGCATATTACTATTACTCGGCAGTGAACGGGTGATTGTTATCACCATAGTTCTGTATATTTCGTCAGTCATGTTAATAAGCAGATTAAATTTGCATCAAGACATCTTGGAAACCGAGCAAACATCTATATTCCGTAGCTTTAATAAAATGGTGACAACTAATAGACTATTACAGGAAAGCCATTTTTTAAACATGTCGACATTATTTGAATCAATAGGTCATAGCGTGTGGCTTGCTGCAATCTTGCTTGTATTTATAGCAGAAAGATTACATGCTAATACCTCGTGGTTCAGCTTTATCAATGCCCTGTTTTTTCTAGGTGTAGTAGTAGGAGGCGTACTCCTTACTAAGTTCAATGATACCTTAATGAACTATAGTCGTTTATATATCGTGTCGATTCCATTAGCACTAGCCCTGCTTAATATCCTGTTCGTTTATAATGAATTTTTATTTGTCACACTCGCTATTTCATTTATCTTTGGTATCTGTGACGAGTTGAGAGCAACTCTTATGCATACTCAGATTCAGATGAGACTGGACGATTATTCACTGACTGCGCTTTATACGCTTAACGGTATGATTTATTCACTGTGCTTCTGTGTCAGCTCATACTTGATAGGTACGATAGCAGATTATTCAGTTGTTACTGCGTTTATAATAGCTGCATGTGCTTACATTATTTGTTTCTTAATCAGTATAAAGTATAGAAAACTATTCAAATAAATAAACAAGCCCGATTTCTTAGATAATAAGAAATCGGACTTCATTCTTTTATTTAATCCACTTATCCGCTTCATGATTCTCTTCTTCATACTGCCAGTAGTATAATGTCTTCAGTAATGTATCATCTGCTGGTCTCAACTCTACTTTTTGCCCTATTATCATCGATATCTCCTCCACAAGACGCGCAAATCACATTTCCGCGTCTTGTGGACCGTTATTATTCTTCATCCATTACAACGCTTGGTGACTCAAAGATTTCTATGAAGTTAATCTGGTGGTCTGTCTTATCCAGTACACGGAATATATATCCTTCATGGAATATTTCATCTGCCTCTTCAAGGTGCGTGACCATCCAGCCACCCATTGTATCAATTGATTGACGTTCCATCGTAATATCCAACAACTTTTCGATATCATTGATGGCTGCACTTGAATGGACTTTGTAGTGATTATCTGCAATTTCGATGATACGGTCCGGCTCTTCTTCGTCATGTTCATCACGAATTTCACCGACTAATTCTTCAATAATATCTTCAATAGTCACGAGTCCACTTGTGCCACCGTATTCGTCCATCAGTACAGCCAGATGGATTCGTTTCTGTCTCATTTTTTGAAGTAAGCTGTTGAGTGACACCGATTCAATATCACGGATCACCGGATTGATATAATCACTCAGCTGACTTTGAATCACTTTTTCCCGATCCATCATTGTGAATTTAATGAAATCCTTCATGTGGATGAAGCCGACAATCTGGTCTTTATCGCCTTCATAAACCGGATAACGTGTATAGCGTTCTTCCGCTACTTTCTCCAGTACTTCCGCCATGCTTGCCGTCACATCAAAAGCGACGACTTCGTTTCGTGGTGTCATAATTTCCCGGGCCACTTTGTCATCAAATTCAAAAACGTTGTTGATAACGTTCAGTTCTTCAATATCAATCTCACCAGACTGGTAACTGTCTGACAATAACAGTCGTAGTTCTTCCTCACTATGCGTCAGTTCATGTTCACCTACCGGCTTAATACCTATCAGTTTGATTAGGAGTTGAGCTGAACCATTCAGAATCCAGATGAATGGATACAGAATACGGTAGAAGAACATAATCGGTTTACTGAACATTAAGGTCACCGCTTCTGCCTTCTGTATCGCGATAGTCTTAGGTGCGAGTTCACCGACTACAACATGCAGGAACGTTGCAATCACAAATGCACCGGCAATAGTGAAGCCATGAATCCAGCCATGCGGGATGCCGATTGTTTCAAATAATGGATTCAATATAAATTCGAATGTCTTCTCACCCACCATCCCGATGCCTAGAGCTGTGATGGTGATACCTAATTGACAGGCACTTAAATACTCATCAAGCTGAGAGACGACTTTCTGTGCAGACTGTGAACCACGCTTCCCTTCAGCGACAAGCTGATTCAGGCGAGAGTGTCTGACTTTAACGATAGCAAATTCTGTCGCTACGAAAAACGCTGTCAAAATGATAAGTATTGTAAATATTAATAAATTGATAAAGGTTTCCAATTAAATCCTCCGTTAATGTAATAGTAATAACAGTGATTTTATCACTGCTAAATCTTTAATAGCTAATTGCTTAATCTGATCCAGATTATCTGACTGGACTATGCGCTGAATGTCCTGTTCCAGTTCTTTCACTCGATTTTCGAGTGTACGTGCGGGAGTGATGATCTGACGGATATCACTGAGAGACTTACCTTGCTGTTTCAGATTTTCTATCATGTGTACCCGTTCAACCATCGCTGCACTGTACATACGATAATTTTTTGCTGTCCGTTCGAAATCCAGCAGATTTATCTGCGTGTAATAATCGATTGTCCGATTAGTGACTCCTGCTGCTTTTGCGAGTTCACCGATTTTTAATAAGTCCTTCCCATTGATTTTCCCTCCAAACCGTCACGTAATGGTTTTATTATAGAGGATTATCATTCTAATCACAAAAAAACAGCCTTATAGAAGGCTGTTAATCAAGTTCCATATCGATATGAGGAATATTGATGATTTCATAAACATCAGATGTCACTTCAAAGCCAAATGATTTGTAGAAATCTTTTAAGTACGCTTGCGCTGATATTTTAATCAGTTTACCGGGATATAATCTTTGAATTTCATCAATAGTAAACTGTACAATCTGGCGTCCCAGCTTCTGTTTACGGTATGCCTCCGGTACAAGTACGCGTCCAAATTTTACATAATCGGGCGTATCAATAATACGGGCATAAGCTGCAATTTTGTCCCCATCTTCTATTAAGACATGTTTACATGTCCGGTCGTAGTCATCAATCTCTCTATAATTTCCCCCTTGTTCAATGACAAAGACTTTGATACGCTCTTCCATAATATCCAACACTTCTTCCGGCGTTAAATCATGCAGTTCTCTTACTTTGAATTCCATCATAACAACCCCTTTAATGAAAGTTATTTTCATTATACACCACTCAAAAAAAGACCGCCCACTTTTGTGGACGGTCGCTATCATTATTCATTAATCGTCAGCTGATCGTCTTTCACGTTGATATTCACTTCCTTGACTTCTGGATTATCCAGGTAGTAATCAGTGATCATATCACGGACGTTCTGTTCAACGACACGACGTAATGGTCTTGCACCGAGTTTTTCATCGTAGCCTTGTTCGATGAGCCAGTTTTTCGCTTCATCTGTGATGTTCATTGTGATTTCTTTTTTATCCAGTGTGCGCTGAACATCTGCTAACATCAATTCAACAATCTGCTGTAAGTCTTCTTTACTTAAATGTTTGAATTCCACAATCGCATTGAATCGGTTCAGGAATTCTGGGCGGAAGTAGTGTTTTAAGTCATCAAAGATGCTGTCTTTATCCGCTTCCTGACCATCACCGAAACCAGCGTTTGATGTTGCGATAATGATTGTATTTTTGAAGTTGACGATATTACCTTGACCATCAGTCAGTTTACCATCGTCCAATACTTGCAGTAATAAAGTCAGAATCTGCGGGTTAGCTTTCTCAATCTCATCAAACAGAATAACTGAGTAAGGATTACGTCTCACTTGTTCAGTCAATGTGTTGGAGTTGTCATCATAACCGACATAACCTGCTGTTGTACCAATCATTTTAGACACTGCTGTCTGATCCATATATTCACTCATATCAAGTCTGATGAGTGAATCTTTGTTACCAAAGAGGTCAACCGCCAGCTGTTTCGCAAGTTCTGTCTTACCGACACCTGTCGGGCCGACGAATAGGAAGCTGCCGATTGGACGGTTGCCTTCATCGAAACCAGCACGGTTACGTCTGATGGCACGGGATACAGCTTTCACCGCATCAGCCTGCCCGATGATTTTTTCTTCCAGACGTGACTGAATATTTTTCAGACGCTCTAAATCATCGGAATCCATTTTAGAAACCGGGATACCTGTTAAACGTTCAACTGTCGCAGCCACTTCATCCACTGTCACTGTGTTTTTGTTGTCATCATGTGCGGCTGACACTTTATCGTTCAGTTCTTTGATCTGTGCCTGAATATTGCTTGCTTTTTCATATTCTTCGTTCTGCACCGCTTTTTCTTTTTCTTCAGTTAATGCAGCGATTTCCTTTTCAGCTTCCACTTTATCCACTGCTGTATGAGCAGCAGAAACGTGTGCTGCTGAGATATCCATCAAGTCAATCGCTTTATCTGGCAATGTACGCTGTGGAATGTACTGGATAGATAAATCGATTGCTGCTTTTAATGCTTCGTCCGGGATTTCTACGTTATGGTGTTTCTCGTAGTTATCACGGATGCCTTTTAAAATCTCGAAAGCATCTTCTTTAGAAGGTTCATTGACCACGACTTCATTGAAACGACGTGATAATGCAGCATCTTTTAAGATTGTATTACGATATTCATCCTGAGTAGTCGCACCAATCACTGAGATTTCTCCACGGCTGAGCGCAGGTTTGATGATATCTGACAGACCTTTACTGCCTGAGTCGCCGCCAGTAGAACCCGCACCAATGATCTGATGGATTTCATCCAGGAACAGAACGATGTTGCCATGTGATTTCACTTCATCCAGCAATTTCTGAACGTTCTCTTCAAATGCACCACGATACTGTGTACCTGCTTCCAGTGCTGAAATATCTAATGAATAGATTTCTTTATCTTTGATTGAAGCAGGCACATTGCCTTTAACAATCTCCTGAGCGAGACCTTCAACAATCGCTGTTTTACCGACCCCTGCTTCACCGACTAAAATCGGATTGTTTTTAATACGACGGCTTAATACTTCCGCTGTATCCTGAATCTCTTTGTCACGGCCGATTACTGGATCTAGTTGACCCTGACGTGCCTCCTCAGTTAAGTTACGGCCTAATTTACCTAATATGCCATCAGCAGATAATGCTTTACCTTGTGATTGAGCAGGTAACTGCTGCTGGTCTTCTTTGAACTGATAGCCTTGCTGTTTAAGTGCTGCTAGTTGTTCAGGTGTTACTTCATGTCCATTTATATAGTAGCGTTTTTTAGTGTAATTATTATTTGCATTCATCTCGTTAAACATACTGTTAAATAATGCATCAAAATCGTTGTTGAAAAATGAGTTATTCATAACTAATTCCTCCTAATATTCAATTGTCATTTTACTATCAAAGGTGTCTTATTCCTTTGATATATTCATTATATACCCAAGGTCAAAAAAGGTCAAACATTTTGTTGACCTTTTTTGACTATTAATTTTCACATAAAAAAGAGCCTCTATTTAGAGACTCTTCCTTCAATCTGATGATTTAATTTTGTCTGGCGGTTACACAGAATGGCATAGGTCAATAAACCTAATCCAAGGCCGATGATAACAGCGGGGCCTTCCTGATCAAAAAGCATACCAATACCTAAGCAGATAAATAATAACGCTGGAATAATATATGTAATATTCATTCTCTCTCCCCTTTTGATGAATATTTCTAGCTTATCATCATTTTACCAGATTCAGGGAGCTTTAAACTATTGTTTTGGATAACTTTTAAGAAATTTTTCCAGACGATTACAGCCTTCAACGATTTCTTCCATTGTACTCGCAAATGATAGACGGATATACCCTTCGCCGTACGAGGTAAAGGCTGCACCAGGTACAACTGCGACTTGCTCCGCTTCCAGCAGGTCAGTTGCAAATTGAAAAGAATCTGAATGGTATGCGGATATATTCGGTAGTATGTAGAATGCACCGGTTGGTCGTTCCACCGGCAGTCCCATCTGAGTCAATCTATCGTATAGATAGTCCCTTCTCTCGATATAGGCTGTATTCATATGCTTAAGCATCTGCTTACTATTTGGATGAGTCAACGCTGCAATTGCCCCGTACTGTGAAGGTGTTGCCACACAGATGGAGTTATAGAGATGCACTTTTGTGACTTGATCAATCGCATATTCCGGTGCCAGTATATAACCCATACGTGCACCCGTAATCGCATGTGATTTAGATAAACCATTAATATAAAAGAGCTGGTTGCGCACTTCCGGATATTCAATAAAGGAATGATGTTCTCCTTCATATATATTCTCGGAATAAATTTCATCAGTAATAATGAAGATTTCCTTATCTTTCAGTAACTGAACAAGTGACTGAATCACGTCAGCACTTAACGTTGTGCCTGTAGGATTCGTCGGATAGTTGAATAGAATTGCTTTTGTCTTAGGCGTAAGCGCCGCTTCAATCTGTTCAGCAGTCGGCACGAAATGTGTGGCTGTCGTATCAACAAATACTGTTTTCGCACCAAGCAACTGGATAAGGGGTTCGTATCCTGCATAAGCAGGCGCCGGAATAATGACCTCATCACCTGCATCCAGAATAGCTCTGAAAATACTATCTATTGCCTCTGAGCCACCATTCGTCACCAGTACTTCAGTTTCCGGGTCATACTCGCTATTGAAACGTTGTGCGGTATAGTCTGTGATGGCTGTTCTAAGTTCTATCAGCCCTTTGTTATGCGTGTAGCGTAACTTGCCGGCTTCTACCGCATCTACCATTGCCTGTCTGATGAAATCCGGCGCATCAAATCCTGACTGACCGAGCGTCAGATTGATACCGTTCTCGTACTGACTGACTTTATTCGCGAACTGACGAGTGCCAGGTACTTGCAAAGCGGTCACACGGTCATTGAATTGTGGCATGATTCATTCCTCCTTAGATGATGTCATTCTGAATCAATTGTGCTAGTGTCTGACGTTTAATAACCGGGCGGACACCTGATTCTGAGACAAAGACAACTGCCGGCTTCACCATCTGGTTGTAGTTTGAGCTCATACTATAGTGATAAGCGCCTGTTGATAAGACTGCAAGTAAATCTCCACGTTTAATACTTGCGGGGAGTTTAATATCACGACGGATAATATCTCCAGATTCGCATAACTTTCCTGCGATGGTCATCGTCTTGTCATGCGTCTCCTCACGGTCAACAAGTCGAAGTTCATATTTCGCATCATAGAGTGCCGTACGAATGTGATCGCTCATGCCTCCATCAATCGAAACATAGTAGTTCGTATCAGGAATCTCTTTAATGGTGCCCACTTCGTACAGTGTAATACCTGCTTCTCCGACGATAGAACGCCCTGGTTCAAGTGAAAGTTCCGGCACCGGATAACTATGAGCTTCACATGCTGCTTGAACCGCCTGGGTAATGGTTTTGATACCTTCTTCTATCGGATAGCTGACATCATCGTCCGTATATTTAATGCTGAAGCCACCGCCGATATTTAGTACTTGAATGTCGATATCATTCTCTTTTAACCATTCAATAACGAGCTTCACAGTTTCTACTGTACCAGTCGATTCAAAAATCTGTGAACCAATATGGAAGTGAACACCCATAAAATCAATATGTTCAGCTGCTTCAATCTGACGAACACCTTCCAGCGCCAGTCTTTTTTTAATGCTGAGACCAAACTTACTATCTTCCTGACCCGTCTGAATGAATTCATGGGTATGCGCTTCAACACCTGGATTAATACGAAGCACTGCTTTTACCTGTTTCGTCGCCAGGCGGTCGATACGTGCAATTTCGTCCAGACTATCAATGACAAAATATTCGACACCAGATTCAATTGCATAGAGTATCTCCCAGTCTGTCTTATTATTGCCGTGGAAATGAATGCGTTCCGGTGCTACATTGGATTGAAGCGCTGTATAAAGTTCTCCTTCACTGACAACATCAAGACCCATGTCTTCCTCTGCCATCATGTTAAAAAGCTGAACAGCAGAAAATGCTTTTGAAGCATAGGAAATCGTGTAATTCAGTCCCGAATCCTGAAGTGCAGTATGGAATCTATGGCACTGCTGACGAATCATTGTTTCATCATAAACGAACAGAGGTGTGCCATATTCACCAGCAATATCTTTGAGCCTGTGACCATGCATCGTCAGTTCATTGTCTATATATTGTAATGTCATTTAAATAATCTCCTTTTTCAACGAATGATGATTGAGGGCACTGAGCTGTTCTGAATTTGCGCCTACCCCTTTGAATGTATGTTCATCTATACGAATATCATTGCTGTATAAAATAACGGTATCACCTTGCTTAACCTTGTCATCTACTTCAACAAAAAGGTGACTCATCATCAGTGCGCGAATCGGATAACGTCTCCCGTTAATCAGACAATCATGCTGACTTCTTGTACGGAGAATACCATCACCATATCCGATATCAATCACTGCGATTTCCGTCTCTTTATCTGCTGTATAAGCGAAACTATAGCCCGCTGATTCTCCTGCCCCAAGAGTGCGGATCTGGATAACATTCGCACTCACTGTCAAGGCCTGGACTGTCACTTTCTCGTCCAGATTTGAGTACGGTCTGCTGCCGTAGAGAATAATGCCAAGTCGAGCATGTGTATGCTGAGCAAAAAGGCCATCTCTAACGAAGCTCGCACTGTTCTGAGCATGTACGAAGTCAAAATGATAATCCGCAAGCATCGCCTCAAGTCCAGTCAGCCATGCTGATTTCTCATCATTATAATCTAGTACATCAAACTCATCGGCATAACCGAAATGAGTCCAGATACCCCTGATATGCATCTGTTCATGCTGTAGACGTTGTTCATCAAGTTTAATGACTGCTCTCATTTCATCGAATGTTTTAAATCCAGAACGATGAAGTAGGTTCTCAAATTCCATGTGAACATGGATGCCAGACAGTTCAGCTTGATACTGTCTGTAAAATTCAAGCGAAGGTAATGTCATGTGTATGTCATTCTCTTTGAGAACCGCAAATTCTGTTGTCGGATTCATCAGGAAAATAGTAGCTTGAGGCGCTAGTTCACGTACGCGTACTGCTTCGTGCAGCACCGTCGTACTGAACGTATTGATACCCGCTGCCAGAAATGCATTCACTGCGAAGTCCAGTCCATAATGGTAGGCATTATTCTTCACCACTGCCATAACCGGCTGTCCTTGTATCACATGTTGAATGTTATCTTTAAATGTCTGTGTATCAAGTGTCCATTTTGCCGTCATAATGTCGCCTCAAATCTCGCGAGAATAGCGCTAAACAAATCTACGCCACCCAGCAGTACATGTTCATCAAAGTTCAATGTTGAAGTATGCAATCCTGTCACAAATTGCTGCTCGGCGTTACGGCATCCTAAAAAGGCAAAGGCTGTTGGAGCGACCTGACTATAGAAGGCGAAGTCTTCACCGAATAAATAAGGTTCCTCTTTTTCAATCCATTCCAGTGATGTCTCTTCACTTGCCTGCTTCATCAGCTGATAGGCATCTGTATCGTTAGAAGTAGACGGATAACCTTCAGAAAATTTTACTTCAACAGCTGTGCCTGTCACCACTGAACAAGCTTCTGCAATCTTTAACATCTGTTCTTTTACTGTCGCTAAGTCATCAGCAGCATATGTTCTGATCGTTCCTTCCAGATAACCGTTAGAAGGCACCGTATTGATTGCCTCACCTGCATGAAACTGACCGATATGCACAATATTCTGCCTGAGTCCCGGCAGATGATAATGCTGAAGCTGTGAAATCTGACTCAGAATAAAGCTCAGCGCTTCACCAGCGGAATGACCTTGTTCTTTATTTGCAACATGTGCAGATAATCCTTTAATGAAAAAACGATATTCTGTCGCACTCGCTGTGATCGGTCCTGGCTTTGATAAAACCAGGCCTTCTTCATTGTTAGGCATCATATGCAGACCGAAAATATAATCAGGCTTTAATTTGAATGAATAGGCATTCAGCAGCTGGTTTGCACCCGCCTCTGTTTCTTCTGAAGGCTGAAATATGAAATAGACAGTGGCCGTCAGCTTGCCCGCATCGTATAACGCCTTAACACGCTTAGCAAATGCGAGCAGAATCGTAGTATGACCATCATGTCCACATGCATGCATAACATGGTCAACACTCGAACGATAGTCCACATCATTCTCCTCATGGATCGGCAGGGCATCTATATCGGCACGAAAAGCAACTGCCTGCTCTGTTGTGCCTTTAAGATAGCCAATCACACCGGTCGGCAGTGGTGTATCATATGGAATGTCCAGCGCATCCAGTTCATTTTTAATGAAAGCTGTTGTTTCAAATTCCTGCATGCTCAGTTCCGGATGTTGATGCAGCCAGCGTCTTGTCTCTTTCAAATATTCATATTCCATTGCCTTCACCTCTTCATTAGTCGTTCAATTTACGGAGTGCCTGTACAATCTCAATTTTAGAACCTTCTACTTCATGCGCCTGTTTAATAACACGTGCCGGCATCCCAGCTACCACTGCACCAGCAGGTACATCTTCCGTCACAATTGCGCCAGCAGCTACAACTGCTCCTTTACCGATGCGTACACCTTCAAGCACAACTGCATTAGCACCGATCAATACATCATCTTCCACAATGACGGGCTGCGCACTTGGCGGTTCAATCACACCTGCAAGAACTGCGCCAGCACCCACATGGACATTTTTGCCTGTCGTTGCGCGGCCCCCGAGTGTTGCATTCATATCAATCATCGTCCCTGCGCCGACAACTGCACCGATATTTACTGTTGCACCCATCATGATAACTGCGCCGTCATGAATTTCAGCATGTTCACGAATCAATGCACCCGGTTCAATACGCGCATTGATTTTCGTCTGATCGATGAGTGGAATAGCTGAATTACGACGATCATACTCCACTTCCACACCTGTTATAACATTCTGATACGCCTCATAGAATGCAGACCAGTCTTTGAAGTCACCGAAAATAGTCTTTGATGATTCGCTGCCGAAGACTTTAAGTGTCTCAGGAAACGCAACTTCGCTGAAATTACCGTTCACATAAACTTTAACTGGTGTCTTCTTCTCGCTGTCACTAATATATTGAATGATTTCCTGTGCTGATTGTAATGTCATCATTATCTCCCCTTTTTATAAGTTATCAAATGTATAGTAGCCTTGTTTTTTGCTCACTAACTGCTCTGCTACATCCAGGCTGCCGCTTGCAAATATATCTTTGCTCTGTGCACGATGGATAATCTGAATCGTTTCGTCGTGACCGGCAAATAATACTTCATGCTCACCTACAATGGTACCGCCACGAACGACATTGATACCGATCTCCTCGTCTGATCTTGCTTGTTCCGTCTGCGTACGGTCATAGACAGGGTACGCAGCTTCGCGTTTTTCTTTAATTGCATCATATAATTTAACCAGTGTGCCGCTCGGTGCATCTACTTTTTTGCGATGATGCTTTTCTGTCAGTTCAATATCGAAATTCTGGAGAAGCGGTACACTGTATTTGATGATTTCAGTCAGGATATGCACCCCGTAGCTCATATTAGCACTGAAGAAGACCGGTTTAGTCTCAGCAGCTCCTTCAAGTGCTTCTATAATTTCTTCCTTGCGTCCTGTTGTCGCCATCACAAGCGGAATATCATGCTGTTTTCTAATTACAGGCAGTGAAAGCTCTGGATGCGAGAAGTCAATGATGACATCCGCTTCCGGCCACTGTTCTTCTATCTTAAATGATGGATAAGGATATATCTTATCTGATTTCGTAATAATACCTGCAATGTGATCACCACGCTCTTCAGCTAGACGTGCAACACGTTCGTTCATTGCACCGTAACCTACTAAAAGAATTTTCATTACGCTTCACCTTTATACGCTTGATAAGCCTCATGAATCACTTTGCTGTCTTCTTCTTCCAGAGGGACAAGCGGTAGTCTCACTTCTCCATTTGCAAACCCAAGTTCAGTCACCAGCGCTTTGATCGGCATTGGATTAACATCGACACCGAGTGCATCAATCAGTGGACTGACTTTATTGAAGAGACGTTCTGCTTCTTGTGGATCAGATGCATATGTCTCGTAGATCGCCTGGAATTCGGCAGGAACTGCATTCGCAACAACCGAAATCACACCGTCACCTCCGCGCTCGTAAAACGGAATAATAGAGTCGTCATTACCACTATAGAGTGTGAAATCAGTTGATACAATCGCTCTGACCTGCTTCAGATATTCCATATCTCCTGTCGCATCTTTCAAGGCAACGATATAAGGATGCTCTGCTAATATTTTAATCGTCTCCGGTTCAATGGTCATATTCGTTCTGGCAGGCACATTATAGAGAACAACCGGTAACTGGACTGCTTCCGCAATCGCTGTGAAGTGGGCCAGTAATCCACGCTGATTTGTTTTATTATAATAAGGTGTAATCAGCATAATGGCATCTGCATCTGCTTCTTTCACTTTCAGCGAGTGCTCAATAGAAGCCGCAGTATTATTAGTGCCTGTCCCTACAACAATCGGCACTCGTCCATCTGATACTCTAACGGCCAGCCTTACAAGTTCAAGTTTTTCTTCCTCAGTGAGCGTTGAACCTTCTCCTGTCGTACCATTGACGAATATAGACTGCATCCCATTATCGATTAGAAATTCGATATGTTTTTCAAATGTTGTATAGTCAACCTCCCCCTCTTTAAAAGGTGTTGTGACGGCGACTGCTGTCCCAGTAAATAATGTCATTATGCTTCTCCTCTCTCTTTAAGTAATGCTTCAAGAATTTGGACTGCATTAAGTGCGGCACCTTTTAGCAGGTTATCTGCCGTACACCAGATATGGAACGTATTATCAAGTGAGTCATCAGTGCGGATACGACCGACGAACACTTCGTCTCGTCCTGTTGAATGAATAGCGAGTGGATATTCATTGTTTTCAACATCATCAACAAGTACAATACCTTCCTGTTTGCTCAGCACTTCTCTAATAGCATCAACAGTCGCTGGTTTTTCGAGCGTTACATCCATTGCAACACTGTGACTATCTTCAACGGGTACACGCACGCATGTAGCTGTCACACGAAGATCGGGCAGATTAAGAATTTTTTTCGTCTCATCAATCATTTTCACTTCTTCTTTTGTGTAACCATCTTCCTGAAAGACATCAATATGCGGCAGTACATTGTTATAAATCGGATGTGGATAATTGGTCGGTGCTGCACCTTTTGCACCTTCGCGCAGATCATTCAGACCAGCAAGACCTGAACCGGACACAGCCTGATAAGTCGTGTAAGCCACACGTTTAAGACCAAACGCTTCAACAAGTGGTTTCAGTGGAACAACTGACTGAATAGTTGAACAGTTCGGATTTGCAATAATGGCACGGTTTAGTTTAGGCTTGTTCACTTCAGGTACAATCAGATCGATATCTCCCTGCATACGGAATGCACTCGAGTTATCAATGACAACAGCGCCTGCCTGTTCGAAAATAGGAGAGAATTTAAGTGATGTACTGCCTCCTGCACTCATCAGAACGTAATCAAATGGCTCTTCTGCGCGTGCTTCAGTCAGTTCCTGCACTTCATAATCCCGGCCTTTAAAAGAGATCACCTGTCCTGCTGATTTCTTAGATGAGAACAATGTCAGTTCATCAAACGGAATCGCTTTCCGTTCAACCACTTCCATCATCTTAGATCCCACTAATCCTGTTGCACCTACAATTGCTAATTTCATTTTTATTTCCTCCTCTTCTATAACTCAAAGACTGAACATAATTTCTCAACAGCCTGTGTCCCATTTTTTTGATCTACTACGTATGAAATACTAATTTCAGATGTTGTAACTTGATAGAACGGAATATTGTTGTTCAGTAATGTCATGAAAACTTTACTTGCAACACCTGACATATCTCTCATCCCTGACCCGATCACTGAAACCTTGACATAGTTCTCCTGAATGTTGAAATTCATTGATGGATATTCTTCATTGAGTACAGTAAAGATTTTATTGATCTGACTTGCATCTGTATCTTTCATCGTAAATGAAATCTGAAGTCCATCCATATTGACAATCTGTGAAATCATATCGATATTGACTTCTTCCTGTTCCAGCATTTCAAATAATTTTTTCAGTAAGGCTGCATCATTCATCGGATAACTGACTGTCACATAATCCATATCCTTATCAAGTGCTACACCGGTGACCGCCTTTTTCTCGAGTATCTCTTCCTGTGCCATAATCCATGTTCCTTTCTCATCTGATAATGTCTGTCCTAAATAAATTGGAATATTATAGTTCTTCGCAATTTCAACACTTCTCGTCTCAAGTACGCCTGCCCCGAGCGCACTCATTTCCATCATCTCCTCGTAGCTGACATAATCCAGTCGTTTTGCCGGATAGAGACGTGGGTCAGTGCCATATACGCCTGCTACATCTGTATATATTTCACATGAAACATTTAATGCAGAAGCAATGGCTACGGCTGTCGTATCACTACCGCCTCGGCCGAGTGTCGTAATTTCTCCAAGCTCATTCATTCCCTGGAAACCAGCGACCACAACTACATCGCATGTTTCAAATGCTTTTTCGAATTTTTGTTCATCTATATTGAGAATCTTACTTTTCAGATGGTGGCCTTTCGTACGGATACCGGCTTGAAAACCTGTCATCGCTTGAGTCGGTACATTTAGCTCCTTCAGAATGATGGACAGATAAGATATTGTCTGCTGCTCTCCTGTTGTTAATAACAACGCTAAATCCTGTTCATTCGGACTTGCGGTTAACAACTGAACATTCTTCAGCAGTTCATCAGTTGTCTTACCCATAGCTGAGACAACCACCACCAGCTGTTCATCTTTCTCAGTCCTATTCTTTAAATAATCAGCAATATTTCTTAGCTTTGTAAAATCGGCTACAGAAGTACCACCAAACTTGATTACTCTCCGCTTTGTCACTTTAAATCCTCCTATGGCATCTGAAAACAAAAAAACAAGTTCATGAAAGGCATGAACTTGTTTTATCTATTTACAAGTGATGCACTCCATTATTTTTAAAATAATGACAGACTGCGAGTTGTTCACCCGTCAATCCAACATAGCCACCCCTGCAAGAACGACTATATTTCGGCATCTCACCCTTTCAGTAAAGTATTTGCAGATTCCAGACTTTACTTACTGATGATCGATGCACCTCATCTCTATCTATTTAATTGTTGTAATTCATTATACATAAGAATTCACAGAATGTACAGAAAATTATAAATAGTACTGGTTACACTCATATTAAATCCGCTGATGATGATTGAGACTGTACTAGAAAACGATATATCTGCTGATAATGTTCATCTAGAAAGTCAGTCCACTTATACCATTCTCCGTCATAATAAATGCTTAATGTCTCCTTAAGAAGTTTTTTTGATAGTTCTACTTTCCCTATTTGAGTGATATCGAAACTTTCTTTAAATCCATCCATATTACCTATGCTTTCAGAATTGAACGATAAAATCCGGTTGCTCTCATCCAATGTTAATACACCCGGAAAGTTCACAATGCGAAATTGAAATGTCTTCATAGAACAGCGTGTTTTCACTTTTAATCATCCCCTTATATTTCCATTATAACTTATTGATACATAAAGATACCCTTATCAAAGTGCTATCTTTGATAAGGGTATTCATCAGCCTACCAGCTGGATTTCTTAACGCCAGGTATTTGACCTTTATGTGCCAGTTCGCGGAATGCAATACGTGATAATTTGAATTTGCGGTAAACCCCTCTTGGTCGACCTGTTACTTCACAGCGTCTCGTCAGTCGGCTAGGTGATGAGTCTCTTGGCAGCTTAGCGAGTGCTGCATAGTTACCTTCACGCTTTAATTGTTCACGTTTTTCTCTGTATTGTTCTACTAATTGCTGTCTCTTTCTCTCTTTAGCGATTTTAGATTTCTTAGCCATAGTTACTCCTTTTTTAAATCGTAATTATTTCGTTTTATAACTATATCATGAATCTGCTGCCTCTGCAAATAAAAAAACAGCCTCATATATATGAGACTGTTCAAGTGATTATGCTTTTGGTTTATCCAAACTTTTTGGAATAAATACTTTACTGAACAAGAATGCAATAACCGCGATCACGATATTAATAATAAATGCGATCATTGCCGCTTTGCTTGCCCCCATACTTGGTGCAAGCATTGAGTAAAGTGCAACCAGTATCGCAATCCCGAAGCCTGATCCTAAAGTCGAAGCCATTTTAAAGATTGCTGACGCAATACCTGTTTTTTCTTTAGGCAGTGTTGAAACCGCTGTATCTAATGCTGGTGTAGCAAATAGACCCACCCCAGCTCCGAAGAAAATAAAACCAATGGCGGCGACAATAATGTAAGTCCACCCTGTCAGGAATGTCAGAGCGAACAGCACAACACCGACAGCAAGAAGTAAAGGAGCGACAACAAGTGCCTTTTTAGGTCCATATTTAGCAATACTCTTTTCTCCTACACGTACGAGGAGAAGCAGCATAATCACATAAGGAAGTGTGACAAGTCCAGACTGGAACGTTGATAATCCCAGGCTTTTCTGAATGAAAATATTGAAAACTGCAATAGAACCCACCGACATATTCAGCAGGAAGTTTGCAGCAATAACACCCGTATAAGCTTTATTGCTGAAAAGAGAGAAATCGATAAATGGATATTGTTTCTTCTTCTCTACTAAATAGAAAATAATGGCTCCAATAATAGTGACTGCCAGAAGCGTAAGACCAACAGGTGTAAAGTAACCTAGAGTCTTACCTTGAGTAATGAAAATACTTAACGCTGCCATCACGATAGTAAAAATGAGTAAGCCGACAAAGTCAAAAGGCGTTGCGACTGTAGCTTTTGATAATTCAATTTTGCGTAAGTTCAGTAAGAGCACTAAACCAATTACAGCAAAGATAATTGAAATGATGAAAATCCACTGCCAAGCAAAATATGTAGAAACAAGTCCGCCGATAATAGAAGCAAGACCAGTACCACCAAACGCACCGATTGACCACCAGCTCAGTGCACTACGTCTTCTATCTCCTTCAAAAACTAAGTTCAGAATGGAGATAGTCGATGGCATCAAGAGCGCCGCTGAGAAACCTTGAATAACACGACCTGTCAGCATGACATAAGCATTCGGTGTCAGAATTAATAACAGTGAACCGATAATACTTAAAATGATACCGAGAAATGCCATCTTCTTCTGTCCGAAGCGGTCAGAAAAATTACCTGCTGCTACCATAAAAATGCCTGTAATTAAAGACGTCAGGCTGATAGATAAATTCAGTATGCTCTGTGATGTATGGAAAGTGTCTTGTAAAACATTCCCTAAGTTCAGGAACGTCTGTGCAAATAACCAGTATGTCATAATGGATAACACAATACCTAACGTGATTAAATTACCCTTTCGATGGGGCAGCTGATGTATAGGGTTGTTCATATATGTCTTCCTCCAATTAAAATAAAATATGAATTTACTATTACCTAAATTTATTTTTTCAAACTTCTCTCTCTATTATATCAGAGTTGACGCTGCAGCTGCTCTATCCATCTCCAGCTGAATAGTCAGAACAATACTGAGAATATAGGTGACTTCTGCAGTAGGTTCCTGGATGTCGATTTCAAATGCAGAATTTAAACTCATCAGTTTTTTAGAAATACGTGCGATCACTCTATCCATGGAATCCTTGATCGTATAATCATAAGCAAAAATAGAGCCTTCTACTACCCAGTCTTCACCTTCTATGAGATAGACAGGTATAAATGACAATGCCTTTTTTCTGACCGTCAACACCTGCTCTCCTTGAACGAAAACATCCATAGTCGTATTAAAGGATGCAGCCTGCTGTTTAATTAAGGCAAGTTCTTCATGATGCAGACTGTCCATCAAGCTGATTTTACGGCGACCTAGTAAATCAGCCCTACCATTCGCAATATAAACAACCTCTCCATCCTCATCAAAAAAATCAAAATTACGATGCCAGGAAAAAGCCTGCTGTTTCGCATAAAGTTTCATAATGGTCTCCTTTATCCGTCTCTATTTTATTTCCAGTACGATACAGAACTTGACTGGATTTATAATGAAGATACTACATAATGAAGTAATATTGAAGTTATCAGTATTGATTGCCTCTCTGCTTTCTGAGAAATCGTTATATTTAACACTAAAGTTTTCCTGTCACAATTATGCTAAAATATAAGTGTTTAGAAGGGAGACTATCATGAAAAAAACAGTAACGATTATAGGTGCCGGACTCAGTGGATTGGTAGCAGCGACTGAACTGCTTAAGCATGGCCATAAGGTGATAATGTTAGACCAAGAACCTGAACAAGCGATGGGCGGGCAGGCATTCTGGTCATTCGGTGGTTTATTTTTAGTTAATTCCAGTCTGCAGCGTAAGTTCCGCGTTAAAGATTCTTACGAGCTTGCTTTAAATGACTGGATGAATACGGCACGTTTTGACCGATTAGAAGATGAAGATATATGGGCCAGAAAATGGGCTGAAGCTTATATCCGCTTCGCTGCTTTCGAAAAGGAAAAATATCTGAAATCAATGGGTATCAAGCTGGCACCCGTCTTAGGCTGGGCAGAACGTGGCGGCACAAGTGCTGCTGGACATGGTAATTCCGTACCACGTTTCCATATTACATGGGGGACGGGCCCTGGATTGATACAACCCTTTGTTGAATACTGTCAGTCACACAAAAACTTCAAATTTTTAGCACGTCATCAAGTCACTGATTTATCCATTCAAGCTAATCAAGTACAACGGATTGCAGGAAATATTCTTGAGCCGAGTGACGTTGAACGCGGTGCACCCTCTTCCCGACTGGCAATTGATACATTTTCAATGGATGTCGATACATTAATTATTACAACAGGCGGCATCGGGGCAAATCATGAACTGATTAAGCAGAACTGGCCGAAACGTCTAGGTAAGGCACCTGAACATATGATTCAAGGTGTACCGGATTCAACAGATGGCAAAATGCTGAAAATCAGTGAAGATGCAGGCGTCCGACTCGTCAACAAAGACCGCATGTGGCACTATACAGAAGGGATCCAGAACCATACCCCTATTTGGAATCAGCACGGTATCCGCATCATACCCGGACCTTCCTCAATGTGGTTCGATGCAACGGGTAAACGATTTGAAGCGCCCGATTATCCCGGATTCGATACCCTTCATACACTCAAATCAATCTGTAAAACAGGCTATGATTATTCCTGGTTTATTCTGAGTGAAGATATTTTGAAAAAAGAATTTGTTTTATCTGGATCTGAACAAAATCCAGATTTAACGGATAAAGATATCAAAAAGATTATGAGTGAACGTTTATCTTTAAAAGCAACCGGCCCTGTCGAAAAGTTCCGTACAGATGGTGCTGACTTCGTTAAAGCCAATAATTTAAAGGATTTAGTAGCGAGTATGAATCAATTGACGAATACAGATTTACTAGACTATGAATCGATCAAAAAGCAAATTGAACTACGAGATTTACAGGTTGACCATCCATTTAGTAAAGACCCACAGATTACTTTCATCAACGGAGCGAGACATTTCCTAGGCGACAAATTTATCCGAACGGCAAAACCTCACAAACTGCTGGATGGCCGTCCTCTGATTGCCGTTAAACTGCATATCATCAGCCGTAAAACACTCGGTGGCATTCAGACTGATTTGAACAGTCAAGTGTTCAATCAAAACGAAGAACTTATCAGCGGATTATATGCAGCCGGCGAAGTAGCAGGTTTCGGTGGAGGCGGCGTCCATGGCTATGGTGCTTTAGAAGGGACTTTCCTTGGCGGCTGCATCTTCAGTGGATTACGAGCAGCAAAAGGTATCTTATCGAAATAAAAAATAGAAATTCTCGTGGGATTCCTGTCACTTGTCACGCAAACCTACTTTGCGTGACGTTTCATTTTGTAGAGAGTTGTTTCTTTACGTAATCATAGTATTCATCAGGTATCATATCAAAATCTGGATGTGATTGATAGTCGAGAAACTGTGTCATGAGTTCAGTGTCATTAAAATGATCCATCTCGAGAACTCGCCACTGATGATAAAATACAAGTTGAAATGCATCATCTAAGTAGGGCAGAACATGCATATAAACATCAGCAGCTACTTTATGGAGATCACTGCTATTAGTTGCAATTGCATAACGTGACAAAGCATCCGCAATACGACGTTCTTCAATATCGTAATCAAAGAAATAGTTAAGAATTCCTTCAATATCTTTCTCTTCAATCAATCCTCTTAATGCTTCAGGCAACTGACTCAGCAATATTTCTTCACTTCTCATAAACTAACTCCTTATTATTCAATTGTTCGATCAGGACAAGGACAGCAGGAGCAATATGATCACTCTCCACTAAATCAAAGTAGCGAATACCCGTGATTTCATTATTACTTGCTACCTCTTCCAGAGAACCGTCATAAGTAAAACACTCAAGTGAAACAGTCGCATCTTGAGGATAAGCAGGTCCTTCAACACACCCGAGATAACGAACAAGTGACGGATCCAGTACCACTCCAAGCTCCTCATAAACCTCCCGAATCGCTGCTGCCATCGGTTCCTCACCCGCTTCAATCTTGCCACCAGGTAAATAATATTTTTCAAGCTCCCTCACTCTCACTAATAACAATTGCTCATCTTTAATATAAACCAGCGCAGCACAATGAATATCTGCCATCATACCCAACTCCTTTCTCACCATTATAACGAAAAACACCAAAGCCTTTTCAGACTTTGGTGTTTTTATGCCTCCACCCAGAATCGAACTGAGGATTCATCATTACCATTGATACGTTATACCACTTAACTATGGAGGCGAAACTAACTACAAGTCTAATAAAAAAAGTTCTAAATTTCAATATTATTTTTCAGAGTCATTTTTAAAATAAGGATGTATATTAATCAAAACTGTAATCACTATACCGATGACTACTAATATACCGATCAGTATTCCTTCGGGAACTTCTGTAAATTCCAGCATCATCATATAAACCGCTGTGAACAGGACGAAGACACCCACTGCCTGAGTCGTTCTTTTCCCGTTATATTTTTTCTTTTCTTCCTCAGACATCGTATTGTAACCTGCAACAAGAAAACTGCCACGTCCCGACAGCATCACAACTCCTATTATCAAAAATAATAATACAACTATTATCATCAGTTTTCCTCCTTACGATATTTATTCATCAATTCCAATGGGATATGACAATAATGGTCAGGATATTTATCCAGATGATCCTGATGTTCTTCGGCACTAGGAATGTAATGAGTTAACTTCATCACTTCTACCGCTATTCTATCCCAGTCTGGTCGTGCTGCTATGTAATCTCTCGCCTTTTTAAGATGATCTTCATTATCACTATAAACACCTGTCCGGTACTTTTCACCGACATCAATGCCCTGCTTATTCATACTGTGAGGATCGATAATCAGAAATAGGTGATCCATCAATTCCTTAACATCAATCCGTTCCGGATCAAAGGTTGTTTTTACACATTCTGCGTAACCATCATACTCACCGTCTAATGTCTGACTTCGTCCATTCGCCCGGCCTGCTTCAGTTGTAATAACACCTGGAATAGTTTTAATAAATGCCTGTACACCCCATAGACAGCCACCAGCCAAATATATGATTTCCATCGTTATCCCCCTTTTTACTATCTTATCATACAGCATCTGTCATTCTGCATATATTGTGTAATCCACTGATTAAAAGGGTAGAAAAGATTAATATCAATCGAGGAGGATCTCTCTTATGAAACGACCTATTATCGGTATCACATCAGAAGTACTGAATAACGGTAATCACCATGCGCTTAAAGAATATACTGATGCAGTCTCAGACCTGGGCGGTGTTCCTCTGCTTCTGGCAAAGACAACGGTGGATGAGGCAATCAAAGAACAAATCAACAGAATCGACGGTCTCTATTTGACAGGTGGTACAGATATCGACCCTGCTACTTATGACGAAGAGCCTCATCCAATGCTGGGTCGCGTCGAGAGTGGCCGTGATGCTTATGAACTTAAGGTTCTTGAATATGCCTTACACAGAAATATCCCTATTTTAGCTATCTGCAGAGGCAGTCAGTTACTGAACATCATTCACGGTGGTTCAATGTATCAGGATATCAATTCCGAGATTGAGGGCGAGTTAATTCAGCATAAAATGCAGTCGGATAGAGATTTCCTGCAGCACTCCATCGAAGTTAAAGCAGGTACCCGTTTTCATGACATCATGGGTGACACTAAATTCCGTATTAATAGTGACCACCATCAGGCAAATGATAAAGTCGGTGAAGGCCTTATTATTTCAGCTACCGCACCAGATGGCGTGATTGAGGCAATTGAAAGCACAAGTGATACCTTTATGTTAGGGCTGCAGTTCCATCCTGAAGCACTCTATCATAAACATGAGCCTTCAAAGAAAATTATTAGTGCTTTTATAGAAGCAGCAGCAGAACATTATGCCTCAATGGGTGAAGAGATTGATGAACAGAAACAGAAAGAAATAGAGTAATGATATTATTACTGACCAGTCTTTTCATTCTCATATTTGTCCATTTATTCTCTAAACATGCGGTGAACGACCACCCCAATATGTTAGCAGGCTATCGTTCAAAACGTTCTATGCAATCAGAAGCCCATTGGCATTTCGCTCAGCAATATGCTAACCGCTTAATGAAAAATATTGCGAAGTGCCTGATTGTGATTGGTGCGATTTTAACACTACTTGAATTCTGGACTGGCTACGACTTATGGATCACCATCATCGGCACTTTTATCCTCATATGTGGATTAATCTATTTCGTCGTCAAAACTGAGAATGCGCTCAAGCGTTTCAATCCGTAAAAGGACACCTCAAATTTGAGGTGTCCTTCAACTTTTTTATCGTCTTCTTGGTGATATCGCTGCAGGTCCATGTGTTCTGACCAGGTGAAACAATGGCAGCCATGCATTCGTATGCTTCTTAGGAGGCAAGTCCTGCCCAAGTCTGCTGATTTGCTGCTCATAGTATGTCAGACCTGCGAAACCACCGATATTATCATCCAGTACCTTTATACCTGTCTTCAGTCGTGGGAGTTCAATATCATTGTAAGTCCCGTTCTGCAGTCTATTAGGCAGATCAGGACGCAGTACTAAAGGTCTCGCTACGCCAATCATCGCCACATCTGTCGTTTCAATGGCTTCTGTCATGCTCTCTTTCTTTCTAAATCCACCGATAACAGCGATCGGTATATCCACTTCCCGGCTGATTTTCTTGGCATAATCAAGGAAGTATACTTCTCCATCACTCATCATTTTTGGTTTCTCGTAATCTCCACCCGAAATTTCAATCAAATCCATACCCAGTTCGGCCATCTTTTTGATAACTGCTGTGGATTCGTCTTCAGTAAAGCTATCCTCTTTAAAATCAGTAGAATTAATCTTGAGACTGATTGGAAACTGTTCACCTAAAGCATCACGCATTCCCTGATAGATTTCAACAAGGAAACGCATACGGTTCTCAAGATTTCCTCCGTATTCATCTGTTCTCTGATTATCATGTGGAGACAAAAACTGACTGACGAGATAGCCGTGTGCCCCATGAATCTGAACACCTGTAAACCCTGCTTCCTTAGCTATTTCAGCAGTTGTCACAAAACGCTTAATTGTATCCTTAATTTCATCTCTAGTCATGGCGCGCGGTGGATTGAACCCACTGCCGGCAGTACCAGAGATAGGAATTGCACTAGGCGCAACAGGTTCTTTCGTCAATGACTTCGGACTCTGTTTACCCGGATGATTAATCTGCATCCAGATATGACTGCCATTCTCAGTACCGGCCTGTGCCCAGCGTTTTAAGGCGTCCATATCTCTATCATCTTCAATGACAACATTGCCAGGTTCACCTAAATAGCGACTATCAACCATCACATTACCTGTCAGTGACATACCAATGCCACCGTGTGCCCAGCGCTGATATACACGAATCAATTCATCGGTCGGACGATGGTTTTTTGCCATGCCCTCACTCATTGCCCCTTTATATAATCTATTTTTAATCACTGTACCGTTTGCTAGTTTAAGCGGTTCAAATAATTGTTTTGTCATCTTTAACACTCCTTTGTTGGTTCTTCACCCATTATAAACTCCATTTAATAAATAGAAAAACTGCACGCCTGAACAGCGTGCAGTGAATGAGTTTATTCAGCTACTTTAGTGAAAGTAATATTTTGACCTTTTGCAGCAGGAACTTCAAATTGATTTAAGTCCTCTACTTTGAAAACAACTGAACCTTGAGAATCAAGCTGCTTAGGTACATCGTTTGTCAATAAAGTATTGAGGCGCTGGAATTCAGCCTCCTGCCCTAAACTGAAACGACCTTGCGGCTCTTTTTTAAGGAGTGCAGCACAGAAATCAGTCATAAACTGAGATTTTGAATAAATCATTGAATGATTCACTAATCGTTGGATGCGTATAAATCTTGCCACGCAATACTTCACAAGAATATCATAACCTTTTTCAGTTGCCTCTTCAGCTGTTAATCCTACACGTGATAACGGCGGATCAATGAACACACTGTATGGTACTTCACCACGATTTTCTGTTGAGCGCTCGCCATTTCCAAATAATTGGTCTTTAACAATTCTAATGTTGTCCTCAAATATTTATCAGTCTTGATTTCGCCCTTTTCACCGAGTTCGATATCAGTACGCGGTTTACGTGCTACTGCAAGTAAAACAGCATCTGCCTCAAATGAATCTTACGATTTGTATCAGCACATCAGCAACTTTAACATTGCGATAGTGCTGTTTTAATCACTCATTTTCTTTTAATTGATAATCCGTCAGAACATGACTGATCTCTCTTGAAATCAGACAATCACTTTGATCGTTACCTGAAAATAAACGACCTTTTGACTTTCCTTCAACAAATGATGTGAAGAGATCAGAGAGTGAAGTCGTCAACGTCTCGCTGTTCGCATGAAAACCACCGTCCTTACCTCGAGAAGCATCAAGATAACCCGTTTCCTTCAATTTATTGGTCACCCGCCTCATCTGAACAGGATTGACACATACTCTCTCCGTAAGCTCAACACTGGTGAACTGTTCATCAGAATGTTTGGCAAGAAAACAGAGAGTATGAATGGCTGTATTAAACTCAAGATTCATTCTCATTCCCTCAATAGAAACTATTATAGTTACAATAAAACGTAATTAATTAATTAATTAAAGAATAGTGCGTATATATCAGAATTTAATCTGACTATCCTTCATTTGCATTCTCACCGTTCATTTTACTTAATATGTTATAATTTGGATGAAATATCTATTTGATTCTCATTTAGGAGGAATTGAGATGGATTATACAGGTCAATCGATTGCAGCGAACTATATCCAAGGATTTGAAGGTGTGGGAGGCAAACTACATTTTTCTGAAGATGGTATGGAATTCAGACCTCACTCTATCAACATACAGAAACCAACGCCCTTTATCCCCTATAAAGAAATTAAAACAATTTCCAAGAGAAATACATTAGGCCTAGTCCCTAACGGTATACTCGTAACTACAATTAACAATGATGAGCATAAATTCGTTGTATATAAAAGACAAAATATTATCGCTTTTTTACAGCAAAAACAGCACTGAGTTAAATTGACTCAGTGCTGTTTTTGTCTGCTATATCATTTAATCTTCACGCTTTTCAATCTGAGTGCGTTACTGACTACACTGACTGATGAAAGTGCCATTGCCGCCCCTGCTATCCATGGTGCAAGTAGTCCAAGTGCTGCAATGGGTATGCCGAGCATGTTGTACCCAAATGCGAATCCTAAGTTCTGCTTGATATTGCGAATAGTGGCATGACTCAGTTTAATGGCCTCTGGAATTAATGTCAGTTCTCCGCCTAGTATAGTAACATCAGCTGCTTCTATCGCCACTTCTGTTCCAGTACCAATTGCTATACCGATATCTGCAAGTGCCAGTGCCGGTGCATCGTTAACACCATCACCTACCATCGCTACTTTGTGGCCTGCGGCCTGCAGTTCTTTAATTTTGTCTGCCTTTTCTTCCGGTAATACTTGCGCGATCACTTCATCTATTCCCACTGAGTGCGCAATGGCCTGTGCTGTCAGTTGATTGTCACCAGTCAGCATGATCACTTCAATACCCATGTCCTTCATTGCCTTGATGGCTTGTGCTGCCGATTCTTTTACCGTATCCTGTACAGCTACAAGTGCGCGGATACGCTGGTCTATGGCAATAATCATCGCTGTCTTACCTTCGTTTTCATAACGTGACATTTCATCTGTATAGTCTTGAACTCCAATGCTGTTATCTGTCATCAGTTTACGGTTACCGATCAATATTTGATGATGATTGATCTCTGTCTGTATACCGCGGCCTGGTATCGCTGAGAACTGTTCGGTTTCCTGCAGTTCTATGTGCTGTCTTTTAGCATAGTCTACGATTGCTGTCGCCAGCGGATGTTCTGATGCTTGTTCACTTGAAGCAAGATACATCAGTGTTTCTGCATCCCCCGTAAAATCAGTGACTTCAGGTGTACCTTTAGTGACAGTCCCTGTCTTATCAAGAACTATTGTATTGATTTCATGTGTGCGTTCTAAATGCTCGCCACCTTTAAATAGAATACCCTGTTCTGCAGCACGGCCGGTTCCTACCATAATTGAAGTAGGTGTAGCAAGTCCGAGTGCACATGGACAGGCGATGACAAGGACTGCGATGGCCGCTACGAGTGCAGGTTCAAATTCACCAGGCGTTACAAATAGAATCCAGATGGCGAATGTCAGGAGGGCAATACCGATTACAATCGGTACAAAGTAACCTGATATAATATCAGCCATACGTTGAATAGGTGCCTTCGACCCTTGAGCCTGCTCCACCACTTTAATAATAGATTGCAGAGCTGTATCGCGCCCTACTTTGGTTGCCTTCATTAGAATATGACCGTTTTTATTCATGGTCGCTCCGATAACAGAATCCTCAATATTCTTTTCAACCGGTATAGACTCGCCTGTCAGCATGGACTCATCAACCGAAGTATTCCCTTTAATAATCACGCCATCCACTGGAATTTTTTCACCTGGTTTTATCACCAGCACATCATCTACCTGCACTTCATCCATCGGAACCATGACTTCCTCGTTATTACGGATGACCCTTGCTTCCTTCGCCTGCAAATTAAGCAGTGAAGAGAGCGCACGTGTTGTCTGTGTCTTCGCACGGGCTTCGAGATATTTACCGAATAAAATCAAGGTAATCAGCACTGCACTTGTCTCAAAATAGAGATGCGGCATGTAATCAGGATTGCCGATCGTCTTGAAGGCCTCATACAGACTATAGAAGAAGGCTGCGCTTGTCCCTAGTGCGACAAGCACGTCCATATTGGCGCCACCGCTTCTTAAGTTCTTATATGCTCCCACGTAGAATTGCCAGCCGATGATAAACTGGACAGGAAATGCGAATGCCAGCTGGAACCAAGGATTCATGAATAGATGAGGAAGTTCTAAATCAAATAAATGAGTCAGCATAGTGAGTAATAATGGTAGCGATAAAAGCGCTGAGATGATGAGTTTATACTTTTTCTTTTTAAGCGCTGCATCTTTTGCATCTGCTTTATTGTTTTCATCTGCTTTGACTTTCGCGTCATAACCCAGTTTACGGATGCGTTCGATTATCTGACTGCTATCCATGCTTCCTGAATAATATTCAACAGCCGCACTTTCAGTTGTTAAATTAACAGTCGCTGATTTAATATCAGGCTGCTTGTTCAGCACCTTTTCAATACGGCTTGAGCATGCCGCACACGTCATACCTATTACGTCGAACTCGCTAAGTTCAGTACGTACTCCGTATCCTAGTTTGCTGATACGCTCTGACAGATCCTGAACCGTTACTTTATCACTGTCATAGTTAACAGCAGCATTCTCTGTTGTTAAATTAACCTGAGCCTCAACACTGTCCATTTTATTCAGCACTTTTTCAATACGTGCTGAACACGCGGCACAGGTCATCCCTTCTATCGATAGATTAACTTGCTGTTTCATTCTATTCACCTACTTTCCGAATTGTCTGAGCACCTTCATGAGCTCAGCGATTGACTCTTCGCCCTCTCCTTTACGGATGGCATCCGATACGCAGTGATTCATATGACGTTCCGTTACTGAAAAGCCGACTTGTTTAAGGGCAGACTCGATAGCACTGATCTGAATCAGAATATCGATACAATAACGGTCGTCTTCAATCATCTTCTGAATACCACGAACCTGTCCCTCAATCCGTTTCAGACGTTTTAATACTTTCTCTTTTTCTTCTTCACTTCTAGGTGTCACTGCATACTTATGTTCCATCTCGCCACGACCTTTCTATACGGTTAGGGGATATAATATCAATTAAAAAATATAAATTATTTCCTTTTATAACTTCATCTTATACCCCCCTATGGTATAAGTCAAATTAAAAAAATAAGCTGCCATACCAGCAGCTCATTTTTATTTGATGATTCTTTTTTTCATGGTATACGCCGGATAGCGGGGTCCTTGAACTTCTTTTCCCAGCTCAAATCCTGCGTTTAGATACATGACTTTTGCCTGCGGATTCGGTTGATCAACAATCAGTGTAATGTACTGAATGCTCGAATAATAATCAGCGACAAAGCCCGGTAAAGCCTGTAATGCCTGCTTAGCATACCCTTTCCTCAGATGATTGGGGTGCGCTGCAAATGAACGGATATATATAGATGAGTCTACTTCAAAAAATGATTGATATTCACTGTCTTTATCAAGCACAAAGAATATCACAGCTTCATCTTCGCTGTTCAGACCGAATACAGGCTGTCTTGAAGATAGTGCTGCCGCTTCTTCAACATTCACTTGAGGCGACTTTACAAATTTCAATTGTTCATCTATCAGCTGAAAGGTGTCGAGCTGATGCTGCAGCGTCTCATTATACATTACGAGTTTCATTCAGCATCTGCTTTTACTGGGTTTCTCTTCAGTACGACATGAAGTATACTGCCTGCAACGACACCGACTGCCAGATTATGTGTAATTAATACAAGAATAATAGTCAGCAGAATCACAGCGATATCCGCTTTTGGCGCACGCTTCATTAATTTAAATGTCTTAAATTCAAAAGTACTGAATGCGACGACCACCATGATACCTGCCAGAATAGACATCGGTATCTGCACAAGAAAGTCTCCCATCACGACAATCAGGAACATCAAAAATAGACCTGCTGATAATGACGATAATCTAGTCGTGCCCCCTGACTTCAGGTTCATGACTGACTGGCCGATCATCGCACATCCACCGATTCCTCCGAATAAACCGGAAAGAATATTCGCGATACCTTGTCCACGTGTTTCTGTATTCTTGTCGCTATCAGAATCAAGTGTCTCATCAACTATACGTGCCGTCAGTAAACTTTCTACTAATCCAACGACCGCCATTGAGACTGAATAAGGCAGAATAATCATCAGCGTCTCAAAGTTAAATGGCACATCTGGTATTAGAAAACGGGGCAGTGATTTAGTGATTTCGCCCAAGTCACCGACTGTTCTAACTTCTGCCCCCGTCATCATCGAGATAATCGTCAGCAGAACAACAGCAATTAAAGGTGCCGGAATTCTTGTAAATACTCTAGGTAATAGCGTTACAATGATAATCGTGACAAGCGTGAACGCATAAGTTTCCCATGAATGTCCGAAAATATGCTGCAGCTGAGAGTGAAAAATCAAAATCGCAAGTGCATCAACAAAACCAATCATAACGGTATTCGGAATATATTTCATCAGATGACCGACTTTAAGGAAGCCGAGTATAATCTGGATAACTCCCATGAGAAGTGTCGCAGCGAATAAATAGTTCACCCCATGCTGCTGTACAAGCGGCAGCACAAGCAGGGCAATCGCACCTGCCGCAGCAGAAATCATGGCCGGTCTGCCACCTGTAAAAGCGATGGTGATCGCAATCACAAATGATGCATATAACCCAACCATCGGATCTACGCCCGCAATAACTGAGAACGCAATGACCTCAGGAATCAATGCCAGGGAAACCACTATCCCTGCTAATATATTGGCCCAGGGATTACTCAGCCATTCTTTCTTTATCTTATCTGTCATGGTGTCCTCCTTAAAATAATCAGTTCAGAGTATAATCCCTCTCAATATCTAATCATGTCTCTAACTCACTCAAATAATGTGATGAGTTGCTGTGTATAGGTCGCTCTTGCTGGCGAAAATAAGTCTGATGTTCTGAAGTCATCTACCACTTTCATCACATTAATACAATCACTGAAACGCATAACATGCAATAAGTTATGTATGATAATAAGCAGGGTAATCTATTATTCTGATGTCAGATCATTAATCAGTTCCATCAAAATAGTTTTTTCATCAATAAAACGCCTCCAGGTGTTATAACAACAAAAACAACCATAGAAAACTCCATGGTTGATCATCGTCAATCTGTTATGAGAAATCACAGTATATCAGCCATAAAATTCAGGTGAACAGCATGCTGTCTCTCACAGTTCTATTAACACTCTATAACTATTTAATTTAAATTGCTAGCGTAACGCTAATTGTCAGTATATTCACTATACAGAAAGCGATTTTATACCACTAATACTATTAATCAGTGCGTACTTTTCTGAAAAGCAAGGCCATCACAAGAAATGCAAGGAGAGACCAGATAAAGATAATGATGACAGGCATCCAGCCTCCATTTTCCGCGAGTTCCATATACTGCGATAGCGGCAAATATTTCATCACTTTCAGAAAACTACTCTCAATACCTAAGAATATTCTAAACATAGGACTCATCGCAAAAACAAATAGAATAGGCAGTAGGTAGAGACTAGTTTCAGACACAGATCTAACAATCAGACCCACGCCGATACCTAAGAATAAGAAGAATAAATACAGACCAATAAACCCTAAAACCATCTTATAATCTGTAAAAATATTCACCTTTATGTTTATCAATGAAATAATAACAGACAGTATCATCATGACCGTTACAACCAGGCTTTTACCTACCAGAATATCAATCATCGTTGCAGGGGAATTAATCAGACCTCTTAATGTGTGCTTCTCATTTTCTTCAGCCAGCATTGTCATCATTGCAGATGTAAGAACTGCGCCTAATGCCATTCCCATTAAAATAATGGCAATAAACTCTCTACCACCCTCCATCTCATCGAACGGCATATTACTATACATAGCGGCAAGAATAATCGGCAATAACGGCATCGTCAAAAGCATCATATTTCTCATAAATTCTTTGAAGTCTTTTTCTGCAATCGCGAGTATTCTATTCATCTTCATCTTAGTTAAGCTCCTTTCCTGTTAGCTTGATAAATACGTCTGATAACGTCGGTTCATTCGTCTGCATTCGTTTGATTTTGCTGCTTCTTATCCAGTCCCTGATCATATCTGCACCTGCTTCGTCCATACTGATAGAATGGCTACTACCATCTTTCAGTTCGACATTAATCGAGTCATCTGAATACTGATATCTCAGTTCTGCAGGTTCATCTACCGCTATTAATTGTCCTTCATTAATTAATGCAATTCTATCGCACAGCGTTTCAGCCTCTGTCATATCATGTGTTGTCAGAAAAATGGTCACACCGTCTTTTTTAAGTTGCAGCAACCCTTTATGGATATGCATACTTGTCTGTGGATCAAGGGCAGAAGTCGGCTCATCCAGGAAGAGGATTTCCGGTTGATGAATCAATGCTTTAGCTAATAAGATTCTTTGTCGCATTCCTTTCGACAGTTTCTTTACAACCGTCTTTTTTTCATCAATTAAATCAACGAATTTGAGCACTTCTTCAATTCTCTCATTTGATACTTCATATAATCCGGCAAACATTTTTAAGTTATCGTAAATGGTCAGACGTTCATACAGCGCACTATTGTCAGACAGTATGCCAATCTGTTTGCGATAATCAGATGTCTGTAAGGCGCTCCCTTTAACCTGCATCACTTGAATAAACCCTTCTGATGCAGCTGTCTCACCGGTCAGCATTTTAATCGTCGTTGTTTTGCCGGAACCGCTTGGTCCGAGTAGTCCGAATATTTCTCCTGCCTCTATTTTCAAAGAAAGTTGATGAACTGCTGTTTTCGTATCATAGACTTTCGACACGTCACTCATTGTAATAATCGACATAACAAAACCTCCTATTTATTTCTTGCACTCATTGTATAGGAGGTCTTCATGTCTATTCGATTGATTTCCTATGAACTGTAGCTAATTTTCCGTGAATGGTACCGTACTCCCATTAAAATAAGTCTGAAATTCCTTTAATTTTGCACGTGATAATGGCACAAAGTTCTGATTAGACGAATCCAGTTTAATAGAGTATGAATTTTTGGACCAGGTAATCATTTCTTTTACCTTCTGCAGGTTGACAATATAGGAGCGATGACATCGATAAAAGCCATATGGACTTAAACGTTCTTCAAGTTCTGTCAGTGAATAATCAGCCAGCCAGCTTTCATTATTTAAGTGAATATTGACCTTACCTTCGAATCCTTCAATAAAGTCGATGTCTTCCGGATTCAGAAATAATGTCTTATCTTCTGTTTTAACCGCCAGCTTAAAAACGTTCAGGACTTGCATATCCTGAGACGTATTCTCTTTTTCCTTTTCATTCTGTTCAACTTCCAGTCGCTTAATGGCTTCGTTCTTCACTTGATAAACTTCATCTGTCAGTAAGATAGCATGATCAATATGTGTCAGAAGGTGGACAATATGATGATCTGTTTCTTCAAAAATAGTCATCAGTTGCCGAATTTGATTAATCGTCTCGAAGTGCAGATTATATAGAATATCGTTAAAGACAAGCTGTTTGCAGGGCTGAATATAAGCGATACATAGTTTCATCAGTACATAGTCATCATACTGAATATGTTTAGTACGTTCACGCTGAATAGCATTAAGATTAAATAGATGAAGCAAGTCATTAACATTAAAATCGCTCTGAAACCATTTTATATAAAATTTAATGTTTTCTTTCACCGTCAGCCGTTCATGAAAAGGCTCTGAAAAACTCTCAGTCCATCTGCCATTAGCTTGATACCAGTCGAGCAGTAACTGTCTTTCCTCTTTTGAAGAGACAATTCCTAGCTGTCTGCTTGCTTCAAGCGTTTTCACAGTCTCGATGAGTGTCATGTGCTTCACTTCCATTCTTTATTGAATGATATTTTGAATCTCCATTAAATCACTTATTGTATAAGTGGCGTTCACTTGTTCAGTCCCAAAATAACAAGTATCAATAGCCATTTGCGCGGCGCCTCTGATATCTGATGTTATAGAGTCGCCTATCATCAGAATCTCAGAAGATTCAACGCCGACTCTTTTCATCGCATATTCAAAAAACTCAGGTTGTGGTTTTGAATAGCCTATTTCCTCGGAAATGAAATGATGAGTAAAATAAGGGAAAATACCTGAACCCTTCATGCGTTTCATCTGTGTGTCATAAACACCATTTGTTGCTGATGATAATATAACGGGTTTATCCTTTAAATAGTCTAGAATTCCAATTGCATGCGGCATTAAATGATGACTGTTATTAATTTCAGTTCTGAAAATCTGTTCCTTAGCACGACCCTCTACTGAAATTTTATGTAATTCAAAGAAATCACTAAAACGCCGGGTTAATATTTTGTCGCGTTCAATCTCGCCACGCTCAAGAGCCTGCCATAACCCTTTATTGATGGTCTGATACTGTTCCAGTAAATCTGCTGTCATCGCTAACCCTTCAGATTCAAACACTTTTGTAATCGCCAGATGCTCACCTTGTTCAAAATCCAGCAGCGTATGATCTAAGTCAAAAAATAGATGCTTATACATAAGTTCTCTCATTTCTTTTTCTTCTATTATATCTAAAATAACAGACATATAGATATATAATACAAAATGAGAGCATATTATTTTGAATAATTACACGACTCTTGTTATATTATAAGTATAAAAATTACACTAAAATTAGAAAGTGGGATTAAAATGTTAAACTATTTATCGGATCTTTATGTTGCGAAGGATATCTTCAAAAGCGGACTTCCAAAAGTGAAAGGCGACGAAGAAACAGCTGCTCAGTTCAAAGAAGGTTTCGGTCTTTCTAAAAACATGATGAAATTTGCAGGTTACTTCGAAGTAATCGGCGCTGCATTCCTTGCATTATCTATCTTTAATAAAAACTTCCGTCGTATTGGTACAGTGATGATCAACATCATCATGGCAGGCGCAATGTTCAATCACTTAAAAGCAGGACACGGCGTAGAAGCTACTAAACCAGCCGGTAAATACTTCGGTCTGAACTTATTATCATTATTATCAACATTCACTAAAAAATAATCATAAAAAAAGAGCTCATCATCTGAGCTCATTTTTTTATTCTTCCTCTAAGTTTTCAGCGTATAAAACCTCTTCTACCATCCATCCCTTTTTCTCTTTTACTAAAGTTAATGCTAGGTGATTACCCTAAACTCTTTGAATCACTGATTTACCAGTGACAAATTTTGATGACTTATACTGACCCAGCTGATTCTTAATAGAATTGAATTTCAAAGGACTGTTGATAACCATTCCATAAGCAATTGCCTTGTGGTCTTTTTGCTTAACTGACTTATTTTTCTCTTCAGAAAAACAAGAATAATATTGTCTTTCTTATCTACATAGATTAAATCACCATATGTGATTCCTTCCATCCTGTCAAAATCTTTCTGCATAGGTTTTCTAAAAACTGATTCAATCTGACCGAAAGTTTAACCTAAGCCCACACCCTTATATTTAAACGTACCTTTTTTCAAAGCTGCTACATTTTTAGCCCTCAATCATTCCGGATGAACAAGTGATTGGCTCGAAATCACTGACTCGTCAACCTCGTGAGTTGGACTAATTCCACCTTTTGCATTTGCATCTAAATGGTGAGTGATAGTCAGTAATAATCCCGTTGTTAGTATGGCACCGTTCACTCCAATAAATTATTTTATATTACATATTTAAGGAAAATTTAAGGTATTGTTTTAACAACAGCTCATATTAAAAAATGCGACTCTCCAATTGGAGAGCCGCATTTTTATTAACTATTCCTGTTTCTCAGCATATATGAAGTTCGGTCTGCTGAGGGCATCTGTTTTTACGCCTTTAACATTTTCTTTAATCAGTGAATTTGAGTAACCGAAGTTTACAGGTAAGATCGGTAATTCGTCCATCAGAATATCTTCTGCCTGATGCAGAAGTTCAAGACGTTTTGTATCGTCTTTTTCTTTAAGTGATTGTTCTAATAACTGATCATATTTTTTGTTTTTCCAGTTTGTGAAGTTACTTGAACTGTTTGATGCATATAACGCTAACACTGGATATGGATCAAGGAAATCGCCATTCCAACCCATACGTGCAAGTTGGAAGTTCTTCTGTTTAAATGTATCAATATATGTTTTCCATTCCTGAGTTTCGATGCTGACATCAATTCCTAAGTTCTTCTTCAGCATTTCCTGAATCACTTCTGCTGATTTCTTGTTGATTCCTTCACCATTTGTTTTTAAAGTCAATTTAGGTAATTGAGACAGTCCTTCTTCTTTTAATCCTTCTGCCAGAAGCTGCTTCGCTTTTGCTGGATCATATTCATAATATTTTTTGCCGTCATCTCTGAAGTCTTTACCTTCACTGTCTTTAACACCATATGATACGTAACCGTATGCCGGCTTCTGTCCACCTTTTAATACATTGGTTACGAATGATTGACGGTCAATCGCGTAGCTTAACGCCTGACGGATTTTTTTGTTATCTACAGGTTTTTCGTTAACGTTAAATGAATAAGTTCCTACTGAGAAATTATCATAGCTGACAAGTTCTTTGCTATCTTTCACGTTTTTCAGAATATCTGCCGGTACTGAAACGAGTAAGTCTAAATCACCACTCTGATAAAGCTGATATTCTGTATTGGTATCAGCAACCATGCGGAAATTAACATCTGATAATTTAATTTTATCTTTATCAAAATACTGATCATTTTTTGTAATCGCAAGTGAATCATTATGTTTCCAGTTTTTCAGTTTAAATGGTCCGTTAGATACTAATGTATCAGCACTTGCTGCCCAGTTTTTACCTTTCTCAACTGCTTTTTTGTTAACCGGGTAATAAGGCGCGCCTGTAATGACTTTAGGGAAGAAACTGATTGGATTTTTTAATTTTACTACAAGTGTTTTATCATCTTTCGCATGAATACCTACATCTTCAAGCTTACCTTTTTTCGTGTTGTAAGCTTCTGCACCTTCGATGAAATATAATGCTGACGGACTGTAGGCAGCCGTCTTCGGATCTAAGACACGTTTCCATCCATATTCAAAATCTTTCGCTGTCAGGTTATCTCCATTTGACCATTTTAAGCCATCTTTTAATGTAAACGTATAAGTTTTCTTATCCGGAGAAACGTCTACTTTTTCAGCTGCTTCAAGTTCAGGTTCACCGTTCTTCCCTTTTTTGTAGAGACCACTATAGATGCTGTCAATGACCCACCATGAAGTCGTATCTGATGCAAAGGCAGGATCGAGTGTGTACGGTTCTCCACCTAAATTCAGATTCAGAACCTGTTCTTTCGCCGGCTTCTTGCTCGCAGTCTGATCTTTCTGTCCTGTCTGTTCTGACTTCTTATCGCCACATCCTGCTAAAATCACTAATAACGCTGTCAACAATACTAAAATTTTCTTCATTTGTCTTCTCCTTTAATGTTGAGCCACAAAGTGCCCTGGATTGATTTCAATATATGATGAGACAGGTCCATAATCTGGACGTATTTCCTTTTCCGGTGAAGCTGGTTTTCTGCGTGAGGGATCCAGTACAGGACTTGAATCAAGCAGTCGCTTTGTATAGGGATGCTGTGGATGACTGAATATCTGTTCACTGCTGCCTGTTTCAAGCAGTGCACCATTATATAAGACAACGATTCGATCACTGATATAACGGACAATATTAAGATCATGGCCGATAAATACATAGGTCAGCTGCTTCTCTTTCTTCAGACGGCGCAGCAGATTGAGCACCTGCGCCTGAACGGAGACATCCAGTGCTGAGATAGGTTCATCAGCAATCAGCAGTTCAGGTTCCACGGCCAGCGCACGTGCAATACCGACCCTTTGTTTCTGTCCCCCTGACAGCTCAGAGGAATAACGATACTTGAAATCTGACGATAAACCGACTTCACTCAGCAATTGATCAACATAATCTTCTTCTGAGACAGCGAGCTTTATGTCGAATCCTTTCACCCCTTCTAAAATGATATCCTTAATCTTCATACGCGGATTAAGTGAAGAATCCGGATCCTGAAAGATCATCTGCACGCGACGGCGAAATCGTTTCAGATTCTGACCTGACAGCTTTGAAATTTCCTGGCCATCAAAAGTGATGCTTCCATGCTGATAAGGTTCAATTTTAGTGATCAGTTTTCCTAACGTAGACTTGCCGCTGCCACTTTCTCCTACGATTCCGAGTACTTCACCGCGCCGGATATCAAAAGTTACATCGTGTAAGACCTGTGTGGAGCCGCCTCCTTTCTTACGATAAAACTTGGATACATCTTTAAGTACTACATAAGCATCAGTCATTGACTCGTGCTCCTTCCGCTCTGTCATCCAGTAGCCAGCAATGGGCTGAGTGCTGCCCCGTCTGATAAGCTGGCGGATAATGGGTCAGGCAGACAGACATGGTCAGCGGACAGCGACTGGCGAATGGACAGCCTTCAGTTATCTGTCCGGCTTGTGGAGGCGTACCTTTAATAGAATGCAGAGGTTTCTCTTTATCCGTCTGTTCACCGACTAATGAACTGAGTAATCCAATCGTATAAGGATGTTTCGGATGATGAAAAATATCTTCTACTGTCCCGGTCTCGACTATCCGGCCGCTATACATGATGCCCACTTTATCTGCAATCTCTGCTACCACGCCTAAGTCATGTGTGATAAGCAATACTGCACTATCAGACTGTTCCTTTAACTTATACAGCAGATTCAGAATCTGTTTCTGCGTCGTCACATCGAGCGCTGTCGTCGGCTCATCCGCAATAATTAGCTGCGGTGATAAGGCCACTGCCATCGCAATCAGCACACGCTGTCTCATCCCTCCGCTCAGTTCATGCGGATACTGCTTAAGACGTGCTTCCGGCAGTGCGATCTCTACATCCTCCAGCAATCGAATCGCTTGTTCTCTGGCCGCTTTTTTCGACATCTTTTTCTTCACAGTGAAAATCTCCATCAGCTGCTTGCCGATTGTCACCGTCGGATTGAGTGACGTCATCGGATCCTGAAAGACCATGCCAATTTCAGTGCCGCGTATCGCAGTCCATTCCTTATCTTTCAACCTGTTTAGCTGTCTGTCATTGAAGACAAGCTTGTCAGCTGATACATCGATATTGCGTGGCAGCATGCCTGAAATTGCCTGAGTCGTCATGCTTTTTCCGCTGCCGCTTTCCCCGACTAAAGCAAATATTTCTCCTTTTTCAATCGAGAAAGAGACGCCTTTAATGATTTCTGTTGTCGATTTCCGCTTTTTAATCTGTACTTCCAGATTATCAACGGTGAGTAATGCGGTCATCCTGTTTCCTCCTATTCAGCTTCTACTTGCAGCGTATCCTGCAGCCCATCACCTATGACATTAAATGAGAACATCGTCAGTGCTATCAGTAGTGACGGGAAAAAGAGACGCCACCACTCACCACTTAAAATGACACTCAGTGCATCATTGGCCATCGTGCCCCAGCTGGCAGATGGGGCCTGCACGCCTAGTCCAAGGAAGCTGAGAAATGATTCAGCAAAGATAGCTGAAGGAATCGTAAAGGTCAGGTTAACGATGATGACTGCCATGATGTTCGGCAAGATGTGCTTTGCAATAATTGTCAGATGACTTGAGCCGAGTAATTCTGCTGCCGTGATAAACTGCTGCTGCTTAATCTGCAGTACCTGCCCGCGGACGATACGGGCCATGTTCACCCAGCCCGTTAAACTTAGTGCAACAATCATCGTCACAAGACCCGGCTTCATCAGAACGAGCAGCAGAATAACAATCAGCAGATAAGGAATACCGTAAAGTACTTCTACAATTCTCATCAGAACACTGTCAATGCGGTCTCCTAATTTGCTTCTGCCCGCTGAATAACCTGCAACTGCACCTACTGCTATACCGATAACGATATCAATCGTCGCTGCGATAATACCGATACCTAAAGAGATGCGGGCACCCAGCCAGATCCGTGTAAAGACGTCACGACCCAAATCATCAGTACCAAACCAGTGTTTACTGTCAGGGGCCAGATTGCCATCAATCAGTGACTGTTCCGCTCCACTATGACCGGATATGACAGGTCCAATAATCGCGAAAAGTGTAATGAAAAATAATACAATTAATCCGATAATTGCCAGCTTATGGCGACAAAAATTGCGTATAAACTCTTTGAAAGTAGACTGTCTATCAGACGTGATCTCAACAGGCTGCTGTTCAACAGCTTCAAACGTCAATGTATCATTCAAAGCGCTCACCACTTTTCAAGGATATTCTCGGATCAATCAAACGGTAACTTACATCCACCAGCAGTAAAGTAATAAGTAACACAAAACTATAGAAAATGGTGGTACCCATAATAACAGGATAATCGCGATTAAAGATACTCTCGACGAAATATTTACCGATGCCCGGGATTGAGAATACTTTTTCAACTACAAATGTCCCCGTCACTACAGCAGCGAAGAGTGGACCTAGAAACGTAATAACAGGTAATAAAGTATTGCGGAGAGCATGCTGAGTAATAATATATGACATCGGCAGTCCTTTTGCTTTAGCCGTTCTGATGTAATTGGAATTCAGCACCTCAATCATATTACTTCGTACATAACGCGTAATAATGGCAAGAGGACCTACCGCTAAAGCAATGGTCGGATTAACCGAGTGCAACCAGGAATCAAAATTGGCGATAGGAAGTAAATGCCATTCCACACCTAAATACTTAATCAATAGCGGAGCTAAAATAAAACTCGGGACAGAAATGCCGATAATGGCAATGAATAAAGAAATAAAATCAGGAATCCGTTGTTTATAGATAGCCGCTAAAGTACCGAGTATAATACCACCCAGTAATGCCACAACAATTGACTGGACACCAAGTAAAGCTGAAGCACCGAGCCCTTCCCCGATAATCGTGTTTACATCACGACTCTCAGACTGGATGGATGGCCCTAAATTGAAAGTGGCAATATTCTTAAGATAAATAAAATATTGAACAATCAAAGGTTCATCCAGATGAAACTTCGCCTTCATGTTCTGTAACTGATCAGCAGACAATGCTTTTGAATCGTTAGAAAACGGATCACCAGGAATGGAGTGCATGATGATGAACGTAATCGTCACAATCAGCCACATCGTCACCACTAAGCTAAGAATTTTTTTGATAAAAACCAATCTTATGATCTCCTTTAGTTAAATTCAGGAATAACAACAAAAAAATCCCATAGACTCGAACAAGTCCATGGGATAGTATATGCCAATAGTCTCGTCTCATCTTTACAACTTGCGTTGCAGGAATTGGCACAGTTTTCAGTATAAACTGACTCTGCTGCCGAGGTTTCGTAGGGCCTGTCCCTCCACCTCTCTGGATAAGAAAACTTTAGTTATTTAGTTGTGGTGTTTCTAGAACTTATATTACGATTAAAAAAAACATACGTCAACCACATATTTAAAACTTCTTTTTAAATAAATATTATTACTCGAATAATTTTATTATTTATCTAACTATTTTTTCTTATTAAAATACTCTTTCTTTATGTGAAAGCAACCATTAAGGCCCGTTACTGTGCTAATTCCGCTTCAGACGATTGATATAGTTGATATTCACTATCTCAGATTTCGATATAAGCACACCAACCATTCTTCCAGCTGATATAATCGCTCTCCCAGTCTGAGGCGTTCACCTGTTGTCATTACTGCGCAGACCGACTTATCTTCCATCACAATCAGTTTCTTCTGCTGATAGATTTTTTCCACACTGGCAATAACCTGCTGCAGCTCTTCTGTCATCTGTGGTGCTGATATTCTGATGACTTCTTCCGACAAATTCGAATCAATTTGTATATCCAGCTGCACCTCTTACCATCTCCCTTTCATCAACTTGCTGTTTACTTCTCTTACATTAAAACAAAAAGATTTCTTTAAAGATATAGCACCTGACTGAACGGTCTATATCAATATGTAAGTGGTATAATAACGCCTATAAAAAACAATCTGCTTCCCAGTTATGAGAAACGGATTGTTTTTTGATCAACTTTCTTTATCACTTTTGCAGGTGTGCCTGCGACAATCGTATTCGCCAGTACATCTTTCGTTACTGTTGAATCTGCTGCCACTATTGCATTCTCACCGATAATTACACCTGGCAGCACGGTCACATTCGCACCAATCCATGCATTTTTCTTCACAACGATTTTCTTCACTATCAGTCCACGTCTTTTAGCCGGATCTGTCAGATGGTTCACTGTAATCAGTCGTGCTGATGGACCGATCAGTACTTGATCTTCTATCTCGATACCGCCTAAATCAACGAAGGTCACATTCTTATTAATAAAGATATCACGGCCGAACTTCATATGTCTGCCGTAATCCGTATAGAATGGCAGCGAGACCACAACGCTTGAATCAATGGTCTGACCTGTCATTTTCTCTAGAACCTTCAGTACTTCTTCATTCGTTCTGAACGTTGTATTTAATTCAAAGGATAACTGTTCATTATCACCTTTATGCTCATGAATTTCGTCATACACTGCATCATCTTTTAATATTTCAATACCTTGGATTTTATCAACGAGTTTCATATATCCTCCTAAAGTCGTGTTATATCCATTGTAACGGTTAATAAAAAACACTGAAGATTTTTGACCTCCAGTGTTCTGATCTATACTTTCCGCACTGTTCTAAACAGCGGGTGTTCAGCTAGAATACTATCTTTCAATCGCTGAACAACTGGATATTTTGACTGCAGGAAATCAGTCGAGTTGTCATAAATCGCAACAAGTTTCCCTTCCTCAAGCACACCGATGCGGTCAGATATCGTGAACGCCGCACGGATATCATGCGTAATAAAGAGATACGTCAGCTGAGCAACTGTTTTAAGTTCAATCAGCAGTTCGAGTATCTTACTCTGCGTTACCATATCTAAGCTACTCACCGCTTCATCCAGCACGACTAGTTTCGGCTTAACGATAATCGCTCGGGCTATAGTCACACGCTGCAGCTGGCCGCCGCTGAGCTGATGAGGGTACTTCTGTAAGTCCGAAACTTTAAGTCCTACTTTTTCTATGATATCTCTTGCTTCTCTTCGTCGTTCTTCTTTAGAGACCTTCATATTGAGCAAAGGTTCTGTAATAATTTTCTCTATGGTCATATAGGGATTGACGGATGACACCGGATCCTGGAAGACTACCTGAATATTACGTCTAACAGCCTGATTGGAAGTATTATAAACCGGTTCGCCCATAAATAAAACCTGACCGCTTGTTGGATGATTAATACCCAGCACCATCTTACCGAGCGTCGTCTTGCCCGCTCCGCTTGTACCGATTAATGACAGACACGTTCCCTCTTCTATCGAAAATGAGATATCCTGCAGAATAGTTTTAACCGGTAATTTACGACCGAATAGCCTGCTCTGCTTCACTTCATAACTGACGTTTTCTACATTCAATAGACTCATCATGATCGCTCCACTTTATCTTCATAGTCAAATGAATAAGGTTTTTTCGTCGTGTATAACGACAGACGAGAAGTGAGCAGCTGCTTCGTATAAGGTTGTGCTGGCGCGTCAAAAAGATTGATGACATCATTCTTTTCTATGATTCTGCCGTCCTTCATCACTGCCACTTCATCCGCCATTTCTGCTATTACACTTAAATCATGAGAAATAAGCAGAATAGCTGTGCCCCACTTTGCCCGTACTTTCTCAAGGAGCATCAGTACTCTTTTCTGACTGTGCAAATCAAGGGCTGTCGTCGGTTCATCTGCAATGATTAAAGCGGGCTCCATACAGGCCGCCATAGCGATCATCACACGCTGCAGCATACCGCCACTTAATTCGAAGGGATAGCTCTTCATAATGCGGTCCGGCTCTGTCAGTTCCAGCTCGAGCATCGTATTGACAGCGAGCTGCCGTGCTTCTTTCTTACTCACTCTGCGGTGCGTACGAATCGTTTCAATGAATTGCTGACCGATTGTAAAGACCGGATTAAACGCGCTCATCGGGTTCTGCATAATCAAAGTAATAATATTCCCTCTGATCTGGCGCATCACTTTATCCGACGCCTCGTTCAGTTCCTGATCAAACAACCGGATATGTCCCGTTGTCTCGACATGCGACGGATGCAGCTGCATAATCGCTTTACTCGTCATCGTCTTACCACAGCCACTTTCACCGACAAGACCTAGAATCTGGCCACGATTGATGGAGAAGCTGACTTGATCAACAAGTCGCTGTTCTTTCACATCTACTACAAGATCGGTGACCGTTAATACGGTTTCAGTCATATTATACATCCCCTTTCCTGTATGATTTGCGGTCGATGCCGTAACGTTCAGATAACGATTCACCTAAGAGATTAAAGCAGCTGACAACGATAAAAATCAGTAATCCTGGATAGACCATAAGCATCGGATTCGTCTGAATATAAGCTTTGCCCTCGTTGATCATAGCACCCCATTCCGGTGTGGGCGGTTGAACGCCAAGTCCAAGGAATGACATGGACGACAGACTCATAATCGCCCAGCCCATCTCCAGTGTGCCGATCACTGTTAAAGGAATCAAAAGATTAGGCAGGATATGCCGTGTAATAACAGCAAGTTGTGAAGCACCGCCAATTCTAGAGGCAGTGATATAGTTCTCTTCTTTCACCGTCTGTACGAGTCCTCTGACGATACGAGCATAATACACCCATTGAACAATAATCAGACCGAGGACAACCTGCTTGATGCCTGTCCCCCATATACCGACAAAACCGAGGACAAAGATCAGACTCGGAATCGCCATCAGACCATCGCCTAAACGCATCAGAATCTGATCAACGATACCGCCTGTGTATCCTGCAATGATACCGACAATCAGTCCGATACCAAGAGCAGCAGCAAAAATCAGGGAAGCATAGCCAAGTGAAATACGCGTCCCGTGAATTAGTCGAGACAGCATATCACGACCGAGATGGTCCGTCCCCAGCCAGTGCTGAACAGAAGGCGACTGCAATCTTTCCGGCAGGTCGACTTTGAGCGGATTATAAGGTGCTAGCCAAGGTGCAAACAACGCAACCAATATAAGGATGATGAGAACTGTGACACTGAAAATAATCATCTTCTGCTGGCCGAAACCTTTTATCACCTTTTTCATCTGAACTGACTTCCTTTTCTGTAGATGCGCGGATTAATAAACATCTGAATGATATCCACCAGCAGGTTGCTGAGCAGATAGACGACTGCCGCTATAATAATATAGGCTCGTATAACAGGTACGTCCCGGTTGAAGATTGCATCGATAAAATAGCGACCGAAACCCGGCCATGAGAACACGACTTCCACGATAATCGCACCTGTCAATAAGTGGCCAAGGTTCATGCCAAGACCAGCTATCATCGGAGAAATCGAATTTCTCAGTAAATGCTTGCCATAAATCGCTGCAGGTTTCAGCCCTCTCGTTCTGGCAAACTGAACGTAAGGTTCCTTCAGCTGTTCCATCACATTGACACGCAGTAAACGTGTATAGATGGCAATCAGCGGGAAAGCAAGCGTCAAGGCAGGCAGAATATAGTTCGTCCAGTCTTCCATTCCGCCGACTGGCAGCAGATTGAGTTTGACTGCGAAGAAATAAATAAACAGGTAGCCTAACCAGAACGATGGAATAGACGCACCAACAAAAGAAAGGAAGCGACTCAGATGGTCGATTCCACTCCCTTTTTTTATACCCGCCAGAAATCCAAGCGGCACACTAATAACGACCGCTAAAATCAGGCTGATTATAGATAATAACAATGTCGGCACTAATCTAAGAGAAATTTCGTTCCATACCGGCTGGTTTGATACATATGATTTTCCGAGATTAAGTGTCAATGTATCTACCACACCCTTCGCATACTGCACGATAAAAGGCTGATCAAGTCCAAGTTCATGCCGTTTTTCTGCCAGCATGTCATCAGTCGCATGAATATGTGCAGCTGAGAAGTAAGCTTCCGCCGGATCAACTGACGATAGATGAATCATGCCAAATGTGATGAAAATCGCGAATAAATAGACCGGTATAATCATCGAAACACGTTTTAAAATAAATTGAACCATACATAACTCCAATTAAAACTTTATTTTTTCTGAATCCCTTCGAATGGATGCTCGTCCCTGTTTGCTGAGAAATTAAAGTTAGTAACATCTTTCTGATAAACCGCTGACTGCTTCAAGTAGGAAATCGGTACGATTGCCCCTTGTTCCTGAAGTGAACTGAGCAGATGATTATAAGTTTCTTTACGTTCATTCTCATCAGTCGACTGCAGCACTGTCTCCACATCTTTAATCAGTTCATCTTTGTTCGGATAAGCAGAAATCGCTTCACTGAAACCAAATCCTTTTGTTGCAATCACGTTTGCAAAGGCATGTGGATCATAAGGAGCACCATAATTACTGAAGAAGTTCAAGTCGAACTGATTCGCTTTGAATCGTTCAACTTGAGTCGTCAATTCAACACCTTCAAGTTTAAGGTCAACACCGAGACCTGCCCACTCAGACTGTAAAGTTTCAGCCATTTTCTTCTGAATAGCTTCAGCTGAGTTATACATAATAGAAACCGTTAATGGCTTGCCGTCTTTTTCACGAATTGTTTTACCTTCTGGTAATTTCCAGCCGGCTTTATCCAGTAATTGCTCTGCTTTTTTTGTGTCATAGTTGATAGGTGTCACTTTAAGATCAGACGTATACGGCAGGTTCGTCGGTAAAATGTAATCTGCTTTCTCTTCAATACCTGATGTCACTTCTTTAACGAGTACATCTTTATTGAAACCATACTGCAGCGCATGACGAACCGCTTCATCTTTAAGTATATCATTGGTTGTATTCATCACTAACTGACGTGTTGCGACAGGCTCTGATAAACTTGATTGATACTGATCATTGGATTTCAGTTGATTAAATGAATCAGCACTCAGCGCACCTTCACCGTATATTAAGTCGATGTCTCCTTTTTCAAAGGCCAGAACACGTGTCTCAGCATCAGGAATTACTTTTACTTTAATCTCTTTAACTGTCGGCTTTTCGCCCCAGTAGTTATCATTGCGTTTAAACGTTGCATACTCATCTGCTTTATAGTCATCTAAAATCCAAGGACCTGTACCGACTGATTTCTCAACACCTTTAGACGTATCTCCATCTTTCGGGAAACCAGATTCAGCGAGAAAACGAACAGGTCGAACAACTGCTAAATCCTGCAGAGTCGGGTAGTAAGCTTCTGTTAACGTTAACTTAAACTGATGATCGCCAATTGCTTCTGTATTAGCGATACGTGAGATTAAACCTAACCAGCCATGTGTCTCTTTATTCTTAAGAATTGCATCGAAATTCTTCTTGACGACTTTAGCATTGAAATCTGAGCCATCAGAGAATTTCACATTTTTACGTAAGTTGAACGTATACTGTTTACCATCCTCTGATACTTGCCATGACTCAGCCAGATGAGGCGTCAGTTTGCCTCCTTTATCGTAACTCACTAGAGGTTCAAAAATCATAGACTGTGCAAATAACTGTGACGGATTATATACATGGGGATTCATTTTACCAATATCCCTTGGCCAGGCGAGAGTTAATGTCTCCTTACTTTTTGCTTTTTCTTCTTTTGTTTCTTCCTTATTATTGCAACCTGTCAGCACGAGTAAGACCCCTATTATTAATATTAAAAACGGCTGAAAACGTAATTTTTGCATCGTCATTATATCCTCTTTTCGTAATTGATAATTATTTTCAATTGTATGCAATAACGCAAGCGCTGTCAACGTTTCGTACCTAATAGAGAGAGTTATTCCGACTAATTTTCTCGTATATTTTGAATACTATTAAATAATATTTCTCGCAAAGAATAAGCCCGGTTATAATAAACACTGACCATGAACTTGGCTTAATCCGTTTAGACTTATTCATTTACTCTCCCCTTCGACTTTCTTTTTGTATATCTTTTCATTAATATAAAAAAGCAGTCATTTTCTAATCACAGAGAATGACTGCTTAATATGATTAGTGATTGCCCATCACCACATGAGCTACATATTTGCCATCTGCAGTCTGGAAATAAACCATATGGCCGTTGACGTTATATGCATACTCCCGATTGAATGACGGATACGTATGAGGATACTTTTTATAAGCTTCTTTCACTTTTGCAACAGATAAAATAGCTGCTATTTTGTTTCATCCATTTCTCTATCGATAACTTGTGCAATCACCCATAACTTCTCCTCAGTCTCTTCTATCTTTTTGTTCAGATCAGTCAGTTCCTGATGGACTCTTGCATCTGTAAAAATATTATCAAACCAGATATCAAAGACTTCATCTTGCTGAGTATCAGATATACTAAATTCAGCAGAAAAATCAATATCCTCAAGTTCCGCTACCACTCTCTGCAGATCATCCTTAAGAATCGCAACTTGCGCATTAAGATTTTTAATATTCTGCCGCTTAAAATAACTCCCCAGCATGCCGTTGCCCATTATATCGAACCAACTCCAGGCCTTCGCATTACTTGTAATTTTCTTTATCTCTGCAATACGATCTAATGCCACATCTACCGCTTCTCTTGCTTCCCTCAATTGTTGATTCATCATCAGACCCCTTTTCTCTCTTCTTTTAGAATGCCATACACGTAACTATCTCTGAACTGACCATCAATCACCTTATCTTGTCTAAGCAAACCTTCATGCCCACTTTCTCCATTACTTTGTATGATGCAATATTCTCACTATCAGTAGATGCAAAAATACGATTTAAGTTCAGTTCATCGAATCCATAGTCGATTAGATACGCTGCCATATAAGTCCCTAAACCCTTGCCATAGTAATCAGGATGCAACAAATAACCTATCTCCCCTTTACGATGGCTACTCTGCACAGTAATCTGACAGGCTCCAATAACTTTATGCGCATCATTATCTTCTAGAACCAGATATTTCAGATGATCGCCAACATTACGAATAAAATTAAGGAAAGCCTCCGTCTCATCAAAAGACTCCAGCACCCAGCTCTGATAACGATAAGTCCGCTTATCAGTTAAAATCTCAAATAGGTCCTGATAATCTCCATCCTCTATTGCTCTGATTTGAACGTTCATATATAGAATCTCCACTCTTAATAATGATCAGCCTTTTATATAATCAACTAATGTCATCTTGTCATTTACTCTTCTTTCTTCGCCATTTCTTACATAACCCATTTTTTCATATAAGTAACAGTTACCTGCTTCTTCCAATATGGTTTCTAAAAACCAATGTTCAGATCCATGAAGTTGTTCAGCCACCTTTATTGCCTTTTGAGCTATACCTCTACCTCTATATTGAGGCAAAATAAATATAGGAGAAATTCTTTTTCTTTCTCCTCCTTTTTTATCCACCACCCTAACAGCACCAACAATCGTTTCTTCTTCACTGACAAAATAATAATAAGTGAAAGGTTGCTCCAAACGTCTTCTAACTAACTCAATATTTTCATTTGCAGGACTTGTATGATAATCCTGATATTCGTCTAATAAACTTTGAAATGACTCTAACTGCATTTTCCAAATTTGTTCAGTGTCATCAACATTTGCTCTGATTAATTTCATATATCCACCTCTTTGTTACTTTCAATTATATACAATTTTTACTTTTCACCCTATTAATATCTGCACATATTTGCTGTGATCCGAATATTTATTTTTTCCCACAAAAAAATCGCCATTTTCAGGCGGTTTCAAATTCATCTATTTCTCTACTGACACTTTTCGCTCATCAAATACTCTTTTCACTACTCTTAACGCATTTAGAACACGTGGGAATCCTGCGTATGGGATAAGGTGTATGACCGCGCCTACGATTCCTTCTGGTTTCAGTCCGATGTTTAGTCCCACATTTGTGTGCAGTTCAAGCTGTGGCTCTGTTCCTAATGTAACCCGATGTGATGCTTAAAGATAGAACCGCCAAAAAAATTCAATTAACAGATGCCTGAGAAGTTGTACTCGCTGAAGGTCAGCGAATTCTGGACTCACTGGATGACTTATCATTACATCAATATGATTTAAAGAAAGGCTTTAATCAGCTCTATCCTGATATAAAAATTAAAATCTCACAGGATGATTCTGAAAAAGTAAGACAGGATATCAACGACGGCACACTCAACCTAGGGATTGTTACCCTTAATTATTTTCCCTCATAATTTAAGGACAGTTTAATTTTATATAAAAAGCTCTCTATACGATATTATCCGTATAGAGAGCAGTGGTTTAACTAGCGATATCCCGTTTATTAAAGATATATGCTGCGAGTGCCACAATAACAATAAGTGCAATGATATTATAACCAAATGAAAACTCGTATGTCATATTTTTTACAGGTGGCATACCGGCAATATATTGATTCATTGACCAGTTAGCCGGCCAGAGATATTTAACAAGTTCTGTTTTTGAACTGATAAAATTGACTGCTAATGAACCAAGGAATAACAGTCCAAGTGCAATACCTTGTGCAGCTGCTGTATTTCTGAGTAGTACTGATAGCACGTAGGCAATCGTTGCTAAGATGATCACCATGATTAAGTCATTCATCATAATCTTGCCTAAATACGGCCAGAATTCAACCATCTTATAACCCCCAGTCTCTGCATCTGATACTGCTAGTTTAGATGTAGGGTTATGTTCCCTTGTAACAAGACCGATTATCGCGGCGACCCCGTATGTGAAAGCAACAAAGATAAACGAAGTCAATAGTACGAATATATATTTAGAGAAGAAGATTTTAATTCTTGAAGCAGGTCGAATCATCAGCAGTTTAATCGTCCCTTGCTGATGCTCACGACTCATCATGCTACCTGCAATAACGATCACCATTAACGCAACTAAATTAATAAGAGGTGAAGTCTCAAGCAAATAACTATATAAGTTCTCCTTCGCAGGGGGCTGAACATTTTTTTCAAGATAAAAACTCAGTCTCGATAATTCCTGTTCGCTGTTTGCTTGAGTGATCGCTTCGTCAAAAGACATTTTACTCGGATCTTTTTTACTAATTTCAGCTACTTTATCACTTAATTCTTTAATATCTGCTTTGACCTCTGTCTTCCAGTCTTTACCGTAAGATTTATTTTCCTCTGATTCACCCGTGGTAAATTGATTCAATGCGAGACCTAACATGAACATCAGTACAATGATAGCAAGCATCACCCAAGTGGCCGGTCGCATAAAAAACTTAATCCATTCATTTTTTATCAGATTAAACATGCTGTTCACCTCCGGTCATTTTCAGGAATCGTTCTTCCAATGTTTCCTTGTTCATAACAATGCTATAAACATCTACATCTGCCTTGACGAGTCCTCTGACAAGCTCAGGCACATCCTTCTGTTTCACTTGGACGACAAGACCATTCTCCTGCATAGATTGAATGCCGAGAGATGAAAAATAATGTTCCGCTGCATCTACAGGATAAACATCAAAACGATGTGTCACCACATCATTTGCTGTGCTAGTCTGGTGGACATCCTCTATACTGATCATCTGACCATGCTGAATGATACCAATACGATCACACATCATCTCCATCTCACTTAACAAGTGACTGGACACGATAACAGACAGACCTTCCTCGCGTGCCAGCTTACGGATATAATCGCGAATCTCTCTTATCCCCTGAGGATCAAGACCATTTGTCGGTTCATCCAGAATTAAAATAGAAGGATTATGCAAAAGCGCCTGAGCAAGACCAAGACGTTGACGCATACCTAGCGAATACTTCTTCACCTTATCTTTAATACTATGTTCAAGTCCCACCAACTTCACGACACGATCAATATCCTCACGACTGACAGCCTTCTGCATACGGGCAAACTGCTTCAGATTTTCAAGACCCGATAAAAAAGGATATAATTCAGGATTCTCAACAATCGCACCGACATGTTCCATCGCCTGGGCACGCTCTGTCGTAATCGGGTGGCCTAATATAGTAATATCACCAGCAGTCGGAGATGTCAGCCCGACAATCATTCTAATGGTCGTTGTTTTACCAGCACCATTCGGTCCCAGAAAGCCAAACACCTCGCCCTTACGGACTGCGAAATTAACATCATTGATAATAGTACGCTTACCAATATCCTTCTTTAAATGAGAAACGGAAAGACTAATATTCTCTTCCAAAACATAACCTCCTTTTTCTTCACTGTACACAAAATCGGAAATATTTGTAACCCAATTACTAGTAATTTAAGGAAACTTTAAGGTAAACAGGAAAATTAAAAGAAGCGAATCAGTAAATGATCAGCTTCTTTAGATACCCTTAAAAGGCTTGGAACATTAAAACACTTATTAACATTATAACCGTTACAATTGCTGTGAATACGGTAACTATCAGAACTTTTTCTAATAAATATTTCTTCTTATCTCTGGGAATCTTATTTATTTTATGACCATTTTCCATAAACTCTAAAATCTCACGATACGTCTGAACATCATGTTTTTTCTTCAATCTTTCAATTTTAATGGCATAATACATGCTTATAGCCCACAGGACTAAAGGTATCATAAAACCAAGGAATCCATCAGTATATTTGATTATTATACCGACGGATATAGCAGCCATCACCATAAACCCTAACATCATATTTCCATACAAATCCATCTTGTTCTTGTCCACAACATTTTTCATTTCTACGACATCTCCTTTAACAAGTTCGTCTAAAGAAACGTTGAACAGAATACTCAGAGCAATCAAGTTCTGCAAGTCAGGATAACTTCTCTCATTCTCCCAATTTGATATCGTCTGACTAGATACATAAATCTTTTCAGCTAACTCAACTTGAGAGAGATTAAGCTCTTTCCTGAAATACTTGATTTGATTTCCTATGTTCATCTTCAACAGCTCCTTCACTTACGACAATAACTTGAAAAAACAGGTAACGCCATCCAATGTCTTTATAATTAGAGCTTTTAATGACTATAAAATGATTTATAGTTATTAATATGCGTATTTTTCCTTACATTTCCCAGACAATGATCAGTGCATCAAATTTGTAATCATAATATGTGCTGCTATATACGGCAGTATGACATCCAGCCGTTCAATCATCATCAAACAAGGCGGCCCTGCCATACTCGCGCTTATCGTATTATTGCTGACTTAGGAGCAGACAGACTCACATCGGGTTTGTCTTTTTTATTTTGTATCCTGCTTTGTGGGCAGCGTCGAACTATGTTATATTTTAAATCGTAACATTACGATTTATAGAGGTGTTCATTTGGATATTATTATATTAGGCGGATTTCTTGGTTCAGGTAAAACAACGCTTCTCCAGCAACTTCTACAATATCAGCAGTCACAAGGATTAAAAACATATGTGCTGATGAATGAATTTGGACAGTATTCTGTCGACCATCTACTCGTAGATGACGATGTTCCACTTAAAAAGTTGCTTAATGGCTGCATCTGCTGCGACTTGAAAGTAGACGTTGAGATACAGCTGCATCAACTCTATCTGCTACATCAACCTGACTGCATTATTATAGAAAGCAGCGGTGTCGCGCATCCAGTTGAAATACTGGACGCTTGCCTGTCACCAGTACTTGCACCCTTCACCACCATTAAAGCATTGATCGGTGTTATAGATGGCACTCTGATTCAACGATTCAGCATCCTAACAGCAGATATTAAACAGCTGCTGATTGAACAGATCAAATACTGCTCGACTCTACTGATCAATAAAAGCGACCAGTTAGGCGACGAGCTGGAGAAAGTTATTTCAGACGTCAGACAGATTGCATCTACCAATCAAATAATAGAAACACAATACTGTCAGCTGGATGATATTAATGTGCTCTTTAAAAATTCAGTATCATCGGATTACGAAACGACCAGCAGACGTTCTCATAGCGGTATCAAATCAATCAGCTGTAAACTAGGTCGACCACTTGATGCCGAGCAGTTCGCAGAGTGGCTCGAACAATTGCCATCCTCCATCTTCCGGATTAAGGGCATTCTATCCTTCACAGAAAAACCGGATACTCTATATCTTGTGCAATATACAAATGGGACTATAGAAACACGGGAAATCCCCATCAAAATTCCACCTTACCTCGTCATTATCGGTGAACAAATGGATAAAGAAAGTATCAAAGATGAAATCGAACACATGCAGTAATAGTTCACAATGAGTTCTTTACAGTTCAAAAAAATTTTGTTAAAATATAAAACGTAATGATTACGCATTAATATATATGCTAACATTACTCTTTTTCATGCGACAAAAAAAGGGCGACTCCCAGCGCCCTTTTTTTATATGAATTTTTATTATTTCTATACAAAAACCCTCCAGCTTCTGCTGAAGAGTTCGATACATCTATTAAATATCCACTTCTGCCGCATAACGATTAAGCAATTGTCTCGTATGGGGTAGCCAGAGCTGGATTAAAGGTCCCATCGCAAAGGTTACGATAATAGTTCCTACAGAGACAGGTCCTCCTAACAGGTAACCTGCCACCATCACGACCACTTCCATAAATGTTCGTGCGGTTTTCAGATCCATCGGTGTGCGTTCAACAAGCAGCATCATAAAGGAATCACGAGGTCCTGCTCCTAACTGAGGTGTGATATATAACGCAATCCCAAAGGTCAGTATAGTAACGCCTATAATATACACTACTAGCTGCATAAACGTTCCATGTACTTCCGGCAGTATGTGATTGAATACATCTATAAATATACCGAGTGTCAGCATGTTAACATAGACACCTATTTTCGGCCACTCTCGGTTCAATAGGAATGTGATAAAGATAATAATAAGACCAATGATGATACTCCACATTCCGATAGACAGACCTAAGTTCTTCCACAATCCATAATGGAAAACATCCCAGCTACTGAGACCGAACTGACTGCCCCTCAGCATCATCGCAATACCTGCGCCCATAATCGTTAAACCTGTTACAAAAAATAACCAACGTACTTTATAATGTCCTCTATACATAAATGAAGCCTACCTTACTCTTAATTAAAGCATCTTGATAAGTGACAAAAATATCATCATTTTAAATCCTTATACAAAATGGCATATGGACATCTTAACACTAATGACAGCCTTTTAAAGAAATAATGCTTAGTCAATAGCTCACCAGCAGCATGATAGAATTCAAATATTTGAAAGCTATTTCCAGGCATACTACAATAATAGTAACTCAGAAAGGATGTTGATATCATGGATATATTTATCGTAGGTGGCAGCGGACGAGTAGGATTAGAACTGGCGAAATCACTCAGTGACAAGAATCATAACGTCACAGTAGGCAGCCGTTCTCCAGAGAAAATTGAAACAGATGGTTTCCATACAGCTAAGCTGGACTTAACACAGTCCGTTGCAGAAGCAGCAGAATCAATCGGTAAAGTAGACCTCATCTACTTCGTTGCAGGCTCACGAGGCAAAGACTTACTGCAGATTGATGCATTCGGTGCAGTGAAAACGATGCTTGCAGCAGAGAAAAATAATATCAAACGCTATATCATGCTGAGTGCATATGAATCACTCAACCCAGATGCATGGGAAGAGAAACCATATAGTGACTTAAAAGAATATTACCAGGCTAAGTACTTAGCAGATAAATACTTAATGGACAGCACGAAACTGGACTGGACCATCTTGCAGGCAGTTGCCTTAGAGGAAGAGGAAGGTAACGGTAAAGGTGATCATGCAACAGAACAATCCGTTGCAATACCAGACGTAGGACTTGCCCTAGCAGAACTCGCTGAACAAGATAATACGATCGGTAAAGTCGTGACAATCAGTAATGGTGATAAAGACATCACTTCATTATTTAAAGATGCATAAAAGAAGAAACACGCCTGTTGATCAGAAGATCAATGGGCGTGTTTTTGTTGTGGAAAGCGTTATTTATTCATTTCTTGGATTACAAGAATTGCTACATATAGAATGACAATTTTTTCTTTGTGCAGGATAATTTATAAATTTCATTAGTAAAATAATAAATATTTAAGTGTATTTTTGGAAAGACTTGAAAATAAGTAAATAATACTTTTTTTAAAAAAAGCACTCCCCGAATAATTTCGAGAAGTGCTGTAAACGTTGATATAATAACGATATTAACGTTTTGAGAACTGTGGTGAACGACGAGCGCCTTTAAGACCTGGTTTTTTACGTTCAGAAATTCATGAAGTTTCAGGTGTAGCCCTATAGTGTCTTAAGCCTTGATATTAAAGGATTTATAAAAATCAGGATATCATTAAAAATCACTCAATTTCACAAAAGGGTAGTTAAAAGGTAGTTAATAATCTGCTGGTCGGCAGTAATATTAATGTATTTAATTATAACTCTTTTTTTAATATTATTACAACTTCATAGTATATAAATAGCCTTCTTATAATACATCTTATGTAAACTAAATATTAAAATTATTTTGTGATATAATCTATGAGTCATCTACTTTCCGTTAGATGAATAATTTAACGGAAGGAGGTGTTACTTGTGGTTGATTACTTCGTTGGTACAATCTGTACAATTATTAGTAGTTGCACAGTTGCTTACTTTACTTATTGGCTAAATAGTAAAGACGAGCAAAATAAGTGGGTGCCAAAACTCACTAAAAACCCCATTTCTAGAAGGACAGAAAAGGGGGGTGTAGCTATAATTGGTACTTTAGTTAAAAAAGTTTAATATACTTAACTTAGAATTTCAGAGCTAGTCACATTCTACACATCGTATCTTTTTATTTGAAGTTATGAATCAAAACTTTATTTATACCATATTAATATTAATTTTTTCTAATTCATGAATTTTAAATTCATTCTTTATTTTTTGATTATCAATCACATTTAAATAATTAAAAATATCACTTTCTCTTAAATTCAGTTCTTGGCTGAAGAACATATATTCTTCCCCCATAGAAGGTTTTGCTATAGAATAATTTAAATTATACTTTATACTCCTATATTCTTCTCCATACATTTGAAATATATTTGGTGAAATATCATAAGTAAGAATCCACAAGCGTTTTTTCATTTTAGTTTTTATCAGATTGGACAGCTCTAAATGATTCTCATGGATATAAAAGTTTGTATAAAGACTAGGACCTTTTTGATAGTAAGGAGGATCAAAAAAGGTAAATGAATTTTTAGTTTTCATTATATTTTGATTAATAAAATCTTTAGCATCTTTATTAGTTAATACTACACTTGACGAATACTTTGATATTTTATATATTTTGTCTATTATAGATTCTTTATTGAAACGACAATCTATTAAGTAATTTCCATCTTGTTTTTTCCCTCCGATTACCCCAGCTTTAATAATTCCCGATCTATTAGTTCTATTTAAAAATAAAGTTGAAAATCCTAATTGCAAAAGATCTAATTCACTGTCAAGTTTTTTCTTTTGTACCTCTTTTTGTTTATACCATTCATCTATTGTTACAGGTGTTTCTTCAATTAACTTTATGAAACTGTCTGTATTATTAAATACACAATACCAAAACGCGTAGATTGATTTGTCATAGTCATTAATCGTGATTTTCTTTACATCATTATTTAAAAGTAACTTTATTGCTACTCCTGCTCCACCGGCATATGGTTCAATGTAATGATTACATCCATTTAATTCTATCAAACTCTTAATAAAGCCATACGTTTTTACTTTTCCACCCGGGTATCTTAATGGACTATAATTATTCATATTGCCTCCTTTCTTAGATTTATTCTTCAATTATTATCTTGTTGTTTTTCATTGTATATTTTAATACTTCTTTTAATTTAGTTATAAATATTTGCTTTTCTTCTACATTATTTTTAGCCCAATATAGAATTGGATCTGACTTTTTCCAATTATCCTTTTCAATTCTGAACCATTCTTTCCAAACCACTCTAGGAGGTTTATTGTAATGTGGTCCACCACTAACATTTTTGTGTTCTTCATTATAGCTTCCATTTCTTATAGACTGAATTACGTTATAATAACTATTATGCATAAACATTTGATATGTATAATCTTTATTTTCTTTCCAGAATTCACTGTTTTCATCTTTAAGTATATTAAAGACAAATTCTTCAGGATTTTCTTTTTTACCAGGGAGAGAAACAAAATTTTTCATCTTACTTATATCGAAAGGTATATCTGAATCCAAGCAGACAATCGAATTATATTTAAATTCATTTATATTTGCCTTGTACAGTGTTTGATAATTCGTACATGATAATTTAACCTTTTGAAAATTAACCAAGCTTGATATTGGTTTGTTGTTATATTTTTCTCCTCTTATCAATTTTTTAAATATATATTCAGCCTCAGCATCTTCAACATATAAATTTATTTTATCTATCAGCAATTTTTCTTTATTGATTATTAAAAATTCATTCATTAAATCCTTTAATTGAGGATCTACTTTTACTTCTAATTTTTTTGAATCATTTAGAAACGTTGATATGATTTTTATTGAATTTGGTCTATACTTACTTTCTAACTTTAAAGAATATATATATTCTAATAGACTCAAAGAGTGTGTAGTAAAAAAAATTTGAATTTTGAATTCTCTAGCCTTATTTATTAGTACATCTAGTAATTTATTTTGTGCTGCTGCATATAGAGTTGCATCAATCTCATCAATAATCAAAATACCGCCTTTATAATTGTCACCAAGAGCATTCTTAAGTTTCCTGAATGAGAACAATGCGAATAGAATTTGACCAATATTATCTTCTCCTGAAGATATCATTTGAATAGTTTTGTCTTCTTCTATAAAAGCAGCTGTATTTTTATTTTTTAAATCAGTATTAATACTTTTAAGATTATTGTCATACCGTTTAAGCAAGATCGATTCATATAAATTGTGAATCATAACTTTCTCTTCTTGTGACAAATCTAACTCTATATCATTATTTTTATTTGATTGAATTAAAGGGCTCACTCTTCCCAAACCCAAATATATAACAGGAAAAACATAATTAGAAGAAATACTATTTTCCCTCCTAGTTACTAACCTAGGAAGTTTTCTATCATGATTTGTTGACTCTATGTCAAATGCAACACCATTAGATAACTCTATTTTACAATGCTTAACTCCTCTTTTATCAAGATCTGACATTTTAAAATGTTCATTTGATTTTGATTCGAAATTTTGTCCAAATAATGTTAGTAAACTATTATACATTTGTATTTTTTCTTTTTCTAATTGTGTTTTATTAGGTTTAGCTTTTAATTTACTTATTTCATCCTTGCTTAAATTCTTTACACATTCAAACTCCTCAATATCAATAACCTGATTATTAAAAGAAAAGCCTTGGGCAATCATTCCCAATATTGTTGACTTGCCGGTACCGTTTTTCCCGGTGATAACATTAATTAATTGACCAGGTTTGATGTGGGCGTTTTCTATAATTCTAAAATCATTAATTTCTATAGATGTTATACTAATTTTATTACTTCCTGCCATAATCCCTTATCCCCTTGTATTATTTTCTTTAAAAAATTATAACATGTTATATAAGGTAATATTACATGTTTTTGAAAGTAATGAAACTTTCAAAAATATATCTAAATTGCAATTACAAGTTAGCCACCCTGACAAATCTAGTTCATATAGAATCCTAGGGATTCACTTAGTAGTTCTCTTTAATTAGTTCCTTCAAAAACACTTCCATCGCTGACTGTCCATTTAGTATCTTGCGTGGATATCTGTTCATCCATTCCTGGATTTTATGGACGGTAGAAGTTGTTACAGTTGAAATGGGGATACCTTTAGGAATATACCGGCTAATAAATCTGTGCTGATTTTCTTTCGTCCCTCTCTCCCAAGAGGCATAGGGGTGAGTGAAGTAGACTTCAGATAATCCTTTGAGGCATTCAGAAAGATCGCTGAATTCAGGTCCGTTATCTGATGTAATGGACTTGAATATTTTAGGGAAAGCATCTCCTGTTTCCTTTATCAGATGACGTAGTGCGTTGACTACATGGCAGCTTTGTTTACCATCAATCTTTAAGATAAGTTCATACCGGCTTTTTCTCTCAACCATCGTGAGGAGAACCTGATCCTCCCCAGACTTCTGGCCGACAACGGTATCTATCTCCCAATGTCCGAAGGTCGTGCGTGTATCCACTGCATGAGGACGTAGTTCGACAGACTGACCCAGTACTTTTTTATTAATACGAGTAAAGCCTGTCGGCTTCTTATTCTTAAGCTTTAACTTCATCAGAAGATTGATATTACGCGTCTTTATCAGTTTTCTGTCAATCCAGTTATAGAGTGTCTTTATGCAGGGTATGAATCTTTCTGGAAAAAGCTTAGCTTTCTTAGCAAGCATAATAACGGAAGCCGGAGACATTTCCTGATGTATCATCAGATGATCGGCCCATTCAACAAAGGGATTTCCTGTGATAGGAATAGGGCGACGTCCTGACTTGATACGATTTTCAAAGTATCTATCCTGAACAAGATCAGGTGAATAGATGCATTTGTAGTAGGTGTAAGTCTTATTATTCTGTATCTGCTGGCTCTTTTGTGTGTAAGTCCCACGCTTTATCTCATTATTGATGGTCTGTGGCGCTCTACCGAGCTTTCCGGCTATTTGTCTATTTGAATACCCTTCATTAATCAGCGTCTGTATGATGATTCGTTCATCTCTAGAAAGGTGTTTGCCCTTAACGGTTTTCGTGTTACCATTGATATGCGCCATACGAATTCATTCCTTTATTGTCGGTGTGAGAACTACAATATTAACATGAATTCGTCATGGCGTATTTTTTTATAAACAATTAATGTATCTTCCACCTTAGGTGGCTAACTTGATTGTATAACTTACCAATAGATTTATATAATAAGAATTTAAAAGTCTTTATAAGTGAATTTCATACTATAAAACTAAGAAAATAAGATTAAGTATCATGTGTATGAATAGCTAGCTATTATAATAGAAGAAACTCAAGCTATTTTTATGATTTAGAACGATTTTCTTCTTTTTCTAGGTATCGATAGATGGTAGATCTTGATACATTCCACTTCTCTGCAATAGTCTTAATAGACGTTCCGTTATCAACTAAAGTCCTGAGAAGTTGAACATCACTTTCATTAAACTTCTCAGGGCGGCCCCCAAGACGGCCCCTTGCTCGAGCAGCCACTCTTCCTGCAGCTGATCTCTCCAGTATAAGGTTACGTTCAAACTCTGCAAAGGCTGCAAACAAATGAAACATTAGCTGACCCGTTGAACTTGACCGATCCATCGTGATATTTTCCTGGATACTATGGAAACTGACACCTCTATCATTTAAGGCATTGACGATTGAAATGAGATCCTCCATATTTCTTCCGAGTCGGTCTAATCTCCAGACAATAACAGTATCCCCTTTCCGAGCAAATTCAATCGCCTGATCAAGTCCAGGTCGCTGACTTTTTGCCCCACTCATTTTATCAGTGAAGATTTTCTCACATCCATAATTTTCAAGACTATCATTCTGTAAATCCAAATTCTGTAATCCAGTAGATACTCGTGCATATCCAATTTTCATCCTGTCTCATCTCTCCTTTAAATGTATTATATCTTAATTTATAATTGGTTATCAAACATAGATTAAGAGACGGGTTATTGTACATAAATTTGGATCAAATCTGACTGAATTGTATATAAAAAAAGAGTGTACAGAAAATGGAGACTTTCTGTACACTTTAAATTGATTTATTACATTATGATTTATACTCCTTCAATCACTAGTTCTATATCTTTTGCTAAGGATAAATTATATTTCAATATTATCTGCAACTCGATTAATATTTTTTCAATAGAAGTCGGATATTTATACATATATAAATCTTTTAATATTTTCTTAATCATTCCATTAGAATAATGACTCACTCCAGCTACAAAGAACTTTCGATTATATTTTAGAAAAATATCTTGGATAGCTTCAGTGTAATCAACATATAAATAATATTCATTAGATAACTGATTATTTTTGAACTTGAAGGTAACTACTGGACCGGGACCTTCCCATTCCTCAGTAACAAAATATCTCATATTATCTCCTTCTTCTTTTTGATTTTTCCTTTCTATATTTATTATTATGGTAACTAACTATTTTACCTCTCTTCGTATAATATCCTCCATTTTTCCCTCTGACTCTATAACCCTTCTTACCATTACTTAATCTCACTTTTTCAAGATTACCTCGTCTTTTATTAGCTTTAAATGTAGTCCTAGCTCTTTGAGTATATCTCTTAACAGAATATCTTCCTTTTACTCCATGCTTCTTATAATGATACTTTGCATTTTGAGCTCTTGATTTAAATGTCCCTTTATCATAATGCCTATAAGTTTTATAATATTTCTTTCCATAATTATAGTCTGCCTTAATAATCATTCGAAATATTTAGAATAAATTTCTAATTAGTTGAAATGATCATAAAGAAAGTAATGAAATAATTCAAGTAATCTCTTACATCTACATGATATTTTTTACAATGTGAATAAAAAGATGCATGTGATTTATTGAGTGCAAATGAAACTACCAAATATTATTATGAGAAAATATGTTTACTAATGTATGAATTCCTGAGAAAAACCGGGTCATTTCATATGGTTTCAAACAGTTTCATATCATTGAATTTTAAGCAGGCTTCACACAAAATAGTTCTCCTAGGGGTAACTAAAAGGTAATTGAATACATAAATAAAAACACAAAAAAAGCACTCTTTGGAATAATCCAAAGAGTGCTTTAAACGTTGATGTAACAACGATATTAACGTTTTGAGAACTGTGGTGAACGACGAGCGCCTTTAAGACCTGGTTTTTTACGTTCAAAAAATTTTGATGTTTGAGCAATAGTCATGAAGTGTCGTAAACCTTGATACTAAAGGATTTATCAAAAAATAAGTATCAGTGAAAATCATATAATTTCAACAAAGGGTACTCAAAGGGTACTTAAAGGGTAACATTTTCAAACTAAAATCTGCTAGTCGGCAGCACTTTAAGTTATCTTCTATCTCCATTTAAATTAGTCTTATACTTCTGCAGGATTTTACATTGCACTAGTGGATTGTTCTATAGATTCTGAAACTAAGGTGTTTTAAAGGTTTTAATTTTTTATGTAGTAATTATATTAGGATCTAAAAGTTCACCTATAACTTATTTTGAGAATGAAATTAAATATGACGATGAAATTATGAACAAATCATTGTTATTGAATTTGGATATACCGTTCAATAAGAGTTATCTAGTAAGCTACAGACGACACTTGATTTCATTTCACATATAATGAGTTGTCATGTTCACACCTTCCTTTTTTGTTGTCCCTTCTGTAATTTCAGAAAAGTACCAATAAAAAGCAAATGGCATATCGACTAAAATCGATATGCCATTTGCTTTTACTTAATCCCTGTTATAGGCAAAAGTGATATCTTAAAGAATGATTAATTAAGATTAGAACCTACTAGAAATTATTTTTTTCTTCAGTTGTGACTTGCCACAAGAAAATCCATATCAGTCCTATAATTAGGACTAAAATTACCCATGAATCTGATAATACTTTAAGTTTTTCTAGTAATGAAAATTCTCTTGGAGTAACTGTCCGTTTTTCGTCAACTGTTTCCTGTTTTTTTTGAAAAGGCATTCTTTCAGAATAGATTAATAATCTTCTGCTACCATCGGGTGTACATGTCATCAGTGTCAAAATATCTCGATTTTTTATGACTGCCAATGATTCTACTTGATCCGGTGTTACAATTTTGCGATTAAAAACACGATAATATAGCTTCTCTTTATAATTACTAATGATAATCTGATCACCGTTCTTCAGTCGATCAATGTGTGTGAACCACTCATGTGTTGGTGAATATGAGTGGGCTGCCAATACACTATTTGTATTATTGCCTCCTAATGGGTAACTGGTCCCAATGACCCGTGAGACGCCTCTATTCAGGTTTTCAGGTGTTGCTTCAGTATATACTGGATAATGTAGTCTTAGAGCTGGTATCCTGATGGTCGCTATTATATCAGCATGCTTCGTCAGATTTTCTTCACTCTCATCTTTTTTGTTTTCAACAGCTGGTGATATGATTTTTGACTGTTGATTCTCTCTTTTATTGTAGTTTTCAAACGTTTGATATTTTAGTTGCTTATCGGGAGAAAGAGATTCGAATGACTGATCAGTTTTTTCAGACTCCACGCTCATACTGTAGTTATAGTAGACTTTTGTCCCAAGGGGATAGATACAGATAGCCAGTCCTATTATAAAGAGGAGTATAATGCTACTCTTTTTCATTCTGAATCCTTTTTCTTCTGCTTATGCAGTAACGGTATAGTAAGTAAATAACCAGGGCAATGAGAATACCAATGAGGTAGTTTTTGTAGACATTTAGAAATTTGAACCACCATGGATCTTTAGTAGCTTCATGTTGTTTTTTTACTTCGGGCGTATAGGGTACGCGATGCCCTGTAACAATTAGCCGATGTGAGTTAATCATATAAGGTGTACAGGTAAGGAGTGTTAGTTCATCTTTTCCTGGACGAATCTTAAGTTTTCGGAAGTCATTTGGTTCGATAACATCAATGGAATCTATCTTGTAAGCCAATATTTCTTTAATATTATGAACATAGACCATGTCGCCTTTTTCGACTTTATCTAAATCTGTAAACAATTTTTTATCCGGAAGGCCACGATGTCCGGTTATCACTGTATGAGTGGACTTTCCACCTACGGGCAGGGAAGTCCGTTCTAGATGACCGAGTCCCTGTTGCAGAATTCGTTCACTAGTTCCAGCGAACAATGGCAGATCCTGATGTATGCTCGGAATTTCTATATGTCCAATTTTCTCATGTACTTCCAGCATCTTAGCATATAGTGCTTTTCCTTCTTCCTTCTGTTTCTCTGAGAAGACATCTGTCAACATTTCACCGTTTGTCAATGTAGTGTTATAAGCTTTTGCTTTATTGATTCGAATATCAATCTCCCGGTCTGACAATGTTTCTAATTCCTTATCAAAATTATTGACGTCATTGCTGGACTGATAATCGTAGTATACTGCCGTTATAAATGGATAGAATAAAATGAGAATGCCCATCAGAAAGACAAGTAGGAAAGTGATATTAGATCGCCTGTTTTTCTTTTTGTTTGATTCGATAGTATCCATGAAAGCTCCTTTCAACAATAAAAAAGGCAGGACAACATACTGTCTCTGCCTCTAACTTTTTAGATTAAGCCTGTTTTTTTCTTCTGTAAAGGATAATAGCTAATGTCATTAACATCAGACCGACTACAGTAAAGAGAATTGTCCCCATCCCGCCGGTATTCGGAAGAATAGATTTTTTATTCAGAATTTGTAAAGAATCCAAGGTATAGGAATTTTCATTGACCGTAAAACCAGTTAAAGGATTAGTAGGAATCGTATAGCCTGTTGGAGCTTGGATTTCCTCCAGTTGATAGTCACCGAAGGCAAGACCTTTCACTTCGAAGTTACCAGAAGTATCGGACGTGAATACGGTAGCAGCATCTCTTGTACCCCAAGTGACTACAAGAGTCGCTGGATCTTGAATCAGATACTGGTCACCTTTTTTAACCACGAATTGTGCCCCTGATAAGTTTGTTGTTCCATCTGTCTTCACGAACTTTTTTCCGCCAGTCTGAACGGCAGGGATATCAGCATCAGCAACTGTTGCACTTCCTACAAGACCATGATTGTTGTCATAAGTTAAAGTTGCAGTGTTAGGAATCTTCTGGCCCATTACTGCCTGATTGTTGATGACTGTTGGAACGAGAATGTTCAGCTGAGCATCCGGACCGGCTGCTGCAATATTTTTAAGTCCAGTTGATGTGAATTTAACTGTCACTAGGCGTGTACCTGCATCATAAGTGGCATTGAAATCAGTACCTGCTGTCAATGTTGTGCCGCCGATAGTTGCAGTGATCTGTTTCGTGTTATCAAAATCAATTACTGCATTCAGTGTGTCGGTTACTGTGTAGTTTGCGTATTCATCGATACCTTTAGGTGTCGTTGGTTGAATGATCCAGTTGAAGGACTGTCCGATATCAAAGGTGCTTAATTTATTATTATCAGTTGCGATATCTTTATCGATGGTCGGGACTTCTTCAAGTGTGTTCTTTGGATAGACGTGTAAATCAGTGATATACCCAGTTCCTGCTTGATTTGTGATAGGTAAGGCAAGGCCGAACGGAACTGCTGCTGAAGTAGCGACTGCAGTTGACGGGTTTTCGATAAACCAGTAATAGCCTTCTGCTAAGCCTGCCACTTGTACAGTACCATCTGCCGCTGTATTACCGGTAGTTCCTGTTGCTGCACTGCCGACATAAGCTGAGACCTGGGCAGCTGTCTCATAGCTGCCTGAGTTTGCAATCATTGTATTAAACTGGTCTTCTGTTACTTTCCAGTAAGTGAAAGAGATATTAGAGATCGGATCACCTGCTGGCGGTGTCGTATTTGTCAATTCATCGTATGTCGCCGTTCTAGCAGTATCACCAGTAATTTTGTGAATCGTTACATTTGTACTTGGGCTTGCTGCATGTGCTGTAAATGGGGAAAAGAGACTGATGAGTAAACTGAGAATAAGAAATAAAGAGAAATACTTGGTAAATTTCGACATGTATGATGCCTCCTGTTTATTAATTAGCGTATGGCTTGGATTTTTTTAATATAAATGCAACAATCACCAATATGATGCCAATCATTGTGAAGGATAATGTCCCTTCGCCCCCTGTATTAGGAAGTACATTGGTATATTGCGGACTTTTGACGGTGACAGGTGTACTGCTACTTAATGTGATTGTTTTAGAAGCGCTGTCGAACCGATAACCTGAGCGTGTATTTGTCTGTTTAAGTGTATAAGTTCCGAGGGGGAGGTCACTGAATGTGATATTCCCTGCACTGTCAGATGTTTGAATGCCTATCAGCTTATTTGTTGAATCATAGAGCTGATATGTTACGCCACTAAGAGGCACATTCGTGTTAGCGTCATACGTATTAACAATGATGCTGGAAGCAGCCTTGTTCACGAAGTTGTAGGCACTGGATACAGTAGTATTATCCACTTTTATAACGCCGGTATTATCGATGAGTATAGTGTGTGTCAATGTATCCTTCAGGTAGCCAGCAGGTGCTGCAGTTTCGTTCAGTGTATAACTCCCAGGGGCTAGACTGGTAAACTGTACTAAGCCGTTAGCATCTGATGTCTTTGTGATGATGGCACCATTACTGGACTTTAAGTTGAAAGTGGAGCCTGACAGTCCTGTACCAGATTCATTGATTTTTTTGACAGTGAAGTTGAATAACCCGACTACTTTAATCGGTACAGAATCGCTGATTAGTTTATTGGGGCTCTGGGCTGTAACGGATAGAACAGTATCTTTCGGTTGAGCTGCTATTTTAACGCTGTAATTCCCTGAACTATCCGCTACTGCATTCCCCAATACTACACCGGAACTGTTACGTACTGTGACTGTAGCACCTGGTTCTGCTGTACCTGTCACCACTGTATCAGCAGAAGTCACCATATTCACAGTGGGTCCTGCCGTTTTTTTTGTGACTGTATTAGAGATACCATTTCTATCATACTTGATACCTAGTTCATCATAAGTCAGTTTTCCGACTGTAAGTGTGTAACTATTTAGATCAGGTGTCGTAATAGGTGTTGTAATCACGACAGTCACTAAGTCATTATTTTTCACATAATCCAGAAATATGGAGGATGTCCCTCCTGATGTTGTGACTGGCAGCTGGCCGGATCGAGTAGTCGTACCGCCATTGGTTACCGTATAATCTACTGAGCTTGGCATGGATATGCCTGTGCTCGTAGTAATATCATTGAACCAGACCGTCTTAGAAGCAAGTGTTCCATATGATAAAGTCAGCGTCCAGTTAATCGCTGTCTGTGTGCTGTTCATCTGACCAAGCAGCGTCATAGTCCCTGAACCTGTCGCAATATTGACAACAGCAGTAGATTTGGAGGACCCATACGTACTAGTTGGAGTCGCGGCTAATGCTCTAAATTGTAACGATGAAAATGTCGGAGTGAATGTAAAAGGCATGGATGTCTGGACAGATGGAGCCGTAACTGTCGGAGTCTCAGTCGTGACACCTTCTGTAGAAGCTTGCTCGGATGTTGGGGTCTCGGTTGTAATGCCTTCTGTTGAAACTTGCTCGGATGTTGGATTCTCGATTGTGACGCTTTCTGTGGAAGCTTGCTCGGATGTTGGGGTCTCGGTTGTAATGCCTTCTGTTGAAACTTGCTCGAATGTTGGATTCTCGATTGTGACGCTTTCTGTGGAAGCTTGCTCGGATGTCGGAGTCTCAGTCGTGATGCCTTCTGTAGAAGCTTGCTCGGATGTCGGAGTCTCAGTCGTGATGCCTTCTGTAGAAGCTTGCTCGGATGTTGGCGTTTCAGAAGATAACTTTTCGATAGGATTTACGTTTATATCGAATCCATTAATTTTGATATCGTATCCTGGAACTTCATCTGCTTCAATCTTGTAGATGATTTTGTTACCTTGGTTATCTTCAAGTGGTAAATCAGTTACTTCATAATGACCATCATCACTGATTTGTTTCATAGCGATAATCTCATTAGAACTCGAATCAATGATCTTAAGATTCACTGTCTGATGGTTAGGATTGCTGATGATACCTTGTACTTCTGTTGATTTGAAAGTGAGTAGTATATCGTATGATTGAATAGAAGCTGTAAAATTTGCTATCGGCACAATCTGAACTGAGTAATTGATTTTTTGTCCGGAATCATTGAACAGTCTCACATTATCAAATGTATAGGCAGTAGTAACTGGAGGAATAATCTGAGAACTTATTACCTGACCTGTCAGTTCATCAGTTAGATTCACAGTTACTGATGGCTGTTCCTGATTAGGTGGAAGATTCTCGAAACTTAGGGTCCCCTGGACACTAGTTGTAGGATAAACCACATCTTGTGCTGAAATTAATGAGCCCTGCATTGTTCCTGATAGAAACATTTTGTAATTCGACTGAGTATTGGAATCGACATATGTTGAAACAGTCAGGACGGTTGCTGGCAACTCTTTTGGTATTAAAAGCTGATAGGATATTCCATCTTGGATGGTCACTACATCTATTCCTTTTGATTTGAAAGCTGTCACAATCTCATTAGTGACAAATTTATGGGTTCCCTCTATGTGGAGAGTGACTTTCTGATCGTCGAATAGCTGATTTTCTGGATTTATCTTAATCTGCCAGTTCATTTGTGAAGCTTCATCACTTGGGCCGGTCACCTCTAAAAGATTAGGGTTAGAAGAAGACTGCGTCAATTGACTCGCTGATGATAGAGGATTAATGATAAACGTATTTAGATATAAAAATACAAAAAGCAGATAAAATAACTTTCTGATATTCAAACACCTCCTTAAAAATATGGAATTATACCAATCATAGTTTCTGTTTGGAATCACTAAGATATTATACATCATCCTGTGTAAAATTAAAATAAACATTTATTAATATCATTTATATTTCGTCGATAGTAAAATTAAACTAAACAACTAAAAAAGCCTTCTGTGCTAAACTCAATATATATTTCCGACCAAAGAAAACATAAGGAGTTAGCACAAATGGTCTATACACATCTTACCACGGATGAACTTGCGTTCATAGAATCATATTACTACCAGAAAATTTCGGTCAGTGAGATCTGCCGGAGAGTTAAACGTTCAAGACAGACCGTCTATAATGTAATTAATGCATTCAAAGCAGGTACATCTGCACTGGAATTCTATCAGAACTATAAGAAGAGAAAAACCCGTTGTGGAAGACGTAAGATCATCCTTCCCAAGCATCAGCTCAGTAAATAAACGATCTAGAAAATTTCTTGGTTACAGGATACCTTTGGAAGTATTTATGAGTTTCATCGAAGATGAGAAATTGTCTAGCTTATTTTGACGAACGAAATGATAAAAAATATTTCATTGCATTAAGTCATTATTTCTTTTCTTGCTCTCTTACTTTCTGCAAATCTTCATCTGAAATTTTAAACGTTACTTCACCTGTTTCAGTATCCAGAACCGCTATAAGTTCAACACCTGTATTAAAAAGTATACCTTGTTTCGTCTGTAGTCTTAAAGCAGATGAACCGTATGCCATCGTCTTCATTTCTTTTTTAGCCATATCTATTCCTCTCCCTGCTTTCTTTTAATTCTACTTCTTAATATCAGAATACCCTTTATTACAAAAATTATCATATTGTAGATTATTTGATAAATAAAAACACTCTCCAGTCTAAACTGAAGAGTGTTGATATATAATAACGAAATATTAACGTTTTGAGAACTGTGGTGAACGACGAGCGCCTTTAAGACCTGGTTTTTTACGTTCTTTCATACGTGGGTCACGTGTTAACATGCCCGCGCGTTTTAATGAACCACGGTATTCTGGATCCGCTTCAAGTAATGCACGTGCGATGCCGTGACGGATTGCTTGTGCTTGTCCAGTGAAACCTCCACCACGTACGTTTACTAATACGTCGTAGTTTCCTTTAGTTTCAGTGATATCGAATGGTTGGTTTAAGTCTAAGATTAATGATTCAAATGGTAAGTAATCACGTACGTCACGTTTGTTGATAGTGATGTTACCTTCGCCCGGTACTAAACGTACGCGTGCTACTGAATGTTTACGACGGCCTGTGCCTTGGTATTCAACTTGTGCCAATTTATTGTCCTCCTCTTAATTAACCACGTAACTCGTAGTTTACAGGTTGTTGTGCTTGGTTTTTGTGTTCTGGTCCAGCGTATACGTGTAATTTTTTGCCCATTTTGTCGCCGAGTGAACCTTTTGGTAACATCCCTTTGATAGATGTTTCAAGTAAGCGTACTGGGTTTTTCTCACGTAATTCACCTGCAGTGATTGATTTTAAACCACCCGGATGTAATGAGTGACGGTAGTATACTTTGTCTGCTGGTTTGTTACCTGAAAGGTAGATTTTTTCAGCGTTGATGATGATGACGTGATCGCCACAGTCAACGTGTGGTGTATAAGTTGCTTTGTGTTTACCGCGTAAGATAGATGCTACTTCTGAAGAAAGACGACCTAATGTTTGTCCTTCTGCATCAACAACGTACCATTTGCGTTCGATGTTTGATTCGTTTGCCATGAATGTTTGACGCATGTGTTTTTCCTCCTAAAATAAAAAAAATTCCCTCTGATTTCTGTCTATATATCTGTAACACAATAAGATTCCGGGGCTTATTGTAGTGGTTGATATTAAACAATACCGTTGTTTATCTTATAACATTCCGGGGTCAGTTGTCAATGGTTTGGGGTGATTTTTCATGATTATTTTTGTACCTGCTGGCACGTCCTGCTCGAGCTCTTCTGCTGTCAGATAAATCTTCTCGAGATAGAGTCCTTCTGCGGGCGCGGTCTTGCCTGCAACCTTTCTGTCACGTGCTGCGATGATGGCTACTGTCTCGCTGCCGTCTTTTTTGCCTTGTCCGATATCGAGCAAATGCTGCACCATGATTCTGACCATGTTGTAGAGGAAGCCTGAACCAATGACGTGGAAGTCATAGCCGTCCGGTGTCTTTGTCACCTTGAAGCTGTAGATGGTGCGCTCTTTATTCTCGATTTCTGTCTTTGCTGAACAGAAGGATGTGAAGTCATGGGTACCGAGGAAGTGTTGAGCCGCTTCGTTCATCAAGTCAAGATCCAGTTCGTGCGGATAATACGTCTCTATCCCGGTCTTCATCACGTCACGATGTAGTCCCTGGTAGATTTTATAGCGGTATGCTTTACCGATACAGTCATAGCGGCTATGAAAGTCTTCCGAGATTCGCTTGACCTCTGTGACATATATATCGTCAGGGAGCGCCGAATTGAAGGCATGCTGCCATTTCTCCGGTGTTAAGTTCAGATGTGTGTCGAAATGGACGTACTGACAGAGTGCATGCACGCCTCTATCCGTTCTTGATGACGGATGGATGCGTACAAACTGTTTATGCATCCGCTTCAGTATACGCTCCAGTTCATATTGGACGGTGCGGCCTTCGTTCTGGATCTGAAATCCTTGAAAGCCTGCACCGTTATAAGTAATCTGTAATAAAAAACGCATGGTCCACCTCTAGTTTCTAAAATAAAGGATAATAATCGCAATCGGAATAATGGCCAGGAGTGTCAGTGTATCAGTCATCTGCCAGTTCAGTCTGCGATACTTCGTGCGGTTGATATCCCCGCGGTAGCCTCTCACTTCCATAGCAACAGCCAGGTCCTCTGCCCGTTTAAATGCCGATACAAAGAGAGGGACAAGTAGAGGGACGAGCGCCTTCAGTCGCTTCATCACATTGCCTGTCGTCATATCAGAGCCGCGTGACATCTGGGCGCGCATGACTTTCTGCGTCTCATCCATCAATGTCGGAATGAAACGGAGTGCAATGGACATCATCAGCGCCAGCTCATGTACAGGAATTCTGATTTTCTTCAGCGGTCTGAAAAGTGTCTCGATAGCATCCGTCAGTGAAATGGGACTCGTCGTCAGCGTCATAATAGTGGTCAGGAAAATAATAAGGACAAATCTTAATGTAATGAAGATACCTTGCTCCACACCGTTCCGGTCGACCGTGATAAAGCTCAGACTGAATAGTGTGCCGCCCCCTTTCGTCCAGAAGATATGCATGACGAGCGTAAAGATCAGGAGCAGCAGAATCGGTTTCAGCCCACCGAGCACAAAGGATAGCTTTAACTTCGCTAAATAGAGTGTTATGAGCACAATCAGTATTAATACCGCATATGTGACGACATTATTGGCAAAGAAGATGATGATGGTCATCAGGAAGACGAAGAGCAGCTTCATGCGCGGATCGAGACGATGTACAAATGAATCCATCGGCACATATCTGCCGAGTACCATCTTATCAAGCATGGTCAGCCCTCCAGTCCTGATACATCGCTGTGAAATCTTCCATCGTTAATGCCAGGCGCGGGAATTGAATCGCATGCTTCTCTTCGACAGCACGCTGCAGCTGAACGACTTTAGGGGGCATGAGGTTATACGGCGAGAGGTCCAGACTGAATATGACTTCAGGTGTCCCCTCCTCTACAATCGTCCCTTCGTGCAGCACGGTAATACGGTCCGCTGTCGCAGCCTGATCCATCTGGTGCGTGACGAGAATAATCGTCATGCCCGTCTCTTGGTGAATCGTATCGAACAGCTGCATGATTTCCTGCTGTCCACGCGGATCGAGACCTGCTGTCGGTTCATCCAGTACTAGTATTTCAGGCTCCATCGCAAGGACACCTGCTATCGCAACGCGTCTCATCTGCCCGCCTGACAGATCAAAGGGTGAACGGTCCAGCAGTGAGGGGTCCAGCTGCAGCAAATCCATCAGTTTATAGGCTCTTGCTTCTGCTTCTACATGAGGGACACCGTAATTAAGCGGTCCAAATATAATATCCTTCAGTACTGTCTCCTCGAACAGCTGCTGTTCTGCAAACTGGAAGACGATCCCCACACGCCTTCTGAGCGGTGCTAGATGCTTGTTCTTAGTCTTAGTGCTCACTATTAAGTCATCGAACTGTATAGACCCTTCAGTGGGCTTTAAGAGCCCGTTCAAATGCTGGATCAATGTCGATTTACCGGAACCAGTGTGTCCAATAACAGCATAATACGCACCCAGTTCGAGTGTGGTCGTAATGTCATAGAGCGCACGCACTTCAAATGGTGTGCCTTTTGAGTAGGCGAAGCCTGCATGTTGAAAATTAATCATAAGTAAGTCAGCAGCTCCTCATCCTTCACAAATTTTGATTCACCTGTTATCAGCTGATACATCCGCATTGAGAACGGCAGAGGTAAACCGAGCGCCTGCAGTTCATCTCCTCGTTCAAATAAGTCTTGCGGAGTTCCCTGCATCAAGAGACGGCCTTGATGCATCACGAGCAGCCGGTCAGCTTCGACCGTCTCTTCCAAATCATGCGTAATCGCAATGACCGTGAGATTTAAGTCATGCTGCAGCTGGCGGATCACTGATAGCACTTCCCGCCGTCCTTCAGGGTCCAGCATGGCCGTCGCTTCGTCCAGAATGATAATATCCGGTCTCAGAGCAATAACGCCTGCAATGGCCACACGCTGCTTCTGACCACCTGACAGATGATGCGGCTCATGCGTCTTCATATGATGCATCGAGACAGCATCCAGCACTGTGTCTACCCGTCTGTGCATCTCCTCATAGTCAATCCCATAATTCTCTAAGCCGAACGCGATATCATCTTCCACAGTGGCACCTACAAACTGATTGTCAGGATTCTGAAAGACCATACCGACCTTGCCGTGGATATCATAACTATTTACTTCGCTCACAGCCAGACTCTCTACAGTAATACGTCCTTCCTGCAGCGGCAGAATCGCACCGAGCAGTTTGACCAGTGTCGATTTACCTGAGCCGTTATGCCCGACGATAGAGACCCATTCTCCTCGATTGATGGAGAAAGAGACATCTGTCAGTGCTGCTGTCTCCTGTTTCTCGTACTGGTAGCTGATATGACTCACTTCAAGCATACTCTTCCCCCCTTTCTCATTAGTATAGCAAATTCAAAACGCAAAAAAAGAGAAACATCTTGCAGTCTGCTATTCTTCATCTAATTAAAAAAACTCCCGAAATATCCGGAAGTTTTTATAGTGCCGTTTAATGATCTAACTCTGTCTCCATATGAATGCGAATCAGCTGCTGTCCAAGTGATGTCGGCGCGAATGTCAGAATGGTGAATGCTCTTTCCAGAACATTCTCCTCCTCATCTTCCCGCGTAATCGTAGAAGCTACAATCTCCTGATCCGCGCGATGAGCACGGTAATGCACATCGAACGTCCACTCCTGAAGCTGACTAAAACGGTCCTTGAAGATCTGGTTAACTCGTTCCATGTTATAAATAACAATATTATCATGACTTACAAAAGTCGCATGCAATTCTGGTGCAAGTATTTCTTCAATCTGACTGAGATCCTGATTCTTCCATGCTGTTAACAATTTAACGTAAGCCATAATGCGAGCCCCCTATAAAAAAAGAATCCATACAAGTGAGTAGGATTCTGATATGCCAAGAATGAAAAAAGCGCGCACTCTGCCACAGGAGTTCACGCATATGAATGTTCAATTGTGGCAGAATACTCTGAGCTAGACAATATCTATGTGTGGTAAACATTATCGTTGCACTCATTTGCTTATAGTATGTGTGTAAGATAAGTGATCTCTATAAACCGGATTATACTAATTCAATGATTACCATTTCTGAACCGTCTCCGCGACGTGGTCCAACTTTCATGATACGAGTGTATCCACCTTGACGCTCGTTATAGCGTGGTGCTACTTCATTGAATAATTTTTGTACTGCGAATTGAGTAGTGTCATCTTCATTAGTGATTTCAACACGGCGTAAGACTTGTGCTGCCTGACGACGAGCATGTAAGTCCCCGCGTTTACCTAAAGTGATTAATTTCTCAACGATTTTACGTAATTCTTTTGCGCGAGCTTCAGTTGTTTCGATACGTTCGTTCACGATTAAAGATGTAGCTAAATCGCGTAACATCGCTTTACGTTGATCTGAAGTGCGGCCTAATTTTCTGTAACCCATGAATCGTACCTCCTTCTACTAGTCTTCTTTTCTTAATCCAAGACCTAAGTCTTCGAGTTTAAACTTAACTTCTTCCAGTGATTTGCGTCCTAAGTTACGGACCTTCATCATGTCCGCCTCAGATTTATCTGCAAGTTCCTGTACAGAGTTAATGCCTGCACGTTTAAGGCAGTTATAAGAACGTACTGATAAGTCTAATTCTTCAATCGACATTTCAAGTACTTTTTCTTTGTGATCTTCTTCTTTTTCAATCATGATTTCAGCGTTTTGTGCTTCATCTGTTAAGTTAACGAAGATGTTTAAGTGTTCAGTCATAATCTTAGCACCTAAAGAAACTGCTTCCTGTGGTGTTAATGATCCGTCTGTCCATACATCTAATGTTAATTTATCAAAATTCGTACTTTGACCTACACGTGTATTTTCAACTGTGTAGTTCACACGCTCAACCGGTGTATACAGTGAATCCACTGGAATGACACCAATTGGTAAATCACTCGTATTGTTATCTTCAGCTAAAGCATAGCCACGACCTGCACTTGCGATTAAACGCATTTTCAGGTGTCCACCTTTAGATACAGTTGCGATTTTTAAATCTGGATTTAAAATCTCAACGTCGCTGTCATGCATGATATCTTTAGCAGTTACAACGCCTTCGTCTTTTACATCAATTTCAAGCACTTTATCTTCATCTGAGTAGATTTTAAGCGCAAGGCCTTTGATGTTCATGATCATTGTTGTAACGTCTTCTACTACGTTCTCTACAGTAGAGAATTCGTGCAGAACGCCTTCGATTTCGATGTGTTTAACAGCCGCACCTGGTAATGAAGAAAGTAGGATACGACGCAAGGAGTTTCCTAAAGTTGTCCCATAACCACGTTCCAACGGTTCAACAACGAATTTACCGAATTTAGAATCTTCACTGATTTCTATTGTCTCAATTCTAGGCTTTTCGATTTCAATCATTTATTTATCCTCCTTCAACAACGTCGAATAATTATTTTTAGTGCTACTGCTATTGTAAATGAACTTGAGTACTAAGAAAAATTATACGCGACGACGTTTGGGTGGACGACAACCGTTGTGAGGAACTGGTGTAACGTCTTTAATAGCAGTGATTTCAAGACCAGCTGATTGTAAAGCACGGATTGCTGCTTCACGACCTGCACCAGGTCCTTTAACTGTTACTTCAACATTTTTTAAACCGTGTTCCATCGCTGCTTTAGAAGCAGTTTCTGAAGCCATTTGTGCTGCGAATGGAGTAGATTTACGAGAACCTCTGAAACCTAACGCACCAGCTGATGACCAAGATAAAGCATTACCGAATTCGTCAGTGATAGTGACGATTGTATTGTTGAATGTTGAACGGATGTGAGCTACACCGTTTTCAATATTCTTTTTAACTCTACGTTTACGAGATACTTGTTTACGAGCCATTTATGTTTCACTCCTTTACTTATTATTTCTTTTTGTTAGCTACAGTTTTAACTGGGCCTTTACGAGTACGTGCATTGTTTTTAGTGTTTTGACCACGAACTGGTAAACCACGACGGTGACGGATACCTCTGTATGAAGAAATCTCCATCAGACGTTTGATGTTTAAGTTTCTTTCACGACGAAGGTCACCTTCAACTTTGTAACCATCAACTGTTTCACGGATTTTGTTTAATTCATCTTCTGTTAAGTCGCGCACACGTGTATCTTCAGAAATTCCAGCTTCTGAAAGAATTTTTTGTGCGGAAGTTTTACCGATACCATAAATGTAAGTCAACGCAATTACAACGCGTTTCTCACGAGGGATATCTACACCTGCGATACGTGCCATTTATAGTGCACCTCCATTTTATCCTTGTTTTTGTTTGTGTTTTGGGTTTTCACAAATTACCATTACTTTACCTTTTCTGCGGATAACTTTACATTTCTCACAGATTGGTTTAACTGATGGTCTTACTTTCATGTTTATAACCTCCTATTTATGATGGAGTTCGTTTATTTGAAACGATACGTGATGCGTCCACGAGTAAGATCATATGGACTCATTTCCACTGTTACTTTGTCGCCAGGAAGAATACGGATATAGTTCATACGAATTTTACCACTTACATGTGCTAAAATCTCATGTCCATTTTCGAGTTCTACTTTAAACATTGCGTTCGGTAAAGTATCAAGTACTGTACCTTCTAATTCAATAACATCTTGCTTAGCCATTATCATTTGCCCCCTTTTTTTAAGTTTCAAGACAGTCAATATACATTGTCAACTCATCTATTATAAATGATTCATTGTCATAAATCTATCGACTTGTTTGGACTTTAGGTGAGGATAACGTCTTATCACAATGATCGATTTTGGAACATTAAAAGTATCTTCACCCGGAGGCGAAACGGTATTATGAATTAAAGGTTAGTTAATATACTTTCAACGTCAGCTGTTACGTCCTGAATATCTCTTGAACCATCAATATTTTTCAGCACACCTTGTGCACGATAGAAATCGAGCAGCGGTTTAGTCTGCTTAATATTGACGCTCAGTCGATTAGCAACAGTTTCTGGATTATCATCTTCACGTTGATATAACTTACCACCATCGATATCACAGATACCTTCTACTTTTGGAGGATTAAATACAAGATGATAAGTCGTTCCGCAAGTTTCACAGATACGACGTCCCGTCAGACGGTTCATCAGTTCTTCTTCCTGAACTTCGATATTGATGACAGCTTCGATCTTACGACCTGCATCAGCAAGAATATCGTTCAGTGCTTCAGCCTGTTCAACTGTACGCGGAAATCCATCAAGTAAAAATCCTTTTTTAGCATCTTCTTCTGCTAAACGTTCTTTCACTATACCAATAGTCACTTCGTCCGGTACAAGTTCGCCTTTATCCATGAATGATTTAGCCTCGTTACCGAGAGCTGTACCATTCTTGATAGCAGCGCGAAACATGTCACCAGTTGAAATATGTGGGATAGGGTACTTCTTAATAATCTCACTCGCTTGAGTTCCTTTACCTGCACCAGGTAAACCCATTAAAATGATATTCATTAATATTCCCTCCTACTAACGTCTTCTGAAACCTCTATATTCACGTTGATTAAGCTGTGCTTTTAATTGAGCCATTGTTTCAAGTGCTACACCGATAACGATCAGTAAACTTGTTCCACCAATACGTAGTGATTGAGGTAAGTTCATGAATGACGTTGCGATCAGCGGCAGTATTGAGATAGCTGCCAAGAACAACGAACCTACAAAAGTTAAGCGATACAGGACACGCGTGATATAGTCCTGAGTTGATTTACCAGGACGAATACCTGGTACATAACTGCCTTGCTTTCTTAAGTTCTCAGCCATCTGTTCAGGATTAACCTGTACAAATGCGTAGAAGTAAGAGAAAGCAATAATCAGTAATACATAGATGACCATGCCAACTCCATGCGTTGGATCTGCATAAGTGGCAATGTTCTGTGCCCATTCCTGTTTAGGAAAGAACAGTGTCAGTGTCTTCGGTAACATGAAGAATGCCATAGCGAAGATAACTGGAATGACCCCAGCTGCATTAACCTTCATAGGAAGGAATGTCGCTTGAGGTGCTAGACGATTGCCTGTTTGACGTTTAGCATATTGAATCGGAATTTTTCGTACTGCCTGCAGTACGAACACCGCACCCGCTGTTAATAAAATCATACCTACAAGTAAGCCAATTGCTTTCAGGAATGCCATTGTTGTATCATCGGCACCAACGAAACTCTGTTGATAAAACTGTCCAAGTGCTGTAGGAATCGCAGATAAAATACCAGCGAAGATCAGCATGGATATACCATTACCTACTCCGTATACGGTGATCTGTTCACCTAACCACACTAAGAATGCAGTTCCTGCTGTTAAAACAAGCGCAATCAACAAGAAGTTCCAGATTGATGTATTATCGATTAACTGGCCTCCAAGCATATTGTTAAAGCTATAACTCATTCCCAGACCTTGAATGAAAGCAAGGATGATAGTGAAGTAACGTGTCACTTGTGTGATTTTCTTACGTCCTACTTCTCCTTGTTTTGACCATTCAGTCAGTTTGGGTACAACATCCATCTGCAGCAGCTGCATGACGATTGATGCTGTGATATAAGGCATTATCCCCATTGCAAGAATAGAGAAGTTCTTCAGTGCGCCCCCACCGAATGTGTTGAATAAATCAGTCACACCGGTATTCGCCTGAGTTTCAAACGCTTCGGGGTTCACACCTGGAACCGGAATATAAGTTCCGATTTTAAAGATTAATAACATTGCGAGTGTAAACAATATCTTGCTACGAACTTCTTTAGTTGTAAAGAAATTCTTGAGTGTCTCAAACATTAGATCACCTCGTGAGTTCCGCCCTTACTTTCAATTGCTTCAATTGCTGAAGCTGAGAATTTATGAGCTTTTACTGTAAGCTTTTTAGATAGTTCACCGTTACCAAGAATTTTGATTCCTGATTTTTCGTTACTGACCACACCAGTTTCAAGTAATAAAGCTGGCGTTACTTCAGTACCTTCTTCGAAACGATCTAATTCGCTTACGTTAACGATAGCATATTCTTTACGGTTAATGTTAGTAAAACCACGTTTAGGAAGACGACGGAATAATGGTAATTGACCACCTTCGAAGCCTAATCTTACGCCACCGCCTGAACGAGAGTTCTGACCACCATGTCCACGTCCACTTGTTTTACCGTTACCTGAAGCCATACCACGGCCGACACGGTTACGTTCTTTACGAGCACCTTCAACAGGTTTCATCTCATGTAATTTCATTACGGCACCTCCTTAATTGATAATCTTAATTATACTTCTTTAACTGTCACTAAGTGACTTACTTTATTGATTTGCCCACGAATCGCAGGGTTGTCATCAACTTCAACTGTCTGATGCATTTTTTTGAGACCTAAAGCAGCAACAGTCTTACGTTGTGTTTCAGGACGACCGATGATACTACGAGTGAGGGAAATTTGTAATTTAGCCATTTGTATGCCCTCCTTAATTTAATAGTTCTTCGACTGTTTTACCACGTAATTGTGCTACTTCTTCAGCCACTTTAAGTTCTTTTAATCCTTCAACTGTCGCGCGAACCATGTTGATTGGTGTGTTTGAACCTAATGATTTAGATAAGATATCAGTGATACCTGCAAGTTCAAGTACGGCACGAACTGGTCCACCAGCGATAACACCTGTACCAGGTGCAGCAGGTTTAATTAATACGCTACCCGCACCGAAACGACCTGTTACTTGGTGAGGTGTAGTACCTTCAACACGAGGAACAGTGATTAAGTTTTTCTTTGCATCTTCGATCGCTTTTTTGATTGCTTCTGGTACTTCTTGTGCTTTACCAGTACCGAAACCAACGCGGCCTTTTTTATCTCCAACGACTACAAGTGCAGTGAAACGCATACGACGTCCACCCTTAACTACTTTAGAAACACGGTTAATTGTAACTACGCGTTCTTCAAATTCTTTTACTTCTCTTTCACGACGCATTAAGTATACCTCCTTTTATTAAAATTGAAGTCCGTTTTCACGAGCTGCTTCAGCGAGCGCTTGAACACGTCCGTGGTATAAGTAACCTCCGCGGTCGAACACGACTGCTGTGATTCCTTTTTCTACGGCTGCTTTAGCGACTGCTTCGCCCACTTTTTTAGCTGCTTCTACATTTGATCCTGCATCTAATCCTAATGTTTGAGTAGATGCTTGTGCAATCGTAACGCCTTGTGCGTCATCAATTACTTGAGCATAGATATGTTTATTAGAACGGTATACGTTTAAACGTGGACGTTCAGTTGTACCAGCTAATTTGCTACGTACACGAGCATGTCTTTTTAAACGTACTTTGTTCTTATCGATTTTAGCGATCATTTAAATACTCCTTTCTTAAGTTAATTACTTACCAGTTTTACCTTCTTTACGACGAACATATTCGCCTTCGTAACGGATACCTTTACCTTTGTAAGGTTCTGGTGGACGAGTAGCACGAATTGTTGAAGCAATCGCACCTACGCGCTCTTTTGAGATACCTTCAACTTTAACGCTTGTGTTTTTCTCAACAGATAATGTGATACCGTCTTCTGCAACGATTTCAACTGGGTGAGAGTAACCAACGTTAAGAATTAAGTTTTTGCCTTGCATTTGAGCACGGTAACCAACCCCGATTAACTCAAGTTTCTTTTCAAATCCTTTAGCAACACCTTCAACCATGTTTGCGAGTAACGCACGAGTAGTACCATGAATTGTTTTGTGTGCTTTAGACTCAGAAGGACGCACTACTTCTAAAGTGTTCTCTTCTAAGTTGAATGTCATATCTTCGTTAAATGTTCTTGTTAATTCACCTTTAGGACCCTTAACTGTTACTGTGTGTCCATCGATCTTGATTTCTACACCAGCAGGGATGTCAATAATTTTCTTACCAACACGACTCATCTGTCGGCACCTCCTTCTTTAATTAATTCTTACCAGATGTAAGCTAATACTTCTCCACCGATGTTACGTTGACGCGCTTCTTTATCAGTTAAAACACCTTCAGAAGTTGAAACTAATGCGATACCTAAACCATTTAATACTTTAGGAAGCTCATCAGCTTTTGCGTATACACGTAAACCAGGTTTAGAGATACGTTTTAAACCAGTGATAACACGCTCGTTGTTAGAACCATATTTAAGAAACATACGGATAACACCTTGCTTATCATCTTCGATATATTCTACGCTTTTCACGAAACCTTCTTTTTTAAGGATTTCAGCGATTTCTTTTTTAATGTTTGATGCAGGGAACTCTAATTTCTCGTGACGAACCATGTTAGCGTTACGCACGCGAGTTAGCATATCTGCGATTGGATCTGACATTGTCATTAAAATATCCTCCTTTCAACTCTTTAATTTTACCAGCTTGCTTTTTTAACGCCAGGAATCTGGCCTTTGTAAGCTAATTCACGGAAACAAATACGGCAAAGTTTAAATTTACGGATAACTGAATGTGGACGTCCGCAACGCTCACATCGTGTATAACCTTGAACTTTGAATTTAGGTTCACGTTGTTGTTTAACGATCATTGATTTTTTAGCCATTAAGTTTTAGCCTCCTATTAGATTAGAGATTACTTTTGAAATGGCATACCGAATTGAGTTAACAATTCACGAGCTTCCTCGTCAGTGTTAGCCGTTGTAACGATAACGATATCCATTCCTCGTACTTTACTTACTTTATCATAGTCAATTTCAGGGAAAATTAATTGTTCTTTCACACCTAGTGTGTAGTTACCACGGCCATCAAACGCTTTGTTTGAGATACCACGGAAGTCACGTACACGAGGTAATGATACGTTAACTAATTTGTCGAAGAATTCGTACATTCTTTCGCCACGTAATGTTACTTTAGCACCGATCGGCATACCTTCACGTAAACGGAAAGTCGCGATAGATTTTTTAGCTTTAGTAACCATTGGTTTTTGACCAGTGATTGCTTGAAGTTCTTCAACTGCAGTATCTAATACTTTAGAGTTTTGAACAGCATCACCGATACCCATATTCACAACGATTTTATCGATTTTTGGTACTTCCATTACTGATGAGTAGTTAAACTTTTTCATCAATTCAGGTGTAATTTCATTATTGAACTTTTCTTTTAAACGAGTCAAAGTGAGAACCTCCTTCCAAGATTATTAAATGATTTCTCCAGACTTCTTCGCAACACGAACTTTTTTACCGTCTTCTACTTTGTAGCCGACACGTGTTGGTTTGTTCGTTTTAGGATCCAGTAACATTACGTTAGAAACGTGAATCGCAGCTTCGCGCTCTTCGATTCCGCCTTCTGGATTCATTTGTGTTGGTTTTTGGTGTTTTTTGATGATGTTAACACCTTCAACTACAACGCGATCTTTTTTAGGAAGTGCTTCAATTACAGTTCCTGTTTTACCTTTATCTTTACCTGTGATAACGATAACTTTGTCGCCTTTTTTCACATGCATGTCGGGACACCTCCTCTTTCTCTATATTATTATAATACTTCAGGTGCTAATGATACGATTTTCATGAAGTTGCCGTCACGTAATTCACGAGCAACTGGTCCGAAGATACGAGTTCCACGAGGACCTTTATCATCACGGATGATAACACATGCGTTTTCGTCAAATTTGATGTAAGAACCGTCGTTACGACGAACACCAGATTTAGTACGAACGATAACAGCTTTAACAACGTCACCTTTTTTAACAACGCCACCTGGTGTAGCATTTTTAACGGTACATACAATAACGTCACCAATGTTAGCTGTTTTACGGCCAGATCCGCCTAATACTTTAATAGTTAATACTTCACGAGCACCAGAGTTATCGGCTACTTTTAAGCGTGATTCCTGTTGGATCATTCTGAGTGACCTCCTTTATCTATTAATAATTAAATGATTACTGATTCTTCAACTACTTCGACTAAACGGAAGCGTTTTGTAGCTGATAAAGGACGTGTTTCCATAATTCTTACGATATCGCCCATTTTCGCTGAGTTGTTTTCATCATGTGCTTTATATTTTTTTGTATACTTGATACGTTTGCCATATAAAGAATGAGTTTTATAAGTTTCAACTGATACTGTGATTGTTTTATCCATTTTGTCAGATACAACTTTACCAGTGTAAACTTTACGATTATTTCTTTCGCTCACTAGAGTGTCCTCCTCTTTTCAATTATTTTTGTTCAGTTTTTTGTTGTTCAATTTCTCTTGCACGTACAACAGTTTTCATTCGTGCGATTGATTTCTTAACTTCACGAATACGTGCTGTATTTTCAAGTTGACCTGTTGCTAACTGAAAGCGTAGGTTGAAAAGTTCCTCTTTAAGCGCTTTTACTTTTGATTCAATTTCAGAAGTGGTTAAATCTCTAATTTCCTTAGCTTTCATTTGTGTCACCACCCAATTCTTCACGTTTTACAAACTTAGTTTTCACTGGAAGTTTGTGAGATGCTAAACGTAATGCTTCACGAGCTGTTTCTTCTGGAACCCCCGCGATTTCGAACATGATACGTCCAGGTTTAACTACTGCTACCCAGCCTTCAACGGCACCTTTACCAGAACCCATACGGACTTCTAAAGGTTTTTTAGTATATGGTGTATGTGGGAAGATTTTAATCCAAACTTTCCCGCCACGTTTCATATAACGAGTCATTGCGATACGAGCAGATTCGATTTGACGTGATGTGATCCAAGAAGCTGTAGTAGCTTGTAAACCATATTCACCAAATGTTACTTCATTTCCGCCTTTTGAACGACCAGTTGTCTTAGGTCTATGTTGACGACGGTATTTTACACGTTTCGGTAATAACATTATTATTTTCCTCCTTCACTAGACTTCTTAGTAGGAAGAACTTCTCCACGGTAGATCCATACTTTAACACCTAATTTACCATAAGTAGTGTCTGCTTCAGCATGTGCATAATCGATGTCAGCACGTAATGTATGAAGTGGAACAGTTCCTTCTGAATATTGCTCAGCACGTGCGATATCCGCACCACCTAAACGACCTGATACTTGAGTTTTGATACCTTTAGCTCCAAGTTTCATAGCGCGTTGGATTGCTTGTTTTTGTGTGCGTCGGAATGAAGCACGGTTTTCTAATTGACGAGCGATGTTTTCAGCAACAAGTGTTGCATCCATATCAACTTTCTTGATTTCAACAACGTTGATGTGTACACGTTTACCCGTTAAAGAGTTTAATGCATTACGTAATTTTTCGATTTCTGAACCGCCTTTACCGATAACCATACCTGGTTTACCAGTGTGGATAGCGATGTTTACGCGATTAGCTGCACGTTCGATTTCTACACGAGAAACAGAAGCGTCTTTTAAGTTTTCTGCGATATATTTACGAATTTTTAAGTCTTCGTGTAACAGAGTAGCGAAATCTTTTTCTGCATACCATTTCGCATCCCAGTCACGGATGATACCGACACGAAGTCCGATAGGATTAATTTTTTGACCCACTGTATTCCCTCCTTAATGAGATATTAATTATTTAGCTTCTTTATCTGCTACTACGAGAGTGATATGACTTGTACGTTTGTTGATCGCGCTCGCACGGCCTTGTGCACGTGGACGGAAACGTTTTAATGTCGGACCTTCGTTAGCATAAGCTTCTTTAACCACTAAACTGTCAATGTTCATGTCATAGTTGTGCTCAGCATTTGCTAAAGCTGACATTAATAATTTTTCAACCACTGGTGAAGATGCTTTGTTTGTCAATTTTAAGATGGCAATTGCTTCGCCAACTTCTTTACCTCGGATAAGATCTAAAACTAATCTCACTTTACGAGGTGCGATACGGATTGTTCTTGCTACCGCTTTTGCTTCCATGGTTTCTCCTCCTTAAATATGAAATTAGCGTCTAGTTTTCTTGTCGTCTGCACCGTGACCTTTGTAAGTACGTGTAGGTGCGAATTCGCCTAATTTATGTCCAACCATATCTTCAGTTACGAATACAGGTACGTGTTTACGTCCATCGTATACTGCGATTGTGTGGCCGATGAAGTTAGGGAAAATAGTAGAGCGACGAGACCAAGTTTTAATTACTGATTTTTTAGTGTTTGCTTCCATTGCTTCAACTTTTTTCATTAAGTGTTCATCAACGAAAGGTCCTTTTTTAAGACTACGAGCCATTGTGGCGCCTCCCTCTTATCCTGCTGTTTGCTGCGACTTATGCCGCAGCCAGCAAGTTGTTTTTATTATTTCTTACGTCCACGAACGATAAGTTTGTTAGAACGGTTTTTCTTCTTACGAGTTTTCTTACCAAGGGTTGGTTTACCCCATGGAGACATTGGAGATTTACGTCCGATTGGTGAACGTCCTTCACCACCACCGTGTGGGTGATCGTTAGGGTTCATTACAGAACCACGAACTGTTGGGCGTTTGCCTTTCCATCTTGAACGACCGGCTTTACCGATATTAATCAGTTCATGTTGTTCGTTACCTACTTGACCGATTGTAGCACGGCAAGTTGAAAGAATCATACGAACTTCACCTGATTTAAGACGGACAAGAACGTATTTACCTTCTTTACCAAGTACTTGAGCAGATGTACCAGCTGAACGTACTAACTGACCACCTTTACCTGGTTTTAACTCGATGTTGTGAATAACTGTACCCACTGGAATATTTTGAAGTGGTAATGCGTTACCTAATTTAATATCAGACTCTGGACCGTTGCTGATCATTTGACCTACAACTAAGCCTTTAGGAGCGATAATATAACGTTTTTCCCCATCAAGATAGTGGATTAATGCGATGTTCGCTGAACGGTTTGGATCGTACTCGATTGTAGCGACTTTACCTGGAACACCGTCTTTATTACGTTTGAAATCAATTACACGGTATTGACGTTTATGACCGCCACCTCTGTGACGAACTGTCAGTTTACCTTGGTTGTTACGACCCGCTTTTCTCGGAAGGGGCTCAAGTAATGACTTTTCAGGTGACGTTGACGTAATTTCAGCGAAATCTGAACCAGTCATATTACGACGACCATTTGTAATTGGCTTATAATGTTTAATTGCCATTGTCGTTTTACCTCCTTAATGGTAAATGGATTTTTTTAGTTGAAGAAATCAATTGTTCCTTCTTTTAATGTTACGATAGCTTTTCTTCTTTTATTTGTGTAACCAGTATAACGGCCTACACGTTTCTTTTTCGCTTTGTAGTTCATTACGTTCACTTTATCAACTTTCACGTCGAAGATTTCTTCGATAGCGATTTTGATCTGAGTTTTGTTAGCACGAGTATCTACATCGAATGTGTATTTATCGTCAGCCATCTGCTCAGATGAACGTTCAGTAATAACGGGGCGCTTAATGATATCGCGAGCTTCCATTAACCGAGCACCTCCTCTACTTTTTGAACTGCTGCTTGAGTCATTACTACTTGGTTTGCATGAACGATATCTAATACGTTCAGACCTGTTGCAGTTACGACTGTCACACCAGGGATGTTACGTGCTGATAAGAATACGTTAATATCTTCAGCGTCAATAACGAATAACACTTTTCTTGGTAACTCAAGTGTTGCTGTCATTGATTTGAATTCTCTTGTTTTTGGTGCATTGAATGTTAATGCATCAAGCACTGTGAATTCGTTGTCTCTTACTTTAGCTGATAATGCTGAACGAAGTGCTAAACGACGCATCTTCTTAGGCATTTTGTAAGAGTAGCTTCTTGGTGTTGGTCCGAATACGATACCACCACCACGCCATTGTGGCGCACGGATTGTACCTTGACGGGCACGTCCTGTTCCTTTTTGTTTCCAAGGTTTACGACCACCACCGCGTACTGCTGAACGGTTTTTCACTGCGTGAGTCCCTTGACGAAGTGAAGCACGTTGAAGATTGATTGCTTCGAATAATACATGTTGATTAGGTTCGATACCGAACACGTTATCGTTCAATTCGATTGAACCTGCTTTAGATCCATCTACTTTTAATACATCATAATTAGCCATTATGCTTATGTCCTCCTTTCAGCTATTATTTATTGCCTTTTTTAATTGAAGTCTGGATTTTAACTAATCCTTTTTTCGGTCCTGGTACATTACCTTTTACTAAGATAACGTTGTTTTCAACATCAACTTTAACGATTTCTAAGTTCTGCATAGTAACAGTATTACCGCCCATACGGCCTGGCAATGCTTTACCTTTGAATACTTTAGAAGCGTCAGATGCCATACCCATTGAACCTGGGCGTCTGTGGTAACGAGAACCGTGACTCATTGGTCCACGTGACTGTCCGTGGCGTTTGATAGCGCCTTGGAAACCTTTACCTTTTGAAGTTGCCGTCACGTCAACGATGTCACCAGTCTGGAACGCATCCACAGTGACTTCTTGACCTACTTCGTATTCAGAAGCATCTACGTTTCTGAATTCACGAATGAAGCGCTTAGGCGCTGTGCCTGCTTTTTTAGCATGGCCTTCAGCTGGCTTAGTTGCATATTTATTAGACTTGCGGTCTTTTTTGTATGCTTGTTTGTCTTCAAAACCGATTTGAACTGATGAGTAACCATCAACTTCTTCAGTTTTTTTCTGTAATACTACGTTTTGTGCTGCTTCTACTACAGTTACTGGAATTAACTCACCGTTTTCAGCGAATACTTGAGTCATTCCCACTTTTCTTCCTAAGATTCCTTTGGTCATCGAAAGTCGCACCTCCTACTTTAAATTATAATTTGATTTCGATGTCTACGCCTGATGGTAAGTTTAAGCCCATAAGAGCATCAACTGTTTTAGGTGTAGGGTTAACAATGTCGATAAGACGTTTGTGCGTACGTTGCTCAAATTGTTCACGTGAGTCTTTGTATTTATGCACGGCACGAATGATTGTGTAAACTGTTTTTTCAGTTGGTAACGGAATCGGACCAGATACTTCAGCACCTGAACGTTTTGCCGTTTCTACAATCTTCTCAGCTGATTGATCGATCACACGGTGATCATACGCTTTCAAACGAATACGAATTTTTTGTTTTGCCATTACTTTACCTCCTCTAAATGTCGTCTATTTTGGTTTGATAGACTTCTCCACGAAAATTGTCTCACACATCGCCATGGCAAAGCGGCCGGGTGTGTCAGTAACCTCTCGCTTCATCGCTTTTAAAAGTCCAACAGTAGATATAATACAGGACTTTGCCGTAAAAATCAACACTTTACACAATAATTGTTGAATTTATTTTCAAACCGTATTTTTATATTCTACCTATTAAAGATAGGGTGTGCAAGTCATAGTGCTTAAAGTCTAAAGACTAACATGATATAATTGAAGTATCTTCCATTAAGGAGGACTTTTTATTAGAAGATAGAAGAATGACAAGGAGGTTTCATATGAAGAATTCATTTCGTATCTTATTATTAGTACTCGGCATCATCGCTTTATTGCGTGAAGTCTTTCTAGGCATACCCGGTTTAGGTGGTACCTATATATTATCACTCGGCTGGGCACCTCTTGGTACGAGTATCTTACTTTTCGGCATAATGGCAATTATCATGTTCGCAGACCGCTATGGCCGCTCTAAAGAGCTGCTATGGGTTCCTGTAATGGGCATCGTATTCAGTTTACTCGCATTCATTCCTGTCATCGGCATGCTGCTGCACTGGATCATGACCTTCGTACTCGTTTACTTCATCATCCGTCTGATGAGTATGCCAGCTCAATATGGTAACACACGTGTGTATTACGGTGGCGATACAGATAAAACAGTTAATAGAAGATAATAAAAAAAAGCACGGCTCATGAGCCATGCTTTTTTTAGTGTTTAACGACCGCAAAGTAGACGACGAAAACGACAAACAACACATACATAATCGGATGAATCTCTTTACGTCTGCCTGCCATAATCATAGTGACTGGATAGAAGATGAAGCCACATGCAATCCCTGTTGCGATTGAATATGTCAGCGGCATCATAATCATCGTCAGAAAGGCCGGCACTGCTATTTCAAATCGATTCCATTCAATCTGATTCAGACTTGAAACCATGAGCACACCTACGATAACGAGCGCTGGTGCTGTTACTGCTGAAGTCACAACGGACATAAGTGGCGAGAAGAAGAGTGCAAGCGCGAAACACATAGCTGTCACTACACTGGCAAAACCTGTACGTGCGCCGACTGCTACACCCGCAGATGATTCAATATAAGATGTCGTCGTCGATGTACCGAAAACAGCACCTGTCATCGTTGCAAGTGAATCAGCAAATAATGCACGGCCTGCACGTGGCAGTTTGTTATCCTTAACGAATCCTGCCTGGTTTGCAACCGCAACTAAAGTACCTGCCGTATCAAAGAAATCAATGAATAAGAACGTTAAAACAACGACAAAGAAATGCCATGTGAAGAGTTGTCCCGGATTCGCAAATGCTTCAAATGCTTTTCCGAATGTTGGTTCCACACTTGGAATCTGACCGACAATCTGTTTAGGTGGATCAATAAGTCCGAATACCATACCGATGATTGCAGTCAGTATCATTCCAATAAAAATACTGCCCGGCACTTTACGCGCCATCAGAATAACAGTAAGCAGAATCCCTGCTACCGCAAGTAAAACATGCGGGTCATGAATATTCCCCATCGTCACAAGCGTCTCTGGATTCGCTGCAATAATACCTGAACCCTTTAATCCTACAAAAGTAATAAAGAGACCAATACCTGCTGATACTGCAAGCTTCAATTCAAATGGTATCGCATTAATAATCGTCTCACGCAAGCCACTCATCGTCAGGAGGGCAAATATCACACCGGAGAATAGGACACCTGTCAGACCAATCTGCCACGGAATACCATATGTCAGAACAACAGTGAAGGCGAAGAAAGCATTCAGCCCCATACCTGGCGCAAGTGCGATTGGATAGTTTGCAATCAGACCCATAAATAAACAGCCGACAATTGATGCGAGTATAGTGGCTACAAATACAGCACCCGCATCCATTCGCATCGACTCAGGTATACCCTCTACCCCTTTGAGTGATAACATCGCTGGATTGACCGCCAGTATATAGGCCATAGAAAGGAATGTCGTCAGACCTCCCAGAATCTCTCGTTTGTAATTAGTGCCGAGTTCGTCAAACTTGAAATAATTTCTCATACGTTCTCCCTTAACTTTATTAAATACTTGTATATTCTATTATGTGCCATATAAAAAAGCAATGTAAAATTCGAACATTATCAGATTAAAATGTTTTATTATTCGTAAAAAAGCCGGGAGCGTCTATCCCGGCTTTCGTCTTGCTCTATAGTTTCAACCCTTTTAAGGCATCCGCAAATGGATTATTAATGGGTTCTTCTTTTTGTGTATATTTCTTCAATTCCTGGCGCGACACTTTGCCAGTCTTCTTAGAACTGAAGCGTTTATCCATCTGTTCCTGCGTTTCATGGAAGCCGCAGACACAGCTGTACATCGCTTTTGGTCCTTTACCATGTAGTGTCAGTTTCTTCTTACAGTTTGGACAGCGCGCATTGGTCTTACGCTGTACGTTTTTCTTCGTCTTACAAGTTGGATCCTGACAGACCAGCATTTTCGCATTCTTCGTCTTAATCTCGAGCATGAATTTGCCGCATGCCGGACATTCTGTCGACGTTAAGTTATCGTGCTTAAATTTGTCTTCACTATCCTTAATACCTTGGATGAGCTTCTCAGTAAAAGCACGCATTTCATTGATGAAGGCTTTACGCTGATATTTACCACGCTCAATCAGTGTCAGTTTGTGCTCCCAGTCTGCTGTCAGTGCCGGCGACTTCAATTCTTCTGGTGCAAGTTCCAGCAGCTGTTTACCTTTATTGGTTACGCGAAGCTTACCACCATGTGATTCAATAGCATTCAAATTGTAGAGCTTCTCGATAATATCCGCTCGTGTTGCAACTGTACCGATACCGCCTGTTTCTTTCAATGTTGAACGACTTTCCTTATCCAGCTTGAAGATGGCAGCTGGATTTTCCATCGCTTTAAGAAGCGTTCCTTCATTAAAATAAGGAGGTGGTGTCGTTTCACCCTGTGTTTTAGAGAGTTTAGCTGATAGCACATCACCTTTATTGAAAGCGGGTGCCGTTTTTTCAGTTAACTGTTCATATAAAGCCTTAAAGCCGAGTTCAAGTGGTCTTTCATGTTTAGCTGTAAACTCTGTTTGTCCTATTTTTACTTTAACAGTCTGAAGTTCATAGCGATAAGGTTTGAGCAATACACTCAGGAAACGTTCAGCGATGAGCTCATAAATATGACGCTCACGTAATGTCAGATCATCCAGCCGTGCCTTCACTTCTGTCGGTACAATCGCATGGTGATCTGACACTTTCGTATCATCGATGAAATGTTTACTTCCTTTAATTGGTGTCTTGATCAAATCTACTACGACAGGTCTATATTGTGTTGCACTCAGTGAAGCCACTCGGTCTCTCAATGTCGGTATCATATCTTCCGTTAAATAGTTTGCATCTGTTCGTGGATAAGTCACAAGTTTATGACTTTCGTATAAATTCTGCATCGTGCTTAATGTTTCTTTAGCAGAATATTGATAGCGTTTATAGGCTTCCTGCTGTAATGAGGTTAAGTCATAGAGCTGATCAGGATATTTCTTTTTTTCCTGACGTTCTACACTGATAACGGTCGCGGTTTGTCCAGACAAGTCTTTGAGCATGTTATCGACTTGTGCTTCATCAAATATTTGATTAGGTCCATTGAAGCGTGTGCCATTGATAACCGCTTCAAGTCCGTAATATTGTCGTGCCTTGAACTGATTGATTTCGTCCTGACGCATCTTGACCATCTGCAAGGTCGGTGTCTGTACACGACCAGTTGATAGCTGAGCATCGTATTTTGTTGTCAAAGCACGTGTTGCATTAATTCCGACAATCCAGTCCGCTTCACTACGAGCAAGTGCCGCATCGTATAGACCCTGATACTGTCTACCGTCTTTTAGTTTATTAAATCCATCTTTAATGGCCTTATCTGTAACGGAGCTGATCCAGAGACGTTTGACGGGTTTATCCCCCTTACACTTCTCAAGAATGAGACGTGCCACCAGTTCCCCTTCTCGCCCGGCATCCGTTGCTATGATAACTTCACTCACATCGCTGCGTTCTATCTGATTCTTCACTGTATTGAACTGCTTACGTGTCTTGCTGATGACAACTGTCTTCATATATTTAGGTAGAATCGGCAGTTCGTTCAATCCCCATGTTTTATACTTAACGTCATATTGTTCAGGATCTGCATTCGTCACTAAATGTCCTAGCGCCCATGTTACGATATAACGATTGTTTTCCATATAGCCTTCTTTTTTCTGATTACAGCCGAGTACACGTGCAATATCACGTGCAACAGACGGTTTCTCAGCAAGTACGACTGATTTCATCGTATCACTCCTTCTCGTCAAGTCATTGCATCATTATAGCATTTTTTCAGTTGAGTTCGTACTTTAAGTGCTGTATGCTATGTTGAAATAAGGAGGAATAGCCATGTTAATGCCCAGACATATTCACGCTCTTGCCTGTTCTGATTTTGATGAAACTTACTTCGCCCACGACCGAAGCAACGCAGAAGATGTAGCAGCTCTCACCCAGTTCCTCAGCACACAGACTGACTTGCTCTTCGGCATTGTATCAGCCAGTACGCTTGATATGATAACGAGCTGCCTTGATGAGATGCAGATGGAATATCCTCATTTTATCTCTTCTAATTCAGGCACCGAACTCTACTACTATAAAGAGGGTGAACTTATCTATGATCAGTCTTATGAAGAGGTATTATTAGAGCAAGGATTCAGTAAAACAACCATTATAGAAACGGTGGAACAGTTGGAACAAGAAGGTATTCATCTTGAACTCCAAGCTTTGTTTGTCAATGCCCCTTTCTCACGTAACTACTATTATTATGAAACAGAGGCTGAGCAGGACAAGCTGCATTTAGAACGTATCCGTAACATTGCCACTCAACACGGCTTAATCGTTAACATCAGCAAATGTAATCCGCTGATCGGTGATCCAGCGAATGCTTATGATGTAGATTTCTTCCCTCAGAGGGCTGGCAAAGATGCGATCGTTCGTTACCTCATTCAAAAATATGATATTGATTTTGAACAGACTTATGCATTCGGCGACAGCGGAAATGATATTAAAATGTTGAAGGCAGTAAAACATGGGTATTTAGTAAGTAATGCGACAGCGGAAGCCAAGTCTCTGTATCCTCACCATGCATCTCATCCTTACAATAAAGGTATACTCTCTATTCTGCAGAAAAGGACTGTCTGATATGAATCGTAATCAAATTGCTCACTTCATCCATACACTCAACCAGCAGCCTGAACATAGAGTCGGCTATTTACCTCGTTCACTTAGTGCAATCGAAGCACTGCTGAATCAGATGAGTGATGGCGACTTTATCATAAGAGAATCATCAGATGGCACTGCTTTCCTCAGTCTAATTAAAAATGAATCAACCGCTCATGTTATCGGTCCATTAACAACTCATCCCGACTTAAAGCAGATACAGGGAATGTGGACAGAATTAACTGAGCGACACCCTGAAATCAGTAGCTATGAGTTCTATATAGATAACCGCCATCAATTTGGACAGCAGGCGATGAAAGCTCTCAAAACACAATATTTAGGCACGCAGTACACGATGACAGCAGATGCTTTATCTGAGAAAATTGATACAAGACAAGTTATTCAATATCAGCCCATCTATAAGAAGAGCTTCTGTGAGTTACTTAAAAATCTCTATATCGATGCATCCGAGAAGAAAAGATTGATTCTCGATTCTCTAGATGACAATCACGAACTTTTTATTCTGCTCAGTGAAGGTATCGTCAAAGGATATGTCATTCTGGAAGTTAATCCACAGAACATCTGTTATATCGATCATGTCGAAACACATAAACATTATCGCCAGCAGGGTATCGGCCATAAACTGGTAGCTCATGCAGCCACTCATGCTTTTGATGTCCATCAGGCTACTCAAATTAAGCTCATCGTTGAAGATAAACGTAAAAAGTCTATCCAGTTCTATGAAAAAGCGGGATTTAAAAAGACAGACGAAATGCACCATTTTAAATATACAGTGCATTGATTCAGATCTAGTAGGTCTGAATCTTTTTTTGTGGTGTTTCACAATGGAACAGCAGGGAATGAGGAGACAAACAGTTAATGTAAAGGAGTTTTTTATGGATATTTTAATTGCATTACTACCTGCCCTGCTGTGGGGTAGTGTTGTACTCATCAACGTTAAGGTCGGTGGCTCTCCGTATGAGCAAATTATGGGGACAGTTATCGGGGCATTTCTTATCGGTGTCGGCACTTATATGTTTGTCCAACCCGAAATGAGCTGGAAGATTCTCATCGTCGGTGTTATATCAGGTGCATTCTGGGCACTCGGGCAAGGGAATCAGCTTAAAAGTGTCGATATGATCGGTGTCTCACGCACCATGCCTATCTCAACAGGGATGCAGTTAGTCGGAACGACATTGATTTCTGTTATCTTCTTCAATGAATGGAAATCGACTACTGCTGTCGTACTTGGTATCAGTGCACTCGTATTACTCGTTGCAGGTGTGCTTCTTACTTCACTGAAAGGTGATAAGGACAAAGAAGAAGGTAAGAAAAATTCGTATGCCAAGGCCATTCCGATTTTAATCATTTCTAGTATCGGGTATATTACATATGTGGTTATCGGACAGTTCTTCGGCGTTGAAGGCTGGGATGCATTATTCCCACAATCTATCGGTATGGTAATCGGTGGTCTATTACTCAGCTTCAAACATCGCCTAGGTCAGAAGGCAGTACTTAAAAACATCTTCCCAGGTATTGTCTGGGCACTTGGTAATATGGCGATGTTCTACTCACAACCTCGTGTAGGTGTCGCAACAAGTTTCTCATTTTCACAGATGTTAGTCGTTGTATCTACACTCGGCGGAATTTTCTTACTTAGAGAAAAGAAAACAAAAAAACAATATATCGGTATTGCAATTGGTATCGTTCTGATTATTGCAGCCGCATTTTTACTAGGTTATGCCAAACAATAAGAAGAATTATTAAGGAGGAATTTTAAATGTATCCAGATTTAAAAGATAAAATCGTTGTTATTACAGGTGCATCAAGCGGAATCGGAAAAGCGATGGCTGAAGAGTTTGGTAAACAAGGCGCAAAAGTAGTCGTTAACTATCGCTCAAGCGAAGAAGAAGCAAATGAAGTCGCTCAAACAGTTAAGGAAAATGGCGGAGAAGCAGTCGTCCAACAAGGTGACGTCTCAAAAGAAGAAGATGTTATCGCACTCATTCAGACAGCGATTGACACATACGGCAGCTTAGATATCATGATCAACAACGCCGGAACTGAAAAAGCAACTCCAACAACAGAAATGTCAGCAGAAGAATTCAACCACGTTATGAATATCAATTTAACAGGCGCATTCGTCGGTAGCCGTGAAGCAGCTAAATATTTCATCGACAATGACATCAAAGGTAACATTATTAATATTTCAAGTGTACATGATGTTATCCCTTGGCCAAACTTCGTTAACTATGCAGCAAGTAAAGGCGGCATGAAACTGATGATGGAAACAATGAGTATGGAATTCGGACCAAAAGGTATCCGTGTTAATAACATCTCACCAGGTGCCATCATGTCTGCACACACAAGAGAGAAATTCACAGATCCAGAAACACGTGCGGAAACTGAAAAAATGATTCCAATGGGTGTCATCGGTGAAGCTCGACAAGTCGCAACAGTCGCAACATTCCTTGCAAGTGAAAATGCAAGCTATATCACAGGTGAAACAATTTACGTTGATGGTGGTATGACGAAATATCCAGCCTTTATGGGTGGTAAAGGTTAGAAACCGAAAAAAAACTCGCTGATTATCAGCGAGTTTTTTTAGTTTAGTCAAATCTCCTCTTTCATTAAGTGACGTGTGGAAAGATAATAGATTACGTTTTGTACTAGTGCTAAACCAAGGACTACAAGCATAACATTGAGCTTAGTGAAATAATTATTAGGAATCAAAAAGAATATACATACCAACACAGGTAATGCCAGTGAGTAAAAGGCATAAACTTTTCTCAATCCCTCGTGTGTGATGTATGACATGCCTTCATCATTTTCATTCAGTTCTGGCGGATAGACTGACATTAAATTAATACGTGAAGACTCGCGTTTGGCTTTTCTAGTGGCAATCGTCCATAAGATAATCGTCACCACGCTGATAAGAATCCCCAGTATAAATAACAGCACCATCCAACCTTCAATAACGATTTCAAAACCATATTCTTCACTGCTTAAATAATGATTAAATGCACTGAAGAGCGGGATCGTTATCAGTGATAAACCTAAAATAGCAGCTACATTCCACAGGGGATATTGCATTCTGTAATCATTTTCATTCATAATCTTTCTCCTCCAGTTCAAATAAATCTTCCACTTTACAATTGAATACTTGACAGATTTTAAGGACAAGGACAATCGACGGTGCAAATGTCCCTTTTTCAATAAAGCCGATAGTCTGTCGTGTAACGCCTACTTTATCTGCTAATTCTGTCTGTGAGAATCCATCACGCGCACGATATAATTTTAAATTCGATTTCATTCCTTCAGCTCCTACCTTAAATGTATAGTATTCTTAACATTATGTAAAGTTTTTCTAACATTTAATATAAAAATCGTCACCTTAGCTTACTAGCTAAGGTGATATCTGATTGGTATGATAGAGATATTATAACGATGAGGTGTTTACATGAATGATTTTATCAAATTACCGAGACTACTATCTATTATTGCCTTTATCATCATGTCTCTAGTGCTTCTTACAGCGATGGCGCTCTACTTCATGATTAATCTTACTTTCTTTCAGGATTTTCTCATTACACAGACAGACAATCTTGCTGTAACCACCCAGGCATTAAAGGATGTACTTCTTCCGTTCAGTATCATTATAGCTGTGCCTTGGTTTCTCAACTTACTCGGCATTCTCTATCTCAAGCGCCACATACTCGCCAGCGCCATCATGCTGATTGTTTCAGGTCTTATGATGCTCTATACCATCATTCTGCCTCTACTTCTTGTCACTGCTGGTACTATGCTGATCATTCGTTACAGACATTATACGAAGAATGAAAAGTATCAGACTCCTTATCAGTAGGAAGTGTCCAGCACTTCCTCCGGCACCCAGCCGACTACTCCATTCCGTTTAATTAGTGCATAGCCTGTATACTTCCCAACTAGCTTTACTTCTTCTCCTACTGTCACATCCATAAAGTAATCCGTATAATCATCTTTTAAACGATGATAGTCTTCTTCCGTCTTTATCCACTCTGTTTTCACCATTAGTTGAGTTTTACTTGAAAGGTGCTCTGCAAATGTAAAATATTCATCGCCTTCAAAGACTTCAATGGCATAGTCAGGGAATGTGAATGTATGGGGTTCCTGGTAGCTCACTTCAAAATCCTGTATCACCATCACAGTTGGATGATGGTCAACAGAAGCTGTATTGAGCGTTCCATCCGCTTCAATGATCAGTGCATTCAGTTGGCCTGTCTCCTTAACTTGATTACCACCATCAATTGCAATTATTCTACGCTCTTCATTTATTTTAACCGCATGACTATAGAGACCTTCCTCCACAAAATTCGCTGCAGGATAATGTCCCACAACGACTGTTTTTGCACATGAATGAGTCTGCTCATAGAATTCAGGCATGGTCAGTGCTACTTCTTTCGGTGTTTCGAGATAATCTGCTTCGATACCTGCGTGAACAAAAATATAGTCCTCAGTCTCAATAGCTACTGGACGTTGTCTGAACCACTGCTGATAGTCCCCATATTGATTGAGCACTGCCTGTGCGAAATCTTTTTGCGTCCTGTAATCGTCAAGCATGGTCCCTGTCTGTTTGAGAAATTCATGAGCGACTGTATGTCTGTAATTCATATAAGTATACAGCCACTCTTCTTCCAGCTCATCGAAGAAGCGGTCACAGTTCCCTGCTATCACATAAACATTTTCTAATTCTGACAGCTGCCGTATATACCGCATTGTCCCTAAGCTATCGGGTCCTTTATCTAAAATATCACCGTTAATAATGAGTATATCCTGCTCTGTCCACGCCACTTCTTCCAGCAGCTCCTTAAAAAGTGTCAGTTCGCCGTGTATATCAGAGATAACAATCGTTCTCTTATTTCGGATGTTAAACTGCACTAATTGATCTCTTAGTTTCATCGTATCACCTCTTTCAGCTGTGCATCTGCTGCTGTCACTAATGCGTCAGGTGCAAGTTTCATTTGAGTGCCACGCTGTCCAGCACTGACGATAATAAATTCAAGTACATCTGCTGACTGATCGATATAAGTTGGCAACTTCTTCTTCATACCAACAGGAGAACAGCCACCTCGAATATAGCCGGTTTTAGGCTGCAGTTCTTTCAGAGGTAGCATCTCAAGCTTCTTGACACCTGCTGCTTGCGCCGCTTTTTTCATATCAAGTTCAGCTGATACTGGGATGACAAAAACAAATAAATCCGATCCTGCATGTGTCACAAGTGTCTTATAGACAGTTACCGCATCCTCACCTATCTGTTCTGCCACACTGATACCGTCTGATATATCCTCACTATTATAATGAATAATCTCGTAATTTATTTTCAGTTGGTCTAATTTACGAATCGCATTTGTTTTTATTTTCTTGGTCATTTCAAGTCACCTCATTTAAGTCTTCTTCATTATAGCTTATAATAGATATACACTAGAATTAAAGGAGATTAACATGAATTCAAAACAACAGCTGATTGAACTTAAAGATGAATATGTCCGGATTCAAGGTGATATAGAAAAAGTCCAGTCTACTGGCCACACTGCTGACAGATTGGAGGCACGTCTTATTGAACTTGAAGATGAAATCAGACAAGTCCGTGAACAACTCGACGCCTAATCTCAAATCTTTCTTTGCCATACTGATGGCCATACAGTTCTTTATTTATTTCGGCTTCAGTATCGTCATTCCTGTCATCCCCGCTTTAGTCAAAAGTCTGGGTTTGAATGCCTTTCATATGGGCTTATTATTATCCGTCTATTCCATCGCCTCATTTATCGCAGCACCTTTCTGGGGTCAGCTATCCGATAAAATCGGGCGGAAAAAGATACTTATTATTGGACTGATCGGCTTTGCTGTCAGTTTCCTGACATTCGGTTTATTCATCGATAACCTGGCACTGCTCTACGCTTCCCGTATTATCGGCGGCCTGTTTTCTGGCGCCTGTTTCTCGACAACAACCAGTATCGTGGCTGACGTCACGACTTCAGAAGAACGCAACCGCTACATGGGTCTTATGGGTATGATGATCGGTTTCGGATTTATATTCGGTCCTGCAGTTGGCGGTCTTTTAGCAGGTTATTCTTATCAGCTGCCCTACTTTGTCACGACTGCTATTTTAGTCGCTATTATTATCGGTGTATTTCTCTCGCTGCCTGAAACACATCATCATGAACCAGGGCATCAAGTTAAGCAGAAGCTGAATTATACAGTTCCTATTATAATTCTTCTCATCAGTACTTTTATCGTCACTATGACGATGAGTGGTATGGAAAGCTCATTCCAGTTACTTGAAATTGAGAAAATCAATATCACACCTACTCAGATGGGTATGCTGTTTATGATTGGCGGTCTTGTCAATGGTTTACTGCAAGGCGGCTACTTACGAAAAGTGCAGCATGGTCAGGAAAAACGAGTGATGGTAGCAGGACAGATGATCACCATCATCGCCTTCATCATGTTACCTTTCACAATGAACCTCATCTATGCAGGCATCTGTCTCGTGCTGCTCATGTCAGGTAATGCACTTGTCCGCACATTGCTCACCTCAACTCTGACTAAAACAACTTCATCGAGAAACATGGGTAAATTAACAGGTGTCAGCTACTCTCTTGATAGTCTCGGTCGTATTATAGGGCCTTTATTATTCACGGGGCTTATGACTTACAGCTTGAGTCTGCCTTTCTTCATCGGTGCTGTGACTAGTTTAATTGCACTCGTACTGATCACCATCTACTTTACGAAAGGAACAACTGCATGATTTTATTATTGACATTACTGATTGTCACTTATTTGCTTATCGCCTATCTGAGTCTCTATTTCTTCAATACAAAATTGACACAGATTGCACGTATTATATTCGGTATCGCATTGATCATCTTCTCTTTTACCTGGCTATACGGTCTATCAGGTTCGCTGTGGGTTATACTTATCGTTATCTGTCTCGTGATCAATATAGAAATTACTGCCTTTAAATTTAAAATTAATGACTCAAAAGCTCTACAGATTTTGCATATCTTCACTATTGCGATGGCGGCTCTCATCATCATTACTGCCTTTATGCTCTAACAAAAAAACGGATGAATCCTAAGCTCAGGATTCATCCATTTTTTATTATTTATTTAAGTAGACCTCAAGCAGCCTCTCTAAAAAGGCATCTAACAGACTATCATCAACAGCGAGCGAAACGCGCACATAATGTCGTCCTCTCTCACCGAATGGTATACCCGGCGTCACAAGAACAGACTGTTCTTTCAGTAAATATGTGACGAAGGACTCTCCGTCATAACCTTGCGGTGTCTTTAACCAGAGGAAGATGCCACCATCAAGCGGACTGAATGGTATGTTGTTTTCTTTCAGTACCGCCACTACTTTATCTCTTCGTGCTCTGAAGAGTTCATTCTGCTCATCCAGAAATGGCTGTCCGAGCTTCAAGGCTGCAGTACTGGCATCCTGTAGTGCGCCCCACATTCCTACTTGTGTATGATCCTGAAGTTTATTCAGTCCAGCAATCATTTCCTTATTCCCTACTGCAAAACCGACACGAAAACCTGACATATTGAAGCCTTTAGACAATGAGTAGATTTCTACTGCCACTTCTTTGGCACCTGGAGACTGCAGGATACTTGGATTCTCATGGTTAAATCCAAATGCTGCATAGGCAAAGTCATGAACAATGCGTGTCTTCGTTTCTTTAAAACGATCAACAGTCGCATCAAAAAATGCTCGTGTTGCTACAGCACCGGTTGGATTACTTGGATAGTTAAGATAAATCAGCTTCGTATTGTCTAATTTCTCGGCAGGTACGTCATCAAAGTCAGGCAGATAACCTTTCTCTTCATATAAAGGCAAGGTATAATGCTCACCTCTTGCTAAAAGTACACCTGCCAGATAGTCAGTGTAACCGGGATCTGGCAGTAGCACACCGTCGCCTGGTTCTATCGTACAAAGCGGTAAATGAACAAGACCATTTTTCGTACCGTACAGGATACAGATTTCCTCATCTTTATCGAGATCTACATTATATGTTTCTTTGTAGAACTGCTGAATAGCTGTCTTAAATGTTTCTTTACCTCTGAAAACACCGTATTTATTATTGGCAGGGTCCGCTACTGCCTGCTGCATAGCCGTAATCACTTCATCTGGTGCCGGTTTATCCGGTATCCCTACGGCCATATTAATAAGTGGCTTCTTTCCTATCTCAAGTTTGCGGCCCATCGTTTTTCCGAAATAACTATCTGGTATTGTGTTCAAAATCTCCGTATATGACATTTATCTCATCCTCTCCATAAAAAAATGTCACCGCTTAATAGCGATGACATCTGTCACTTATCTATCAAGCATCCGCTTGCTGGAATTAGCACCGTGCACTTGCCGGTTGCTGAGATTTCACTGGGCCAGTCCCTCCATCTCTCTCTATAAGTTATTAAGTTATCCTTACTATAATATTTCTGTTTTGGCAGGTCAATCCATTATCTGACTTCTGTCACTTTGCGGCGGCGTCTGTTCTTGATTTTCATCAATGTTTCATACACAACCGGCACAACAATCAGAGTCAATAGTGTAGAAGAAACGAGTCCACCGATAACGGTTACGCCGAGTGCTTTACTGATCAGCACTGAGCCGTCCCCACCAAAAAGAAGAGGTGATAGTGCACCTACTGTTGCTAGTGCAGTCATTAATATCGGTCTCACACGTGTTGCTGCTGCTTCCAGAAGCGCTTCACGTGTAGATAAACCTCTATCCTCCATATGAATCACTCGGTCAATCAATACAATAGCATTGGTTACAACAATACCAATCAGCATGAGTACGCCGATCATTGAAGGGACAGAGAGCGTCTCACCCGATAACAGAAGACCGACGATAACACCGATAATTGTAAACGGAAGCGAGAAGAGAATGGCAAGAGGCGCAAGTCCTCCTTTAAATGTCAGTACAAGAATTAAGTACACGATACCGATAGCCGCAAGCATCGCAAGTCCTAGTTGTGAGAAGCTTTCGCCGATGTCTTCACTTGTACCTCCCACATTGACTTTAACATTGTTCGGCTTATCAATCTTATTGATCGCCTGTGAAACATCTGCTGTCGTTTTACCGACATCATCTGCTTTAATCTTACCGTCAACCGTCGCTGATACATCACCGTCTTTACGACTAATCGTATCTGATGACTGGCCTTTTTCAATGGATGCAACATCACTCAACTTAATGTCACGGCCCATCGGTGAAGTTAAGGTTGTATCTTTAAGCTTAGCTTCAGTCCAGTTCGTTTCCTGTTCTTTCGTCAGTATAACATCTGTTGACTGGCCAGCCTTCCCTATTTTAGTGACTACTGTTTCAGGTGAATACTGATTAAGTGCCATCGATACTTGACCCGCTGTTAAACCATTCTCAGCCAGTTTGTTCTGATCGACTTTAATGGTGTATTCTTCATAATTTTTAGAGAGTGATGAGCTAATATTTGATAATGCTTTTTGTTTCTTCATCACATTTTCTACTTCTTTTACTGTGCTGCGGATGGCCTCAGTTGAAGGTCCGACGACAGAGACAGCTACTGTATTAGAAGCACCCCCTGTTGCAAAGTCCTGGTTCTTCCATGTACCTGGATGTTTGTATGTCGCCACTTTATCCAGTACTTTCTCTGCTTCGTCGTCCCAGTTCGGTGTATCTTTATCGTATTCAACCATCATCGCCATATCATTCGATGCGACTGGACTGAATGGATTCTTACCGCCTACTGAGTATTGAATATTATTAACATACTTATTGTCACTAAGCGCTTTTTGAATTTCGTCACCATGCGCAACGACTTCTTCTTCTGTTTCGCCTGGTTCTGGTTTATAAGTCAGCGCCAGTAGTTTATCTTCACCTGTTGAGATAAAAGATGTCCCAACAAGGGGTGTCAGCATTAAGCTGCCGACAAGTAGCAATGTACTGAGTAAGGCAATGAGCCACTTATGATTGAGTGACCACTCCAGGATATTGCGATAAAAATGTGCAATGCGTCCCGGCTTCTCATCATGATGGCCTTTAATACCATTTCTAAAGAAAATATGACCGAGCATCGGCACAATCGTAATCGCAATCAATAATGAGGCAAGAAGTGCAAATACAACCGTCAGTGCAAATGGTCGGAACAGCTCACCGATAGAACCTGATACAAGTCCAAGCGGTAGGAAGACCGCGATTGTGACCATTGTAGAAGACATAATCGGAATAAACATCTCGCGTGTGGCGTCAGCAATTAATGCTGTACCACGTAAAGGCTCACTCTTGCTCGACATTCTACGGAATATATTCTCTATTACTACAATAGAATCATCGATGACACGTCCAATTGCCACCGTCATGGCGCCAAGCGTCATAATATTGAGCGTTACCCCTAACTGTTTAAGAATCAATAATGCAATCAGGATTGACATTGGGATAGATACAACTGCAATAAAGGTTGAGCGAATATTGCGCAGGAACACAAGAATCATCACGACTGCAAAAATAGCACCAATAACTGCTTTTTCAACCATCGTCTTCACTGAATCCTGAATTGGTTTTGCCTGGTCCATCATAAGTAATGCGTGAATATCTTTATTTTCATTAACGTATTGATCCACTATTTTTTTGGCATCATTCGCTACACTGACTGTATTGGCATTGTCAGTCTTAACGAGCTGGATGCTGAGTGAGTCATTACCATTCGTTTTTGAAATTGATTCACGGCTTTGAACGTTTTTAATCGTCGCCACATCACCTAATGTGACAGTTGGCACTTTAGCATTCTTCATTTTTTCAGCCATTGCTGCAGAATCCATCTGTGCTCCAGGTTGCTGACCTGGCGTCTGTGCGCCACTTGCTGAACCTGTTGCTGGAATCTTCAAGGATTTGAGTGCATCAACTGATGTGAATTGACCATCTACTATAATAGATTTTAAGTCGTTACCAAACGTGTAAAGACCAAGCGGTGCATTTGTCGTCGCACCTTTAATGAACTGCAGGACGGATTCCTGTGTCAGTCCTTCTTTCTTTAACTTATCTTCATCAAACTGAAGTTCAACCTGCTCCACTTCCTGCCCAGAAAATGAAACACTTGAAACACCTTCCACACCCTCCAGTTGAGGAAGCAGATCATCCTTTATCTTTTGAGTGAGGCTCTTCAGATCATTCACATCATTAGAAAATGAATAGCTGATGATCGGGAATGTATACATAGAAATCTGATCAATATTTGTATCCTTCACTTCTTCAGGAAGATCTAACGCATCGATAGCTTCCTGCACATCTTTTTCTGCCTTATCCATATCTGTACCAAACTCATATTGCAGAGTAATAGCAGAAGCATTCTGCATCGACTGACTGGATACTGTGTCAACGCCTTCCATACTCTTTACTTTCTTTTCGATCGGGTCAGTTACGTTATCAAGTACCGCCTCAGGTGTTGCACCTGGATAAGGGGTTGTGACTGTGAGAACGGGTGATGAAATACTCGGTAACATCTCCATCTTCATCGTCATAGCTGAGTAAATACCAGCAGCTGCAAGGAGTAACGTCATCAGCCACAGCGCCAGTTTATTATGTAACGAGAAATCAATGATTTTCTTTACCACATCTTGCCTCCTAAATAGTTTGTCTCTTAAGTAATATAGCTTAAATATATTGTCATTACTAATAATAATACCCAGTATTTTCTGGAGACCTTTATCTTATTACCTTCAGCAACTTTCTGTTTCGTTCAACCTTTTTTTCCATTACACTAAAAGAAATGGAGGGGTTATATGCAAAAAGTGCTGATGCTCTTATCAATCTTAATGCACATCGTCTTAATAGCAGGTTATTTCATCAACAGCGGAATCATTTTCTTTACGAGTTATTTCTGGATTATTTTCTGTCTGATTTCTTTATTTATTGGACTACACTATCACTTTTCTAAAGTAAACCTCAATGAAAAAGATCTGACTTATCGTATTTTAGCCATCATTCTTACAATCAGTAGTTCTGTGAGTCTGATTTTCCTTCTATATATTACGTTCATTAATCCATTTCTTTATCTCGATATGCGTTAAAAGTCTCATCCGACTGGATGAGACTTTTTTTATCGACGTCCTAATTTTCTTTTAAGATTCATAATTTGTGGTTTCACCTGTTCAATGAGCTGATAAACCGGTGGGTTCAATACATAATCAAATTCTCCGATTTTTGCACTCAGTTTTGTTCCCCACATCTTTTTAAACTGCCATAATCCGTAATACTCTGATTCTTTATCCGGGTGATTGCTTGTCCCACCGAAATCGTAAGTTTTAGCACCTTTATCACGTGCATAACGCATCATGGTAAGCTGCATGTTATAGTTCGGTAAGTAATCACGGTATTCATTGCTTGAAGCACCGTACAGATAATAAGCTTTATGCCCTGCGAATGTCAGAATAGAACCCGACAGCACCTTACCCTCAGGTGTGGTTTTCTCCATTTCAGTCAGTTCATCTATCTGCTTCTCAAGTTTCGCCAACTGAATATCCAGATCTTTAATCTGGTTTTCAATTTTTTGATTCTTCTCTTTTCCCTCAAGTCGCGCTTTCTTATCCAGGCGTACTTGACGTTCTTCGCGTAGTTTAGGCAGCACTTCACCTGGCACCAGTTTCACAAGAACAAGTTCTGCATCCCCGTCAGGATTGAGCGCATCATAAATATTTTCGAAGTAGGAGACGTCTCTTGTCAGGAAGCCATCTCTTGAACCTGTCTCCTGCATAAGATCTGCAAATGTCTGCAGTTCATCACGACTCGCAATGTATGCACGCGTCCCTTTCTTCTGACTCAGTTTCACACGTGAGCGATTATTTCGCTCAAAACTTTTAATCAGGTCTTCCTCGCTCTGATCAATATTTGTGACCATCGTCATACGCGGCTGGATATAATGCTTACTGAGACCATCTTCAAAGCCTTTATGCTTAAAGCCAATAGATTCCATGTAGTCCACGAGATCTTCTACTTCCGTCACTTCTACATCCGGATCAATTTTAATCGAATAAGCTCGTTCCGCTTTTGCGATTTCAATTCCCTGCTCAAGCAAAGCTTCCACAACCTCATGGTCGCGGTAATCACAGACGAATCCTCTTGAGATATAGCATAATGTATAGGGCAGTCTAGGTACTTTCTTAAAAAGAAGCTGTGCAACACCCGCTACTTCTCCAGCTCTACCAACCGCGATACGCTTACTGTACCAGCCTGCAGATTTTTTCACATCTCCCCATTTAGATAATTGAAGAAGGTCTCCATGAGGATGTGTCTTTACAAATTCATCATGTGCCTTATCTGTTATCGTTAAACGTTCAACTGTCATTGTTCTCTTCCTTTCACTTATCAAGCATCTTCATTATCAATTTGTTATAATAGCCGCATACTAAGAAAACGAGGTTATTATGTTTAAAAATATATTACTTGCCGTTGTCTCACTCATCAATCTGATATTCATCTTTTTGATTCAAGGACATCAATCTGTTAATCATATTGATATCCATATTATTGTCGCAGCCCTTGCTGTAATCCTGAGTGTACTCTTTTTGATTGTAAGAACGACTCGTCTTAACTTCACGTTGGCTATTATAACACTTTTAATCGCCGCAGTTCATATTTCACTCATTGTCATGCATATTTACAATTATGTCTATGCGTGAAAATGATAAGTCGCGCCCCTTATTTCCATAGAAGGATGTTCAATCCCGGACAGTGTGATGGATTCAATACTCTCCTGATCACCTTCAAATAATGTGAAAGTCGGTCCATCTGGAATTAATAATTGTCCATCCTTATAGTCAGCATTGAACCAGTCTATCCAGTTTTGGATAAACTGGTCTTTATTTTGAGTCATCAGCGCAATATCTGTTATATTCACAGACTGAAACATAGATTCCAGCTGCTCAGTGCGCTTCACATCATCATCACCCCACTGAATAAAGAAAGGAAGTTCACGGTCCTGTCTATCATCATCGATATAAAGCAACTGCCAGCTGACCACCGTTCCGTCCGACTTCGTACGAGACATTTTGCTCGGACCGATAGTCGACAGACCGCATGAGATAAAATGGTCATTCAGTGCCTCGATATTATCTGTCCGGAAGCACAGCCGCTTCCAGCCCTCTGTATAATCTGTTCTTTCTAAAGTGGCAGCAAAACTAAGACGTTGTTCTTCACTCGCCGCTGCCTGCTTTAATATATTCTGATCAAAAACATCAATAAATTCAATGTAACTCAGATCGGTATAACTTAAATCATTATAAGTGCCTAGTGCCTCATGACGACCACCTTCATGCAGCTGCAGTAAATCCTCAGGAAACTGAAAAGACGATAAATCATGAATATAGTGAATAATATGATCCCACTGTAATTTCATTATGCTCACCTCTACTTTATTGTAAATAAGAACACAAAAGAAAACACCTTAAAAGGTGTTTTCTGAAGGGAAATCTTATTGTTTTCTCAATTGACCTACATTTTTAGCAAATCCAGCTGTTACATCATTTAAATCATGCGTTATATCAACCGTTACTTTGCCATCCTTGATATCAGAATCAATATTATCTGCGGCTGCATTCTGGAATGTTTCCACTAAATTTTTAGGTTGGTCAAACTGCAGAACATAACGACCAACTGCAACATTAACTGTGTAGCGACCTTGCTTATCCGTTTTAACCTTTTCTACAAGTTTACCGTTTTGATATACATCGACACGAATATTACTTAATTTACGGTCTGGTGTATCATACTTACCGTTATTATTCTGGTCGAAGAATACAAAACCTTTTACATTATGCTTTATAACAGGTACTTCTGTCGTCGGTGCTTCTGTTGTTGGTACTTCTGTCGTCGGTACTTCTGTCGTCGGTACTTCTGTCGTCGGTACTTCTGTCGTCGGTACTTCTGTCGTCGGTGCTTCTGTCGTCGGCACTTCTGTTGTCGGTACGTCAGCAGTCTTCACGATAGAAGTCGGTAGTAATTTATACGCATTAAAGCTATAAGTGACGACACCTTCAATACGGTCATATGTTGCACCGATTTCAAGTGGTTCAGTCGTTTTCACTAGGGATTGATGTCCTGCTGCGTCTGTTACTGTATATTCGTTATGCGTATTGACTGACTCCACTTTTATTTTTTCAATAGCAATATACTCTGCTTCGGTCTCTTCACCAATCTGGTTTAATGCAGTCACTACAGGTACCACTGTTTTTTGTGCTGTCACTTTAACATTTTCAGTTTCAACTTGATAAAGTCCGTAATACTCAGTTGTAGAACCTGTTGCAGTAATAACGTCACCTACTTTAGGTGTGACCGTCTTACTTCTGACGACCATACCTGCTGTCTCGTCCTGAATATAGAGATTATAACCGTCGATAGCTGTAACAGTTCCTGAAACAATTACATTTGTTCCTATTGCTGCTGTTCTTGCTTCTTGAATCATCATCTCTTTTGCAGGTTCTGTTACAGGATCTGCTGGAAGTGTTGTGTCAGGTGCTACAGTATAACCTTGAGCAATGGCTTCTTCTTGTGCGAAGAAGATACGTCTTTCTACCGGAACTTTTTCAAAATCTTCCGGTGCATAATATAACTTCGTCTGTGAATCTCCCACATAACGCTGTAATCCCTTATTATCGTAACGTGCTCTGAACTCGAATGCTAATTCAAGTAATGGATGTGCTGTCTGCCAGATACCTAAATGATTCTGTTTAGCTTCAGCTACAGCATCCTGGAACATATGGTAATCTTCCATATTAGCGACCGGCCAGATGAAATAAGTTGAAGCCATGCCTTGTTTCACCATTTCAAGGTTTGTATTTACATTATCACTCTCTCTAACGACCTGCCCCAAGACACGTCCATATTGGTCAGTAATATTATCTGGATTGACCTTAACAGTAACAGGTGTGCCAGGTGCAAGTAATTCATTGAGAGCTTTTTTAGCCACTTCACCATGATATTTCTGGTTTTGATTCAAATCTGTATCAATCAATGCTGGATCATAAGATGTTAAGTGATACGTTTCAGGTGTATCAATATTAACGAATCTGATTGTATCTGATCCCATAATATCAGGAGAAACTTTGATTGTATCGCCATCGACTACTCTGACGACATTGACATGATATTCAGCTTGCGGTACTTCTGGAGCAGGTGGTGTGACATGTGCACTGAACGTACCTAGTTCAGAAAATGTATCTTTTGGCAGTGCTGTAAACTGCACTGATGGATCATAGGCATTATGAATATCAGTATCTGCAATGAGATTGTCTGCTGTGCGTACAAGCGTCATATCCAATGTTGATACTGCTGAACCAAATGCTGTACCTGGGTCTACACCCACTTGTCCGATTGAGTCATTGATATCACCTGATTTTGTTGAAGCATTATAGTTTTCAAATAATACAAGTGTGTCATCGCCATTAAAATTAACAGCTGTTGAACCTGTTTTTAAATCAGCCTGAGCTAGTATTTCAGGTGCTGCATTCTGGTTAGCAATGACATAGACATCACCTGGTGCAATTGTGCCGCTGAGTTTCAGTTCTGCGACAGTGCCCGATGTTTCATTCGCACCGTTCACAAAGTTAACAAATGAATAAGTAGATAAATCAACAGCCTCTTTTGTCGGATTATAAATTTCAACCGCTTTGTTGTAACCCGTACCTTCTATGTATTCTGAGATAACCAGTTTTCCAGCTGCCTGCACACTTTGAACCGTAAATGACAGTACGAGTGATAAAACCATCATCATTGACAGTATAACCTTGAAAGTAGTCTTCATCTTTTTTCTCCTCTAATTTATAGTAGAATGCTTATCTATTCTATCAATCTAATGTAGAGGTCATATTTAGATACTGTAAATATATAATTAAGAATGTAAAAGAACTGAAAAAAAGCTGTTCACATTGAAATGTAAACAGCTTCCCTATTCATTATGATAATCTATAGACTCTCGCTTCATATGGCTGTAATTGAATGGTTTCAGAAGTTTCTGTATCGTATGCATATTTATAGTTTGCGAGTTTTAAATTCTGTGGATTGAATTCTAGGTTCTCTGAATCATCTAACTCCACTTTTTCATTGGCAAGATTACCGATGACAAGTACTTTCTCATCATCCATTGTTCTCGTATAAGCAAATACTGAAGGATTGTCTGCATAGACAAGATCAAACGTACCATAAGTCATAACGAGATTGGATTTCTTAAAGGCAATCAGCTTTTTGTAGAAATTAAGGATAGAGCCTTCACGTTCCAGCTGATGTGCCACATTAAGATATGGATAGTTAGGATTCACTTTCATCCATGGTGTTCCGGTCGTGAAGCCGGCATGTTCTGACGCATCCCATTGCATCGGCGTACGTGAATTGTCACGACTCATCCGTTGCAGCATATCAATTACTTCTTCTTTTGTCGCTCCATTAATCAGTTCATTGTTATAAATATTCTTCGCATGTACATCATCAAATTCTGTAATATCTTTGAACGGATAATTCGTCATACCGATTTCCTGACCTTGATAGATGAACGGTGTTCCTTGCAGTAACATGTAGACTGTTGCATGACTCGTTGAACTCTGGAACCAATGATCTTTTTCATCCGCCCATGTCGACGGCACACGGGGACGATCGTGATTTTCGATAAAGAGTGCATTCCAGCCTTTATTTTCAAGACCCTTCTGCCATTCTGCAAGTACTTTCTTATAGCCTGGAATGTCGAATGATGTTCCGATATTATGATCCCATAAGTTTAAATGTTCAAACTGAAAGACCATATTGAACTTACCATTCTCATTGCCGACCCAGATATCAGCATCATCTGTTGTAACACCATTTGCCTCTCCAACAGTCATAATATCGTAATTTGAGAAGGTTTTTTCTTTTAATTCTTCAAGGTATTGATGAATACCCGGCTGATTCATATGAGCCTCAAACGACGGGACATAGTTCAAGCCCTCTGGATTAGGAAGGTCTCCTAATTCAAATGATTTTTTTATATGACTGATAGCATCGACACGGAAACCATCAATTCCTTTATCCAGCCACCAGTTAATCATATGGTAGATGGTTTCACGCATTTCAGCGTTCTCCCAGTTTAAGTCCGGCTGCTTACGACTGAATACATGCATGTAATACTGATCGGTAGTGGCGTCATATTCCCAGGCAGAGCCTTCAAAAATACTTGCCCAGTTATTAGGCTCTTTATTGTCTTTTGCATCCTGCCAGATATACCAGTCACGCTTCGGATTATCTTTTGCAATGCTTGATTCAATAAACCATGGATGCTCATCGCTTGTATGATTGATGACGAGATCCATAATGAGTTTCATACCACGTGCATGGACTTCAAGGAGCAGTCGATCAAAGTCTTCCATCGTGCCGAAATCTCTCATGATGGCCTGATAGTCACTGATGTCATAACCATTATCATCATTCGGCGATTTGTAAATCGGACTGACCCAGATAACATCAATGCCGAGCTCCTGCAAATAATCCAGCTTCTCAATAATACCGTTGATATCTCCTATACCATCTCCATTTGAATCTTTAAAACTACGCGGGTATACCTGGTAGCATACCGCTTCTTTCCACCATATACGCTTCATTTTGATTGGCCTCCTGAATTAAAAAAGCTATTAACATGTGCATGCTAACAGCTTTTTGCAGTCATTACAACTTATTAGTTTGTTTCAGCAATTAAATTGTGTTCAAGCTTCTGTCTTTCTTCTGCTTCATTTGCACGAGGGATACGCACACCTGTCTCACCATCAAAGAAATGTGCTTTTGTCATATCCATCACGAGTTTAATAATGTCACCATTACGGAACTGGTGGCTTGCATCAATTTTAGAGATAAATTCCTGTCCTTCAAATACAGAATAGACCATAACTTCTGAACCTAACAGCTCACTCACCGTTACTTTCGTCTCGAATGGTGTGCCTGACTGTGCGTCGAAATGAATATCTTCTGGACGAATACCGAATTTGATATCCTTACCGTTATAGCCCGCAACATCAAGTGTACGAGCCATTTCTGCAGGGAGATCAAATTCATAGTTGCCGATATACATACGATTGTCTGCAATGCGTGCTGAGAAAATGTTCATTGGCGGTGAACCGATAAATTCAGCCACGAAAATATTTTCCGGGAAATCATATACTTCCTTCGGTGTCCCGACCTGCATGATGTCGCCATCTTTCAGTACGACAATACGTGTGGCCATCGTTAATGCTTCTGTCTGGTCATGGGTTACATAAATCGTCGTTGTCTGCAGACGTTCATGTAATTTAGAAATTTCTGCACGCATCTGTACACGAAGTTTCGCATCCAGGTTTGATAATGGTTCATCCATCAGGAAGACTTTCGCTTCACGGACGATAGCACGACCTAATGCCACACGTTGACGTTGGCCCCCTGATAATGCTTTTGGTTTACGGTTCAGATAATCAGTCAGCCCTAGTATCTTCGCTGCTTCTTCAACACGTGTTTTAATCTCAGCTTTCGGCATTTTGCGAAGCTTCAGTCCAAATGCCATATTGTCGAAGACCGTCATATGCGGATAAAGCGCATAGTTCTGGAATACCATTGCAATATCACGATTTTTAGGTGGTACGTCGTTCATGCGTACGCCATCAATCGTCAAGTCTCCCGCTGTAATATCCTCAAGTCCTGCAATCATACGTAATGTCGTGGACTTCCCGCAACCAGAGGGTCCAACAAATACGATAAACTCTTTATCATGAATGTGTAGATTAAAATCTTTAACGACTGTATTACCACCGTCATATGTTTTCTGGATATGATCCAGTTTCAGTTCCGCCATTTAACTTCCTCCTTACACCCACCATATATCAGTCGGTGTCTCTTTAATCATTATTTGTTTTAAGTTTCGAACTGCTGTCTGGAATCCTTCTTCAATCGACATCAGCGGATCCTCATGTTCAATGCTGACGATATAATCATAGTTATATGTTCTAAGGGCACTCATCATCGCTGTCCATTCCTTCAAATCATGTCCGCAGCCTACACTTCTGAACGTCCAGCTGCGCGTGCGGACATCACCATAAGGCTGCATATCAAGAAGTCCGTACATATTGATATTATCCTGATCAAGATACGTATCTTTCGCATGGAAATGGTGGATGGCATTCTCTTTTCCTAAAATCTTGATGGCAGCAACCGGATCAATACCTTGCCACCACATATGACTTGGATCAAGATTCGCACCGATATATTCATTTGTTGCCTCGCGAAGTTTCAGTAATGTATAAGGAGAATGCACTAAAAATCCACCATGTAATTCCAGTGCGATCTTCACATTATTTTCCTTGGCAAGTTGTGCGATTTCCTTCCAGTATGGGATGAGCTTATGCTCCCACTGCCAGTTATAGATGTCGGCATATTCTGTCGGCCAGGCAACAACCGGCCAGTTCGGCTGCTTCGCTTCTTCTGAGTCTCCAGCTGTTCCACTGAAGCAGTTGACCACCGGTACATTCATCAGCGCTGCTAACTTAATCGTCTTTCTAAGCGCTGTATCGGATTCTGTACGAAATGCTTCGTCTGGAGAAATCGGATTACCATGACAGCTGAATGATGAGATGAACAGGTCATGCTCCGCAAATGCTTTTAAATAAACTTCTCTCGCCTCTTCATCCTCGAGCAATTGGTCTACATTGATGTGGTGGCTACCTGGATAACCTCCAGTTCCGACTTCCACTGCTTCAACACCGGCTGCCTGAACGTAGTCCAGCATCTCTTCAAATGATTTATCATTGAATAACGGATTAAACACACCTAACTTCATGATTACTCCTCCTCTATTCGAACAGCTCGTTGCTTTGCTGCACTAATATAAATAGCTTCTATAATGCTTGAGACGTCTTTCGCTTCCGCTGGTTGTACTCGCAAAGGAACTTCGTGCGTTATAGCGGCGATAAAGTTCTCAGCCTGTAAGTACTGGAAGGAATGATCAATCTGTATATAATCAATATTCAGCGTCGTCATCAATGTATCATCCGCCTGATTGACCTTCATCTTGAAAACATCCAGTCCACCTTTTGTGCCTGATATGCTGATATGCTCTTCGTCACTCTCGACGTTCGCAGCCCAGCTTGTCTCAAAGAGCATCGTGATATTATTCTCGAATCTGATGAATGCTGTGACATGATCATCCACTTCAAATGTCTCCGGATTGAACTGCCCCCACTCATTGACAGGATTCGGCATACGGCTTAACTGGTTATAAGTCTGAGCTGAGACTTCCACCGGCTTCTGATTACCTGTCAGCCACATCGCGAGATCCAGCAGATGACAACCATAGTCAATCAATGCACCGCCGCCTTGCAGTTCCTTGTTAGTGAAGACACCCCAGCCTGGCACTTTGCGTCGTCGCATCGCTTTAACCCGCACGACAAGCGGTTCACCGATGATTCCTTTATCGATGATTTTCTTCGCTGCAATCGCTTCCTTCATAAAACGGTAATGATAAGCAATATGAAGGATACCTTCGCTGTTTTCCTCAGCTTTCACCATGGCATCTGCTTCAGCTTGAGTAGTTGCCATCGGTTTTTCACACATGACAGAGATATTCTTCTCAAGCGCAGCGATCGTCAAAGGAGCGTGAAATTTGTTTGGTGTTGTAATCACCACTGCATCAATATGATTCAGCATCTCCTCGTAACTTGAAGCAACATGTGGAATCTGGAATTGATTGGCCACAACCATCGCCCGCTCTGTATTAATATCATAGACATGGGTGATTTCAACTTGATCGAAATTCCTGAAGGCAGGTATATGTCTATCTGTCGCTATACCTCCTACGCCTGCTATACCTAGTCTCACTTTCGTCATGTGTAACGCTCCTTAAACTTGTGTGATTGTTTTATTCTCAGCTGAATTTATCGCTTTAATAATGACATTGAGAGATGCTCGGCCTTCGCGTCCATCACAGATAGGTGTTTTATTTTCTGAAAGTGCGTCAATAAAAGCGTCAATTGTGTGTGAGTTTTTCTGACCCTCTTCATCGTTCGTCTGAATTTCACCGAGCTGCTTCTTCTCAATGTTGCCATCTGCTCCGAAGAACTGATAAGTATCTACATCATCTGCATTCAGTTTTAAAATACCTTTTTCGCCGTAAATAATCGTGCTGTTATCTTCTTGACCATTATACGCCCATGATGCGCTAAGAGAACCGATAATGCCATTCTCAGTTTTAAGTATCAGTACTGCATTATCATCCACATCTGCCTTCTTAGCCGATGTTTCAATCATTGCACCGACTTCTGAGAATTCAGTATCAAGAATGTAGCGCATTAAGTCGGCTTTATGCACACCAAGATCGCCCATCGCACCGATAAACGCACGTTTTTTATCGAAGAACCAGCTATCTGGTCCATCAACACTCCATCCTTCCGGCCCCGGATGACCGAATGTTGTCTTAAATGAGTAAATCTTGCCCAGTTTACCATCTGCTATATCTTTTTTAGCTTGTTGATGTGCTTCGTTAATACGCTGATTATGACCAATCATCAGCATCTTACCGTTATTATCTGCTGCCTGAATCATTGCATCCGCATCTTCAAGCGAAGTCGCCATCGGTTTTTCACATAATACATGTTTACCTGCCTGTAATGCTGCAATCGTCATCTCTGCATGCAGATAATTCGGTGTACAGATACTGACGACTTCCACCTCAGAATTAGCGAGAAGCTCATGATAATCAGAGTAGCTCGTACCACCGAATTCTTCAGCAAGTTCATCGCTGCGTTCCTTGACGATATCGCAGTAAGCAATAATTTCTGCATCTTCGTTGTGCTGATATTCAGGAATATGTCTGTGCGTTGCGATACTGCCGCAACCGATAATACCCACTTTAAAGGTCATCTGTCTTCTCTCCTTTACTCAGATCTTCAAGCGGCTGATAGTTACCATAAGTCGGATAGCCGTTTGTTGTAGGCTTCGCCCATCTCACAGCATTGTTGATGACGCGTTGAATATTTTTGTCGTAATAAGTTGGATAAGTTTCGTGTCCTGGACGGAAGTAGAAAATCTTACCGTTACCTCGTTTAAAAGTCGCACCTGAACGGAAAACTTCTCCACCCTGGAACCAGCTGATGAAAATCAGTTCATCTGGTGCTGGTATATCAAAATGTTCACCATACATTTCTTCCTGTTCAAGCTCAAAGTGCTCATCTAATCCTTCAGCAATGGGGTGGTTCGGCATTACAGTCCAGATTCTCTCTTTTTCACCCACTTCACGCCATTTTAAATCACAGCCCGTACCCATCAGTTTCTTGAATACTTTTGAGAAATGACCTGAATGCAGAACAATCAGTCCCATCCCTTCAAGTACACGCTTATGTACGCGGTCCACAATAGCGTTATCTACTTCATCATGTGCCTTATGTCCCCACCAGATCAGTACATCTGTTGTATTCAGCACTTCTTCTGTCAAACCATGCTCAGCTTCATCAAGTGTTGCTGTCGTCACTTCTGCATCTTCAATGAAAGAAGCAATATGCTGATGAATACCTTCCGGGTAAACACTTCTCACTTTTTCTGATTCTTTTTCATGTCTAAATTCATTCCATACTGTAACTTTCATTCGTCCCACTCCTTTAATGGTTTTGTAGATTGACGTTCGATAATTCGAGTTGGAATCATTTTACTCACTTTTAGCATATCACGATGGCATAAATATTCAATTAATCGACTAGCCGCTTCTTCTCCTAATCGTTCAGGAAAAATATCAACAACAGTCTGAGGAGGACAAGCTGTTTCGTTCAAATAAGAATCGTTAAATGTCGCTGTCTGAATATCCGCCGGTATACGGCGTCCTGCAAGATATAGTTCACTCAGCACATTCAAGTTCATCATACTGTCAGATGTAATGAGTGCAGTTATATCAGCCGGTAATGAGCGAATGATCTGTCTGACATCATCTGTGCCGGCAGCGCCTTCATACGTCGAGAGTGCTATCCCTGCATTTTTGCATGCTGTTCTATATCCCTGCAGACGGTCAATATTAACGGCATATGTCTTATTCTCTGCAATAAAGGCAATATGCCGGTGACCAAGAGAAATGAGATATTCAGTCAGCTGTTTTGAAGCTTCTACATTATCATTATCAATATATATATCATCGGCATCATTTAGTTGTTTACCGATGATAACAAAAGGACAGTTGTTTTCTCTTAAATAGTGGCGGACTCTATCCTCTTCTTTTGAATAAAGAACGATAAAGCCATCAACTGCATTGCCACTGATTAACTCCTTCACTTCAACAAGCAGCTCAGCTTCATCAGCACTTGTTGATATCACTGTCGAATAGCCACTATTTTTACAAATTTTCGAGATGCTCATCAAAACATCTGTAAAAAAAGGATTCTGACGCATTTCTTTTGAAGATGACTTCAACAGAATACCGATTGTATTTGACTGCTTTTTGACAAGTCTTCTTGCTGATACATTCGGAATATAGCCCATTTCATACATGATCTGTCTGACTTTCTGTGCTGTCTTTTCACTGATAGCATCATTGTTGCTGATGACACGTGATACGGTAGAAGGGGCGACATTCGCCCGCTTCGCTACATCCTTGATTGTCACCATACTATTTCACAGCGCCGTCAGAAACACCTTTAATAATCTGTTTCTGTGCGAAGAAGTAACCGATAATAACCGGAATAATTGAAATAGTGAGACCAGCCAGCGCTAAGTGCCACTGTTTCGTATATTGTCCGAAGAATAGGAACAATTTAAGTGGAATGGTCTCCTGCCCAGGTCCGAGAACTAAACTCGGTAACAGGTAGTCATTCCAGATCCAGATAACGTTCAGGATACCCACCGTTACTGAGATAGGTTTCAACAGCGGGAAGATAACATGCCAGTACACCTGCCATTTGCTCGCACCGTCAATCATCGCTGCCTCATCAAGAGATTTAGAAATCCCTTGTAGTGAACCGTGATACAGGAAGATAGACAGACTTGCACCGAATCCAAGATACATGAACATCAGACCCCAGATATTCAAGCTCTGCAGATCACCGAATATTTTAACGAGCGGAATCATAACAGACTGGAACGGCACCAGCATCGCCGCTACAAATAAGAAGAAAATCAAGTTGGACATCTTCCCTTTATTACGGCTGAGCGCATAGGCTGCCATACTTGAGAAGATAATAATAAGAGCCACACTCATAAATGAGACGAGAACTGAGTTCAGAAATGTCTGTGCAAAGTTCAATTGCTGGAAAGCACCAATAAAATTCTGGAACGTGAATGTTTCTGGGGGCTTCAATGTGTTGCTGAATATTTCAAGTTTTGTTTTAAACGCATTGACGATCATGAGATAGAAAGGTGAGAGCCATAATAATCCGATGACCAGTGCGATAATCTCAACAATAAACCACTTGATTTTCATTACATCTCAACCTCTCTTTTCTTATTGTAGTAAACCTGTACTAAACTGATCGCAGTGACAATCAGGAAGAAGACAACTGCTTTCGCCTGTGCAGAACCCATTAAGTTCATCTTAAAGGCCGTGTCGACGATATCCATCGCTACCATTTTCGTTGAGTTACCTGGACCTCCGTTTGTCAGTGATAAGTTCTGATCATAGACTTTGAAAGCGCCAGACAACGTAAGGAACATGCTGACCGTAAAAGCAGGTGCAACAAGCGGGAAGATGATATTTTTAAAACGCTGCCACGTATTAGCTCCATCAATTTCTGCTGCTTCAAGTAAGTCAACAGGTACATTTTCTAAGTAAGCAATATAGATAATCATGATATAACCTGCCATCTGCCATGTTGTCAGAATAACAAGTCCCCAGAATCCAGTTGCCGTATCACTTAACCAGCCCTGCATCCACTCTGAACCGATTGCTTCACCAATACTTGCGAATACTTTAGTGAAAATGAACTGCCAGATAAAACCAAGAATCAGTCCACCGATTAAATTCGGCATGAAGAAAATCGTACGTAAGAAGTTTTTGGACTTAATGCGGCTTGTCACGAGGAGTGCAAGACTGAGCCCGATAATATTAACAATCAATACAGATGCAATAGAATATTTAAAAGTAAACCATAAAGCATTTTTGAAAGTCTCATCGCTCAATAAATTGACATAATTACTGAACCCTACAAAATCTGGTACTTGGGATGTATCGCCGTTCCAGTTAGTAAATGAATAGTAAATACCATATATGAACGGAATAATGATGACCATAAACAATGCGACTAGAACCGGCATTAAAAAGAGCCAGAATGCGAAACTTTTTGTCTTCATTTTTTCACCTCAGATTTTAAAAAGGGGTGCCACAAGATGTGCCCCCCTTTTCAACTATTATTTTCTTGCTTTTTCCCAAGCATCTTGAGATTTTTTGATTGCTTCGTCAAATGATATTTTACCTGTTAAGTAATCTTGTAAGTAAGCACCTAACGCATCGTCAGTATATCCAGTTGGATAGCCTTTGAATACCCATGCAGTTGTTTTACCATCTTGAGAGTACTTATAGATTTCTTTTGATAGTGGATCAGCAATTTTAGATGTATCGTAGTCTTTATATGCTGGAATAAACTTGAAGTCTTCCATTACAATCTGTTTACCTTGATCAGATGTATATAACCAGTCAAGAAACTCTTTTGCTGCTTTTTGAACTTTTTCATCTGATTTTTTGTTGACTGCCCAGTTATTTGCAACACCTACTGGAATTGTCGCTTCACCTGAACTTGTCGGTACTGCAATCAGTCCTACATTTTTAGCTACTTCAGGATTAACCCCTTCAATGGTCGGATAAGCCCAGTTACCTTGCTGAATCATCGCTACTTTACCAGTAGAGAATAATTCTTCAACTTGTTGAGAGTAATCAAGAGATACAACAGGTTGTTTTGAATATTTGTTTTGAATATCTAAATACTGTTTTAACTGATCTTTCTGAGAGAAGGGTAATGTTTTTGCTGCAGCTGCTTTTTGAATATCGTTATCAAAATCTTTTGCTAAGAAAATATTGGCTGCGTGGTCGCTTAATACCCATTTTTCTTTAGCTGGTAATGCGAAGACACCGCTTAACCCTAGTTCTTCTTTTTTAGAATCAATAGTCTGAGAAACTTTTTCTAAATCATCAAGTGTTTTGATATCTTCAGCTTTAACGCCTGCTTTGTCGAAGATTTCTTTATTGTAGATTAAGCCGTAACCTTCCTGGTTCATCGGGATACCATATGTTTTACCATCCTTTTGAACAGGTGCAATTAATGCTTCATCAACTACTGCTTTAGTCGCTTTCATATCTGATAAATCTGCTAAACGGTTCGCGTGTACTTTTAAGTCTTCCGGTCCACCGATATTGAAAATATCAGGTTCGTTTTTAGAAGCAATTTTTGCTTTTAATGCTTGACCGTAGTCATTACCGCCACCAACAGTTTCGATGTTGATTTTCACATTCGGATGTTCAGCCATGTATTTCTTAGCCATTTCTTCAAACTGTTGTTTGAATTCTACTTTGAACTGGAATACGTTAACCGTTACTTGGTCTCCGTCTCCTTTTTTTGCAGTACCGCCGCCTGAACCTGAGTTACCGCATGCTGCAAGAACAGATGCTACGAGTAACGATACAACAAGCATTAATAATGATGATTTTTTCATCTCTTAATCTCCTTTTCCTCTCTATAATAGAAAACGTTTTCATTTCTTAAGCTCATCTTATCACAAGCTATTTTTCATCGTCAATGCTTTTTTGCAAACGATTGCATAAAAGAATAAAAAAAGAACTCACAGGTGTGAGTTCTATCTGTATAACGGTGTAGACTGGTCGATTATATTTTTAGCTACTGCTTTAATATCATTCGTATAGCTGATGATACCTTGAACAGCTGGAAATGCTTGAGATAATCCCATTTCTATCAGTGATCCTAGAACGGATTGGATAGGGTTTAATGATTTTAATTTAAAAGCACTTCTTAGAATTTGGACCATTTTTGCAAAATCCATTACATGAGAAAATGTGTTTTCCGGTTTCCCCTGCTGAGCAATATGTTTCTCGATAGAGGGCCACATATGAAATTTATCATAGACATCGTCTGCCTCTACTCTGAAGTGACTTCGTATCGTCCGTTCAAGAACGCTGTAGCTCTCTCTTGATATCACTTCTTTTAAAGCAGGCGTAAATAATTTTGGAAACACACTATTCACTTTATAGTTGAGATAACTTTCTTTCATTTCTGCACTGTTATACTGTTCAAGATATACTTGATATTGCGCTTCAAATAATGTTTTAAGCTGCTGCTGTAAGGTCTCTATCCCTTCACCTGTCAACGCACTAACAAACAAGTAATCTTTCTGCTCTTTAATATAAGGACGCAGCATGACTTTCAGTTCAGTATCCTTCGTATGTTTCAATGATTCCAGAGAGTCATCATGGTTGACATCAACCATCGCATCTACTTTGTTGTAAATGAAATGTACTTCTTTTTTCTCTTTATAGAGGTATTTAATTAACTCCATATCCGTCTCTCTAATCTTACTTCCAAATACGTAGTAGAAGGTCGAGATGTTACTTGCCTTAATCATTTTCTTATATTGTGATAATGTCACTTCTTCTGTCCCTACCCCCGGAAAGTCTATTAACTCTCCGTATATCGGATAATCGTATGATTGGGCTGTAAGCGTTGCATCTGTATGAACGCCTGTATAGGCTTTAGCCTTTGGCAGTAGCTTGTTGATTAGACTGCTCTTACCCGCATCCGGCTGTCCTATAAATCCGACAGCGTGCGGCGTTCGATTCGCAACAAACTTTCTATAAGCCTTCACTAAGGGATGATTGATCATCTTCATCACTCCATTATTATTATTATAACCTCTCTACCCTTTAACTATAACAATAAATCGAGAGGGCTATGCGTCTCGCGCATTCTTATTCATTAAATAGATAAAATACGGTGCGCCAATTAAACTGACAATGATGCCTGCCGGGACACCTGACGGTTGCAGCAATATTCTACCGATTGTATCAGAGAGCGCAAGTAGTATCGCTCCAATCAATAATGCAATTGGAAGAAACATCTGATGTCTGGGCCCCACAAGACCACGTGCAATATGCGGACCTAATAAACCGATGAATGCAATACCTCCGCTCACTGCAACTGCACTCGAACTTAAAAAGACTGCGATAGCAATCAACAGCAGGCGTTGTCTACTGACAGCGACACCTACTCCTATAGATATATGTTCATGTGTGTTTAAAATATTCAATGTGTTCGCCTTGGCGAAGACCAGTGGCACTAATATAAATACTGAAATGATCAGTATGATGGCAAACGGCCATGTATCACCCCAGATGGAGCCTGCATACCAGGAAGCCACAAATTCCATCTGTTCTTTTTTGAATGTTGAAGTCATCATAATTGAAGCACCACTTAATGCAGTCGCCATACCAATCCCCATCAGCACCATACGGACAGGTTGAATGCCCTCATTCTTTTTATAGCTCAGTATAAATATAATCAGTGCTGTCAGTAAGCCGCCTATCATGCTAAAGAGAGGCAGCACATAGACAAATGTCTGACTATCAACAGGTAAAAATATCATCAGCAGCACAATAAAGAAGCCACTGCCCGCATTAATACCGATGATGCCGGGATCCGCAAGTGGATTCCTTGTGATACTCTGCAGAAGTGCGCCACTTAAGGCAAGTGCAGCACCGCTTAGCAATGTGACTATCAGTCTTGGCATTCTGAATTCATACAGAATCATTGTATCGGTCGATTCACCCATACCGAATAATATCCGGAAGAATTGAGGGATCGTCATTTTGAAATCACCGGTCGTCATACTGAATGCCATTGTCAACAGCACAACGACACACAACACAGTAACACTAAGCCATTGTTTTCTTTTTCTATGTGCTTCAATCATAGTAATTTACCATCCCTTCTCACCAGATAGATGAAGAACGGCACACCTATAATTGAAATAATGGCACCGAGTGGTGATTCACCTGCAAGTCGTGCAATCGTATCTGCTACTACAATCGATAAGCCGCCGAGCAAAGCGGAGAATGGAAGAATCAGACGATAATCTGTCCCCACAAGAAATCTCACAATATGAGGCACCATTAACCCTACAAAGACCAGAGACCCTACTAACGACACAGCGATACCGGCAAGAAGCATCGTCATAATCGAAAAAAAGATACGAATTCGGTTTGTATCTGCACCTAAACCTTGAGCCATCTCTTCACCTAGGCTCAGTGCAGTGAGTTGACGTCCTCTCATCGACACCAGAACGATAATCACCAGAATTACTGGAGCGGCATAAGCAAGCTGCTGCCACGTTGTGCCTGCCACCCCACCAGCAGTCCAGAAAGTAATACTCTGATTCAGGCGGAATATGAGTGCTATACCTGAAGCAAGTGCGGTCAGTAAAGCGGAGATAGCTGCACCGGCTAATATAATACGCATCGTACTGAAACCCCCACGTCTCGAACTGCCAATAAGCAGGACCAATGTCCCACCGATCACTGCTCCAAGAAAACCAGCCAACATAAGCACAAGGAAACTTGCATTTTCAGAAAAAGCAAGAACCATACTGATCATCATCGAAGCACCGGCATTCAGACCAAGCAGTGCAGGATCTGCCAGGGCATTTTTAGTAATACCCTGCATAATAGCACCACTACAGGCGAGCGCCATGCCAACTAGCAGTGCACCGAGCTCACGAGGCACACGAATATCACGGATAATATTGTGACTTTCAATATTCTCATAGTGGAAGAAAGCAGAAAATATTTGACCTATAGAATAATTGACCGTGCCCAGACAAAATGAAATAAGCAGAATAATAATGATAGCGACTACTATCACCATACTTAACATCACATTCTTTACCGTTGTCCTCATCGCTTATATCCTCGTGTAATGTTTGCATAATAAGTCATAAGTCACCAGTAACGGCTTGCCGGTACGTGGATCTGTACTGAGTTCTGCATCAATATTGAACACCTCAGCCAGTACTTCCGTTGTCAGTACATCATTCGTTCTGCCTTGTGTCACAATTTTACCTTTTTTCATTGCAATCAGATGATCAGAGAAACGGACAGCCTGATTGATATCATGCAGAACCATAATAATCGTTGTCCCCTGCTCACGGTTAAGCGTCTGTACTAAATCCAGAATTTCAAGCTGATGAGAAATATCCAGATAAGTAGTCGGTTCATCAAGAAAAATGATATCTGTTTTTTGTGCAAGCGCCATCGCAATCCATACACGTTGACGTTGTCCTCCACTTAAATCGTTGACCGCTCTTTCCTTGAACTCGTAAGTTCCTGTCACGCTAAGCGCCCAGTCAATCACCTCTTTATCTTCTTTCGTCAGTCGGCCAAACCCTTTCTGATAGGGGAAACGTCCATAACTGACCAATTCACCTGCTGACAATCCGTCAGCCACTTCTGGTGATTGAGGTAATATCGCTATTTTGCGTGCTATCTCCTTTGTTGATTGTTGATGAATATTCCTGCCATCCAGTACAACCTGGCCTTCTTTTACAGGAATGATGCGAGCAAGCGCTTTCAACAATGTCGACTTGCCACATCCGTTTGGTCCAATAATTGAAGTTATTCTGCCGTCAGGAATAGTAACGGATAGTTCTTTTACAATATCGCGTTCGCCGTAACCTATTGTAATTTTCTCTCCGGATAATCTGTCCATTTTAAACCGCCTTCATTCAATTAAGTGATAATCATTATCAATGCATTTTATTTTATAGTATAATATGAAACAACGCAACTTAATGAAGTAAGGAGTTCTTAGTTTGAATCCATTATTAGATATAACTGTTATCGGTGGCGGACCCGCAGGTTTATATGGGGCATTTTACGCAGGCTTGCGTGGTATGAAAGTCCGCATTATTGATTTCCAGGATAAATTAGGGGGTAAAGTCAACCTTTATCCCGAGAAGATAGTCTGGGATATAGGTGGCATTACCCCTAAGCCTGCAGGCGATATCGTCAAAGAGATGGTCTCTCAAGGTCTCACATTTAAACCAGCTGTCCATCTTAGTGAAAAAGTCACAAATATTACTAAAAAAGATGAACAGCTTTTTGAGGTGACCACTGACCAGGATAGCTATTTATCAAAGGCTGTTATCATTGCAATCGGTAGCGGCATCATCTCTCCGATGAAGCTTGCCATTGAAGGTGCCGCACGCTATGAGGTCTCAAACCTCCATTATGTCGTCCCTTCTCTCACCCGCTTCAAAAATAAGCGTGTACTAATCTCAGGCGGCGGAAACGCAGCTATTGACTGGGCATATGATATTGCCCCCTTTGCAGAGCACGTTTCTATTCTCTGTCGAAAAGATGATTTTAAAGGTCATGAAGAAATGGTACGCCGACTGGACGCACGAGGTGTCGAAAAAATCATGAGTCATTCCATTTATTCACTGCAGGCAGAAGGCGACACGATTGAATCCGTCATCATTCAGAACTGCCGCACACGTGAACCACGTGAAATCATGGTGGATGACGTTATCATCAATCATGGTTTTCACATGGAGAGCGACCTGCTGGATAAATGTGATATTAAACTGGACCGACAGGATAATTTCTATATTAAAGGTAATGCCGATTCTTCCACACAAATATCCGGAGTATACGCAGTAGGTGATATACTCGCACATGACAGTAAAGTACAGCTTATGGCCGGCTGTTTCCATGATGCAGCTAATGCTGTCAACTTAGCTAAAACTTATATTGATCCATCCGCACATGAAGCAGGCATCGTATCCAGTCACAATGAAGTCTTCAAGGAAAAGAACGAAGAACTGCTCACTCAGCTGCTCTAGATGCAAATAAGCGACAACACAGAGTGTTGTCGCTTATTTGTATGAATTAAAATCGATTAAATGAGCTGCTTCTGCATCCATAATTACTTCTACATGAGGATGATCAAGCAGACTGCTGGCCGGAACTTGAATATCTGATTCTGTCATGTGATAAAGCTTCGCCATAATAGGTGCTTTCTTCTTTCCCAATGCCAGCATAATGATACGATTCGAATATTTTATCGTCTCAATCCCCATGGACACAGCTTGAACGGGTACATCTTCTTTACGTTCAAAGAATCGTGCATTCGCTTCAATCGTCTCCTCTGTCAGTTCAACGATCCGCGTCTGACTGTCAAAAGGTGTGCCTGGTTCATTGAAACCGATATGTCCGTTAATACCGATACCTAGCAATTGTATATCGAACGGTCCTTTTTGTCGGATCATTGCCTCATAATGCATATTATCTGCTTCAACATCCACTGAATCATTGTCAGGCAGATGATACTGCGCTTCTGTCAGACCGACTTTATCAAAAAATTGCTGCTTCATGTAACTTCTATAGCTATTCGGATCATTGGCATCAATATTAAAATATTCATCAAGATTGAAGGTTTCAAGACGGGAGATATCAGTGTGATGATGATTAATAAGCGAAGATAGCTGCTCATACATCTCCTCCATCGTTCCACCTGTAGCTAAACCTAACAGCGGATCTCCATTAAATTGAATCGTTTTGAACAGCTCCACCGCTACATAATGACTAGCCAGTTCCCTACTACCCAAATTCATGAATTTCATCATTTCCTCCTAATGTTCGGACATAAAACCATTACCTAATACATCCCTCACATCATGGACAACAACAAAGGCATTCGGATCAATCTTGCTGATCATTCGCTTCGTTCTAGATAACTGCAATTTATTAATCACACAATACAAAACCTCTGTTTCGCGTTTTGTGTAGTAACCTTTACCATTCAATAATGTCACACCACGTCCGATATCTTCATCAAGCATCTTTGCAATCGGATCAGGATTCTGAGAAATGATAGTGATTGCCTTTTTAGGGTTTGTCCCTTCAATCATGAAGTCCATTGCTTTTGTACCGATATAGAGACTGAGCGTTGTCAGAAGTGCTTTTTCAATCGGCATAACCGTCAATGAAATAGCGACAACGATTAAGTCAAAGAATAATAATGCATACGACGTACTCACATCTAGATACTTATGCGCAATACGTGCCAGAATAGTCGTTCCAGCAGTCGTACCTCCTACCATTACAATCAGACCAATACCGATCCCTACTAAAAATCCACCGAAGATCGTCGCTACGAGTACTTGATCCAGATGCAGCTGCCATGACTCCGTTAAATGCAGGAAAATCGATAACGAAATAATCGAGATAACAGTCAGCACCATCGAGCGTTTTGATAGAAACTTATAGCCCACTCCTAGTAGAACGAGGTTCATAATTAACGTAGAAATGGCCGGCGACCAGCCAAATGCATAAAGAAAGATGAGTGAAAGACCCGTCACGCCACCCTCTCCGAGATTAGCAGGAATGATAAACATATTAACTGCTGCAGAAAAAATAAAAGAACCTAAAATAACGATTAATATTGTTTTAAGAGAAATTTTCATAAAAACACTCACTTTCCAACTTTTTATTCCATGACTACTTTACCTTAAACAGAGGTCAATTAACAACCCGTGCTGAAAGTGCAGCTGTTGATTATTTATTTTATATTAAGGCAGATATTGTTTTAACGTTGTCACTGATTGATCAAGCAATGCTTTTTCATCATCACTGAGTTTTGATTCAATAACTTGTCTTACGCCGTGACGATTAATGATCGCAGGCACCCCGATATAGACATCCTGCTGTCCATATTCACCGTCTAAATATGCTGAGACAGTCAGCACTGCTTCCTCATTATTAAGAATAGCTTTCGTAATTCGCATCAACCCCATAGCAACTCCGTAAAACGTCGCACCTTTTGCTTCTATAATATGATAAGCTGCTTCTTTTACATTAGTGACAATCGAGTCCAGTTCACCTTCATGCTCAGGATGCTGCTCCAGATAATCTTTAAGTGACATACCTGCGATATTGGCAGTACTCCAGACTGCAAGTTCTGAATCTCCATGTTCACCAATGATATTAGCATGAATACTTCCAGGGGCTACATTAAACTTTTCACTTAATAGATAACGAAAACGCGCAGTATCAAGAATCGTACCTGACCCTATCACACGATGATGAGGAAGACCTGAAAATTTCATAGTAGCATAAGTCAGAATGTCCACAGGATTCGTAGCTACGATAAAAATACCCTCAAATCCACTCTTCATAATTTCATCGATAATCGATTGGAAAATCGCTAAATTCTTATTGACCAGATCCAGACGAGTCTCACCCGGTTTCTGCGCAGCACCTGCACAGAGCACGACTATGGATGCATCATGACAATCGCTGTAGTCACCTGCTTTAATCTTAGTCGGACTCGGCGCATAAAGGACACCATGATTAAGATCCATGACGTCACCCATTACTTTCTCTTTATTCAAATCGATGATGACAAATTCATCACATAACCCTTGATTCATCATACTGAATGCATAACTTGAACCCACTGCACCATTACCTACTAAAACGACTTTATTTCCACTTATATGAGCCATATACGTATTCTCCTTTGCTTACTGTAGTTAACTCTCATATGTCCTTACCCTTCTTGAACAAAAAATAGACTGACCTTAAAAGGTCAGCCTATTAACAAGTTGCTGTTGGCAGCTTCGGAATAAGGGATTTTTTTAGTCGGCGGCGTAAGTTTCTCAGTATTCGGTTAGTCATGAAAAAGCCTCCTTTTTCAATCTCTGACCACCTACGATTATATACCTATACTGTTAATCCCTTATGGATTCTTTATGAAGTTGCTGTAAATTTACCAGACGAATAGTCCAACAAATGCAGCAGATAATAATGAAACTAAGATACCTGCTAATAACATCATCGGAACATATTTGCTGACGAAATCAGATGTTTTAATATCAACGATACCTTTTAACGTACCAATAATCATACCGACTGTTGAGAAGTTCGCAAATGAGATAAGGAACGTAACAAGAACAGCTTTCATATGCTCAGGCATCGTTTTAAGTGCATCTTGAATTCCAATCATTACTACGAATTCATTAGTAACAATTTTAGTCGCCATATGACCACCGACTGTTACTGCTTCATTCCAAGGTAAGCCGAGAAGCATTGCAAATGGCGCCATAATTAGACCAAGAATTGTTGATAGACGAATTTCCATACCTGTAAAGCGGTCTGTCAGTGACAGCAGCATGTCAATGAAATGAGCTAATGATACGAATGCAATTAAGAACGCGATGATGATTAAGATCAGTTTCCCTGCTCCTAGTACTGAATCACCAAGGAATGAGAAGAATGGCTGGCGTGTTTCATTCTTGATTTCAACGACATAATCTTCTTCCGGTGTAATACGTACAGGATTCAAGATAGTCGCAATGATGATCGCATTGATAATGTTAAGCGGAATAGCTGTCAGAACCAGTTCACCCGGTACCATCGTTACGTAAGCACCAACGATTGAACCTGAGATACAGCTCATCGACATTAAAGCAATTGTCAGAACACGTGCCGGACTCATTTCGCGTACTTGTGCGTTAGAAACAGCAAGTGCTTCTGTATTACCAAGTACCATCATCTCTACTGAGAAGAATGATTCGAATTTAGGTTGTCCTGTGACTTTGGAGATTAACCAGCCGACCCATTTGATGATGAACGGTAGAACGCCGATGTACATCAGGATATCAAATAATGGTACAACGAAGAGGATAGGCAGCAGTGCGGATACAGCCATATCCATCTTACCCGGGCCAGGTGCTGTCCAGCTACCGAATGGCATGCCGATACCGACATAAGCAGCCTGCAACATCCAGCTGAATCCATCTGCTACTGCTTTAACCGCTGTACGGCCCCAAGGGAATTGTGTGAAGAACCATGCAAGGAATAAGTTGACAACGAGCATGACGGCAACTGCTTTCCAGTTGATGTTCTTACGGTCGCGTGAAAAAAGGTAAGCAACAAGTATAAAAACAAAGAGACCTAGAATGTTAAGCAATAAATAGAGATTCATATTTTCCACCTTTAATTTTGATAGAAAGATTATAGCATTTTTTTCATCTAAATAGTTAAACAATTTTGATAATAAACGAACAATATTTTGTCTATTTATAATGAAATCGTTTGAAAATCGAATGATATACATGTTTTCATGCAAAATATACATCATTTATGACCTAAGATTTTGATTGCTATATAAGCGATGGAGTTGTGATAATATAAGACTATTACATATATTAAACGAGGTTGTATGATGCAAATTTTATTTAGATCTTTTCTTTCTGTTTTACTATTATCCATCTTGATGAGTACACCTGCTTATGCAAAATCACCTGTTGAGATTGCTAATGAACAAGGGGCGCAGATGGGTGCCCAATATGAACCTAACGGCACAATAGTGATCGCCCAGAAAAATGGACAAGTGCTCTATAGTGATGATCCGACGATTAAATGGCCCCCTGCTTCAATGTCAAAACTGATGACAATTTATTTAGTCTATGAAGCGATGGATCAGGGGAAATTCAATAAGCAGACAGAGGTCACTGTTAACCAGAAATTCTATGAAATTTCACAGCTGCCTATGCTGAGTAATAATCATCTAAGACTCGGTGCTCGCTACACAGTTGATGAACTGCTTCAGACTTCAATTACGGCCTCGTCAAACTCAACAACCTATATGCTCTCATCACTTGTTAATAAAAACGATACTCAGTTTATTGACTTGATGAATAAAACAGCAGAAGACTTACACATGAAGGATACACATTATTATAATCCAGTAGGTGCCCCCAATAACTTGATGCGTCAGTACAAGGCTGAAGGCTATCCGGAAGATGAAGACAATATTTCTTCCGCTAAAGACTATGCTATTCTGACCCAGCACTTACTGAATAGACACCCTGATATCCTTAACTATACGAAAAAAGCTGAAGTCACTGTTAAAAAAGGAACGCAGGATGAAGAAACTTTTCATACTTATAACCACTCACTTGAAGGCGCTAAGCTAGGCTATAAAGGTGTGGATGGTCTGAAGACTGGATCGAGTGATACAGCAGGCTTCAATACAACTATTACAGGCCAGAAAAATGACTTTCGCATCGTTCTCGTGATGATGGGGGTAATGGATTGGTATGATCCGCCTGCTGAGTTCAACCGCAATATTATGGCTAATGCTATTATGGATGAAGTGTATAATCGTTACAGTATCAAGAAAGTATTATCAAAAGGCAAGCATACATTCGGAGACGAAGAAGTCTATGTTCACAATGACCTTTACGATATTGTCGACAAAGAACATAAAGGCACATTTCATTACAAAGATGGTCTTGTACATTATGACTATAAGCGACAGTTCGTTGATTCAGACTATCAGCCTCCGACAGTAAAGTATGAAAATTATCGTCATTATGCCATCCGTACATTTATTCATGATTACTACGGCTGGATTATTTCAGGCGTTATTCTTTCTCTTTTAGCTGGCACATTACTTCTTATCTATTCATTTAAGCCGCACTACTTCCGCGACTTGTGGAACAAATAAAATAAAGATGCATCTCACGACCGATGAGATGCATCTTTATTTATGTTAAGTTCTGTTGAAGGAGGATGATATGTTAGATTTTTTAATTTCACCTATTACTATTAATATGCCATTCATTATAATCATAGCAGCATTTTACGTGCTGATTAATATACGATTTCATCACCATTTTCTTTTGCGCTGGATTCATTTCATTCCGATATTACTGCATGAATTTGGTCATGCTATTTTCTGTCAGCTGACAGGTGGTCATGTTAAAGATATTGTGGTGGTGACGAGCAGGCGGGAAAGGAACATGACAGAACGTACAGGGTTCGCTATTACAGCGACAAGAGGTAAATTCAATCAATTTATGACTCTGATAGGCGGCTATCTCTTTCCCCCTATCATTCTGCTGATCAGCATACTGTGCATTAATTACCGCTATCCTGTCATTTTCTGGTTTATCTTAATGCTGATATTTATTTACTATTTATTTAAAACATCAAGAAAGTGGCTGCCCTTTGCGATTCTGATTATCATTTTAACTTTTAGTTATTTTATGTGGCGGCAGCCTGCTTATCAGTATGATTTGCTGAATGACTTTATATATCAGCTGATGATTGCGGTCCTGCTTGCTGATACTTTACTAACGTCCCGTACGTTAACACAAGTTTACTTCAACGGTCATCCCGGATGGGATGGTGCTGCACTGAGTCGTCTCACTCGTATACCAGCCTTTATTTATTACTTTTTCTTCATTATTGTTAATATCGGCTCATTATATTTAGCGTTATGGTTACTATTCTAGAATATCTGTAAAACGTTTACGATTCAATGCGCGTACAATCTGTGCGCTGACTGTACGGATTAAAATAATAACGATAAAAGGAAGAACTGATTTTTCACCCATGATTCCCACTGCTGTACCTCATTATAGCTCAACGTTTAATGCAGGGAGAAGCGGGAATTATTAACATATGACTATTATGAAAGAAGGGTTTATACATGAGTGAAGCAATCAACAATGTACATACTCAATTATTTATAGATGGCGAGTGGATAGATGGCGACAGCAAAGAAACAAAAGATGTTATTAATCCGGCTACGGGTGAAGTCATCGCATCAGTTGCGCAAGCGGGTGAAGCTGAGACGAAACGCGCTATTGAGGCAGCTAAAAAGGCTTACCCCGCATGGCGTGATATGGAACTGAAAGATAGGGTAGAACTTCTTAATAAGGTAGCAGATTTGCTTGAAGAAAAAGCAGACTATATCGCTGAAATCATGACGATTGAACAAGGTAAACCGTTTAAAGAATCTCAGGCAGAAGCAGCAAGTGGTGCTGATCTTTTCAGATGGAATGCTGAAGAAGCACGCCGACTTTATGGTGAACTGATTCCTGCTCCAAATGAACACAAATTTGAAATTGTCTATCAGCCTATTGGTGTGGTAGGTGCTATTACACCTTGGAACTTCCCAGCAGGTATGGTCACACGTAAACTTGCACCTGCACTTGCTGCAGGTAATACAGTCGTACTTAAGCCATCAGGTGATACACCGCTTACGGCACTTGCTATCTTTGAACAATTTGAAGCAGCTGGATTACCAGCCGGTGTGGTCAATTTAGTAATGGGGAGCTCAGAAGAAATCGGTAAAACAATGACAGACTCTGATGTTGTACGTAAACTAACCTTTACAGGTTCAACACCTATCGGTCAAGAACTTTATAAACAGTCTGGTGATACGCTTAAGAAATTATCACTTGAACTAGGAGGACATGCACCGTTTATCGTCCATGCAGATGCAGATGTCGAGCAGGCAGTTGAAGGACTTGCTGCTGCTAAATTCCGCAATAACGGGCAGGTGTGTATCTCTCCAAACCGTATTTTCGTTCACGAAAGTATCAAAGAAGAATTCACTGAAAAGTTACTGACAAAAGTAAAAGAGCTCAAAGTCGGCAATGGTATGGATGAATCAAGCGATGTCGGACCTCTTATCCGTGAAGATGCTATTGATAAAATTCAGGAACAACTGGATGATGCCACTGAAAAAGGTGCTAAAATTCTCATTGGCGGCGAACGTCTGACTGATGGGGAATATGCTAAAGGTACATTCTATGCACCTACTGTTCTCGATAACGTCGATCAATCAATGGATATCTTCTATAAAGAAACATTCGGTCCCGTCGTTCCACTCATCAGCTATTCTGATTTAGACCATGTCATTGAAATGGCTAATGATACTGAATTCGGACTTGCTTCCTATGCCTTTGCTTCATCCGCAAAAGTCATTCAGGAAATCTCAAGACGTCTTGAATATGGTATGGTCGGTATTAATGCCGTTTCAATCTCACAACCTGAAACACCATTCGGTGGTGTTAAACATTCAGGATTTGGTCGTGAGAACAGTCATCTAGGCATTAAAGAATATGTTGTTGAAAAATTCGTCAATACAAGATTTATATAGGTTAATAGAATCGGATACTTCGGTATCCGATTTTTTTATTGACTTTAATTCTTTTTTTGTTATAGTTAGTTAGGTTAACTAACTAAAAGGAGTGTTGTTATGGATGAGAATCAGCGGTTTTTCGATTCAATTCTTCTTATTCATCGTCGTTATGTTGAAGAACTTAATGTCATGCTCAGTCACTACCAGTTATCGACCGCCCAGTGGCTGCTCTTTAAGACTATTAAACAGATGAGTCCGACTACTTTAGTCGAAGTGGCAAAAGTACGCAGCATCGAAAAACCGACAGCCACTAAAATCATACAGCGCTTAATAGAACTCAAATATATTATCACTGCACCTGGACAGGATAAGCGTGAAAAAATTCTGACACTCACTCCACAAGGAGAACAGACTTATGATGAAGTGATGCATAAAGTGAAATTAATTCAATCTCAATCACTTGAATCTGTAGACGTCTCTCTCGTTAATATACAACTGGAACCTGTTATCCATTATTATCATGAAAGGAAATTATAATGACTGAAAATAAACAACCTCTCTGGACTCGTGAATTTATCTTTGTGTCTTTAATCAATTTTATTATTATGCTCTCTATGTTCTTACTGCTGGTCACTATCGCCAGCTATGCAGTAGAAGAATATCATGTCGACAAAAGTACAGCAGGACTTGTTTCCGGTATCTTCATTGTCGGTAGTTTATTCGGTCGCTTCTGGGCTGGAAAATATATCGATATTATGGGTCAGAAAAAAATTCTGATCACCGGTGTCATAATTTTTACAGTAACCACTGCGCTATATCTTATTTCTAATGGCCTGCCGATGCTGCTGATTGTAAGGCTGCTCAATGGTGCAGGTTGCGGGATTGCTTCAACTGCGACCGGAACTATCGCCGCTTTCATTACACCGATCAGCAGACGCGGGGAAGGAATCAGTTACTTTAGTATGAGTGCTGTCATGGCCACTGCTGTCGGGCCTTTTCTCGGTATGCTTCTGCTGCAGTACATCACATTTCAGCAGCTCTTCTATGTCTGTCTGGCACTCGCATTTGTAGCGCTTATCATGCTGCCGTTCATCCATATCCGTCCTCAGACTCATCAATCGGCAGCTTCCAAAGGTTTTAGTTTAGGTGATTTTATCGACAAGAATGCACTTCCTATCGGTTCAGTTGTTCTTGTAGTCTGTCTGACATACTCCAGTATTCTGAGTTTTATTTCATTCTTCACACGTGAGAATCATCTTGTGACGGCGGGTACTCTATTCTTCCTTGTTTATGCCATCTTCATTTTAATTTCCCGGCCATTTACAGGACGTATTCTTGATCAAAAAGGGACCAATATCGTGATGATTCCTTCATTCATCAGTTATATTATCGGTCTGCTATTACTCAGCTATACGCATAGCAGCTGGATGTTATTAGTGAGTGCAGCCTTTATCGGACTGGGTTATGGTAATTTCTTATCCGTCGCTCAAACCATTGCTGTCAAAGTAACGGAACCTCATAAAATAGGACTCGCTACTTCCACCTACTTCATCTGCCTTGATTTTGCACTTGGCTTTGGTCCTTATGTACTCGGTGCATTAATTCCTGTCCTCGGTATGCATGGTCTTTACCGTACGATGAGTATCGTTGTACTCGGCGGTCTCATGCTTTACTTCATCGTCCATGGTCGTAAAGCAGCTCGATATCAATAAAAGCAGAGTGCCCGGCCGGGTACTCTGCTTTTATTTTGCATACTTCTTATATTCACCGAATGTAATAAATCGTTTTCGTTCTGGATCATAAAGTTTATATTTAAGTGATTCAAAACTTTTGCGGATATCAATCGTCGTTGCATGCTGCAACGGCGTCACTTCATTGTGTGCCTGTTCTAACAAGTAGTTCGGAATTCTTGGGCTTAAGTGATGCACATGGTGAAAACCAATATTACCTGTCAGCCATTGGAATAGTTTAGGCAGACGATAGTAGGAGCTACCTTCTACAGCCGCTTTAACATAGTCCCATTCCTTCTCATCTTCAAAATAAGAATCCTCGAATGTGTGCTGAATATAGAACATCCATATCCCTAGCATCCCTCCGATGAAGAGGACAGGTCCCATCACACTGAAAAATCTTGCGGGTCCAAGTAAATAAATCAGCAGACCGTATATCACTAAAATAGCCAGGTTATGCAGATAAGTGTTACGTTTCTCTGCCGGTTTTGCATTCTTGTCATTCATACGATTTGTAATAAAGAGCAGATAAATCGGTCCTAATACAAACATCACAAAAGGATGTCGATAAAGTCTGTATCCAAGACGCGTCATCGGTGTGGCTTCTTCATATTCTTCAATCGTCATCATCCAGATATCGCCGGTTCCTTTTTTATCCAGGTTACCGCTTGTTGCATGGTGCGTGATATGTTCACGACGCCACTTTTCATAGGGAAATAACGTCATAACGCCCGTAATATTACCTAAAATTTTGTTGGCTTTCTTACTTTTGAAGAATGAGCCATGTGTGCAGTCATGAAAAATAATGAAACTACGTACTAAAAAGAACGCCCCTATTCCACCGCATAATATGGATAGCCATGGTGATACACTATATAAAATAAACCCCAATGCTATCAATGCGATATAAAGAACTAATGTGTTCAGTATTTGAATAATACTGATTTGCAGACTAGTTCGCTCATAAGGTTTGACTGATTTTCTAAGCTGTAACTTTTTTTCTCTTTCCATAATTCACCTCTAATAAAAATAATATGAAACCAATATACTGTGATGGAAGTTTAAAAGTAAAAGCAGCTTTTATGTCCCTTTCATTATACACGGGATAGATGCTAAAATCATCAAAAATTTATACCTGATACTAATATCTGATGCTAAATAATATATTATTATATAAATTAAAGATTTAAAAGGTATTAAAAACGGTATTTATCGATTGTTTCAATATTTTAATATAATAAAAAAAGAGGCCTCAGCCTCCTATATAATTCATATTAATCTTCTTTTTCTGTCTGTTTTTGACGCTTTCTTCCGTGCGCTCATCTGAATAGCGATCCTCACGTCTTGACCAGAGCTGTATCAGCTTATGCTGTAGTTCAGCATCAGTCACACCATTACGAATAAACCGTTTCAGATCAAAACCGCCTGTTGCAAAGAGACAACCGAATATTTTACCATCTGAACTTAGACGCACGCGTGTACAGCTCGAACAGAATGATTCAGAAACACTAGTGATAAAACCAATTTTAGCTCCATTATCATGTTCATAATACTTAGCTACTTCTCCAAAATATTTAGGCGCTACAGGCTTAATATCAAACTGTTCAGATAATGAGTCAATCATCTGCTGCTTAGTAATCACTTTGTCGAAATTCCAGCCATTATCGTTACCGACGTCCATAAACTCAATAAAGCGCAGTGTAATGTGCTTATCTCTGAAGTAAGTAACCATCGGCACCATCTGATGCTCATTCATTCCTTTTTGAATGACCATATTCACTTTAATATCAAAACCAATTGATTTAGCATAATCAATCTGGTCGAGAATCGTTTCAGCTTTAATGCCACGCCCGTTAACGGCTTCAAACGTCTCATCCAGCGCATCCAGACTGATGTTAAGACGGCGTAAACCAGCATCGTATAGAGCCTGTCCATGTTTTTTAAGCAGCAGACCATTCGTCGTAAGTCCGATATCTTCTATGCCTGGTATGTGATTCAGTTCTCGAATCAAGTCAGGTAAATCTCGTCTCAGTAAAGGTTCTCCACCCGTCAATCTGATCTTTTTAACACCTAGAGCTGCATACTGTGTCGCTATGCGTACCAATTCTTCAAAGGAGAGTAACTCATCTTTAGGCATAAAGACATAATCATCCCCAAATATTTCTTTCGGCATACAATAAGTACAACGGAAATTACAACGGTCCGTCACTGATATTCTTAAATCTCTGATGGGACGTCCGAGCTTATCGGTTATCTGTTCTGTCATGCTCGCACACTCCTTTCAAGTCTTCCGGGCAATTGATATTAGCATACCACTCACCTTTGACTTCGTTGACATTCACATATTGTGTATGCTCATCATACAGCTGTCGCAATCTCAGTTGATGATGCTTCAGCTGCTGTTCGATTTTCTCTTTAATTGCTGCGGGGTATATTCCGATTGTCGCATGAATCTGAGTGTTATCACGATAGACTGTCGTATTACCATGGAAATGATGGATTAAATGATGGATTGCTTCTACATTGATGAAGGGTGTATCCACTGATACGATAAAATATGCCTCAGCTGGTACTTCGTTCATCACTGTATATAGCCCTGCTAAAGGGCCCATGCCCTGGTACGCTATATTATCAACAATGACAGGATATTTAAAAGCATCTGCCAGCTGTTGATTTGTATTGATGACTATCGTATCAAATCGCTGACATGCCTCCATCGTTTCATAAATATGCTGATAAAACGGCTTGCCTTCTAACAGATGGAGCGCCTTCTGACTGCCAAAGCGCCTTGATTCTCCTCCGGCAAGTATGACACCAATCATCCGCCGCTCACTGGAGGAATCAGTGCAACCACATCTTCCGGCATGATCATATCTGTATCACGTACAAATTCTTCGTTCACCGCCACCTGGAATTTCTCTCCTTGGAGGTCAGGATAAGTTGTACATAAGTGCTGACGGAATGCGGTAACTGTAATCGGTTCACTAAACGTAAACTGATCTTCTCTGCGGTCTACAATCTCTTTCGTATGTGCGAAATAAAGTACTTTCATTATGACTCCTCCTTATAAGAAGAATGGTAGCCGCGCTGGCCTCCCATCCATTCCTCTCCGTCTTCCCAGATTTCTTTCTTCCAGATAGGGACTACTTCTTTAATTCGCTCAATCGCATATTCATTCGCTGCATAGCTGTCTTTTCGATGAGGTGAAGAGACGGCAATGACAACGGCAATGTCTGAAATATCGAGTGCGCCGATACGATGTCCGATGCTGGCGACTGTACCTGGCCATTTTTCATTAATTTCATCCCCGATTTCAGCAAGCTTCTTCTCTGCCATCGGAACGTAGGCCTCATATTCCAGATATTCAGTGCGAATCCCTTTCGTCCACTCCCGGACGATGCCGACAAAAAGACAGACAGCACCTTGCTTAGGATTGACTGTAAACAGACGATATTCATCTGGAATCAACTCATGGTCTACTACTTCAAATTGCTTCATTGTCTTCATCCTTATTATAAAAATTGACTAAAATCAGTCATTGAAATCTCAGCCGTTTCGATGACGCCTTTAATATTTACAAGTTCTCGTAATTCACAATCTTCTGTTGATCTCAGCAACACCAGTTTATCATACGCTGCATGCTTATAGCCTTCAATCAGTATTAAATCCGGCGCAGCGGATATGTCTTCAGCGATAATTTGTTCAAGCGTTTTGTGCCTCATAAGTTTATGGACATAGTCGTAACCTTCCACAATACTTTCATCAGCACCACTTGCCATATAAGTAACATGATCTCTCTTCAAAGGGATATCAATTTCCTGGCCACTCTTATCACCGTGATGTTTAATCACACTGACTGTCATTCCTTGTGCTTTTGCCGCTTCAATCAGACGGTTGACGACAGTTGTTTTGCCGCTTTTCTTATAGCCGACGACCTGCAGTATTTTTACCATGACTGTCCTTGATCAGTCAGGCGGGTTAACATTACTTTTACGGTATCGCCGTTCTGGAATCCTCTTGTGCCACCTGGCAGGATAATCATACTGTTGCTTTTTGCGATAGCAACTACAGCATTACTTTTATTGAAACCAGCTGGTCTGACTGTCCGGTTCACAATATCGAGCTCGGCCCGAATAAAGCGAGTGAATGGATTCGCCTTCGTGAAATCCTCACTGAGCTCAGCCTCCATAACCGGTGCATGAACATGCTTAGCACCAAGCATCTTCTTGATGACAGGTTTTGTGAACAGTTCAAAGCCGGAATAACAGGCACTTGGATTACCTGATAATCCAAACAGCATCTGCTCATCTTTGACAGCTACTGTCGTTACACTGCCTGGACGCATCGCCACTTTATTGAATAGCACATCTGCTTCAATCGCCTTATAGATAGCTGGCATAAAATCAAAGTCACCGACTGAAACACCGCCTGTTGTAATCACAATATCATGCTTGCTGAGCGCTTGCTGCACAATACTCAGCAAATGTTCAAAATGATCTTCTGTCACGCGGTAACTCTCTGTTTGAATATGCATTTCATTAAGTAAGCCTGCAATCATCGGGCCATTTGAGTTGCGAATCTTACCGGGCGTAAGTTCTGCATCTGCTTCAGCAAGTTCACTGCCCGTTGCAATCAAAGCGACAGAGGGTCTTTTTCTAACAGCGACCTGCTGGTAGGAAAATGTAGCCAGAACAGCTATCACACCCGGTGTAATGAGGGTGCCTGATGTAAGGATGACATCGCCTTTTTTACATTCCTCACCTTGCTTTGATATATTCTCACCAGAGGTAAAGGACTTGCGTAGTGTAAAGCCCTCCTCCGTTGCCACGGTCTGTTCCAGCATCACGACTGCATCTGCACCTGATGGGATGGGCGCACCTGTCATAATACGCACTGCTTCGTTATGTGATAAGGTCTTATCACTGACTGAACCCGCTCCAATATGATCGATACTCTTAAACGCAACGCGGTTATCACCACTTGCGCCAGCTGTTGCAGCACTTCGCACTGCATAGCCGTCATATGGTGATTTATCAAACATCGGAATATCATAACTGGCAATAATATCTTCAGCCAGATAATAACCCAGGCTTTTTTCAAGTTCCACTTCTGTAGTCGGCATTTCTGTTGCATATATGATACAGCGATTGATTGCTTCCTGCACATCAATCACCGTTCTTTTTTCCAGCATAGTCATCCCACTTTCTCTAGCAATAAGTTATAATCATTATAAACGAAAGGATGAAACGAATGAATCAATTAACCCATTTCAATGAAGAAGGCCGTGCCCGTATGGTCGACGTGTCAGACAAAGAAGTCACGACACGTGTTGCGACTGCCATCAGTTCCATTGAAGTCAATGCGATCATCTATGACCAGATCATCCATCACACTGCCCAAAAAGGTGATGTGCTTGCTGTCGCTCAAGTAGCAGGTATTATGGCAGCAAAGGATACATCCCGCATTATCCCGATGTGTCACCCGCTTCAGCTCAGCGGCATTGATATCCACTTCAACTGGCAGAATACAGAAAACAAATATATTCTTGAAATCAGCTGCACTGTTAAAACAAAAGGGATGACCGGGGTCGAGATGGAGGCACTCACCGGCGCTTCTGTTACCGCTTTAACTATTTATGACATGACGAAAGCAGTCGACAAGGGCATGATCATTGGTCCCACTTATCTAAAATCTAAATCAGGCGGCAAGAATGGTGACTTCAGTCGCTGATTATTTATTAAGCTCATGCACAATGTGAAAAACCTCTTGTGTAATGAGCTTTTTCATTGCCAGATTAACTGCCCCCACTGAGCCAGGAATCGAGAAGATAACGGTTTTAGCATACGTCCCGCAAAAGGCACGGGATAAAATGGCTCTCGTTCCCACATCTTCTGTATAGCTTAAATAACGGAAGATCTCCCCGAATCCTTCCATCTCCTTATCGACAAGGGGACGCACCGCTTCAATCGTCACATCACGCTGTGCCACACCAGTGCCACCTGTTGTGATAATCACATCCACTTGTTTAAGAAGAGGTTGCACGACTGCTTGTATTGCTTCGTAGTCATCTTTAACAATACTATAATGCGCAATCTCAATCTTACTTTCTTCAAGATGAGAGATAACCGTTCTTCCCCCTTTATCTGTTTCTTCAGTACGTGTATCGCTGACTGTAATGACAGCTGCTTTAATAGCCTTATAATCATTTGTATGCATTTATATCACCTATCCAAATATTTGATAATAAATCTTCTGTCCTTCTGCCACACTCTTTACTTCATGGACAAGCAGTCTGCCTCCACGGAACCAGATAACCGGCTTACGATCGACATAAAATCGGACAAAATAGGGTGTCTGCTGAAACTCAATCTTTAAACAGGTCAGAAAATCAATCAGCTGCCTCATATCTGTCACTGGTGACTCAAACTGCACCGTGTCCCGGCCACAGAGCATGGTCCGTATCGTTCTATTCTGCAGGTGGGGATAAGTGGGTTCATCTCCGCATGTGGCGCAGCTGACCTCACCCATACGACTGAATTTTATGGCGCTATGTTCCAGCGACCATATATCTCCGTAAACCAGTTTCGGTTCGAATGGCTGTTCAGTGAGAATCTTTAAGGCATACGTCGCTTGGTAACTTGTCGCCTGACTGACAGCGGGTTCTATGACACCCACTGTATCACATGTCCTGTTCATAACGGGCAGCATGCCCATGACACAATTGAAGCAAGGGGTGACATCCGGTATAAACGGACATGCAGCATAAGTTGATTCGACACATGCCCCGTATATCCAAGGTATTTTATATTTGTAACAGAAATCATTCACAGTCTGTCTGACATCAAAGTTATCGGAGCCATCAATAATCAGATGACATGATGAAAACGCCGCTTCAAGAAGCGGCGCATCACAATGTTCAATATGAACCTCTATTTCAATATCTGTTCTGATTTTATGGAGTTCTTCCTGTGCCGCTATGACTTTAGGTGTCAGTTCAGCAGCATGCCGTTCAGTGAACAGCGTCTGTCGCTGTAAATTAGAAGCTTCAACATAATCCCGGTCAACTAAAATCAGCTTCTTAATACCAGCTCGGACGAGCGTATCCGCTGTATGGGTACCTAATGCACCGATACCAATGATCCCTACCGTCTTTTCACTGATTTGCTGCTGGCCCTTTAGACCAATACCTTTAAATTTCTGTTGTCTGTCATAACGATTCATGATTAAGCCCTCTGTTCTTTTTTATCCATCCACATCATTGTGATTAATGCTATTATACCAAACAATGCTAGGAAGAAGAAAGCAAGCTTGTTCGTACCCATTGCTGCCGTTACTGCCGCAATAACAAGCGGTGGGAAGAAGCCGCCTAGACCACCCATCATTGATACAATCCCGTTCACTGTTCCTACTTCAGTTGTGTAGTAAGAAGGTACAAGTTTGAAAATCAGGCCATTACCTAGACCCGCACATGCCGCCACAATAAGACAGCCTGCTGTAAAGAAGAAAATCTGATGATTGATGGATAACATTGCTGCACCGATAATCAGACCGATAAAGACCACTTTCAGCGCATCCATCGCACGTAATTTATCTCCTAAAATCCCCCCTACCGGACGTAAAAATGTAGCTAAAGCGATGAATGTACCTGTACGAATACCTGCATCGACTTTATCGAGTCCATAGTTATTGACGAGGAAGTTTGGTAAGAATAATCCAAATGCGACGAAAGAACCAAATGTGATGAAATACCAGAAACTGAGTAAGTATAATTTGTAATCAGGTAAAACACCTTTAATCTGCTGCATAAGAGGTTGTTTTACTTTCGGTTCATCTTTATCACCGAATATGAAGTTGAGTAAGGCAAAGACTGCCATCACGATTAAATACGATTTAATCGTATTGCTCCAGCCGATGTTCGCTGCAATAGCAGGTGCCGCAAAAGCTGATATAGCTGTCCCTAAGTTACCCATACCATAAACACCATTCGCAAAACCATGTTTTTCTTTTGGATAATACTTCGGCACACTTGTAACACCGACTGAGAAAATAGCGCCCCCAATACCGAGGAATAAACCGGCAATCATCAGTGCTGTCGTTGAAGATGCTTCACTTAAGAAGAAGACAGGAAATAAAAGAAAAATAAAACTGAATAAGAAGACTTTACGTGCACCGATTAAATTTGCGAAATAACCCAGCGGAATGCGGAGAATAGAACCTAAAATAACGGGAATCGCTAAAATCAGTGCTTTCTGACTTTCTGGAATTAAGAAATCCTGTGACATGAATGGCAGTAATGGTGCAATAATAGTCCATGCCATGAATCCTGCCATTAAACTGAACGTCTGTAATGGCAGTTGAACTTTACCTGTAGATCTGTTCATTTGCTTCACCTTTTTTCATAAGTTTGTGATTTACTATACAATCTTATTTTAAGGTTTCAATGGCCATTGTCATATTAGGGAAGTGCCCCTACACAGTCGATAATTTCCCTATACGCAAAAAAGTCTCGTGCTTAAGACGAGACTTTTCAACCATATATTTTAGTATTCACCGCTTCCAGTAATATATCTTCATCCTTGATTTTGAAGACTTTTTCCGCCATCGGAAAGAGCACACTTTCTTCTTTGTACATATGTACCATCAGAATTTCGTAACCTTCATTCAAGTCCTTTAATATCAATTTCATCTGTTCTACTGACATATCCACTGAAGGATGTGTCATAAAATGAGTGAAATACTGATTCATTTCATCATGCTCTGCTTCAATCGTCACAACAGGTCCTTGGTTTGTACCCACATAAGCACCAAGTATCGGAAAGAAAAACTTCTCTTCTTTCTGCTGATGCTTATCAAGAACAGGCATAAAATCTACCATTAAGTCTTTAATTTTCTTCATCTGCAGTCTTAACGGCATCTCTGCATCCATTTGACTCGCTGCATAAAGTTCTGTAAACCATTCCTGCATCAAGTGTCTGATGAGGAGATGTTCATTTTCAAGAATACGTAATGCTTTCATCTTAGTATTAAACATTATTATACCTTCTTTAGAAATCCAGTAATTTTTTCTTCATGGCATATTCAACAAGTTCCGGTCTTGATTTGAGCTCCAGTTTATCCATAATTCTTGCTTTATGTGCTTCAACAGTCTTAACAGAGATAAAAAGCATCTCAGAAATCTCCTTATTGCCATAGCCTTTCGCAATAAGTGGCAGTATTTCCAGCTCTCTTTTGGATAAAATCTTAAAAGGATCATTAGTCGCGCTTGCATTACCATGTGTAATGAGTTCATTGACAAGCGACGTCGCCATCTTAGGATCAATATAAGTATCACCTGAATAAACGGTTCGCACTGCTTGCAGCAGCTCCTCGTCAGGTGCATTTTTCAGGATATAGCCATTCGCACCGTTGCGCAGCACGTGGAAAAGGTATTCCTCATCATCATACATCGTCAAAATCAGAATGCGCGTTTCGGGGAAATCCTCTTTAATCTTTCCTGTTGCAATTAATCCTGACTCACCGGGCGGCATACTTAAATCCAGAATCAGAACGTCAGGTCTATGCTTCGCTACTTTCTGATATGCTTCGATACCATCTGCAGCAGTTGCCACTACTTCCATATCAGGCTGATAGTTCAGTATCATCGAAAAACCTGAACGAACTACTGCGTGATCATCTGCAATTATAACTTTCATACTCACCCTCCTATCGGAATGGTCAGCGTCACTTGCGTCCCTCTTCCCGCTTCGCTATTAATGTTCACTGTTCCCCCTACAATCTCTGCCCGCTCCTGCATACCGAATAGACCGAGACCTGTTCCTTTCGGCGGAGAGCTGATATCAAAACCTTTGCCCTGGTCCGCGATTTCTACTGTCAGTTCATCCTTGTCATAAGCAATGTTAATGTAGACTTCATCAGTTTCCGCGTATTTCATGGCATTCAGAATTGCCTCCTGTGTCACACGGTAGACAACCGTTTCTATTTCACTATCAAAGCGACGTCCTTCTAAATTTGAAAGCATCTCCACTTCCAGTCCGTAATTTTTTTCAAGCTGACGGAAATGAGAGCGGAATGCTGCTTCAAGACCGAAGTCGTCCAGTGATGAGGGGCGTAACTCAAGAGATAGATTACGAATATCATCAATGAGTCGCGTCATCGTCCCTTCCATCAGCTGTGTATGCTTCGACAGTTCCTCGTCAGTTTTATATTTGAGCAGACGGAAATCCACGACAACGTTAAGCAGTTCCTGCACTACGCTGTCGTGAAGTTCACGTGATATACGTTTCCGTTCGCTCTCCTGTGTACTGATAATCTTCTGCGTCAGCGTCTTCTGATGATGAATCGCCTGAGTGCGAAGCTGAGGTGAGACATCCTGCATACTGAGCACTTTGATTTTCTCCTCACCTGCCATCTCAACATATGACGCTGAATACGGAACTGTATTGCCCTCCTTATCCTTCATGAATACTTGAAACGTTTCATTCTGAAGTTTCTGGTTGTGAGTAAAACAGTTGATGCATGTCATCTTCTCACTCTCATTAGTGAATCCCTGACAGTAAGTACACAGTGCATCAGTAATCTGACTGACGTTTTCTCCAGTCGTCAAAACTTTTTGAGCTGCATGGTTCATATAAAGAATATGATTATGTTTATCCAGAAAGATAATCATATCAGATGATTCTTCGAAGTATTGCAGCATCCATTTATCCAGGTTGACCACAGTTGAACACATCCTCTCCATAAAAAGGACCAAAACCTGCTGCTAAGTTCAGATCAACTAACTGCTGTATATTGTCAGCAAGCGGTCTGTTTTCACGATTCCCTAATAATAATACCCCTGCTACTCTATTATACTTCCAAAGAGGGACAGCAATAAAGCTCGTCAACTTTTCAGAACGGATAATCGGGTAATTAAATCGGTCATCCGGGAATGTGTGTGCATCAATGTGATGCTCTAACCATGCTCGCCCTGATTTCATAACGGATCCGGCAATCCCTTTTCCGCGCTGCAGGTGGATGCGCTGGTAACGTTCATTATCTGCTCCAGACACATGCAGCCAGCGAATATCATCTTGTACAGCCAGATCGGAAGGCATCGCGATACCAGCAAAATCTACTCGCAATGATTGTCTCAGTTCATACAAATGCTGCTGATAATCAAATGGCATCCTCTGCCTCCTCTCTTTCTATACTTTATGTTTACGATAAAGTATATGACTACGTCCTACATAATTAACCGGCACACTCCAGACATGCACGAGACGTGTAAATGGCCATAATGCAAAAATCAGAAAACCTGTCAGTACATGCAATTTGAAAGCCCACGGAACATCTATCATATAGCTTGCTTCTGGTCGAAGGGCCAGGAGTCCACGGAACCAGACTGAGATAGTCTGACGATAGTCGAAGTGTGGTAATGATGCATTCGTTACAATCGTAGAATAACATCCAATAAATACAATAAATAGTAATAAGATATTGACTAATATATCAGATAACGAACTGAGTTTCCTAACATTTTCGTTTGTGATACGACGTGCAGTGAGTAATAACATCCCAATCAATGTGACAATCCCAAAAATACTGCCGACGTAAACAGCACCGATATGGTACAGGTGATCACTGACACCTATTGCACGCAGCCAGTTTGCCGGTATACCGAGACCGACGACATGTCCCAGTATAACGGGAATAATACCTAAGTGAAACAGTAAACTGCCCCACATTAAACTTTTTTTCTCGATAAATTCACTGGACTTAGCTGTCCATGAGAACTGGTCATACTTAAAACGAAAAAGATGACCGATGATAAAAATAGCAATACAAGCGTACGGAAAAATGACCCATATAAATTGATCAAGCATGCGTTTCCACTCCCTCTTTCAAGCACGCTTTACATGTTTCACGTATCGCGAGCACAAGGTTATAATACGGACTGCTAATAGCTTCAAGCGATTGAAGCAGATTATAAGTACCATCTTCAATGACCATCAGTACTAGATTCATACTCTCCTCAGCACGATCATCATCACGCCAGTCAGCAGCATAAATAAATTCACACATGAGCGGCAGAAAATCTGACAGTTCAGACGATGGCATTTCAAGACCGAACATCTCATACAGTACTTTCAGACGTGCCAGCATCTGCCCACGCTCCTTTTTATCCTGGAATTTGACGAATGTCATATATAAGGTCGTCTTCTGTTCGAAGTCGAACGTGTGCGTATAAACTTCCTGAATCTCTGACAGACTGATTTCATGCATGTCCTTCCAGTACTGGTTCACGGCTTCATATGCAGGATGCTCCGGTGAAAAGACACCCTCAAATTCACGAGGGTGAAAATTTAACTTCTCAGGGTAAATCAACTGGTGGCTGAAAAATCCAAATGACTTCTTATATTGGTAGAGTTTATTTAAATCAATCACGCCAGATGCCTCCGTAGAAGTTATCTTCATAGACTTCTTTTCCGGATTTGCCGACAGCGACTGGTCCACAACCGTCACAATCAGCTCCAAAGTTATCACTTGTATAACCCTCGCCACCTTGAGCGCTATATGTGTTAACGTATCCTTCTTTATGAGAAGTCGGAATTACAAAACGGTCTTCATGCTTCGCAATAGCAAGCAGACGATACATCATCTTGATCTGTTCAGCTGACATACCGACACGGCCCAGCTTCGTCATATCAAACTCCTTACCGCTTGATGCTGCACGCATATAGCTGCGCATCATCGCCATACGTTGAAGTGCTTCTTTAACAGTTTTTGTATCGCCCGCTGTCAGCATATTTGCTAAGTACTGGATTGGCAGACGCATTTCTTCAATTGCAGGGAAAATCATATCCGGATTTCTGATAGAGTCTTTACCTTCGAAGTAGTTCATAATCGGGCTGAGCGGTGGGCAGTACCACACCATTGGCAATGTACGGTATTCAGGATGTAATGGGAATGCAAGTTTATATTCGATTGCCAGTTTATAGACGGGTGAATTCTGTGCTGCTTCAATCCAGTCCTGTGCAATACCATCACGTTCAGCCTGAGCGATCACTTCTGGATCATTTGGATCTAAGAAGAGATCAAGCTGAGATTGATATAAATCCTGTTCATCAGTCACTGATGCCGCTTCAAGTACTCTATCTGCATCATATAACATGACGCCCAGATAACGCATACGACCTGTACATGTCTCTGAACAGACAGTCGGTAATCCTGCTTCTACACGCGGGAAACAGAAGGTACATTTTTCAGCTTTGTTTGTTTTCCAGTTGAAGTAAACTTTTTTGTAAGGACAACCGGTCATACAGTATCTCCAGCCACGACATGCATCCTGGTCAACTAACACGATACCATCTTCATCACGTTTGTACATTGCACCTGATGGACAGCTTGCGACGCAGGCAGGGTTCAGACAGTGTTCACACAGACGAGGTAAGTACATCATAAATGACTGTTCGAAGTTGAATTTGATTTCTTCTTCGATTTTTTCGATATTCGGATCAGTCGGTCCTGTAATATGAGCACCCGCTAAATCATCCTCCCAGTTCGGACCCCATTCCAGATTCATCTTTTTACCTGTAATGATGGATTCCGCTTTTGCGACTGGAGAGTGCTTTGATTCTTTAGCAGTGGTTAAATGACGATAGTTATAAGTCCACGGCTCATAATAATCCTTCATTTCCGGCATATCTGGATTATAGAAGATTTTACCTAAAGCGATCTTAGATAATTTTGAACCTGACTTCAGTTCAAGTCTGCCGTTACGACCGAGGCGCCAGCCCCCTTTATATTGTTCCTGATCTTCCCAGCGTTTCGGATAACCGATACCTGGTTTCGTTTCTACGTTATTGAACCACATGTATTCGGCACCCGGACGGTTCGTCCAGGTACTTTTACAGGTCACACTACATGTATGACAGCCGATACATTTGTCTAAATTCAGAACCATTGCAACTTGCGCTTTAATCTTCAAGCCAGTCGACCTCCTTCATCTTCCGTACTGCTACGTATACGTCACGCTGGTTACCGATCGGTCCATAGTAATTAAATCCGTAGCTGATTTGTGCATAACCGCCCACTAACTGAGTCGGTTTCAAGTGAATACGTGTCGGTGCATTGTGTGATCCACCACGTGTATCTGTAATTTCTGAGCCTGGTGTTTCGATATGTTTATCCTGGGCATGATACATGAACATCGTACCGCGCGGCATACGGTGAGAGACGACAGCACGTGCTGTTACGAGTCCGTTACGGTTGTATACTTCAAGCCAGTCGTTGTCATTAATATCATTTTCGGCTGCGTCATCATTATTCATCCAGACAGTTGGACCTCCGCGGAACAATGTCAGCATATGCAGGTTATCCTGATAAGTTGAATGGATATTCCACTTACCGTGAGGTGTTAAGTATCGAAGGACTAAGCTGTCGACGCCACCTTTGATCTGTTTATCTTTTGTACCGAAGACCATTGGCGGTAATGTCGGTTTATAGACCGGTAATGCCTCGCCGAACTGCTGGAACACTTCATGATCAATGTAATAACTTTGACGACCTGTTAATGTTCTGAACGGTACGAGACGTTCTATATTTGTTGTGAATGGTGAGTAACGCTGACCATCTTTGTTGGAACCTGGGAAGACGGCTGTCGGAATCACTTCTCGCGGTTGTGCAGTAATATTACTAAAAGTAATCTTCTCTGCTGCACGTTCTGCAGAGATATCTTTTAACTTCATACCTGTCTGCTCTTCTAAGTTCTCATATGATTTCTGAGAAACTTTACCATTCGTTGCAGAAGAGACATTTAAGATCACATCAGCTACACGGCGTGCTGTATCAATTTTCGGCAGACCATTTTTCACCGTATCATCATAGTAAGTACCGACCATTGATTTCAGTTCGTTATACTGTTCTTTAACGCTGAATGCCACACCATGCGCCCCTACTTTTCCACTCTCAAGAAGTGGACCTACTGAAATATACTTATTGTATACATCTGTATAAGTTCGGTCGACAACAGCAAATCCCGGCATTGTTTTGCCTGGCACTGCTTCTACCTCACCTTTTGTCCAGTCACGCACTTTACCCATCGGTGTTGCAATTTCTTGAATAGAGTCATGTGCAAGAGGTGACGTCACGACATCCTTGAAGGTACCTGGCAAGTGGCGTTCAGCCATCTCAGAGAAGGTCTTCGCGATTGATTTATAAATATCCCAGTCACTACGTGATTCCCATAGTGGATCTACCGCTGGATTAAACGGGTGAACGAATGGGTGCATATCAGTAGATGAGATATCATGTTTTTCATACCACGTAGCAGCCGGTAGTACAACATCCGCATAGAGCGGTGTAGCAGTCATACGGAAATCCAGTGCAACAAGTAAGTCCAGTTTACCTTCAGTATCTTCACGCCATACAATTTCTTCTGGTCTTTCTGTCTCATTCGGCTCAGCAAGAAGACCGTGCTTTGTGCCCAGTAAATGCTTCATGAAATATTCCTGACCTTTAGCAGAACTTGAAATTAAATTAGAGCGCCATACAAATAAGGTCTTAGGATGGTTTTTCTTATTGTCAGGATCTTCAACTGCGAATTTTGTTTCACGTGAAGCGACGCTATCTACTGCACGTTTTAATATCGCTTCGTTAGTGAATTCACCTGCATCACGCGCTTCCTCACCAAACAATAAACTGTTCTTATCGAACTGTGGATATGAAGGGAGCCAGCCTAGACGAGCTGCTGTAACGTTATAATCAGCTGGATGCTGATGCTTTACATTTTCTGCAAGTGGAGATGTCAGCATATCGACACCTGTTTCTTCATACTTCCACTGATCTGTTGCGAAATAATACCAGCTTGTCGCATTCTGAAGACGTGGAGGTCCCTGCCAGTCTTTAGCAAAGGCAATGGTTGACCAGCCTTCAATCGGACGACATTTTTCCTGTCCAACGTAATGCGCCCAGCCACCACCGTTCACACCTTGGGTCGCACATAACGTCACTAAGTTCAGAACTGAACGATAAATCGTATCTGAGTTGAACCAGTGATTGATACCTGCCCCCATAATGATCATGGAACGTCCGCCTGTATCGATTGCATTCTGTGCAAACTCACGCGCAATCTGCACGATGATTGAAGCTTTAACGCCCGCAACATGCTCCTGCCATGCAGGTGTATAAATACTTTCTGGATCATCGTATCCTTTTGCTTCTAACGCAGTGTTATATCGGTTAATACCGTACTGCGCAATCATCAGATCATAAATAGTTGTATAGTAAACTGTTTCACCATTCTGCAGCGTTGCTTTTTTAGCTGCAATCGGACGTTTAAAAGTACCATTGCCTGCATTGTCGAAGAAGGGGAATGCCATTTCAATGACTTCAGCCTGCTCATCTTTAATTGACAGTGCTGGGTCAATCTTCGTACCATCCGGTGTCTCCAGTTTTAAGTTCCATTTCACATCTTTTTCCCAGCGTTGTCCCATCGTTCCGTTCGGCACAACAATCTTACTTGATAGTGAATCATAAACGACAGGTTTCCATTCGCTATGTTCTGATGTGTCACCGAAATCACTTGAGCGAAGGAATCGCCCTGCTTTTAATGTATCTTCATGCTGATCCAGACGAATGAGGAACGGCATATCTGTATATTGTTTTGCATAGTTGATAAACATCGGTTCCTGGCGTTGCTCATAAAACTCATCCAGAATGACATGAGTCATTGCCTGTGCAACCGCCGCATCCGTACCCGGATGAGGTGCCAACCAGTTATCTGCAAATTTCACGTTCTCAGCATAGTCTGGTGCAACTGACACTACTTTTGTTCCTTTATAACGGACTTCAGTCATAAAGTGAGCATCTGGTGTTCGAGTCAGAGGGACGTTCGAACCCCACATAATAATGTAACCTGAGTTATACCAGTCACTGGATTCCGGTACATCTGTCTGTTCACCCCAGATTTGCGGTGACGCAGGAGGTAGATCGGCATACCAGTCATAGAACGACAGCATTTCCCCGCCAAGTAATGAAATAAAACGAGCGCCTGATGCGTAAGAGATCATACTCATCGCAGGAATCGGTGTAAAACCTGCAATACGGTCAGGACCGAATTTCTTAATCGTATAAATAAGCTGGGCAGCGATTAACTGAGTGACCTGGCGCCAGTTAACACGGACATGCCCACCCATACCACGAGCCTGTTTATAGCTGCGTGCTTTTTCTTCATCTTCTACAATTGATTGCCACGCGCGGACAGGGTCACCATATTCTTCCAGTGCATCCTGCCATAAACGCCATAATACACCTCGTACATACGGGAACTTGATGCGTAACGGGCTATATTCATACCATGAGAATGAAGCACCACGTGGACATCCACGAGGTTCAAATTCTGGCATATCCGGACCACATGACGGGTAATCAATCTGCTGATTTTCCCATGTGATAATACCGTTTTTAACGAATACTTTCCATGAACATGAACCTGTACAGTTGACACCATGCGTTGTTCTGACTACTTTATCATGACTCCAGCGCTGACGATAAACCTTTTCCCATTCACGACTTTTCTCTTCTAGTACTGACCAGTTTCCATTGAATCTTTCAGTTGGTTTAAAGAAACGTAACCCTGTTCCTATTGCCATATTTACAACTCCTTATAGACAGTTTAGTCCTCTTAAGCTATATTATGAAACATTTCACAAACTAAACCTATCGGGGAAACGCCTATCGAATTAGGGGGATTCCCTGAAAAATAATTGATACGGCGCTATGGACATAGGTTATAATAGAAGAAGTGAAGGGAGACACTCTTATGCCAGAAGATATCACTTACAACCAGTCCATCATTAAATATAGTGATGGTCATTATATAGAACAGACTGATGACATCGCGACAGAGTTTCCACTCACCCTCTATGTCAATCAGCAGGAGTTTGCAACAATCGTTTGCAGTCCCACAAATTTGCATGAACTTGTCCTCGGTTTCCTCGCTTCAGAAGGTGTTATCTTCAGACGAGCCGATATTAAGGATATCCATATAGATGATAGTAAAGGGTTCTGCCATATTATACTGAACCGCGAAATTGAACAGCATTATGGTCAATATACAAAACGAATGATCAGTTCATGCTGCGGTAAAAGCAGACAGTTTTATTTCGTAAATGATGCTGCTACCTCCAAGGTCTCACTGACTGATAAAACAGTAACGGCCGCTGAAATCTTTAAGATGATGAATGCTTTGCAGACGGAAAGTACAGATTTCAAACAAACAGGTGGTCTGCACAATGCCGCAATCAGTGACGGTAAGGACTTTTATATTCACCGCTCAGATATTGGTCGCCATAATGCACTCGATAAACTTTTTGGCTACTGTATTGAACAACGAATTCCAATCAGAGATAAAGTACTGATTTTTTCAGGACGAATTTCCTCGGAAATTCTAATCAAAGCTTCTAAAATCGGTGTCGGTATCATCCTTTCAAAATCAGCACCGACTGACCTCGCCATTAAACTGGCGAGTGACTTAAATATTACAGCTGTCGGGTTTATCAGAAATGAATCATTTAATATTTATAGTCATGCAGAACGCATCAAATAAAAAAGGCTCGAGCTATTTCAGCTCGAGCCTTTCACTTTCAGCAGTTCATAACGTTCACTGACTTTTTTGTAGCCTTGCTTTTCATACATCTCTCGTGGTGTATCATTTCCATCCGCAATCAAGATAAGTGATTCCCCGTATGTAAGTACTTGTGCCTGAAGTGCACTCCCAATCCCTTTACCTCTGGCATCTTCCAGGACATAAAAATCATCCAGCTCAATAAATGAATCATTCAGGATAGCTTCAAGCTTACCGACTGGTCTGCCTCCATTGTAGGCTACCAGCTGAATAATCGTCTCATCTCCTAAATCGGCTGTATGCATCTCCTCTTTCAGATCCACAAAATCTTCATCATATTGCAGCTCACCGGCACGACAGACCTGCAGGAAGTCGCTGAATGTCTGATCGTCACATACGACTTTCACTTCTCCAGCTTGACGTTTTACAGATAACTCTTTCGTCTCATATAGTTCCATCTTCTCGATTTTATAATTCTGTTTCTCCGCATAGTTAATAAGTTCCTGCGGCAGCGTCTCGTTCTCCGGAAAAATAAATAGCAGATGCTGCTGATTTCGCGCCTGATGAAACTGCTGCTGCTTGCTCTCATCCTGCTTGAATGTTATCAGGTCAGGCATCTCTTTATACTCGAAAAAGTTAGAATAGTAACGAATCAGTTGTGACGGTGTATGGTAATGCTTATATCTGCTATTATCCTCATACAATTCTGCAACTTGCTTTGTCTCTTTGAATGTCGCCATACCTATCCCCCCTTAACGACTATTATATCGTATTAAAGAAACGTCTTATGGATGGAATTTCTCTTAGTCTGACTGCTAGAAATGCAGCGATGAGGGCCTTAACTAAATCACCGGGTACAAAGACAATGACTGTCTTCAGCGCCTTAATAATAGGTAAATGCAAGTTGAATGCCATAAATAGACCACCGATTAAATTACAGAGAATTGCGCCGATTAAGCCATTGATCAGAAAGACCTGCCAGACATTTAACGACTGAAATTTCCTTTCAGTCAGCAGACCTATTAAATAAGCAACTAACGGAAATGAAAGAATATAACCGCCAGTAGGTCCGAAAAATAAGCCGAAACCACCATGTCCCCCTGATAAAAGCGGGAGACCCATTGCAACCATCAATACAAATAGCAGAACGCTCAGTCCGCCTCTCTTACTCCCTAAAAGACAACCTGCTAAAATATAACCTAAATTTTGAAATGTAAAAGGCACACCGATACCCAAATTAATGGCTGGCAATAAACCTAATACTGCAATTAAAGCAGTAAACATCGCAACGATGACTAAATCTTTCGTTTTCACTCTCATTTCCCCTTTCGACAATAATCTGATTATAACCCAATTGTCAACTTGTTAAAATATAAAGTTTACAATACTGCCCAAAAAAAGATGCACCGTAGCGCACCTTGTTATTTTAGTTTCAGTAATTCTTCTTTTAATACTTTACGCTGGTGTTCCAGTGAAATAGGATCGTTGAACCAAAAGTCCTCTGCATCGTACTGGATGACACGATTGTTTTTTGATGCATCCATGTTTTTCCACACATTTGACTGAACGATACTATTTGAGTCTTTACCTGCATCACTTGAATACAGAACAACATCGCCTGCATATTTAGCGATTTCTTCGGCAGAAATCTTTTTCCAGCCTGTTGGTTTGATATCTTTAGCTACGTCTTCCTGCATCTTCAGACCAAAGGCCTGATAGATAATCTCGGAGCCACGTCCCCAGTTATCACCGTATGCATAAATATCTTTCTGGAAGAACTGATAAATAGTATACGCTAAATCATCGCCTAAATGTGATTTAATTTCCTTACCGTCTTTAGCTGTTTTTTCCTTCCATTGATCAACAAATGCTTTTGCCTCTTTTTCTTTTCCTACAATTTTACCTAGTTCCTCATGAATTTCTAAATACCCATGTTTTGCATAAGATACAGGAATAGTAGGGGCGATTTTTTCATATTTACTGTTATTCTTGTCTGTATCAAAAGAAATAATTAAATCTGGTTTTAATGTTGCGACTTTCTCAACATCACCCGCACCTAATTTTTCCACACCTTTTAATTTCGGAGCTAAAATCTCAGATTGGAATGCATATTCATCAACACCGACCGGCTTAACACCTAAATCCAGTAAATTACCTGTATAGCTTGCTCCCATTAATACAATGCGCTTCGGTTCAGCAGGTATTTTAATCATTTTTCCATTATCTAATTTATAATCAACCATACTATCAGACTTTTCTTCTTTCCCCTTGTCATCTGATGTATTACCACATGCAGCTAAAGTCATGATACATACTAGTAAAGCGAACAGCCACTTTTTCATCCTCTTCCTCCTAATTGATATTCATTCTCATTTATAATACACAGTTTCCGACGTTCGTGCAATCTCTTTATCAAAAAAAGAGTCTTAATGACTCTTTTTGATTTTATTTGCAAGTTGATTCATGACTGCATCTTCCATCGGTGGATTGTGAAGTCCTGCTCTGATACTGCGATAGCGTCTTTCAATCAGACCGCTTGTATTCAGACTTTGACCGCCGATAATACGCATAGCTAAGTCAGTTACTGCGATACCTTTATTCAATACTTGGACTTTAGCTACACCATATGTAGCTAAAAGATTTGATTTGCCTTCTACGTGTAACTGAGCCGCCTGATAGAGGAAATGCCGACTAGTCATCATCTCGAATTCAATCTGTCCTAGTTTTGTTTCAATATGAGGGATGTCAGCGATAACACCTTCTATTGAATCAGGTGAATGTTGAAGGGCAAAGTCAGTTGCATCATCGGCTGCGCCTTGAGCGATACCTAAATAAACAGCTGGAATGAGCAGCAGCCACGGGTTTTCCTGTTTCTCCCGGCTCCACTCTACTCTATAACGATCAGGCACAAACACATCATTAAGTATCAGGTCGTGACTGGCAGTCGCACGCATGCCTATTACATCCCACGTTTCTTTTATTTCACATCCTGTCGTCTCTCTCGGTATATAAAAGAAAGAAAGACCTCCTGTCTCTTCATCATAAGCACCGACAAGATAATGTGTCAGGCGATGACTCATAGAAACATAGGTTTTAACGCCATTAAGCAGCCAGCCCTCTTGATGTCGAACTGCATTGGTCGCAGCTCTGCCACCACGTGTCGGACTTCCCATCGCAGCTTCTGATACAACCCGGTTCGTTATTCCACCGGCCTGAATATCTGTCGCCAATTCAGCCAGCATCTCATCTGACCAGATGCTAAACTCAAAAACTTCCCCCACTACACCAAGATGCCAGCCGATACTCAGCGCCGTCGACTCATCATAAGTAGCCAGTGCTTCATGTATAAGGACCGCTGACTTTACATTACAACCAAAACCACCATGTTCTTCTGGTAATGTCAGGCGGTTATACCCTTTGTCAATCAGCCAGTCTATCAGCTGATGATTCAATTCTCCTTTAATATCTGCCGTGCGCGCAGATTCAATTATCCATTCCCGGTTATCTTCAAATAATGACAGCCATTTTCTTTCTATGTCATTTTCTATAAATAATTCGCGGTCCATATTATCACCTCATAGACATACTACCACTGTTAAAATCAGCCAAACAAAAAAACCGACTTTAAAAGTCGGTTTTATAATCTAAGGCTTCAGTACTACTTTAATATTATTATCTTTTTTCTCATCAAAGATTTCATAAGCTTTTGATGCTTCATCAAGTGACATCGTATGAGTGATGATTTCTGTCGGGTCAAATACTCCATCACGGATCATATCATATAACTTCGGCATTAAGTGAATAACAGGTGCCTGTCCTGTTTTCACTTGCACGTTACGATTAAAGATAAGTGGTAATGGGAAGTTTGCAGCGGGTGTCGCATAAACCCCTGTAATCTGAATCGTACCAAATTTACGAACTGCTTCAGCAGCTGTTTCAATCGGACTGATTGTTCCACGCTGTGGTGTCACTAGATTAGTCGCTCTTTCTTTTAGTTTTACCTGACCATCCATACCGACACAGTCAATAACGACATCTGCGCCGCCTTTTGTATTTTCACGGAGTAATTTTCCGATCTCTTTCTCTTTATCGAAGTTATAAACTTCTACTTGGTTAAACTTCTTCGCATGTTCTAAACGATGCTCAACATTATCAACTGCAATAATACGATTCGCACCTTTTAATTTGGCAAACTTCTGTGCCATTAAGCCAATTGGGCCACAACCTAGTACTATCACTGTATCGCCTGCTTTAACGCCTGCATGTTCTACACTCCAGTAAGCAGTAGGTACGACATCAGATAAGAAGAGTACCTGTTCATCTTTCATATCGCTATCAGGTACGACGAATGATGAGAAGTCAGCAAATGGTACTCTTAAGTATTCTGCCTGACCACCCCAGTGATTGCCGTGCATTTTACCAAATCCGAATAAGCCACCATTGTCCATTTTCCAGTTCGCCTGTTCTTCATTTGAGTTATCACATTGTGATTCCATATCATGCGTACAATAGTAGCACTCTCCACAACCGATATTAAATGGAATAACGACACGGTCGCCTTTTTTAAGTTTAGTGACTTGACTACCTACTTCTTCAACAATTCCCATCGGTTCATGACCGATAACAAAACCAGGATCCATCATCATGTCTCCCTGGTGGTATAAATGTAAATCAGAACCACAGATACCTGTAGCTGTAATTTTAATAATTGCATCAGTTGGTGCTTCAATAATCGGGTCTTTTACCTGCTTCACTTCCATCTTCTTTTTCCCTTGGAATGTTACTGCTTTCATAGTTAGACACCTCATTTTTGTATTTTTGATACTATACCCGTTTCCTCTTATATAAACTCACTTTATATGTACACCTCATTTTTATTTCAGGTTTTAAATTATATTAACTTATGTATAATGGAATTATTAACGACGGGGGGTACACTATGAAAAAAACATTATTATTTTTTTCCTTACTAGCGCTAAGCGGCTGTGCCAATCACGGTAGTTCACAGTCTAAAGAAAAGAGTGTTATAACAGTCTCTGCTGCCGCTAGTCTGAAAGAAGCTCTCAGCGACATTGAAGTAACTTATGAGAAGGCGCATCCGGACATCGATATCAAATTCAACTACGGTGCTTCCGGCTCACTGAGCAACCAGATTAAAGCAGGCGCGCCAGTGGACCTCTTCTTCTCAGCAGCACAAAATAAAGTAGATGATTTAGTTGAGGCGGGTACTGTTAAAAGTGATGATCAGAAGACTGTACTGCATAATCAGCTTGTTGCTGTTTCAAAAAATAAGTTGAATGGACTCTCTGACTTAAACAATAAGGCCATTAATAAAATAGCTATCGGCACTCCGCAAGCTGTCCCTGCCGGTGCTTACGCTAAAGAAGCTCTAAGTAAAGCACAGCTCTGGTCACCGATTAAAACAAAACTCGTTTATACAAAAGACGTCAGACAAGCGCTGACTTATGTGCAATCCGAGAACGCTGATGTAGGGATTGTCTATATGACGGATGCTAAAAATACGGAATTAAAACAGTTACCGATTGATGATGAATTACATCAGCCTATCACTTACCCTCTTGCACTGATCAAGGATAGCTCAATCAACAAAGCGTTCTATCAATATCTGCAGTCTGATGCTGCTAAGAAAGTATATCAATCATATGGATTTATTACTGAGTGAGGCCTTTCTCTCCCCCATCATCATTTCACTGAAGGTAGCCCTGACAGCAACTGCGCTCAGTCTTTGTATCGGTCTCTTACTGCTCTATCTAATGGAACAATCATTTCCCGGGAAATCAGTCATTGAAACAATCATTATGTTACCTATGGTCCTCCCGCCTACGGTCATCGGCTTCCTTTTGCTCTTTTTGTTCGGTAGACAAGGTCTTGGTCATTTACTTGGTGTTAGTCCGATTTTCACTATTTATGCTGCCATAATGGCAGCGACTGTTGTTGCCGTACCTCTCATGTATCAATCACTTAAAATAGGAATTGACAATGTGACCTCCGATGTCATCGATGCTGCTAAAGTAGACGGTGCTGACGGCATGCATATCTTCAGATATATCATCATTCCTTTAGCAAAAAATGCTTTACTGACAGGTCTCTTATTCTCTTTTGCACGTGCACTCGGTGAATTCGGTGCAACACTTATTTTTGCCGGCAATATCCCCGGTCTTACACAGACTATGGCAACGGCTATTTATATCGCAATTGATAATAATGAGTTAAAACTCGCGAGTGCCTGGGTCATCCTGATGATTGTTTTCTCATTTATATTGATGCTACTGATACAGAACTTTAAAAAAAATACATAAAAATAAGAGACGATTTCTGGAATCGTCTCTTATTTTATATTAATTGATTTGAACGCCACCTGTTACACCATAGACTTGTCCTGTTACATAGCTTGCATTATCAGAAGCCAGGAATACATAGACATCTGACAATTCAACTGGTTGACCTGCACGCTGCAGATCTACTTTCTGTCCAAACTCCGGAATCTTCTCCTGAGGTTGTCCTCCTGTAATCTGAAGTGCTGTCCAGATTGGACCTGGGGCAACCGAATTGACTCGGATACCTTTATCAGCAAGCTGAGTTGCAAGTGATTTAGTAATAGATACAATCGCACTCTTAGTGGCTGCGTAATCTACTAAATTTTTGCTTGGATTATATGATTGTACTGATGAAGTTGTAATGATAGAAGCACCTGGATTGAGGTGTGGTAATGCTGCTTGTATTGTCCAGACTAATGAATAGACATTGGTTTCAAATGTAGAACGAAGTTGTTCTGTTGATAAGTCTTCAATCTTTTCAACAGCAGTCTGTTCGCCTGCTACGCTACACAGAATATCAATACCACCGAGTTCTTTAACAGCTTGTTCTACTAATTCCTTGTTGAACGTTTCATCTCTCAAATCTCCAGGAATCAGAACTGCTTTTTGACCCGCTTCTTCTATTACTTTTTTAACTTCCTGTGCATCTGCTTCTTCAGCAGGCAGATAATTAATCGCAACATCTGCCCCTTCTTTAGCATAAGCAATAGCTGCTGCGCGGCCAATACCAGAGTCTCCGCCTGTTACTAAAGCTTTCTTGCCTGTTAATTTATCCGTTCCTTTATATGAAGTTTCACCGCAATCAGGGACAGGCGTCATCTTCTGCTGTAAACCGGGTGCTGCCTGTTCCTGTTTTTCAAACTTGCCGTCGTAATGTTTAGTTAATGGATTTTCATTTATCATCACTATCACTCCCTTATAGTCCATACTATTTCACTGATTCAAGGAATTAAACATAATAGTTTAGCATCTTTTCTTGATAAAACGTTTACTAGTCGGTAGACTAAAAGCGAAGACAACATAAAAAAGGAGAATGTCCTATGACACAATCAACACCTCATATTAAACCAGAAAATAATCCAATCGCAGAAACGATTCTTTTACCCGGCGATCCGCTTCGTGCTAAATTCATTGCTGACACTTACTTGGAAGACGTTGTTCAGTTCAACGAAGTACGTAATATGTTTGGTTACACAGGTACATATAAAGGCAAAAAAATCTCTGTTATGGGTACAGGTATGGGTATCCCGTCCATCGGTATCTATTCTTATGAACTGATTCATACATTTGGCGTTAAGAACTTGATCCGTGTGGGTTCTTGTGGTGCAATGCAGGAAGGCATCAACGTCTATGATGTCATCATCGCTCAAGGTGCCTCTACAGACTCTAACTATGTGGCACAATATGGTCTGCCAGGACATTTCGCGCCTATCGCAGATTACAGCTTGCTTGCACGTGCAAAACAACTGGCAGATGAAAAAGGTGTACCGAATCATGTGGGTAACGTCTTGTCATCTGATATTTTCTACAATGCGAACCAGGAAGCTACTGATAAATGGCGTTCTATGGGTATTCTTGCTGTCGAAATGGAATCAGCTGGTCTTTATATGAATGCAGCTTATGCAGGCGGTGATGTCAAAGCACTTGGCATCTTCACAGTAAGTGACCACTTACTCACTCATGAAGAAACAACTCCTGAAGAACGTCAGACTTCATTCACTAAAATGATGGAAATTGCACTTGAAATCGTTGAATAAAGCACAAAAATAAGAAGCCGTGAAGGCTTCTTATTTTTTGCGTTTATCAAGCTGTTCGTTAACGAAATCAGCGAATACTTGCGCAGTACCGTTACCGATATCCCGAATTCTGATATCTCCCATATCGAACTGTACAGTTACTGCACTATCTTCAACTTCTACACCTTTAATATCATCATAGCTGATGACACGTTGGTAAGGCTGACCATTCATATCTGTTACCATAAAGAAACGCATATCTGTCGGGATATATTCTCCTGTAAATTCTTTTTGGTCACCTACTGCAAATTCAATAATACCGACAACGCTTGGGCCTCTCTTTTCGTTCGGACTTAGTTCTGATGCATTAAATAATTCTGTCATCTTCATTACCTCCTTAATAGTCATTATTCTATACCCATTATTAAAGTTTACAAGTCATAATATGAATAATTGGAAACTTACATAATATTAGCATTCAAATGACTGTTTCGTTAGACTGGGGGTATATATATCAATGAGAGGTGACTTATGCAGCAATGGATTATGGACGTCATGGAGCAGTTCGGCTACATCGGCGTATTTCTGTTAATTTTACTTGAAAATATCTTTCCCCCTATCCCTTCCGAAGTTATATTGACGTTCGGTGGCTTTATGGTTACAAAATCGAATAGTTTGAATTTCGCTGGCATGCTGATTGCTTCGACACTCGGTGCAGTAATAGGCGCATTATTACTCTATTATTTAGGTCATTTACTAGGAATGAAACGTCTGGAATCTATCGTAGAACGTTATGGCAAGTTTCTCCGTCTCTCTAAAGATGATTTGCATAAAGCGGATGCATGGTTTAATAGATACGGAGGTATCGCAGTTTTTCTATGTCGTTTTGTACCCCTTATCAGAAGTTTAATTTCTATCCCAGCCGGTCTAAATAGAATGAATCTTGTGACCTTTACGCTCTATACGACAGTAGGTACCATCATATGGAATGCCGTTCTGATCTATCTGGGTTATACACTCGGAGAAAACTGGGAAAAAGTTCTGCATACATTTGATACGTATTCAACTTTCTTTTATATATTGATGGGAATAGGTATTATCGCTTTCATCATCTATCTCTATAAGAGAAAACCTAAGGAGGATTAATAATGAATAAACAATTTAAAGTTATTATTTTAGGTGGCGGTTCTGGTGGTATCTCCACTGCCAGCCGACTTGTTAAAGCGGGTATTAAAAATATCGCTATTATAGAACATTCAGATTATCATGCCTACCAACCCGCCTGGCCCCTTGCAGGAAGTGGCGCTGAAAAGAAAGAAGACAGTCGTAAAAAAATGAAGAAAATCATCCCTTCAGGCGTGAAATGGATCAAGCAAAAAGTGACAGGTATCCAGGCACCGGAAAGAATCATTCGTCTTGATAACGGTGAACAGGTTAATTACGAATACTTAGTAGTAGCGCTCGGCTTACAACTGGATTTTAATAAAATTGATGGCTTAACAGACACTTTAGGTAAACATGAAGTATGTACGAACTATCTATATGACTACGTCGATTATACTTATCAAACATTAAAAAAAGTAAAGTCTGGCAATGTTATTGTGACGAAGCCTTCAACGCCTATTAAAGGCGGAGTTGCGCCTGAAAATTCACTTTTTACATTCGATGAGTTTTTTAAAAAAAATAAAAAGAATCGACCTACTCTTTATTTAAAAACTGCAAAAGATTTGCTATTCCCTGTCGAAAAGTATCGTAAGCAAATTTCAAAGCTGATTAATAAAAAAGGTATTCAATATGATTTATCGCACGACTTAATCGCAGTCGATGGACCTCATAAAAAGGCCACATTTAAAAATCTCATAACTGGTGACACGTACGATATGTCATTTGATATGCTTCTTGTGACACCGCCAATGAGCGCCCCAGATGTTATTAAGCAGTCATCATTGAGTGACGCTGATGGCTGGCTGGATATTAATAAACATACCCTTCAGCATATCAGACATCAGAATATCTTTGGGATAGGTGATTGTACTAATCTACCAACCGTTAAAATGGGTGCTGCTGTGCGTAAACAAGTACCCGTACTTGCGGATAATCTTGTGGCACAGATAAAAGGTAAATCATTGACTGCCTGCTATGATGGCATGACCGCTTGTCCAATCGCTACTGAGTATGGTCAGGCAATCATGGCGGAATTTGGTTACGATATGAAACCAAAGGAATCACTTCCTATCGATCAATCTAAAACTAATCCTATCCTTTATTATCTTAAAAAGAGAGCTATTCCTTTTATGTACTGGCATGGAATGCTAAAAGGTCATAGTTAAATATTCTATTTTGAAACCAGAATTCAGCTGAATTCTGGTTTTTTACAGTCTTTTATTTCCTTAAATCGTAATTTTAACGATTTATTTTTTAATATTTTATTATTTTTCTATATTCGTATACTGAAATTCGTTACAATACATTTAATAGATAAAAATTAAAAGGACGTGTACGGATGTTCAGAAAATTTCTTAAACCTATTCATAAAAAGCTATTGAGTCACTATGATGACCGTTATAGTGCTCAGACATTCGAGCAGCTGATTACTCAACTTTCTCTCCGTCAGCTGAGTGACAGTGCAATGTATTATCAGCTGGAGTTCAACGATAAAACGTCTAAAGAAGAATTAATTCGTTTACTGACTGAACGTTTTCATAAGGAGAATAGTCTCTACTATGAAATGCTTATCCATAATGAAGCTGAGTTTCATTTACTCCGTGATGCCCTATCTGCTCATCATAATGCATTTAATTTATCCAGTGACGATATGGAACAGATGACTGCTGCTCTTATAGTATTCGACGTTGATGATCAGCTAATATTGCCAAGTGATACATTTGATGCGCTTATAGCATTACCACTTGATAAAATAGAACAGAAGAAAGAGAAATATGAACAAGATTTCACTTTCATTACCAGTAACTTAATGCTGTACGGTTTCTTGACACGAGACCATCTGGAATCTCATTATAAGAAGGTTTATCATACATCTTTTGAACCTGATAGTATCGACCTTTTTCTTTCTATTTATGATATTGAAAGTCATAATGGCTTTATCGTTGATACACTCCTTGACTCATGGGTGGATGATAAAGGAGATTATCAGGACTTAAGATCATTGCCTTATTACGAATTCCAAAATCAGCGGGAGGTCTATGATTATGTGGGGCCTGATCACCATCTTCAGACTTTACAGATGAAATCACTCAGCAAATTTCTGAAGAAAAAGACTGATTTATCACCAGATGAGTGGGACCAGTTAATTGAAAGTATCCAAGTCTATACAATGGGTGCTCCAGATTATGAGAGTGCTAGAGAAGAAATAAGTTCACTTGTCAGAGGTATGTTCTCGCGTGAAGAAAGAAATACATTCAATACGCTTTATCAGGATATGTTCAATCATACGAGACAATGGATGCTGGCAGGACATACACCAGTTGAAATCGAAGAGATGATACGCCAGCAAGAAGAGATTAAGCACTCCCTCAAAACTAATAAAATCGTGACCCTAAATGATATTAAAGCAGCAAAAAAGGATTAATCATCATGACTAATCCTTTTTTATCTATATTAAAGTTTTCTTGCCCAGTGGCGTTGTTCCACAAGGTTGTTTAAGTAGTCTTTTAAATCACTGCCTACTAATACGATACCAGGTTCACCTTCTTTAACGGCTGTTTGAGCAAGTACCGATTGTACTTTTTGAGTGTAACCAATTGTTTTATAATGACGATTTGCTGCTTCAATAGAATCTTTCACTGGCGGCATCAATGGTTCAGCAACATCTGCTACGAGAATACCATCAAATGACGTTGAGTGAACAGTATCAAAGGTTTCAGTCACTTTAAGGTCACCGAGTTTCATCGCACGGTCTGCAATGAGTTTGTAGTTTACTTTATTCGTTGCAAGTTCTTTTAAATAACTCTTGATTTGTTTAGCATCAGAATCAGCAGTAACGAACACAGCTACTGAAAGTGTATCTAATTTTTTAATTGTATCTAAAGTACTTAATGCTTTAGAGACCTTAGTTTCTTTAGATTCTTCATCAGCTGTCGGCACTTCAGCACCTACACGCAAAGCAACTTCTTCTGCTAATTTTTTATCTACTTTATTTAAATTATTAACAGCGTTTTGTTTAACAAAGTCAAGTTTACATTTACCGATTTCGAAGCTGAACGCGTCAGTCAAATGTTGACGTTCTGGTTGTGATAAGCTATTTAAGAACATCTTAGCCTGTGAATAGTGGTCTAAGAAGCTGTCACTTCTTGCACGTACTTTATGTGCTTCAATTCTTTCATGATAGGGTTCGAATCCGCCTTCTCCAGCTGGAGTTGTATGCGGTTCGTTATTGTTGATGCCATTATTATGATAGCTTGTCATGCCCTTATGAATCTGATGTTGATGTAAACCATCACGTTGATTATTAGCAAATGGACAGATTGGTGCATTAATTGGAATCTGATGGAAGTTCGGTCCACCTAAACGTAATAACTGTGTATCTGTATATGAGAAAAGACGACCTTGTAATAATGGATCATTACTGAAATCGATACCTGGAACTACATGAGCCGGACTGAACATCACTTGTTCCGTTTCAGCAAATACATTATCAACGTTGCGATTTAAAGTCATCTTACCGATGATTTGCACAGGAACATCTTCTTCCGGCCAAACTTTGGTCGGATCCAGAATATCAAAATCAAACTTGAACTCATCTTCTTCTTTAATTAACTGGATACCCAGTTCCCATTCAGGAAAGTCTCCTTTATCGATTGCTTCATATAAATCTTCACGGTTGAAGTCGATATTTTTCCCAGCAATAATCTGTGCTTCATCCCATACAAGTGAATGTGTGCCAAGGAGTGGCTTCCAATGGAACTTGACGAAATGTGATTGTCCTTGTTTATTGATCAAGCGGAACGTATTAACTCCGAATCCTTCCATTGTACGGAAACTTTTCGGAATACCGCGATCACTCATCGTCCACATTGTCATATGCGTCGATTCTGGATTTTGTGCAAAGAAGTCCCAATAAGTATCATGAGCTGTGCCCGCCTGCGGAATTTCATTATGGGGTTCTGGTTTAATAGCATGTACTAAATCAGGGAATTTAATTGCATCCTGAATGAAGAAGACGGGGATATTGTTACCCACTAAATCATAGTTACCTTCTTCAGTATAGAACTTCGTTGCAAAACCTCGTCCATCACGCACTGTTTCAGGTGATCCTTTAGAACCTTGAACAGTTGAAAAGCGAACAAAGACAGGTGTCTTTTTAGACGTATCATTTAAGAATTTAGCTTTTGTGTACTTCTCTTGAGATTCATATAATTCAAATTCACCATGAGCACCATATCCACGTGCATGGACAATCCTTTCTGGTATACGTTCATGGTCAAAGTGAGTCATTTTTTCTCTGAAATGAAAGTCTTCCAGTAAAGTGGGTCCACGTTCTCCAGCCTTTACTGAGAATTCATCTTCAGCCATTTTTAAACCTTGATTCGTTGTTAATGCTGCTGGTTGAGTAGTGTCGACTGTATGTGCCTTTAACTGTTTATCTTTTTCATTAGACATTTTCATTTTCCCCCTCAATCGCTTGAATAACTTAAATACTTCTATTACATACCCGATTGTAAGACACAAAAACATTTAATGTGCATATAAATAGTTAAAACTTCCTTATTTTTTCTGTTACTTTTTTATGTTATAATATAAAAAACAATACTTTAGACTTAAGTCAAAGGGGAGTAACTCGGGATGTAGAGTCCTAGTATAATTTCGTCAATACGAAGGGTAACCTTCTGGGATTATAGAACATTTGTTCAGTGAGACCTTTGCCAATGCTACTTGGCAAAGGGTTTTTTATTGTTAAAAATATAAAGGAGGTTCCTTATGGATCCAAGTATTATGATGTCCTACCTCTGGGTTTTACTTGTCTTAATTGTCCTTGAAGGTTTGCTTGCCGCTGATAATGCTATTGTTATGGCCGTTATGGTCAAGCACTTAGAGCCTGAACAACGTAAAAAAGCTTTATTTTATGGGTTAATCGGTGCTTTTCTTTTCCGAATGGTCTCGCTATTCATGATTGCAATCCTCGCACAATACTGGCAAATTCAAGCACTTGGTGCAGCATATTTGATTTTTATGTCTATTAAGAATTTAACCGACTATTTCAAACATAAAAACGATGCGGAAGATGCTGTGCCTGATGCTGCTGAAGAAAAAGCATCTGAAACAAAAGGAAGCGGCTTCTGGATGACTGTGTTGAAAGTTGAACTTGCAGACATCGCATTCGCTATCGATTCAATGTTGGCAGCTATTGCTATAGCTGTGACCCTGCCTCACTATGGTCCTGATTTTATGGGAATGAATGCCGGACAGTTTGCGGTTATGTTTACGGGCGGCATGATTGGTGTTATTCTGATGCGTTTTGCAGCTAATTATTTTGTAGCTATCCTTGCTAAGTATCCTTCACTTGAAGCAGCAGCATTCGCTATTGTGGGCTGGGTAGGTATCAAACTCGTTGTTCTCGTCCTAGCGCATGAAAAGATTCATATTCTACCGCACGACTTTCCACATTCTTGGCAATGGCAATTGATTTTCTGGACAGTGTTAGTAGGAATTGCTTTAACTGGCTTTATATTAGGTAAACGCAGTCAGAAAAATGCTTAAATAATATTTTTAAAAGTGCTCAAGTAAATTTTGAGCACTTTTTTTATACATATTACACCCTGACTTACGTTATAATAAATTTAAGTTCCAGGAAAGGACTGTATATATTATTACTTCAGCTCATTCATTTTCAAAAACTCGATTATTATTAATTCAGACCTTAAATAATATGCTAAAGGACGCTACGTTAGAAGATATCACGATTATCTCTCTCGTTAAAGAAAGCAAAATAACGCGCTCAACGTTTTACACCTATTATCACGATAAATATGAATTATTCGAAGATCTTTTCCTCTATATCTGCATCAATGCTGCTGAATTTATACAATTAACAAACATACCTGCAGATAACGAACAGTGGCTAGCTCTGCTTAAAACCAACTATACTGACACGTTACAGTTTCTTTATGATCATCAACATGTTTTTCAGCAGATTGCTAGTAAAAGCAGATTGTCTGCTATTAGAAAAGGTATTGAACTGTCAAAAGACGAATTTATTTATCGGCTTGAACAATTTAACTATCATCCTGCTATTAATAAAGAATATGTTGCCAATTTCTTTTTATCCGGCTTATTCATGACTTATGAACTCTGGATATCCAATAATTATGATGTCCCGATTGACGAATTAAGTATTCAATTAACCCATTTAACAGTTGCTTATTTCAATCTAACGATTTAAGTTGCTGCTTTTTGTGATGCCTGTCTAAAATTACTTTTCCGCTGAAAGTCAGCCTAACCACATCTTCACATAAAATTAAATTTTCTTGCTGCAATCTCAACATTTCATTGGTGAAATTTTCTACTTCTATGTCTGATAATGCATGAACAGTAAGTTGGTTGATTTGATTATACGTCAGAGGATTGCGATGATTTTTCTCTATTAGATTTAATAAGTAATAAGCTAATACATTTTCCATCCATTTTACTCCTTTTAAGTTTTTTATATCCATTTAATATCAAATTATGCTAATTTAAATTGTGGCAAATTTAAGTCATCACTTATTTAACTTAACAAAAAATGTATTTTGTATTACAATAACATTATAATTAAATTAATGAGGCGTTACAATGCACAATACGAATCAAAAAATATTTTATTTACCCGGACTTGATGGTTTAAGAGCCATTGCAGTGATTGCCATTATTATTTATCATCTTAATCCTAAGTTTTTGACTGGTGGCTTTTTAGGAGTAGATACTTTCTTTATTATTTCAGGATATTTAATAACCACATTGTTATTGAAAGAACATAGAGAAACAGGTTCAGTTGATTTAAGTAAATTTTATGTTAAGAGAATCAAACGACTTTTCCCAGCATTATGGTTTCTGCTCACCTCTGTTTTCATCTATTACTCTTACTTTGAACCTTCTCTGCTTCATCAGCTGAAAAAGGATATGCTTGCTGCTTTTTTTTATGTCTAAAATTGGTGGTACATCTTTGATCATGTAGATTATTTTCAAGGCTTAGAACCTAGACCACTTCAGCATTTATGGTCACTTGCAATAGAAGAACAATTTTATATTTTCTTTCCTATCATGCTCGTTATTCTTTATAAGTATTTTTCCAAAAAAGCCGTTGTCATTTGCTTCTCAATTCTATCAGTTATATAAGCATTGGGGATGGCGGCCCTTTATTATCCAGGAATTGATGTGTCACGTCTCTACTTCGGTACTCATACGAGAGTTCAGACCATGATGCTCTGTGTATTGCTCGCGTTTATATGGCCACCTCATCGATTAAAGAAAAGCCCTTCTTCTCAAGTTAAAATAGTCATCTCTTTAATAGGCTTTATTAATTTCTTTATTTTGATGATCGGTTTTATGTTTATTTCAGAATCAGAAAGCTTTCTCTATCATGGTGGTTTTTTTATTTTAGGAATTATAACTCTTTCTATAATAGCTTCATGTGTTTATCCAGGCAGTTATTTAAATTCATTACTGAGTTTACCTTATTTAACTAGAGTAGGCCGTTTATCCTATAGTCTTTATTTATGGCATTATCCAGTCATCGTCATCATAAATTATTACTTTATTAATGGCCAGCAACCTATTTATGCTTATATTCTGCAAGTTATATTAACTATACTTTTAGCATGGTTTAGCTATCGATTTATTGAATTACCTTTCAGAGGAGACGGTCTGAAATATTTTCAACTTAGTAAATTAAAGCAGCGTTTACCAATCGTCATCTTGTTACTATCTATGATTAGTTATACAGCCTATTCTTTATTACAGGTTGCACCTGATGAAGCAACACAAGTTTATACGACACGCACATTAAGTACTGTTACAAGTCCAAAATTAATACATTCAGTCCAATGGAATGAAAGTACAGAATCAATCTCCGACCAGTACTTAGCTCCTCTATTTATTGGGGACTCCATTCTTGTTGATATTAATCAGAGTTTAAAGCAGCTTTATCCTAATGCGACAATTGACGGAGAAGTGGGACGTAATATCTATAAAGCCATACCGCTAGCAGACCAGTATCAATACATGAATAAAAAAAATGAGATTGTAGTGCTTGGTATCGGTACAAATGGTGATTTTCAAATGTTGCAATTAAATCAGTTGCTTAACAAGTTCAGTAAGGCAAATGTCTACTTAGTGACAACACGTGTTCCAAGAGATTATGAAACACATGTCAATACGCTGATGAAGCAAGCTGCATCTATACATAAGAATGTAAAAATAATCGATTGGTATGCTGCTTCAGCAAATCATCCAGAATATTTTGCTTATGATGGTATTCACCTTGAAAGTCCAGGTATTCAGGCAATGACACAATTATTTTCTGATTCTATTAAATAGCATATTGATTGAAATGGATGTCTACTTGCTTTACGCTTATAGTATCAAATCCGGGGGTGTTAATATGACAGAACAACTTTCAAATCAAGAAAAGCGTCAACGTTTACACGATTTACTTGAGAAAAATGATATTGCAATGTTAACGACTTTATCAGGAGATAAACTGGTCTCTCGTCCTATGGCTTATAAACATTTAGAAGAAGATGCAGATTTATGGTTCTTTACAATGAAAGACACTGATAAAGCTGAAGAGATTAAAAAAGATAACCGTGCCAATATCGCGTTTTCAAAAGAAGGTTATGCTTCAATCTCAGGTACTATCCAGATCGTTGAAGACGACGCAAAGAAAAAAGAATACTGGTCTAAGTCAATGGAAGCTTTTCTTCATACATCTTATGAAGACCCAAATGTCATCTTACTTAAAGTTGAAGCTGACTCAGCAGAATACTGGAGTACTGATCAGACAACTAAAACTGTATTAAACGGCTTAAAAACATTAATCTCAGGCGAAGAGAAAAAACAAGATAAATCACTGAATGACACAGTAGAACTGTAAAAAAAGAGCCCTCGGGCTCTTTTTTTATAAATTAATATCACGATCTTTCCACTTACTCTTTTTTAAGATATAAGTATTGAACCAGGACCAGGTAAAAATAACGAGAAAATAGACAAAAGTAATGCTTGAGCATAATGCCGTCCACATAGTAAATGAGCCGGTTCGACGACTCATAGTATAGAAATGCCAGGCATATAAACTATAAACAATGAGAGCCGAGATAAAGATCAAGTTATTCTGTGCTACACCCCAAATAACAAATATCAGACTAGCCATACTACCTACCATCCAGTAAAGAATACCTATCATAATCCAGAGCTCAGTCGCAGCAGCCCCCGTCGCAAAATGTTTAGCCCAGCCTCTTCCCATTGATTGAATACCATCAGGATACATACGAAAATTCACTATTCCTTTACCGAGATATGCATCTACAGGTAAACCAGCTTGATAAAAAATATCTGCGAGACCAAAGCCTTCAATCAACTGATGACGTATAGCGGAATGGCCATTCGTTTTTTGGTAATGTGCTTTTGAACAAAGGACAACAGGTCCAAATGCTGAAACATGCTTACTTCTGACGGGCGTAAAAATATTCAGCCCTATAATAGTCAGCAGATTAAACCAGACAGATAACTGTTCATAAGGTTTTCGTGTCTGATGATAAGGCTGCACCGAAACCAGTCCACCATTGTAATTGGACAAGAGAATATTCAACGCATCGCTTTTTTCAAACCACGTATCTGCATCCAGAAAGAGTAAAAGATCAGAGTCTGCCTGCATAGCTCCCAAATAACAGGCCGCTGACTTGCCTTGCCAATCTGTTTCTTGAGGAGGAGATAGAACAGTTGCACCGTATTGTCTGGCAATATCTGCCGTCTGATCTGTCGAACCATCATCCACGACGATGCAATCAAATTCTATCGTCTGTTTACTGAGTGAATGGAGTAGATGTGGTAGATTATGCGCTTCATTACGAGCTGGAATAATAATCGTCAGTGTTGCAGCTGAAGTAGAATTCTGCTTCATATATGGCTGTCTGTAAAAGACGATGTGACCAGCCACTATCGATAAAATAATAAAAGCGATAATAGCAATTAGCACTGTTCACGTTCCGAAATCATTCGTCCTACCTGCTGTCCGCTTAAAGTGACCATTGGCATCCCACCACCTGGATTGACTGTGCCACCGACGAAATATAGATTATTAAAATATTCACTTTGTTTAGGATGCTTAAAGCCTTTGTTTTTTTTCTTATCGGAGACTGTGCCATAGATTGCACCACGGTCAGAACCATACGTCTTCTCAATATCCTCAGGCATCCAGAAATCTTCTGTTACAATATGCTTTCTTAAATCTGTTAGTCCCATACGTTCTAACTTAATCAACACACGTTCCCGTAATACTCTATATTCAGCTTGAGTAAAAGATTTTTCTTGAATATATGGAACATGGGGCAGAATTTTAATATTTTCGTGTCCTGCTGGTGCCTGTCCTGCATCTGTTTTATTTGTATTAACAAGATAGATAGTAGGATCGTCCGGAAGTTTCTTATCATGAAAGACTTGCTTGAAGTTCTTCTTTGAATTCTGTGAGAAGAAGAAGTTATGATGCGCCAACTGTGGATATTCACGATTAACCCCAATATGCATCACAATACCGGAAGCAGCAGGTTCAAATTTCTCTTTTTTCTTTTGAATATCAGGTGTCTTAGATAGCATCTTCTCATAGAAAGGAATTACCTCCATATTGGAGACGAAGTAGTCGGCAGTAAGTTTTTCACCCGCCTCAGTCGTGACACTGCTAATCCGTCCTTGCTCAACATCTGCTGATACGATACGGGTACGAGTTAAAAATTTCACTCCTATCTCCTCACCTAGCTTTACCAGAGCTTCAGCAATTCGATTCATACCTCCCGGCACATACCAGGCGCCTTGTGCATGCTGCATATGTATCATCATATTCAGAACTGCCGGTGCATCGTATGAAGAAGAACCTACGTACTTAATAAAGTAACCGAGTAAGGTACGGAATTCTTCATTATTGATACGTTTATCAATACCTTGCTGCATCGTATGAAAATAGTCAAAGCCTTGCAACGCCTGCATGGGTCCATGATGTTTAATTAATGGCCATGTATAATCAATCCCTTGTTCAAAATAACTTTTTTCAGTCATCATATGAATTTTCCCTGCATATTTCAGAAAGCGACGATAATCTTCTATATCCTTCTTGCTTAAATCAGGGTTCATTCGCTCCATCTTATCAAGGTCTCCGTAGAGGTTATAGATGTGACCTGTCTCAAAGAAACCTCGCCATTCAAGGTCAAGACGTACTGTCTTCAGATAATCTTCCATTCGCCTGTCACTGCGTTCAAATAAGCGTTCAAATATATAAGGCATTGTCAGAATAGAAGGTCCTAAATCGAAACCGAATCCTTCCTGTTCAAGACGATTCAACTTCCCTCCAAGATGCGCATTAGCTTCATACAATGTGACATCAAACCCTTGTTGTCTAAGTGTAATAGCTACCGATAAACCACCTAGGCCTCCTCCAATAACAATCACTTTCTTCATCGCTGCTCCCCCTTTAACATCTGCTCTGCATACTGATTTAATTTATTTTTCTGCCATAAGCTGACCTTATTTCGTTTAGACAGACAATTATAATGATGACGTCTCACTTCATTGAGTACCTCTGCATAGACAAGTGTTGCGACAAGGAGTGGTTTTCTACAGGAAGCTTTATAGTCTGAAATGCTGGGATAGAATTCGTTGTACCGACTTTCTGCATCCTGTGCTAATCGTTCCCACATCTCAATGAACGATTCATTAATTGTCAGCTGTGCCAGATTATCTTCGGTATAACCATAAGTTTTCATTACATCACTTGGCAGATAAATACGTTGATGTTGAACATAATCTTCACCTATATCTCTCAGTATATTTGTCAGCTGCATAGCAATGCCTAGACTGTCAGCCATCTGTCTCCCTTCAATAGTATCTTCATCAGCTAAAACAGGGTATAGCAGCTCACCGACCGAACCCGCTACAAACGAACTGTAATAATGAAGATCTTCCATTGTGCGCGGCTGACTGAAGTTAAGATCCATCATCTGCCCTTCCAACTGTTTATCAAACATAGTTAAGTCCAGCGGGAATTTTGACCTTACATCTGACAGTGCCCGCCACATAGGGTGATCAATGCTTATAGATTCCTCAAAGCGCTTCATCTGGACTTTAAGCTCCTGAAGCTTCTCTATTTTTACCGCGAGATCCTGATGGTCATCAACAATATCATCCGCCATACGACAGAACGTATAGATTGCATATACTGCGTTTGCTTCGTCTTTAGGTAGCTGACTGAAACCATAATAAAAACTTTTAGAATGTTTCTTGATGATATTTCTACAATATTCATAATCCTGCTCTATATTCATATAACCGCTCCTTTATAAGGCATCATCCAGCATGAGTTCTTCAGCTGCTATTTTAGAAGATAAGAGTACAATAGGGACCCCCGCTCCTGGGTGTGTACTGCTACCTGTGAAATAGAGATTCTCACAATGTGTCGCTTTACTTTGAGGTCGCAGATGATTGCTCTGCAGCAAAGTAGGCTGGAGACCAAATGTTGCGCCATTATAAGCATTAAACTGTTTTCTGAATTCTTTTGGCGAGATAAATGTTTCTGTTACAATCTCATTTCTGATATTGTGCATACCAGGTAGAGTCTCTACTTTAGATAATGCTTTATCACGGTAATAAGCGACTGTCTCTTCATTCCATTCATATTGAGCTGTTGAGAGTTCTGATATCGGCATCAGAATATACAGTCCATCTTTTCCTGCAGGTGCCATTGTAGGCTCTTCCTTAGACGCAATATACATGTAAATAGACGGATCCGTTAACAGACGCCCTTCAAATATCTGTTCGATATTGTCGTCCAGATCTTCTGAAAAAATAAAGTTATGAATGTCATCAATCTCCTTATACTGCTTATCCATACCCAGATAGAGGACAAAACATGAACATGAATAATCCATTTTATCAATATAGTGATCTGTATATTTCCCTTTTGCTTTTACATCTTTAACGAGGTTTTTCTGAGCATAAGGAAAATCTGCATTACACATTATATAATCTGCGTAGATCATCCCGACATTTGTTCTGATGCCTATTGCACGGCTATTTTCGATCAGAATTTCGTTAACAGGTGCATTGTAATGTATCCTACCTCCCAGTTCTATAAAGAGGTCTGCCATAGCCGTAGCCATACGGTGCATCCCCCCTTCAATAAACCAGACACCGTACAGAAACTCAATCATAGGGATAATCGTATAGAGTGATGGACTCTTAGCTGGAGAGATACCGATGTAAAGCGTCTGAAAACTGATAATATCTCTTAAACGCTTATCTTTAATATATTTAGCCATACTATTTTCGGCATTACCTAATGTCCGTAGCTTCAAGCCTTGTGTCAACGTTGAGAGATTATAGAAATCTTTAGATTCTCTAAATGGACGTTGCAGAAAATGATGTTTTGCGATATTAAAACGTTGGTACAGATCACTGATGTATTTCAGAAATCCTTCTGCATCTTTTTCGTCGACACCTTCAAATAATTCCATCAACTGTACAAGATCATTTGAAACCTTTAACTTTTCTGTGCCATGATTAAAATAAGCACTGTACATAGGTGACAACTTTTTCATTGGAATGTAATCATCTGCATTACGTCCTGTCAGCTCAAAAACCTCTCGGTAAAGCTCCGGCATCATTACGATGGTCGGTCCTAAATCAAATTCATAACCTTCACGTTTAATCCGGTGCATTTTCCCACCAGGTAAACTTTCTTTTTCATAAATTTCAACTTCGTAGCCCGCATGCTGTAAGCGGATAGCAGAGGCCAGGCCAGCTACTCCGGCACCTATCACAATAACTTTTTTCATCGCTTTCTCTCCCTTTCATTTCTTTGTCTCTGCCAGGACTCCAGTTCAGGCGACAGAATATAAGGCACTTGCTTTAGAGCTATTATATCCTTAGCGCCAAGTATCAGTGCAATATCTTTCATATGTGCTTTAAAAAGCTCTATGAATTGAATAGCAGCTTCTACACCATTCAACTCCACTTCTTTCAGAACAGCACGTGATAATCCGACTGCTTTAGCACCCATAACAAGGGATTTAATGGCATCAAGTGGCGTCTGGATACCTCCACTTGCTAAAATATCTATATCTCGCTGGAAAGGAAGACTCTCGAGTAATGACACCGGTGTCGTCTGTCCCCAACCTATTAAATACGACTGATCTTTTTGTGGTCGTCTTTCGTTTTCAATATAAACAAAATTAGTTCCACCTCTGCCACTGATATCTGCACCTTCTATACCGATTGAGGTAAGTTGCTGTAATGTTTCACGACTCATGCCAAACCCTACTTCCTTGGCAATAACAGGTACTGACACCTTCTCATTGATGGCTTCAATATTGGTTAACCAGTCTGAGAAATCTCGGCCACCTTCCGGCATCACCACTTCCTGGGGTGCATTGAGGTGAATCTGAAGGGCATCTGCATCTATCATCTCTATTGCACGCTGTGCGAAATCAAGTGGGACATCGGCACCAATATTGGCAAATACAGTACCGCTTGGATTAATAGTTCTAATCACTTGATAAGTAGGAATAAGTGCAGAATTTTTAAGAGCAGCATGCATGGAACCTACTGCCATTGCTATATTTGTTTCACGTGAAATAACAGCAAGTTTTTGATTGATTTCCCCTGCCCATTTACTGCCTCCTGTCATGGCATTAATGTAGAGCGGGAATTCAAGAGGAAGATTTGAAATCATTGTTTGAAGATTAATATCTGTCTGATTGACACTCGGTATGGAATGATGGATTAACTGAATATGGTTAAAGTCAGACAGTTGTTCTGGATGATTCAAAGCTAATCTGATATGATCATCTTTTCTTTGTTCTCGTTGTGTCATATTTTCTTCCTTTCTTTTTGAGCAGTTGCTCTATTTTAGGTCGGTTATAACGTTGTATGATAATAAAAGGAAGGTTGCTCATTATTGCAAAACCTAAATTCAGCCTCGCAGCCCATTTAGGATTCCATAGATAGAAGAGAGGGAATAGAAGGAGGGAAAATCCATGTGTCATCTCAGCACGGTTCGCTTCAATTCGGAATGTATTGAGCGTTTCATCATCTGTGGCCTCCAAGTTGCGGTGATTAAAACTCTTACTATAAATTGAAGAGCTATCCGGCAGAACGGTCTTCCATTGTTTCACTTTAAACCATCGTTGCCAGACATCACCCCCCTGCTCCCAGGAAAATGTGCGGAAACAGCAACTTAATTTATCAAAAAAATGAGCAGGTATTTTCATAAAGAGATAAGATAAGGAGAGTTGAAGTGTGAGCCATGCAAAAGTATTTTTAATAAAAAGCCAAAATATCTTCATTTTCTTCTCCTTTTTATAAACATGATTTCAAATATCATCCATTTTAGCCGAAATTTAAATATCTTCCCTTTTTATCTTACCCAATATTGTTGTCATTATAAAGCCAGGAGTGATTAAATAATGAATTTTAATTTTAATAATAGCTATCGTTTTTTATCGACAGATTTTTATGAACTGACTGAGTTAAATAGTGTCAAAGAACCAGAAGTATTATTAGTTAACAAAGAGCTTAGTACAGAACTTGAGCTAGACGCTGAAGCGCTGCAACATGCTGCTGCAGAATTATCCGGCAGCACTAAAATACCTCATTCGGAACCTATAGCGCAGGCTTATGCGGGCCATCAGTTTGGTCACTTCACCATGCTGGGCGATGGACGTGCTTTACTTTTAGGTGAACATATGACAAATGATGGTCAGCGTTTTGATATACAGTTAAAAGGTTCTGGTCGAACAGCCTTCTCACGTATGGGAGATGGACGTGCGCCTCTTGGTCCTATGCTGCGTGAATATATAATCAGTGAGGCTATGCATGCACTGCATATCCCTACTACAAGAAGTCTCGCTGTAACAGCAACAGGTGAAACAGTGCAACGCGAGCGAGCTTTACCCGGAGCAGTCTTAACGCGTGTTGCTAAAAGTCATATTCGCGTCGGTACATTTGAATATGCAGCACGCATCAATAAAGTTAAAGAACTGGCAGACTATACGATTCATCGCCACTATACAGAACTGAAAAATTCTCAAACACCTTATATTGATTTTCTAAAAGCAGTTATCGACCGGCAGGCATCACTAATTGCAAAATGGCAATGTATCGGATTTATTCACGGCGTGATGAATACAGATAATATGGCTATCAGCGGCGAAACAATAGATTACGGTCCCTGTGCTTTCATGGATACATTTGACCGTGCAACAGTTTTTAGTTCTATCGACCGACAAAGCCGTTATGCTTATTATAATCAACCAGGTATTGGACAATGGAACTTGGCTCGATTTGCAGAATGCCTGCTGCCTCTACTAGATGATGAGACAGAGACTGCTATCGCAATCGCTAAAGATGCATTAACATCATATGAGCTGCTATTCGATACGTACTGGTTAAAAGGAATGGCTGAAAAAATCGGTATTCATCAACCGAATGAAGACGACCGTGAATTGATTGGTGAACTTCTGGCTACGATGGAAGACCTGGAACTCGATTTTACACAGACCTTTAGAAAGTTATCACTCAAACAGCCGGTAGATAATGCGCTGGACGACTGGAAAATACGCTGGCAGCATAGACTGACAGCAGAAGAGTCTCCTTATGAACTGATGACAGCAGTGAATCCTGCTGTCATACCAAGAAATCATCTCGTTGAAAAATCAGTCAACCAGCTTGATCTGACTGATTTCAAAGATTTACTGAAAGTCGTCACAGATCCTTATAATGATAACCACCCTGCTATTTATCAGACTCCTGCTGAAGAGTCAGAACAAATTTTTCAGACTTACTGCGGTACTTAAACAACAAACAACAGCTAGGCTTAAAAAGCCTGGCTGTTGTTTGTTATTATTTGCGCCAGAATGTCTGACAATCTTTTTTATCTTGAATATTATAATCAATCAATTCCTGCAGCAGTTCATAATGTACAGGTTCATCCCATTTAATACGGAATAACATGGCTGTCTGAGAATAACCCGCTGCCTGAATCTTATCTTTAAATTGCAGGAGTGTTTCCTTTTCAGGGGCAATCGCCATATGCTTTTTAGCGACACTGAAGCCAATAATAAAAGTGCCATGGTGCTGATACATAGGCTGATTCCATTTCATAACAGGTTCAAGCTCAGCATAATTTAAGTGAATCCATTCAAATATTTCGAGCAAGCGTTCACGTTGAGTTACTGGCAGATCAGCTAAAAATGTATCGAATTCCACCCCAGGGCCTCCTTACTTCATTTCATTTTCTAATTTTTCTATATACTCTTGAAGTTTCTCTTTTTCTTCACCTGTTATCTCAGGAAATTGCGGATTAATCTCTTGTAAAACATTAATCATGATTTCTGATACAAGACTTCTTGCATACCATTCATCATCAGCCGGCAGAACATACCACGGACTATGCTCGGTTGAAGTCTGATTCAACATATCCTCAAATGCCTGTTGATATTGGTCCCAGTATTCACGTTCCTTCACATCATTGAATGAAAATTCCCAGTTTTTTTTAGGGTTTTTCATACGTTCGAGAAGACGATCACGCTGCTCACCTTTAGACATATTAAAAAAGAATTTAACGACATGGAAGCCATTTTCAGTCAGATATTTTTCGTAGTCATTAATCTGACGGTAACGTACATCCCATATTTCTTCTCTATTTTTATCATCTGGAATATGAACATCATCAATGAGATCATGTACACGGGTTACGATAACTTCTTCATAATAAGAACGATTTAAAATCCCGATTTCACCGCGCGCAGGCAGTCCACCATGTAGACGCCACATATAATCATGTTTACTTTCCTCTTCTGACGGCTTTTTAAATGAAGTCGTTTTAAGACCTTGTGCGTTTAAATTTGAGAAGATATAACTGATTGTCTCATCTTTACCAGCCGCATCAAGGGCTTGAAGTACAACTAAAATTCCTTTCTTTTCTTCAGCATGCAATTTTAAATGTAAATCTTTCAGTGTATTTACCAGCTCTGGAATCTTAATTTCTCTTATATCATCATTATGTTTCTTCATATCCTCTGAAGTCGGATATTGACTGAGGACAACTTGGGAATTAACAGGCACTTTATAGTTTTCAATATTCATCATATAACCTCCTATTTTCGTATCTATTCCTACAAATTAATGTGACTAAACATTTTTGTTAAGCGTATGATAGTGATAAAGGAGTGATTAATATGACGAAGTTTACTGATATCACAGCACCACAAAATTTTAAGATTTATGACAGTTGTCCGTTACTTAAACTGAAATTCGAATTTAACGCTCATTGTCGTATCTTTTTTACAGTTGATAAATACAAAGACCTCAGTCATCATCATTATGCTTTCTATTTGACTGTGAGCAGCCCAATCAATCATATGGGCCTAGGAGTTGATTTTTTTGAAGTCGAAAAAATATATACTACTTATCTTGCCCCAAAACTAAACGATCAGTTATTAAACCATACACTACCTGAAATGAATATGACTGCTGAAAATATTGCCTACTGGCTCTGGCAGCAATTCGAACAGTACTTACCCTCAGATGTTGACATCGAGACACTTGAGTTATTTGAAGCACCCACTCATTCTGTTATATTGAACCGGCAAATTATGAACGAGTAAGCAGGCGAATGACTTTAAAGTGCAGCAGAAATGCACCTAAGGCCATGATGAAAAGGGATAATATAGCAATACGGCTCGCAGTAGCACCATAATCGCTTAGCAGCCATGTAATGGTTCCATATATAAAAGGACCCATGACGGCTGATAATTTACCACTCATAGAAAAAAGACCGAAAAATTGTCCTTCATGTTCTGCAGGTGATAACTCGATAATAAGTGTCCGTGAAATAACCCATATAGAACCCATTGCAATCCCGAACAGAATGGCACATAAATAAAACCACTCTTTCGGTAATGGTAAACTTGCAAGAATCAAGGCAATCATCAGTACAAGTGCTACCCATTGAAGCGCTTTTGCGGAGCCGATGTGCTTAGCAATATAACCAAATATAAAAGCACCGACAACACTGAAGACTGTCGCAATCATAAAGATACCAATAAAAGCACTATTTGAAAATCCGACGACTGTTGTTGCATAGGGCTGCATCATACTGATAGCAGTAGCGAGGGCATCGTTCAGGAAAAAATAGACGATGAGAAAGATATAGATGGCCGGCTCTTTTTTAGCGAGTTTGAATGTCTGCCATACTTCCTTATAACCATTAGTTTTAATCTGCTGCTTCTTAATCTCCTTTTTATCATCTCTACCAAATATAAAAATGGGGATGCTGAATAACAGGAACATAACTGCAGTCGGTATAAAGGTATCGGCCGCATGTTTAGTTCCGACGAGCCACATAACGCTGAGTACTCCGACCAAAGTACCGAGGTATCCAAGGGCAACACCAAAACCAGAGATAACAGAATGATCCTCTTTCGGTGCGAGGCTGCTCATCATTGCATCATAGAAAACGAGACTTGAGTTATAAGTAAATTTCGCAATCGTAAAAAGGAGAATAATCAGCAGGAATGACAACGGCAGCCCAAATAATGTCTGTTCCATACTAATTTGATTCAAATAACCCATTAGAAATGTACAGCTAAAGACTATAAGACTGAAAATAATAATCCATTTCTTTTTCTTGTGGGTGCGATCGATGTAAACGCCGTACAACGGACTCAGTAAAATAAGAAAGAAAGCAGCTATACTGGCCGAATAGGCAATCCACGTCGAAGCAATCTGTTCCTGTACAGGGTCAGTACCGAGTTGTTCAGTGACAAACTGCGGAAAAAATAAAGTGATGATATTCGCACTGAAGATGGTGTTACTGAAGTCATAGAGTGCCCAACTAAGTACAGGCACTGAGAGCAATAATTTTATATCTCGTTTCATAAAGGCTCCTTTTACACCATACTAGAATCTCTTTTATTATAATGGATTGCATAAAAAAATAAAGCTGTTTCCTAAGAAACAACTTAATATCTCATACAATATTCCTGCAGTTCATCCAGCATTCCTCTTAAATAGTCAGCTTGCGGTAAGGATGGCAGCTCTATAATATCCAGTGACTGCTGATACTCTATCTGTTTCGCTATATGGCTGAAGGCCAGCATATAATCGCTCAGTATCTCCTGGTCAAGCGGTTCAAGCGGTTCTTCTTTCAGACGATTTAGCGTAAAACTAATCTGTTCTAGTAAGGTGATGACTGGATAGTAAGCAGCAATCTTGTTTTGATCTGCTGAAAGCTCTCCAGATGCCTGTGTATAGGTGAGACGACTGTTGAAAATCTGCTGATTAAGTGGAAATGACCGTTCTTTTAAATACGCATCATCAGTCATCGTGAAAAGATCATGGAACGCTACCGCTTCCTGACGAACAAGGGCCGCTAACATACCAGGCAGGCGGGAACTTGCCGTCACACGTCCTAAAATCAATGTGCCGATTACAGCGATGACTACACCGAGCATAACGTCAGTAATCCTTAAATATGCAAAACTTTGTGAGAGGTGCCCCGCTGCTACTGATGACATCAGCAAGACTTGAATCGTTATAAATATCATGGCGAGTGAATAATTAGAGGCCACAATCATCTCTGTAATGCCCCCTGTCAGTGCAATAACAATGAGTATAACGAGAGGACTCGGTTCTAATGGAATGACGAGTAACATAATTGCAAGACCGATTAAAGTACCAATTACCCGCGCTCCTGCCCGCTGCATACTAGATACTGTATGAATACCCAGCATAACGGTATGTGTGGATAACGCGACCCAGTAAGGACGTTCAATATGGAATAAGAGCGCAATAGTAATAGCTGTTGTCATAATCACGGCATATTTAATCGTCATGACAAATACCATAGACTCTGGCGTTAAATTCTCAATTAACCGTTTAAAATAGCTGGTGCCACGTGAACGCATTTTATATGAGACTTGTTCTGGTGGTGCATTAAGAAATTCTTCTGTTCTGAATAGAGCAGCAAAAAGGGATTCGTAGCGCTCATCTGCATCTACTGCTGCGTGCCATGGCGCTTGTTTCTGTCCTTCAATGTTACTGCTGATATAGTGCAGCATCTCTATAAATGACTTCGGCAAATGTTGATGACCTCGTGCATGAAGTTCGAGTAATTCTGCAAAGATGACTTGTGCCATCTCATGGAGAAGAAGTCTTCTCTCATAATGGGATTGATTGAATTTGAGTCCTACATCTGCACTTTTTAACGTACCTGTACTGGCTGTGAACGTCTGCAGTGCTAGATGGCTCTGCTTTTTAAATGCTTCTGAATCATCAAAAGCAGTAGATAATCTTATCAAAGTTCTGAAGTCGTCGATGACGGCCTGCTGCTGTGTTCTATTTTTAAATAGCAGTGCCTCCAGATAAACCAGTATCACACACAATAAGCCGCCCAGCATAACAAGTGCCCCTCTCCATAGAGCAGCCTCAGGGTGAAACGGCATATAAGAAGCAAGTCCAAACGCAACTATAAAGAATGTGGAAGACGGTCCCTTTACCCCTAGTGCTGTGAAGACATAAAAAGGAATAACTGAAAACCCGATTAGTAAAATTGCATACAGCAAAGCGTGGTGACCCGTTAAAGAACCCATTATCATCGCTAGTGCCAAGGTTGCACTGACTAGTAATGACGTCCTGATTTTAGCAGCAAGTGGACCACCAAATAGATAGATATGTGCGAGCGTCCCCATTGATACAAGCAATCCTGATTGTAAGTCTCCAAAAATATAGAAGATAAATAAAGCCATAAAAATAAGCAGCCCTTGTCTGATGCCTTTGGGGACATCGATTTTGGCTGCATCTATCATCAGTAATGATTGATAATAAGCTTTCATGATACTTCCACCTTCCCACAAAAAAGCCACACAAATAAATTTGTGAGGCTTCTATCTTTTACTATTAAGCATAGACCTGTATCCATCTTTTTTCAACTCTATTGCTTTAATCATTCATCCCTTTACCCTGCAAAATCGCGTCTATATACTTCTCAACTCGTGCAGTTCTCGTTTTGCTCTGTTTGGCCTGCCCAATATGAAGAAGATAAGCACGCTGCCTGCCAGGTGTCAGTGCTGTAAATGCATCTTCCAGACCTTCTACCTCATTAAATTTCACCTGCAGCTCTTCCGGTATTTCATAATCATCATGCTTTTTCTTTACAACTCTTTTTCCCGACTTCTCTACTTCAATAGCACCTTTGATATAAGCATGAATTAAAGCAGTTCTAGTATGAATATCTTCAATATCCTTAAAACGCAGTTGTCTGGCCGCTTGAACATTTTCAGTCTGCCGGACTAATTGCTGCTGATCGTCTACCAGCAAGGCACCTTTATGAAACAACAAAGCGATATAATCTTTAAAAGAATGAATCAACACGACATTTTTACCATTCAGCGTGTAGCAGGGATGCATCCATTTAAAATCTTCATCAAGCTCAGTCTGTAGAATGATCGACCTCAGCGCTTTATATTCTTCTTGCCATGTTCGGACCTGATCTATGAAGGCATCAACTTTGATATGGGTCTTTTCCGCCATCTATATTCTCCTGTTTTATATTATTGTCTTAATATTCACACTATATTATACTGAATGCTACACTTGAAAGCGAGGTTATTCTGATGACTAAGATTATAATGTTCAATACAAGAGAAGAAGAAAGAACAGCTGCAAATGAATGGGCGGTTCGTCATAATATTGACTTAACACTTTCGACAGAAACACTGAACTTGAATCACCTTGAACGATTGAAGAATTATCAGGGAATATCCACTTCACAGACTACCCCCATTGATCCAGCCATCTATCCTGCCCTGGAAAAACTGGGTATCAGACAGATCGCCCAGCGAAGTGCCGGATTTGATATGTTCGACCTTAAGCTGGCTAATAAACACCATCTCATTATCTCCAATGTTCCAAGTTACTCCCCAAACTCCATCGCTGAATTTGCTGTCACTACTGCACTACAGCTAGTCAGAAAAACAGCTCAGATTGAAAAAAATATTCAAAATTATGATTTCAGATGGAATCCCGCTCTTATGTCACGCAGCATTAAAGATCTGACAGTCGCAGTAATTGGTGCCGGCCGTATCGGACAACATACAGCAAGGATTTTTAATGGCTTCGGCAGCAAAGTTATCGCCTATGATCCTGTCCAGAATGAAGAACTGACCCGCTTTGTAGAGTACAAAGATTCACTTGAAGAAGCAGTCCAAACAGCTGATATTGTTTCCGTTCATATTCCACTGACTGCTGAAAATCATCATCTATTCAATGAAAAACTATTCACTCAGTTTAAGAAGGGGTCCCTCTTTATCAACGCCGCGCGTGGAGGAATTGTTAATACTCACGCATTATTAGCTGCTGTTAATCAAGGGCATCTCGCAGGAGCAGCACTCGATACTTATGAAAATGAGGGCGATTATTTCAAAAATGATTTCCGCAAAGAAGTGATTCAAGATGAGATGCTTAAGGAACTCATCCGACATGACAAAATTATTATCACGCCTCATATCGCTTTCTTCACCGATGTCGCTGTCCAGAATCTTGTTGAAGGTGGCCTGGACTCAGTTCTACAAGTCATCAACACAGGTACATGTGATAATAGAGTCAACTAAAAAAGCCGATCGATTAAGATCGGCTTTTTCTTATTCTTCTATTTGCTTAATAAATGCTTCTACAGACTCACTGTTCGCCCAGTCATCTATAAACATTGAATCAAGGTGTGTAAGAATCGCACCATCGACAAGCAGATATTCACCGTCTTCAGAATTTAATCCTGCTCTTACGACTTGCTTTCCTTGCTTCGTATAATAATCAGTAATCGCTGCTGCAGCTTCATCTCTTGTCTCGATATATGATTTTACTTCGCTATTTTCAACCATATAAGCGTCTACCTTTGTAGCACCTTCAACCATGCCATTTATCTGAGGAATAATAGGCACTTCAAACCAGTTAATCAGAATAGACTCTGTACTATCAAAACTATAGCGTGTAAGTGGATAACGACTACTTTCAAAGTTAACTTCAGTATAACCACTTAATTGTTCGCCTTCCAGATAATAAGTATCATCTTCAACTGTCACTGGTAATGACTTCAACCAATTCTTAATTTGTTCTTCATTTTCAAATAAACCAACATCTACAATCAGTTCACTCTGCAAAAATTGTAATAGTAACATGAAGTATCCTCCTAATAATGTTCAAATATTATTTTCACGCTTATTATACGTAGAAAAGACAAGAATTGCACATCATGACAAATAAAAGTCTCTATTCCCTCGGAAATAGAGACTTTTTATTAATGACGAATTAAGTAGTCAAATGCACTAAGCGCCGCTGTTGCACCTGAACCCATTGAGATGATGATTTGTTTGAATGTCTGATCTGTACAGTCACCTGCTGCAAAGATGCCTGGTACATTAGTTGCACCGTTACGGTCTACGATAATTTCGCCGCGTTCATTACGTGCGACTTTATCTCCCACAAACTCAGTATTTGGTACTAAACCAATCTGTACAAATACGCCTTCTAAATCAATTGATTTTTCTTCGCCTGTGTGACGCTCTGTATATGTCAGTTTATTTAATTTATCTGTACCTGTTAACTCTTTAGTTGCTGCTTGTGTAATGATTTCTGAGTTAGGCAGTGATGCAAGACGTTCCTGCAGTACTGCATCGGCTCTTAATGACTCACCGAATTCAAGCAATGTGACATGCTCAGTGATACCCGCTAAATCAATTGCTGCTTCGACACCTGAGTTACCGCCGCCGACTACAGCGACACGTTTACCTTCAAAGAGAGGACCGTCACAGTGTGGACAGTATGCGACACCTTTATTTTTATACTCTTCTTCACCAGGTACATTCATATTACGCCATTTAGCACCTGTACCGATAATTAATGTTTTAGATGTCAGTTTTGCACCATTTTCCAGTTCAACTTCAACGATATCATTGACTTTGTTGACATCAGATACACGGACTGCTGTCATAACGTCAATCTCGTAGTCACGGATATGTTCAGCAAGATTTTGAGATAGTGCAGGTCCTGTTGTTTCCTTAATACCGATCAAGTTCTCAATTGCTGCTGTATCGTTCACCTGTCCGCCAATACGTTCAGCGACCATACCCGTACGTAAGCCTTTCCGCGCTGCATATATCGCTGCTGCTGCACTTGCAGGCCCACCACCGATAACAAGTACTTCGAATTCTTCTTTGGCATTTAATTCTTCTGTATCAAGACCGCCGCCGACTTGCGCAACGATTTCATCGACTGTCATACGACCGCTGCCGAACTCTTCACCATTCAGCATAATAGTTGGCACAGCCATAATATCCTTTGATTCTTCACGGAATACGGCACCATCTATCATTGTGTGCGTAATATTCGGATTAACCACTGACATTAAGTTGAGTGCCTGCACAACATCAGGACATTTCGTACATGTCAGACTGATATAAGTCTCAAAATGTAAAGGTTGGTCAAGTTTACTAATTTGATCAAGTGTAGATTGTTCTTCTTTTGGCGCACGTCCACTCACCTGGAGAAGTGCAAGCACAAATGATGTGAACTCATGACCAAGAGGAACACCCGCAAACGTAATTCTCGCCTCTTCCTCAGGACGTGATAATGTAAAACTTGGTGTACGTTTTAATGAAGCTTCTTTTAAAATGATGTGAGATGACATTTCTTCTACTTCATTTAATAATTCCATCATATCTTTTGAAGCTTTATCATCGTCTGTACTTGCAGTGATAACGACATCACCTTCTAACAGTTGTAAGTACTGACCTAATTGCTTTTTTAAAGTATCATTCAACATAATTTCTTCCTCCTTCATTGAGATGCCACAACGCTTTAAACAACGCTGTGGCATTTTGTAACTATTTATTTAGCACTTGTAAATTAGATTTTACCTACTAAGTCTAAACCAGGTGTTAATGTTTCTGATCCTTCTTTCCATTTTGCAGGACATACTTCACCATCATGTGAACGTACATATTGAGCCGCTTTCACTTTATCAACAAGTACACTTGCTTCACGACCGATACCATCGTTATTGATTTCCATTGTTTGAACAACACCATCTGGATCAATTAAGAATGTCGCACGTTGTGCAAGACCTTCTGATTCTTCTAATACATCGAAGTTACGTGCGATTGTGTGAGATGGGTCACCAATCATTGTATATTGAATTTTAGAGATTGCATCTGAGTGATCATGCCATGCTTTATGAGTGAAATGAGTATCACATGAAACAGAATAAACGTTAACGCCTAAGCCTTGTAAAGTTTCATATTGATCTTGTAAATCTTCTAATTCAGTTGGACATACGAATGTAAAGTCAGCTGGGTAGAAGCAGAGAATGCTCCAATCACCTTTCATTGATTCGTTAGATACTTCAATGAATTTGTCTTCTTTTGGATTATATGCATTTGCTGTGAATGGTAAGATTTCTTTATTGATTAATGACATGAATAGTTCCCTCCAAGAGATAGTTATTAGATTTAGATTATAATTATTATAATCTGATACCCTCTTATTGTTACATGTTTGATATTTGAAGTCAACCACAAAAGCTTGGCTCAAATGTGAAAGAATTATTGTTATCTTCGTGATTAATATCACTTTTTCAAGCCCTATATGATTATCAATCAAATATCTATTTTCTCATTCGAATATTAATATACTCTTAAGTGTTATAGTTTCAAAAGAAAAAAGTCAATCCAAATGGACAGACTTTTTACCTTACATCATTAAGTGCTGTAACCGGCCAGTAATCAGCCATCAGAAACGCTGAAAAAACAAGTATTGCAATAACAGCTAAAAAGATAAGATCATAAAAGCTGAATGGTACATAGTAATAATACGTTCTCGGTCCTTCTTTAAAGCCTTTTTTCTCCATAGCAACTGCTAATCGATGTGCTTTTCGAATGTTCTGACTCATCAATGGAATTAATAAATGCTTGATGCGTTTAAATCCTCTATACTGACTGGAATCAATCATCTCATAGCGCATCTTGAGTGAATTTCTCAGCTGAAAAAATGATTCAATCATTAATGGCACCATTCGAATCGCCGCCATAAATGCATAAGCATATTTAGGCTTCACTTTTAAATGTTGCATTAAACTGTAGAAGATCATGACTACTTGCGTTGTAAAGGCGATGGTCAGACCTAGAGCACTGACCATTATCGTCCGCAAAGAGAGATGCAGGCCGCGAAACAGACTTTCAGTGGTGATATGGATAATACCCCATTTGAAAAGTGTATGTATACCATCTCCATAAAAAATCATAAAGAGAGAGGAAGTCACACTGAATAGCGCAATAATCGAAAATAAGGTTAGAACTACTTTTATTTCTGTTCCTGAAAAAATCAGCATAAACAAAAACATCATGATAGCCATATATAACATGACATCAAAACGATGAATGAAAATAACAAAGAAAAAGAGTAGTACACCTACAATCATCTTCGTCAGAATATTAACATGATCCATAAATGTGGTACGCGTCTTCCATTTCTCATACATGATGAACACCTACTTCTGTCAGACGTCCTGATTCAACATGAAGTCTTCTTGATGGATAACGTTCGACGATATGCGAATCATGGGTCACCATCACCAGGGTCTGCCCCTGTCTGACACGTGCTTTGAATAGTTCGAGCAGCTGAAATGTATTCTGACTATCAAGTCCAAAAGTAGGCTCATCAAGTAAAATCATATCAGCCGGTGAACTAAGGGCAGTCGCTACACTTAAACGCCGCTTCTGTCCCATCGACAGCTCAAATGGATGTTGTTTGGACACATGTCTGAGCTGGAGCAATTGTAGCATATGCTCCGTCTTTTCTATTGCTGTCGTTTTATCCTGATGAAAGTAGTTGATGTATATTTCATCATACACGCTGTTCTGTATAAATTGTAATTCTGGATTTTGATAGACCAGATAAAAGTATCGTGCCGCATCTTTCACTTTTCTTAACTTCTGATCGTTATAAGTCATGGTCCCTTTATAAGGCACCATCTGAAGCATTGATTCCAGCAGTGTCGTTTTTCCTGTACCATTGTTACCCGTAACCACTATCCATTCACCTAACCCTACTTCAAGACAGCCCACTTCATAAAGTTTACGGTTCCCTCGTATAACGGCGCCTTGTTCACACTTAAATAATGGCGATGATTGTGACGTATATTGCAACGGTTCTGGTGCATGCTGCCAAGCTCTTGGATGCCAAACACCGTATTCACTAAGAAGATTTTCATAATGCTCCAATATATAGACCGGATTACCCTGCTGAATAATCTCTCCTCGCTCATTCATTACAATGACGCGATCAACATGTTGCCAGATATGCTCTACTTTATGTTCAACAATAACAACTGTCTGATCATGCCAGAGCTGAATCAGAAGTTCCCACAGATGCTCGGTCGCTTCGGTATCCAGCATAGCTGAAGGTTCATCGAGAAAGAGAGTATGAGCATTTTGTAGTAGTGTCCCCGCTATGGCAAGTTTCTGTTTCATGCCCCCACTTAACTGATTAATAGTCTGATCTTCGTCAATTTCAAGTCCAACCAATCGGAGGACCCGCTCAATTTGTGGTTTCATTTCATTTCGTGGGACTTGCTGATTCTCCAGGATAAAAGCCAGTTCTTCATAAACTTTCGGCATACAGAACTGACTATCAGGATCTTGAAAGATTACTGCAGCATCAGTATCTATCTGTAACTCATCATACTTCATCGGTAATTCAATCAAATCAGGTACGATGCCTGCTAAAACATTCAATAATGTACTTTTCCCACAGCCTGAAGGTCCAAGTAGCAGTACTTTTTCTTTATCTTTTATTTCGATATCCAGTTGATCAAAAATTTTATTCTGACCTCCTGGATATTTAAGTCGCAAGTTTGTAACTCGAATTGAATCAGAGTGCATCATAATCTTCCTGCGAAGCTGAACGGAATAGTTTAGTCACACCCGTCTTATCCAGTGCTTTAACGAGGATGTATGGTAGAATGCCTGCCAGTACAGCTCCACTGATGACACGGAATAAAATAAAAATGATTAAATTCCACGTGGCCACTTCTTTCATGTAACCATAGTAATAATCAATAGGTAAACTGATCAAAGCAGCTGCGACACCTGCCAGCATACAGACCATTACACTACGAGATTTGTATCTGAATGCCATAAATACAAGTTCGCATGCTAAACCTTGAAGTAATGCGTAAATTAAAGTAGGGATGTCAAATTTACCCATGACAATCGTTTCACCTGCACCAGCAGCAAACTCAGCAAGTAAGGCAACACCAAACTTAGGTACAATCAGATAAGCAACGACTGCTGCTGCAAACCACATGCCGTAAGCCAATTGATCGAAATGTAGGCCTAGTGGTTTTACTACTTCATATGGTAACCACCATAAGTTGTAGATAAACCCAAAAATCACCGAAACTAAAACTGTCACTAAAATATCTGATAACGTTAAACCTTTTCTCATTTCTATTTCCTCCTTAACAAAAAACACGCAACCATCACGAGATGATTGCGCGTCAAAAAAGACATAGAAAGTCTGTTATCTATACACTTTCCTCCGCTAGCATCAACTAGATCAGGTTCAAAGGGTTCGAGTCAACTCGTCTCAGTTATATAAAACACCCCTAGTGTTTCTTTTATTTATTTGTACTTAAACTCTATACTTGAAAGAATAAGATGTCAACTCTATTTCTCAGGAAATTAAAAAAACGATGCCTCAGCATCGCTTTTAATAATTAATCGTGGTAAACCGTTCTTTCTCTTTTACCTCTAGCTTTATCCTTTTTATCATAACCTAGCATAAAGTACATTGCCGTTACAATAGCGAGGAATACAAATCCAATGATAACCGAAATACGTGTATCTGGATTAATTAACATGAAAACCAGAACTAGAACAAGGAAACCGATTGTCAACCAGTTAGTCACTGGTGCTCCAGGCATTTTGAAGGGATGTGTTGCTATAAGTTCAGGTGATTTTTTTCTGAACTGCATATGACTGATTAGAATCATGAACCAAGGTACCATACCCGGTAAGATAGACGCACTGTATACATATACGAAAATCTTATCTGCACCCGGTAATGCTACATTTAAAACAACCCCTAGGAAAATACCTACTGAAATAGCAAGTACTGCGTAGAATGGAACGCCTGTTTTCATTACTTTAGCGAAAATACGAGGCATTTTCCCTTCATTCGCTAATGTGAAGACCATACGACTTGAACTGAAGATACCTGCGTTACAACCAGACATTGCTGCTGTTACAACTACAAAGTTAATCAGTCCTGCTGCTGCAGTAATACCAATCTTCGCAAATGTTGCTACGAATGGACTACCAATTGTACCTAATTGATCCCATGGATATACAGTAACGATTACAAATATAGCACCGATGTAGAAAATCAGAATACGCCATACAATACTGTTAACAGCTTTTCTGATATTTGTCTGAGGATCCTTTGTTTCACCTGCTGTGATACCGATTAATTCAACCCCTTGATAAGCACCGACTACAATCGAAAGTGCAAATAAGAAACCTGTCAAACCATTCGGGAAGAAACCACCGTGTGCTGTTAAATTACCAAAACCAATCGGATTTCCACCATTACCGAAACCGAATAAAATAACACCAAAACCTGCGATAATCATTAAGATGATTGTTACAACTTTAATCATCGCAAACCAGAATTCAAATTCACCAAATGCTTTAACAGATGCTAAGTTGGCTACAGCTAATGTAACAACAACGATTAAACCTGGTATCCAAGTTGGTAGATCCGGCCACCAATACTGCATATACTGACCTACTGCGATAACTTCACTCATCCCAACGACTACCCACTGGAATATATTACTCCAGGCTGTAGCATAACCTGCTACCGGGTGAATGTAGTCACTTGCATATTCTGCAAATGATCCTGTTGTTGGATAAAGGTAAACCATTTCGCCCATCGCACGCATAATAAAGAATAAGAAAATACCTGCTACTAAATATGCGAGGAGCGCTGACGGACCTGCCCATTTGATTACACTTGATGCACCCATAAATAAACCCACACCAATAGTACCACCTAATGCAATCATCTGAACTTGACGAGAACTCAGTCCTCTGTGTAATTGATTGTCTTCCATCTTTTTTCTCCTTTTTTTAAATATGTCTAAACATATATTTAATATATACTGTTATTATACAGTTTTTTTTGATTAAGTAAATCATAAATTGAAAGCGTTTAAGCATTAAAGTATTAAATAATAAAATTACTCTATAATAGAACATTTTAACCCTATTCAGGCTATTTATATGCTATTAGAATAGTTATTTTCTTGTTTCTTCCTGCTATATAACACACTTATAGATTATAATATAAAAAAGAGCACCCTTCAGTGCTCTTTCACTATTATTAGCGCACAACTTGTTCCTGTACATATTGTGAATATAAAGCATGGGTTTTAAGCAAGGTCTGATGATTGCCTGACCCAGTAACCTGTCCTTTGTCAATAAAGTAAATACAATCAGCATCTACAATGGTCGATAGACGGTGAGCAATCACTAAAGTTGTCCGTTCCTTCATCAGTTGATTTAATGCGCGTTGTACTTGTTCTTCTGACTGAGAATCAAGACTCGCAGTTGCTTCATCAAGCATCAATATTTTCGGGTTGCGCAAGAACGCTCGTGCTATCGCAATGCGCTGCTTCTGTCCTCCTGATAATTTAACGCCTCTCTCACCAATCTCAGTTTCAAGCTGCTCAGGAAATGCTTTGACGAACTGTTCAGCATAGGCAAGTGATAAACCTTGCCAAAGTTCTTCATCAGATAACTCATACGTCAATCCGTATTGCAGATTTTCTCGAATTGTTCCCGCAAATACAGCACTGTCCTGTGAGACAAAACCAATTTGCTGACGCCAGTTTGATAAATCTATATCACTGATAGATGTATTTCCAATTTTAATATGGCCGGAATTAGGTTCATAAAATCGTTCGAGCAAGGCAAAAACAGTTGATTTACCACCACCACTCGGTCCTACAAATGCAATCACTGAATTCTGCTGTGCCTCAAATGAGATATTTTTCAGGATAGGACGATTCTCAACATAATGGAAACTCACATTCTCCATTTTAATAGGCTGACCTGTGACGTCTATAGTCTGACTAAGTGCAGCCGCTTCAACCGGTAATTCAAGCAACTGAACAATCCGTTCCGTCGCACCCATCGCTTTTTGTAATTGTGAGAAGAAAGTAGCAAAGCTTCCTACAGGCATCATGATGTTGAATAAATAAAGTAGAAAAGCAACAAACTGACCACTTGTCAGCGTGCCTGACTGTACACGTACTGCTCCATAACCAAGAACTACGACAAACAGTCCGAGCATTGCAGTCATCATGATAGGCTGCAATACAGCTTCTACTTTGGCATCTTTAATGCCTAATTTGAAGATTTTTTCAATCAATCTACGTCCCGATACTTTTTCATGCGCCTCTCCATTACTAGATTTAATCAGTCTGATCTCAGATAATTTTTCACTGGCATCTGCATTGAAATTTGCTGTCGCTGTCTGCAATTCCCGGCCGATTTTAGACATCATTCGTCCGATAGGTATCATGATCAACGCAATAACCGGGACAGCAAGGAACATAAGAGATGCCATCTTCCAGTCCATCACAAACAGAATGATGAGTGAACCTATCAGCTGTATGCCGCCGGTAATGAAATTCGGAAAGTGTGATGTCATCAATTCTTTAATCACGGTCGTATCATTGACCAGTCTCGAACTGGTTTCTCCTGATTTATGGTTGTCATAATAAGTGATCGGGAGTGCCAAGAGATGATCCCAGAGCTTTTCACGAAGGGATCTGATGGTGCTTTCTCCGACAAAACGGAGCAAATAACTGCCTACTGCACCAAATACGAGCTGTGCTATAAAGGCAAAGGCCAAAATAAACAACATACGCTTGTTAAGGCTCATCAGTTGACTCGAATCCACTAAATTTTTGGTTAGTTGCGGCACTATCAGACTTGCGCCACTAGTCATGAGGCTGAGCAGCATTCCAAGGGCAAAAATCGCTTTCTTAGGATTGACGCTATTCACCAGCGCCATAAAATCCTTTACTTTAAAATTACTTTTTTCTTGTTCTGTCATTTATTGCTCTCCTTATATAGTGAAGCACCTATCTTCATATTTTTTCCATTATGAATAGGTACCTAACTATTGTCAATAAAAAATACACCAGAAAAATTCTGGTGTATGAATGTTTAAAGCACACGTCTAATCAATGTTTTAAGCGGCGGCATTTTTTCAAGTTTGCCTTCTTCAATTAAAGAACGGATTTCGAATTTTGCATAGCCAAGCATTTCATCGAAAACAATCTGTCCAGGTAACGGTGCAGCGTCTTGATCTACGTAGATATTAACAATCGCTGGTTTATTAGCAGCTTTTGCTTGAGCAAGTGCAGGCGCTATTTCATCAGGATGAGTGACATTAAATCCTACCCCACCACAGCTCTCAGCGAATTTTGCATAGTCAATATCTGCCAGGTCAATCGCATACTCCAGTTCACCTGCAGCCTGCTGCTCATATTTAATAAATGACAGCTGCTGATTGTTAAGAACGACTACAATCATCGGCAGGTTGTAATAGACAGCTGTAACAAAATCCTGCATTACCATTGAGAAGCCGCCGTCTCCTGAGATCGCAAAAGCTTCTCGTTCTGGAAAAGCAATTTTACTCGCGATAGCTCCTGGTAATGCACAACCCATTGTACCGAGCCAAGCTGATGTAATAAATTTATTCTGATGGTTAAGTCTTAAATAACGTGTACTCCATACTGTAGAAGTACCGACATCGATAGAGAATGTCGCATCTTGATCAGCAACTTTTTCTATTTCCGCCATTACACGTTCTGGACGGATAGGCCTACTATCTTTCGCTCTATCTTCTTCCAACCATTTATTCCAGTTTTCCATATTTTCCTGACAAGCCTGAAGGAACGGACGTGTTGTGACTGGCTCACATGCATGCGTCAATTCAGGTAATATATCTTTAGCGTGACCGATGAGTGGCACATCCACATCGTAACGTTTACCGATATTTTTAGGATTTAAATCAAGCTGAATACAAGGTACATTCTCATCAGGCAAGTAATCGACGTAAGGATAGTTAGTGCCTAACAGAATAAGTAAGTCAGCTTCTTTCATCGCTTCAAATGCCGGCTTAGTTCCAATTTTACCGATATTACCGAGAGACTGTGGATGTGTATCCGGTACTATACCTTTACCTGGTAAAGTAATCATAGTAGGTGCCTGAATATGTTCAATAAAATCAATGACTTCATCTTTAGCACCTTTTGTACCTACACCTGCTAACACAACTGGGTTTTCACTCTTTTCAATCAGTTCAGCCGCCTGTTTAATTTTATCATCAGGTGCTGCAAAGTGAGGTCTTTCATATACATAAGGTTTATCCAATGTATGGTCTTCAATCTCTGTTTTAAGAATATCACCAGGAATAGTCAGAACAGCGACACCTTGTTCATCATATGCGGTCTTAATCGCTTCATTGACCGTATCAAAGATACGAGCTGGATCTGTAATGATCTGGTTGAATACAGCAACCCCTTGGAACATAGTCGAAATATCTACTTCCTGGAAATAACCTGAACCAATTTGATCAGTATTTGTATGTCCACATAAAACGAGTGTCGGTACATTGTCCATTTTTGCATCATACATCCCGTTCAGTAAGTGAACGGCACCTGGACCACCGATACCAAGTGAAACTGCTATTTTACCTGTCAATTTTGTATAGCTTGCCGCAGCAAGTGTCGCCACTTCTTCATGACGAACGTTATAAAATTTAATGTTCTCTTCTTCCTGTTTTAGTGCATCTACTACTGAGTCAATGGAATCACCCGGAATACCATACACATGATCAATGCCCCAGTTTTTCAATGCTTTTACTAATGCCAGATTTGCTTTAATTTTACCCATGTCATTACCTCCAGTAATCTGCTCACTTTTCCATATACCCGTATTTTTTTATCACTAATCACATTTACAACTGCCGGACAGGGTATATGAAGGTTAAATCAATAGTATAGGGAGGTATTACAATGAAAAAAATCTTATTGACCGGTGGTACAGGACTTGTCGGTTCACGGTTTATTGAACTGACAGACGAAATGCCTTATGAGTTTTACATTATGACACGCTCAGCTAAGGCCGATACTGCTCGTATAAAATATATCAACTGGGACGATATCAATCGTATACCCGATATTGATTTAGTCATTAATCTAGCCGGTGCCAGCCTTAGTCAAAGGTGGACATCTGAACATAAAAAAGCTATCGCCGGCAGTCGTATTGAATCAACGCGTAAATTAAAAGCGATTATCGATCGACAACAAACAAAACCTTTCCTGATTACAGCAAGTGCTGTCGGTTACTATCCACCGGCAAAACATCTGACTTACACGGAGAAAGATACTTTCAAACCTTTTGATTTCTTATCAGAAACAGTCTCCTTATGGGAACAAGAAGCTCAAAAAATAGAAGATACAGGTGTACAGACAGCCTATTGCAGATTTGGTGTCATTTTCTCTGACAAAGGCGGTGCTTTACCGCTGATGATTAAACCTTACCAGTTTTATATCGGAGGCAACATTGGTGATGGACAGCAAGTCTATTCATGGATTCATATCGATGACCTTATTCATGCCTTACTCTATATTTACCATCACCAGCTGACAGGTGTCTATAATATCACTGCTCCCAATCCTGCGACACAAGAAGAAGTCGGAAAGGCCATTGCGGCCACCCTTCATAAGCCGCATATGATACCGGTACCTGATACTGTCCTTGATGTAGTGCTAGGTGAACAATCCATTATGGTCACTGATGGTCAGCGTGTTCTCCCTAAGAAACTGCAGGAAGCAGGCTATGACTTCACATATCCTACGATTGATAAAGCTCTGGTGAATTTATATGGACAATAGTAAAGAACAGAAAAAAGCGGTAGAGAAACGGTGGCGCGAAGAGAAATATAAAGTGATGTATTACAGCCAGCAGCACTATAATTCTATACGCCAACTGATGAAAAACCAGTTGGCTGATATTGATAGATTGAACAGAGAAATTGCTGAAGCTTATTCTATAGAACCGACTCATGGTTCTATGGTCAATACATTCCAGCACATCTGGGGATACTTCAAGAAAAAAGCGACTGAAGAAGAAAAAAAACATATCTTGAACTTAATAGATGCACTGCCTAGTTCCAACGATGCTCTTATTACCGAACTTTCTCAGCTTGCCATCCAATATGAGATCCAGTACTTAAAAGATAGCAGCCTGTTAAAAGCCCCTCTTCATTAAGAAGGGCTTTTCTGCTGCCATCCGCAACGTGGACTGATAGTATCATTCAGCCATTTTTCATGCAGTAATTCCTTATAAGCAGCGTAAACTTTGTCACCCGTTAATTTCACGTCACCATAAACAAAAAAAGGCGGTAACGATTCATGTGAGAATAAATGCTGGTTTAAAGTAATGGTCTCGGCAAGCTGCTCGAGATCTGATTTAAAAGCAGCTGAGCGTTTGCCCCCTCTTCTCTGATGTTCTTCGTCCATTGCAATCAACATCTGATAGAGATCCATTATAAATGGCGAGCCATTATTATAGGCGTGTTTGACAATAGGATGATGGAGATAACGAGTATTTCCTTCGATAATCTTTATCTCAGCCAAACAGACACGAATAATCTGGTACAGTTCCAGTACTTGCTTAGACAGCCGTCTATTATCTAAATATTTGGCACTGATATTATGATCAGCCTCTACTCTAAAAATTTGCATTGCTTACCTTCCTTATCATTTATTTAAAGAACAGCTATTGACGGTGCTTGCGTCCTTCTTTATAATAATTCGTAACCATTACGTTTTATAGGAGGATATATGAACACATTAGCTAAAGGATTTGGTGTTATCTCTCTTGCTGCTCTATTGACAGCATGCGGTAATACAGCAACAGATAAAGAGAACGAGAAAACTCAGGAACATAGTCATGAAGAACACAGCCATAAAGAACATGAGAAAGCGCATGAACACGACCACGGTCATGATCACCATCACATGTCAGAAGCAGATAAAAAAATCTATGAAGGTTACTTTGAAGACAGTCAAGTTAAAGACAGAGCTCTCACGGACTGGGAAGGTGACTGGCAATCCGTCTACCCATTCCTGAAAGACGGTACACTCGATAAAGTTTTCGAACATAAAGCAAAAGAAAAACCATCTATGACTGCCAAGGAATATAAGGACTACTATACAACGGGTTACAAGACAGATGTTTCACGCATTAATATCGGCAAAGAGAATATTGATTTCTATAAAGGTGATGAGAAATATTCCGGCAAATATATTTACGACGGCAAAGAGATTCTGAACTATGAAAAAGGAAACCGTGGTGTTCGCTTCATCTTCAAAAAAGTATCAGGAGACAATCAAGCACCTAAATTCATTCAGTTCAGCGACCATAGTATTGCACCAAAACGGGCTGAGCACTTCCATATTTATATGGGCAATGAACGTGCCGCTCTTCTTAAGGAAATGGAGCATTGGCCAACTTATTACTTCAGTGATATGACAGGCGATGAAATTGCTGAAGAAATTATGGCGCACTAATTTTTCAGATGATATTCAGTTGAATATCATCTTTTTTGCGGCGTGGTCTGACGGCTCGGTACCAGCTGAGGCACATCATATAAATAATAACAAGTTCAATGATATCTCCTCCGTAATACATCACCATCGCCCCCTGCTGCGATTGTTCAGTACTTACGCCTGCAGGTGGATAAGGATAGAATGATTTTGACAGAATTTGATGAAGTGCAATCGAAACAATCATTACAATTGAACGATATTTAAATGAATAAGGATGACGTGTTGGTTCGATTTCAAGCATAACAGACGTCAATAAGTAGCCTGCCATAAATATATGGAAATGAATCAAATAATGCAGGACTGGATAATGATGCATCAGCATAAATAAATCCGTGCGATATAGAAGCCATAAACCGCCTGTATTTAAAATGAGTGCTACAACCGGATGTGTTACGAGTCGGACGTAGCGACTGCCGAGCAGTTTCGATATCCGCCTGCCTTGCTGAGCTGGCAGAGTTCTAAAAAGTAAGGTTATCGGTGTCGCAAGCACTAACAGTAATGGGGCTAACATTCCAAGCAGGAGATGACCATACATATGTGCTACAAAATGATGGTGCATCTGTTCTGCCAAGGGACCTACCATTACAACCAATCCACAGAGCATACCTGCTATCCAGCTCACTATTTTAAATAATGACCATTCTTGAGTCTGTCGTAATGCGGCATATAGATAAGCTACTATTAATAAAACAACAATAAGAACTATCACTATATCCATTACAGGGAAAACATCTTGATGATGCGCATGCATTACTTCATCATCCCTCTACGTCTCGACATGATATAACCGACTATAATCATCAGGAGTCCGGTAATAATCCATACGATATCATAAGTAATGACATTATCGACATAACGAATCTGATGCATTCTCAGCACTTTATGATTGATGATGCCATCATACACTTGAAAAGAACCCATTCCCATCAGTGTGCGACCTATCCAGAACTGCCAGTCAGTCGGATATTTACGTCTGGCATCCGCGAGAAGAAATAGTCCAAATATAATAAAAAATCCACACATGGCATTTAAAATACCGTCTGATAAGAGACCTATCTCCCTAGTCATCTGATCATAAAAATGATGCCATTGCAAAAACTGGTGAAACACAATTTCATCTATTAAACCTGCAAGTCCTATACCAAAAATAAAACCTGACCATTTATGTTCTTTCAAATATGTGCCATTCTGCTTCATATTGATCTCCTCATCATCTTTTAGATACCTCTACCCTCTTTTTTATCATGAACACAAAAAACAGCCATTCGGCTGTTTTCTATTTTACATTAAACAATTCATTAAATGATTCAATAATAGTCGGGTGCGTATAGAGAGCATCCCTTAATACTTCGTAAGACGTCTGCTGTTCCATCGCAAACTTGATCAAGTTAATCAATTCTTCAGATTTAATACCGTAAAGCGTTGCGCCTAGTATTTGATTCGTTTTCTTATCTACAACTGATTTAAAGAGACCTCTTCCCTCATTCTCAATCGTCTGACACGTAATACTTGAAACTTTAACTTTGCCTTCCATAATCTCATAGCCCTGCTCTATAGCCTGTACAGCAGTCAGTCCCACAATCGATATAGCCGGGGTAATAAATACAGTATAAGGGATTATCCCTCTATTTTGAGTCGTTCGTTTTCTTTCTCCGACCAGACCATCTTTAATGATACGGAAATCATCAAGCGAAATATAAGTAAACTGTGGGCCGCCCGTCACATCACCCGCTGCATAAATACCAGGTACCGTCGTTTCCAGATATTCATTGACTTTTATTTCACCACGCGCACCAAGCTCGATATCTGTATTTTCCAGTGCAAGGTCCGTATGAGGCTTACGTCCTGTAGCAAGCAGCACAGCATCAGCCTCGAAGTCACCCTGATCCGTTTTAACGATCACTGAATCACCATTATCTTCAAAGCCTGTAGTATTCGTATTCAGAACGAACTTAACATTTTGAGCCTCCATATCTTTTATGGCGAGTTCAGCAACCTCAGCATCTTCTCGTCCTAAAATCTGGCTGCCACGCTCAAGTACTGTCACTTGTGTGCCAAAACCACCAAATGAAGCTGCAAACTCCAGCGCAATATAACCGCCTCCCACAATAACGAGATGTTCCGGCTGCTCAGTAAGCTGCATAATACCTTCTGAATCATAAATATGCTTTGATTCCTTAATGCCGTCAATAGACGGAATGTTCGCAACTGCCCCGGTATTAATCAGAATATATTCAGCCGTAATTATTTCTTTATGATGATCTGCAAAGTGAAGCTCAATCTCCTTATTAGATTTGAATTGTGCTTTAGCATCAATGACCTCTACATTGTCTTCACCTGATAATTTATGATAGTTTTTCTTATTAAGAAGACCTGTAACTTGATCCTTACGAGCAACAGCCTGATTGAAAGTCATATGAGTCATACTGTCATGGATCAATATTTTGGAAGGAATACAGCCGATATTAATGCAAGTACCCCCGTACATTCTTCTCGATTGTTCAATCACCGCTACTTTATTACCTTGCTGGGCCATAAACTTGGCCAGTGTTTTACCCGCCTTGCCAAAACCAATCACTATTAAATCATATTGTCTCATCAATAAACCTCCCCATCTCAGTTACTCATGCTGATGAAAGCGCTTTACTTTATTATCTCATTGTCATGCAAAGATTTCCATTTGTAACTCAAGTATGGCCAGATTCATATCATCAATATTCCTGTTTTAACTGCTCGATTCTTAAACTGAGATCACTAAAATCAATAATACGTGCCTGTCTATGATACTCTCTATCTTTATTAAATAGAATGACAACGGGTGAAGTAAAAAGACTAAGTTGCCCAGCTACTTCAGGTATCTTGTCTACAAGTAACCAGTAGCCTTCTATATAGTGTTCTGTCACTAATGATTCAATACGTGGATAATCTGCATGACAGACTGAACATCCAGTTATCATCGTATAAACTAATTTTTTATGGCCATCATTAAGTACTGTCACTAATTCATCGTACGAATTTATTTCTTTCATCATTGACCTCCAAAAAAAGAGACAGCGACTTCTGTCGCTGCCTTCATTTTATTCACCTTTTAAATAATCTTGTACAACTGTACCCACTGCTTTAGCAGCAATTAATAAAGATTTTTCACTAATATTGAACTTAGGATGATGATGTGGGAAGATATCTCCGTCTTCCGGTGCAGCACCGACATAGATGAAGGCACTTGGACGTTCTTTTGCGTAATAGGCAAAATCTTCTGAAGGCGGCTGTGCTTCACACTCTTCAACCGGGATATCTTCAAGTTTATCTTTCAATGTCGACGATACATACTCTGTAAACTCAGGATCATTATAAAGAGCCGGATAATCGTCCTTATAATCAAGCTCACATGTCACACCGAACATCTCATCTAATCCTTTAACTAAACGTTTAACTTCTTTTTCAATAGTCTGCTTCGTTTCTTCAGTCAGACCACGTACGTCACCTTCTAATGTAACATGGTCACTAACCGCATTGAATGGGCCTTTACCATCAAATGAACCGATTGTAACGACGCCTGTCTCAAATGGATTTAGTCGACGTGATACAATAGTCTGAACGGCTGTAACGAAATGGCTGGCTGCGACAATCGCGTCATTCGCCATATGAGGGGATGAACCGTGTCCACCTTTCCCATTGACTTTCAGTTTGAAGAATGCACGGCCTGTCTGAACAAAACCAGGTCTGTAATATACTTTACCTGTATCCATCGTACTCATAACATGCACACCTATAACATTATCAACACCTTCAAGTACACCATCTTTAATCATACCTTGCGCACCACCTGGTGGAACTTCTTCTGCTGGCTGATGAATGACGATGACCTTACCTATCAATGAATCTTTCATTTCAGCAAGTGTTTCTGCCAGAACGAGCATATAAGCAGTATGTGCATCGTGACCACACGCATGCATGACACCTGGATTTTTTGAAGCGAAAGGCAGGCCTGTATCCTCTTCAATTGGCAGTGCATCGAAGTCTGCTCGAATGGCAAGTGTCTTACCTGGTTTACCCGAGTCAATCGTTACCTTGATTCCTCGTTCACCTATATTAGTATCAACTTGTACATCTTTATCTTTGTAAAAATCAGCGATGTATTTTGAAGTTTCTTCTTCCTGGAAAGAAAGTTCTGGATTTTCATGTAAATGACGTCTAATCTCAATCATCTTATCTTCTTTTTGTTCAAGAGCCTTGAGTAATTCTGTTGTCATTTTCTTCATCTCCTTTATTAATACATCTACTATACCCGTTATTTCACTCTTTTATCATCATTAGGTACAAGGAAAAGAATAGCCAGGAATGAAATGAGTGCCATCGCGACGTTCACCCATAATGCAACCATTGCGCCACTTGCCATACCTAGGCTGAGGACTGCCGTTGCAAATACGGCACCACTGATCGCCATACCAAAACCATTACCAAGCGATGAAGCCATCTTATAAATACCGGCAGCAACCCCTGCTTTGTTATCTGGTGCTGTAGCTACTGCTGTATCTGTTGAAGGTGTCGCATAAATACCCAGCCCTAGACCGAACAGTAAGTAACCGATTACGGAACTGATAATGTAGATTGTTGATGGCAAGAATGTAAGTGAAATGAGTGCAATACCTACTAATGTAATCAGTGACCCTAACATCATCGGTTTTTTAGCTCCCATTTTCTGAAGCAGTTTTTCACCAACACGGATCATTGAAAGCACCATCACTAGATAAGTCAGTGATAAGAGACCTGCCTGGAAAGATGTAAAACCTAAACCTTGCTGTGCAAATGTATTGGCAACAATCAATGTACCCCCTACTGCGTTCAGCAGGAAGTTTGAAATGACTGCACCCGTATAAGGTTTGTTAGAAAATAAATGAAAATCAATCAGCGGATTTCTAGAAACACGTTCTCTAAAGAAGAACACGATAAATGAAATGACAATTAAAGCAATTAAGCCGAGAGATATAGGTGAAGTATAACCAAATTCCCCACCTTTAGTGATAAACAGTTCAAGTGCAAGGACAAAGACAACAAGAATCATTAAACCCGGTACATCAAAACGTGTTCTTGATTCTTCGTCTGCTTTTGTTTCAGGTGTTCCTTTAATTAAAAAGAACGCGATAATTGAAAGAATAATTGAAAATACGAAAATCCATTTCCACCCCATAAACGTTGCTACTGCTCCACCGAAGAATGAACAGATACCAGAACCACCCCATGAACCGATTGACCAGAAGCTAAGAGCTCTCTGACGATCAGCACCATGGTAATAGGCCTTAACAATCGCTAGCGTTGCAGGCATGATTGCTGCTGCAGATAAACCTTGAATTACACGTCCAACCATTAGTACAGCCGGGATATTGGTTGCGATTACAAGAGCTGAACCGATAATACTTAAAATCAGACCGATTTGTGTCACTTTTACACGACCATATTTATCAGCAATACCACCTGCGCCTACAACAAACATACCGCAGAAAAGGGCAGTCAAGCTGAGGGCGGCGTTGACGTTCCCCATGCTCGTATTAAAGCTTTCTTTTAATGTCGGTACGATATTAACAAGTGACTGAGCAAATAGCCAGAACGTTAATACTGAAAGCACGATACCGATAATCAGTTTATTATTACCTTTGTACGTTTCATTCATTTTTTATTCACCTAATATTCCTCTCATTATTAATCTTAAAATTGATCTCTATATTTCTCTTCACTACTCATCAAACTGTTTATTAACAGCCAGCTTGAAAATATAATCAGAACACAACAAGCCTGACGCAATTGCACCTGCCAGTAAAGTAATTTCCAGTATGATCTCCACAGGTCCTGACGTCTGTTCCATCACCATCTTCATCGCAGCATCATAAGCCAGCCCTCCCGGTACAAAAGGAATAATACCTGGAATCATGAATAAGTTACTCGGTTCTTTATATATTCTAGCCATCATATGGCACATAACCCCGAGAATGATACTACCAAAAAAGTAGCCGTAAATCTGCGGGAAATGGAGTAACTTAATCAGGCTTTCGCTCGTCATCCATGCTGCCGCTCCAACAAAACCGGATGGCAGAAACAGTCGTTTAGGAGAATCAAATAGAACTGCAAAAAAATAAGATGCCGTAAAACTAAAAATTAAATTAATCAGCCAGTCCATTTGCACCTCCTAAAAGATATAAAGTATAGACGCAACGCCGGCACCTATTGCGAATGCTGTAACCGCCGCTTCCAGTCCTTTGGTCAGTGCCATCAGCATATTACCAGCCAATAAGTCCTGCAATGAATTAGTGATAAGGACGCCGGGAACAATCGGCATGACTGAAGCGATGATGGTCACCGATAATTTACTGTCGGGAATAAATCTGTATACGCTTACAATTATAAGCGCAATAAATAACGATGCAATAAATTCAGGTATGAAAAAGTTCCGAATTTTATCTGCAATCTGTTCTTTTATGACAAAACCTAAAGCCGCCGCTACCATCGCTGTTAAAACATCTTGCCATACGCCTCCCTGTAAAAAAAGGAAACTCAGCCCTACAATTGCACTCGCTACTGCTTTATAAACCAGATTATAATTTTTTGTTTTCGTTTTAATATCATATAATTGTTGTAACGCAGCTGGAACTGATAAATTTTCATTCGTTATCTGCCGAGAAGTTTCATTGACCTGAGAGATTTTGATGAGATTGGTATCCCGTTTCTTTACCCTCTGAACGCGTGGATAAGTCAGGTCATGTAGGCTGAAGTTAATCACTGTATTCGTTACAAAACTATTGCAATTCATATAACCGAAGTGATGCGCGATGATATTCATCGTATTCTCAATACGAAAACCATCTGCACCAGATTCCAGTAAAATCTGACCTGCTAAAACGATTACATCCTTTAACTCTTCTTCTTTAATATTTACATTCAAGACCCTTCTCTCCTACTTGTCTTTAATAAAAACATCATACCATCAATCAAGTTAAATCATCATTAAATATATGAACAATTAAAGAAACTGACACGTATAAAATGTGTCAGTTTACATTTAAATAGTTATATTTATCTAATTGATTACATGTTTTTGTGTTGGATTTACATTTTTAATAAATATCTGACTCGTTTTTAAACTGTTTCAGATTCTCTTTAACATCTGCTAAGAAACGTCCCGCAGCAAGTCCATCCAGAATACGATGATCAATAGACAGGCAGAGATTAATCATATCAGCGAACTTAAAGCCACCATCATCCGTTGGCACTACCCGCTTATTGATACTCTCAATCTGCAGAATGGCTGCTTGAGGGTAATTGATAATACCTTGTGACATCACTGAGCCGAATGAACCGGTATTATTAACAGTAATTGTACCACCTTGCATCTGTTCAGGTTTAAGTGTATGATTTCGTGCTGCTTGTGCTAAACGATTCACTTCTTTAGCTATGCCCATTACTGAGTATTCGTCTGCATTTTTAATAACCGGCACAAATAAATGTTCATCAGTCGCTACTGCAACTGAAATATTAATATCCTTGAAATAAGTAATCTCGTTATCCACCCATGAGGCATTCATTTTAGGATGTTTCTTTAGAGCTTGAACAACTGCTTTGATAAAAAATGGATAGAAGGAAAGAGAAATACCTTCCTGTTTTTTAAATTCATCTTTATGTGCATTACGAAGTTTAACGAGTTCTGTGACATCTGCCTCTACCATCAACCAGGCATGAGGAATTTCATTGACGCTTTGAACCATTCGTTTAGCAATTGCTTTTCTGACGCCATCCGGTTTAACGACTGTATCATTGCCTGGCGATAACGGCGCAGGTGCTTCTACTGTTTTCTCTTCTGCTATCAGCTGCTGATTTTCAGCAGCTGCAGGTTGTTCTGATGGAGTAAAGTTCAGTACATCTTTACGTGTGATACGTCCATTTCGTCCAGTTCCTTTAACTTGTGACAGGTCGATGCCCCGCTCCTGTGATATTTTTAAGACAGCAGGTGAATAGCGCATCCCTTCTGTACTCATTTTCTTTGTCTCAGAGAATACGTCTATTTCTTTATTTGCTTCTTCATTAGATGCAATAGCACCTGACATACTTGCAAGCGGTGCTTCAACCGTTTCCTGCTGCACTGCCGGTTTTTCTTCCGGAATCATTGCCGTTTCAGTCGCCTCTGATGTGGTTGCTTCTTTAACCTCTGTTCCTTCAACTTCAATGGTCATAATCGGTTCATGGATTGCAATATCTGTATCAAGTTCTACCAGCAGTTCTTTCACTATCCCTGCAAAGTCAGATGGAATATCAGTCGTCACTTTATCAGAAGTCGCTTCTGCAATGGGTTGATAACGTTCTACTATATCTCCCGGCTTCACCAGCCAGTTTGATATAGATGCCTCGGTCACACTCTCACCTAAACCAGGTAATGTAATTGTTTTAATAGCCATAACTTTTCCCCTCTTCCTAGAATTCTGCAAGTTCGCGAATGGCATTCTTGACTTTGTCTTCATTGATTAAGAAAGCTCGCTCGAGTGATAAAGCATACGGCATACTCGGTGCATCAGGTCCTGCCAGTCGCTGAATCGGTGCATCCAGATCAAAGAGTGCTTCTTCTGCAATGATGGCTGCAATCTCACTCATCACACTCTGTTCCTTATTATCTTCTGTAACGAGAAGGACTTTACCTGTTTTTTTAGCGGCATTGACCAATGTTTCTTTATCAAGCGGATAAAGTGAACGGACATCTACTACTTCAGCATTAATATCTTCTTTAGCCAGTGCTTCTGCTGCCTTCAGCGCGAATTGAAGCGCCATACCGTATGCAATAACCGTCACATCATCACCTTCTCTGACAATGTTCGCTTTATCGAGTGGCACGACATAGTCAGTTTCAGGTACATCTTCTTTTAATAGACGGTAAAGGCGCTTATGTTCATAGAATAAAACCGGGTCATTACTGCGAATCGCTGCTTTAATCAACCCTTTTGCATCATAGGCTGAGGACGGCGTCACGACGCGGAGTCCAGGTTGCCCTACAAAAATCTTATCTGTCGTCTGTGAATGATAAAAACCACCACGCACACCGCCACCATAAGGCGTACGATAGACGATAGGAGTCGTCCAGTCTCCTTTTGTTCGATAACGCATCCGTGCAGCCTCAGACATAATTTCATTTACCGCAGGCAGAATATAGTCCGCAAACTGGAATTCTCCGATTGCCCGGTAACCTCTTACCCCAAGTCCTACTGCTAAACCACCAATCAGGCCTTCAGTAAGCGGTGTATTAAAGACGCGTTTATCGCCGAATTTGGCTGCTAGTCCTTTCGTTACACCGAAGACACCACCTTTGTCGCCACCTACATCCTCACCAAAAATCACTACTTTATCGTCTCTTTCCATTTCTTCAGCAATGCCTCGGTTAATCGCTTCTAAATATGTCATGATTGCCATCATTTTGTTCTCCCCTTCTATTTATCGTCTTCAGCCCACACGCCGACTAATATCTCTGCAGGATCCGGATCAGGCATTGCTTCTGCTTCATCTGTTGCCTGATTGATTTCAGATTTCAGTTCTTTTTCCATCACTTCTATCTCTTCAAGTGTCAAATATCCTTCGTCAATCATCTGTTTCTGGAATGCAGCAAGTGGGTCCTTTGTTTTCATTTCTTCCAGTTCTTCTTTAGAACGATAAATGGACTGATCATCATCTGATGAGTGAGAGGTCATACGTGAGACCATCAGTTCCACAAGTGCCGGTCCTTTACCTTCACGCGCAGCTGCCACATATTTTTTAAATGCTGTATAACACTCAACAAAGTCATTGCCATCTACTCGTATTCCTTCAAAGCCATAAGCTTGAGCTCGGTCTGCCATCTGCTCATTGGCATACTGCTCCTCTATGCCCACTGAAATCGCCCACAGGTTGTTTTCCACTACAAAAATAATCGGCAGTTTCTTAATAGCTGCAAAGTTCATCGCTTCAGCCACTTCACCCTGGTTAAACGAACCTTCACCTGTTGTGGCTACTGACACTGAATCTGATTCTTCAAGTAACGCAGCATAGGCGACGCCTGTCGCTACATTCATCTGAGTGGAGACCGGTGACGAGTGTGAAATGATATTATGTTCCTTAGAACCATAATGGTTAGGCATCTGACGGCCATGTGAGGATGGATCTGCTTCTTTACCAAATGAACCAAGAATAATATCCTTAGTTGTCATCCCCCATGCAAGACAAGCTGTCATATCACGATAATACGGGAGAAAATAATCTTTCTCGGAGTCAAAGGCCATTGCCATAGCCACTTGGCCGACTTCTGCGCCTTGTCCCGAAATATTGAATGATGTTTTACCGATACGAGTGAGCTGCCAGAGACGTTCATCGAGCCGGCGTCCTCTTAATACGTGTCTGAAAGCTTCGATTAATTCTTCTTTAGTGAGTCCAGATTCTTTTAACTTTTTCATTATCTTTTCACTCTCTTTCTTATTTATGAATGGCAAGCCCATATGCGTCAAGTGCTGCTTCCATTACCGATTCTGAGATTGTAGGATGTGCATGGACTGCTTCACCTAGTTCAAGAGCCGATGCATTGAGATAGATTGCCGTACTCGCTTCACCGATTAAGTCAGTAGCATTCGGTCCGATAATCGTAACGCCTACTAAATCATCTGTCTCTTCATCTCTCAGTACTTCTACAAAGCCATCAGCATCTCCATGAATCAATGACTTACCGTTACCTTTAAAATAAAATTTTCCTACTTTAACGTTCATATTTTCCGGGAAATTAGATGAATGATAACCGACACTCGCAATTTCGGGATGTGTGTACGTACATTTCGGTACATCGTTATAATTAAGCGGCTCAACTGTTTCACCACATAAATGATTAACAGCGATTTCACCTTCTTTAGAAGCAACATGTGCCAGTTGCAATGTATTGATACAATCACCAATCGCATAAATATGACTCTCAGTGGTCTGATAGTATTCATTGACATGAATGCCTTTATCATCAAACTGTACAGATGTATTCTGTAATCCGATACCATTGACGTTCGGTGTCCGTCCAACTGCAACCATTACTTTATCAAACTGCATCTCTTGCTGCTCTTTTACTCTGACACTCACTTTATCAGCTATTACTTCAGCTGATTCGACAGCTGCCTGGGTCATGATATGAATACCGCGTTTCTTGAACTGCTTTTTCAGTTCACGGGATACTGATTCACTCTCATTGATAACTAGGCGATCAGCATACTCAATAATCGTGACGTCGACACCGAAGCTATTGAGAAGTGACGCCCATTCCACACCGATTACGCCACCGCCGATTATGGCCATTTTTTCAGGTAGTGTTTCCAGTTCGAGCATACCATTAGATGACAGAATGTATCTTTCATCAATCGCCACATTCGGCAGGCTACGAGGTGATGATCCTGTTGCAATAATGAGTTTTTTCGGTACAATAATTAGATCTTCTTTATCGCTGTCAGGGAAAGTAATCGCCACTGCACCAGATACCGGCGAGAAGATTGAAGGACCGAGAATAGCGCCTTCTCCGTTATAGATTTTAATTTTGTTTTTCTGACATAATGCCTGTACTCCTTGATGCAGTTGCTCTACTACTTTTTCTTTACGCGCCTGAACTTTCAAAAAGTCAAATCCAGCTTCAACACTTGATATACCAAATTCATCTGCACTCTTTACTGTTTCGTATACTTCAGCGCTTCGCAGCAAGGCTTTTGTAGGGATGCATCCTCTATGGAGACATGTCCCTCCTAGCTTTGACTTCTCCACAATCACTACATTTTGACCTTTTTGAGCAGCACGGATAGCCGCGACGTAACCGCCTGTTCCGCCTCCTAATATCAGTAAATCTGTTTCTGCAGCCATAGTTTAACAACCTTCCTTAGTAAATTTGAGCTTCTTCCTGTTTATTCAGAACGCGCATTACACCGTCGTACAGGGCTTCCATCTCTTTCTCACCCGGTACCACTTCGACATGTGCAATCCAGTTGACGTAAGATTTCAAGTACTCCACTACATAAGCAGAGTAACTGATACCTCCTGTCAAAATAATCACATCTACATTACCTTGTAGGACAATCGCCATTTCTCCGATACATTTAGCCACCTGGTAACACATGCCGTCCAGATAGTTCTTAGTATCCATATCACCTGCCAGCGCTTTTTCCTCTACAATACGCATATCAATCTCACCTGTGTAAGATTTAATACCACCTTCACCTGCCAGAATTTTCTTTATTTGTTCCAGACTTAGGCTTTCTTCAATAATTTTTTTAGCAAATGTAATCAGCGGCAGACCACCTGTTCGTTCAGGAGAATAAGCGCCTTCTCCGTCAATGCCGTTCACTACATCAATTACTTTACCATATTGATGGGCGCTTACACTGATGCCACCCCCCATATGCGCAACGATGACATTGTATTTCTCGTACTGTTCTGCCAGGATAGCACGTGCTGCTGCCTTTGAATTCAGGGCGTGAAAGACACTGCGTCTCTCAATACCTTTAAGTCCGCTAATACGTGCAATTTCATGCATTTCATCGACGACCACCGGATCAACTGTATATGCAGATACACCATATTCATCCGCAAATGCCTGGGCAAGACTCGCGCCCAGATTAGAAGCATGACTTCCGTATTCGCCTGATGCCAGATCCTCCAGCATATCCTTGTTAACAAGATAGGTCCCCCCACTGATTGGCTTTGATAGACCACCACGTCCAACTACTGCAATAATGTCCCCTTTTTTAACGTCATTTTCATTCAAGTATTCATCAATTTTGATTTTTCTGAACGCCTGCTGATCATTAATGGATTTAAATGCACCTATCTCCTCAGCAGTGTAACGAATGACCTTTTCACTGATCAGTTCACCATTTCCGAATAGAGCTACTTTACCTGATGTAGAGCCTGGGTTGATCACTAATACTAAGTTTCTGGACATCTCTTACCTCCTATACTTGAACTTGTTTAATGGCAAAATCAAGTGCGAATAGTTTACTTTCTGTCTCGTCACTTCTTGAAGTTAAGACAATAGGTACTTTAGCACCAACAATCGTACCTCCGTTGACAGCATTCCCTACAATGACAAAAGATTTATACAGTGCATTTCCTACGTCAATATTCGGCACTACAATCACATCTGCATCGCCTGCTATCGGTGCTTCAAAGCGCTTATGTCTGACAGCCTTTTCTGATATAGCAAGATCTAATGATAGCGGTCCGTAAATAACAGCCTGCTTATAGTCCTTCATACGCGTCATCACTTCTGATGCAAGAACTGAGGACGGCATCTTAGGATTGAACTTCTCAGCAGAACTCAGCAGCGCAACCTTTGGTGTTTTAATCCCTATACTGTGACAGACTTCCACTGCGTTCTCAATAATTTGTACCAATTGATCAGCAGTAGGTTCAATATTCATTGCAGCATCTGTCAGCATAATCTGTCTATCTATCTGAGGTAGATGGACAAGTGTCACATGAGATAACAATGTCTTATCACGTAAATCGTTCTCTTTTTTCAGCACTTCCTTTAACACAGTTCGCGTCTGAACAAGCCCCTTCATCAAAATCTGGGCATCACCATTTACAATTGCTTTTACTGCTGCTGCCACGCTTTCCTCTTCATCTTCACAATATTGATAGGTCCATAGACCGGGAGCAAGGTTATCAGTTGAATCAAATACGAGAAAGTGAACGTTATCCCCATACGCTTTTTGGGCCGCCATCATGACGTCTACTATTTCCTGACGCGAACCACCTGGGACAGCAATTGTGATCATTTTATTACCTCCCTCAAATTTGTATACGCTTACATTTTTATTATAAGTATTCTTTCCTCTTGATACTATCATTATATCGTGATGATGTTGAACAGTTTCATTATAGAGAGAGGCAACTTAATTGTAATTTATATAATTACTATATAGAATAGAAAAGTAATTGACCTGACTTAAAGGAGTATATAATGGACTCTCCCATATCGGTTTCACTATTCCACCTAATGTAGATGCATTACTGGGTAGGAGAAGGAGAAGCAGGTCCAGGTCCTTCTTATATAGATGCAGAACAGAATAATGAGTTCACTAAGCAGCATATCGAATAGCTAGGTTATAACACAATGCACGTCGCGAAAATGCTGAACACGCATCCTATCCCGCAGAAGGCAATCTGCTTAATTAAAAAATACGCAGGAGTCACAATGAAAAAATTCTTTATAGCCCTGACTTTTATTATGGCAAGTCTATTCATCTGGTCTTATCAGGAAGATTTAAAACGTCTGGTGATGCCAGATCCCATGGCTTATAATACTTATGACAAGGGACAGTGCACATTCTATGTTTTCGATAAAGTGAAGCTGGACGGCAAAATGATAGAACGGTCATGGCGAGATGCAAAATACTGGGCCGAGCACGCAAAAGAAGATGGCTATACAGTAAATCAGCAGCCTGCTCAAGGTGCCTTGCTTCAATCACGAAGGGGCAAGCAAGGTCACGTCGCTTATGTGGAGCATGTCTATCCGAATGGTAGTATTAAAATTACCGAAATGAACTATATTGAGCCTTTCCATGTTTCTGAACGCCTATTAACTTCTTCCGATATCAAGCGTTACCAATTTATCCACCCTAAAATAAATCCAGTCCTATAAAAAAAGACCGCTTCTCATAAAAATTGAGAAGCGGTCTTTCAAATTATAGCGTTTGATACCATTGAATAGCAGCCTGTAATTCTTCCTGTGTTAAGGAATGGCCCTGCTCATGCCAGAACACTTGAACTTCAGCACCTGCTTGTTCAAGCATAGCCTGTAGCTCATCTATTTCACTTTTAGGTGCATAGGGATCTCCTGTTCCAGCACCGATGAAAACTTTCTTGCCAGATAAATCTGGCAGTTCGATACCGCTTAACGGTACTATCGGATGGAAGAGAATCGCTGCATCGAATACTTCATTAGAATGAAAGAGTGAACTCGCTGCAATATTCGCTCCGTTTGAATAGCCGATAGCTACAATCTCACTCGACTGTAATTCATTCTCTTTTGCTGTCTTGACAACAAAATCATTTAATTCATGTGTACGTTCCACTAAATCTTCCTCATCGAACTGACCTATTGCAAGCCTCCTGAAAAAGCGAGTCATACCATTCTCTGACACATTCCCTTTCACACTGATAACAGGTGCTTCTGCATCAATCATCTGAGCGATAGGCAGCATATCATATTCATCTCCACCCGTACCGTGTAACATGACGAGAGTACGTGGATGGGTGCTATTCGTCTCATTTTTTAAAATATGTTGCATCATCATTCCTCCTTACTTAACTTCTTAAATATATTTATTATACTAGATATATTTATTATACTTATAAAAGCAATTATTTTCAATTCTGTTGTTTGAAAAAACCGCTTCTCGTGAGAGAAACGGTTTATAGACTTTCAATCAGTTTAGGCATATCACCTGGTGTGATGATACCTGTGATATCTTCTCGCTTATTAATACTGCCTGTTTGAGTAATCAGAATAACGAGTTTAGAATGACCTTTCTCATTAATAAGGTTCATCATTTTATGTTCTACTTCATATAACGGTAAATCTTCTCTAACAACTAAATACGAAGAACCTTTCTCGTCTTTTGGCAGAATGTCTTTTACATGATAATCTGTCAGCCGCAATAATTCCTCATTCATATGAGCAGCCAGCCAATTCGCTATACCATTATCCGTCAATATACCATGAAACTTCTGACCGCTGAAAACTGGATACTGAGAGACATGATGCTGTTCAATCAGTTCAAGCACTTTTTTAAGGGTATCATCCTCATTCAAAGAAATAACTTGTTTCTTAAACTGACTCACTGTAGCTGGATTCTCAAATTGTAATCGTATTTTCTTGAGAGAATCGATAAATTCTGCTGTAGGTTCTGCAATATTAAACGTATCTTTCTTTTCATGAATCAATAGGTTGCGGAGCTGACGTGCCATATCAATCGTATCCTGATGCTGTTTAATCACTGCATGTTTATCTTTCAACTGGTAGAAGAGTGAACCGAAACTATCATCCCGTTTTGTGTAACGTTTCATCGCTTCGTGCAGCTGATTAAATTCTGAAATAAATTCGTCTAAGTTAGTCATAATGCTCCGCCTTTTTTGTAACTCTCCTGTTAAATAAAACAAGCCGAAGAAGTCATTATCCTCTCCGGTTGCTAATTGTTATTATGAACGGACGATATCGTTTCTTCTACCATTTAAGTAAGCATATACAAGGCCGACAAAGATACCACCACCGATATAGTTACCGATAAAAGCAAAGACAATGTTTTTAAGTACATCAATCCAAGAAAGCGCATCGTAGTTATAGAACATCATCCCTGCGAAGAGCCCCGCATTGTAGACAACGTGTTCATAAGCCATGAAGACGAAGATCACAACACCCAGACCAATGAAAAATGCTTTAGCTAGTGCTTCTTTACACTGAAGCGCAATAAAGATTCCGATATTGATGAAGAAGTTTGCGAAAATACCTTTAATCATAATACCGAGCCATGTCGATTCAATTGTTTTAGCTGTTACTGTTTTCGTTAAAGCAGCGATCATTTCCGGGGTCATAATTTTAGTGCCTGTCATCATACCGAACAGAATAAAACCACCGATGATGTTACCAAGAAAGCACAGTAAGAAGATTTTGATGACCTTACCTAATGAAATGGTTTTATAATAAAGGCCAACAGTAAAAAACATGAAATTACTTGTCAGAAGTTCCGCTTTCGTCAGCACAATCATAATAAGTGCGATACTAAAGGCAATAGCACCTAAAATATTAATAAGACCTGGGTTCGAACCAGCAAACTGTGTCTTGACTGCCAGCATAAAGACCGCCATAATGGCGAGCAGGAAGCCTGAAATAATTGATTTCAGCATAAAGCGTCCTAATTCTTTATCTGCTGTCACTTCTTTTGTAGCCACTTGATTCAGGATATCAGCAATATTCTCCGATGATGTGTAAGTATCTTCCACAGTTTTAACGGGTTTCTCAATCTGCATATTCATTCTCCTTATTGTGAAAAGTTTAACAATATCTTTACACCTTTATATTATCACTTTCCCCTTAAAGTACATAGACTAATCATGTGTAAAGTGAAATTAAAATTAGAACTATTCTTCTCTTATCACATAAAGTGTAATGACAAGATAAAGCAAGTGTCCTATCATCCAAATTGTAAATCCGAGAAACGTGGCATTCAGACTAATCGTAACAGCAAGTTCAGACAACAGGAAGTATAAGAGCATGAACATTGCTACTACCGCCATAATCACATCATTAAAATAGAAGGTGTAATGATAAAAATAAACTAAAGTATAATACAGCAGGATGCCTACTATAATATGCAGGAGCAGCTCCCAGTGAAAAGCAAGATGATCAAATAAAAAATCTACATTAAGTAATAAACGAACTGTCTGAGTATGCCAGACCTCATCCAGAAGTGAAAGAATCAAGTAAAGTGCCACACTGGTCAGTATTGCTGATATTAAACGCCGCATCTATTCTGTTTGCTCTTCTTTCAGATACTCATGCATCAGTTTAAGGGGACCATTATACGCCATTGCAAATGCATACTTTGCAATATCTTCTTTCGATTCTTTCATACCATTTTTGACCCATTCCTTAATCAATCCAGTCTGCGCATTCACAATAAAAGCAAAATAATATTCAATCGGAACGATATCTAACTTATCTGGCAAGTTTATATTATCCTGAATATGTTTACGGACTATGCGGGAAAATAACTGCGGTAAACCTAAGTCCTGATGAATCAATGTCACACTGAAAAAGTCTTTGTGATTGATGATAACCTGTAAAATGACTGCAATTAATTGTGTCGAATATTTCTCCGGATCTCTAAAGACCTGCTGATGATCATGCTGACTTAGAGTCTCTTCCAATTCAGCCATAATTTCTCCTTCTAATTGATCTCTTAAATCAAATTTATCGAGATAATGCAGATAGAATGTCCCTCTATTAATATCCGCTTTCTCTGTAATCTGATTAATCGTAATATCCTTGAATGGCTTCTCGGTCAATAAATTGAAATAAGCATTTTTAATACTTTCTTTCGTTTTTCTTACTCTTCTATCTTCCATTCTTTTCCTACTTTCGTTCATTAATGGACACTTTTAAATAATTAGTTCATTAAGCATCATATTATTTATTATTGATTATTGTGTTCTTTATTAATCGAATTATAATATACAGAGTAATTATTAATCAACAATATGTTCAATGAAGGAGAACAGATATGAAAATTTTAAAAAATAAATTATTTTACATTCCACTTATTGCCGGCTCTTTACTCATCTGGATATTATCACTCGCTTTTTTCCCGGCATTCAACCCTAAACCAAAGGATCTGCCTATCGCAATTGTCAATCTGGATACAGGTCTCGAGGTTCAAGACAAGGACATGAATATCGGTAAAACATTCATTGATAAAATCAAAGATAATAAAGACTTAAATGAAACTGTCGATTTTATTACTGTAGATAGTGAAGATGAGTTGAAGAAAGGATTTGACAGCAATCAGTATTACAGCGCATTAGTCATCCCTGCTAACTTTACTGAAAATGCAACAAGTGCCATGCGTCACGAAATACAGACCGCTAAAAAAGCTGAGGCTCAGGCAAAAGCTGAAGCAACACAAGCCGATTTAAAAGCCAAAGTGGCAAGCGGTGCTATTCCACCGCAGCAAGCCCAGAAAATCGTCCAGGAAATGCAGACAAAAATGAAACAGCTGCAGGCTCAAAATGCTGACCTGTTAAAGCCAATCACGGTTAACAAAGGACAGTTGGAAATCATCATCAACCAAGGTGCATCTTCACAAGCCGCTCAGATCAGTGACAAAATGCTGTCAACTATGGGTGATAATATTAATAACATGTTAAGCAAACAGACAATCAAAACATTATCAGACAACAATGTAAGTGTTACAGCTGACCATATGGAGCAGCTGATGAATCCTGTTGACGTCAAACATACAACAATGAACAAAATTCAGGACCATCAGGCAAACGGTATGGGAGGCATGCTGCTATTTACACCTATCTGGATGGGTTCACTTGTCTCAGGTGTTCTATTATTCTTCGCCTTCCGTACTTCTCACCTTGTAACAAGAGGCGAACGATTAAAAGCATCATTTATGCAGTTTATTATGGGTGCGCTCGCAGCCACCGTGTCCAGCATACTGGGTGTCTGGTTTATCACTCAAGTCCTTGATTTCTACATGCCTGATATCACACAGACAACAATATTTATTGCTATCTCAATGTTTGGCTTTATCATGTTGATTCTCGGTGTTATGTCATGGCTTGGTATGAAAGCTATTCCATTATTCGTACTGCTTCTATTCTTCAGCATGCAGATGCTGACATTACCTAAACAGATGCTGGGTGAGTTCTATCAGAAATACGTTCTGACTTGGGACCCGTTCGGATTCTATGTCGATGGATTACGTGAACTGATTTACCTGAATAAAGACTTAACAATTAATACACCTGTTATCGTGATGGTCGGACTTGCAACGTTCGGTATGGCATCCACACTACTCGCCGCTGCACTCCGTAAGCATAGTGAAAAACGCGCAGAAGTGCCTGCATAGTAGATATTGAACAGCAAATAAAAGGAAGCCTGGCATTCATTCGCCAGGCTTCCTTTTATTTATTATTCGTTTGAATAGTCTTCGTCATCTCTATTCAGCAGCCAGTTGCCTCCATTTAAGTACGTCGCGTAACTCAGCCACATCACGTATGGAATCATCATGAGTCCTGCTTTTTTATCTGCTTCATAGAACTGAACTGCTGCAACGATTGCTGCTGCGAGTAAGCAGTAACTTTCAATCAATGCTGTACCGCGTAGTTTAAGATTGAAGTACAGGATTGACCAAGCGTAGTTCAAGGCAAGCTGTGTATAGTGACTTTTCGTCAGCTTATCATCTTTCTTGCTTTCATACGCCATATTATATGCAACACCCATCACTGTATAGAGTGCAGGCCAGACAACCGGGAATGCTGCAGGGGGTGGCGAGAATGGTGGTGTTTTGTAATCTTTATAGTCTTCCTGTGCTTTTGCTGTTAAACGTCCTATTACGAGTCCCCCAGCTAAAGGGATAAATAATCTAGCTGCTTTTTTATAATTAGCCAAAATAATACCTCCAATAGTAATAAATATATGATTGGTTCTGTCAAAATGGGTTAAGTAGTATGTATACTATATTAATACCCAATATTAGGGAAAGCAATCGACAGTCATAGTCAAAATGTTAAGTGGCAGGAGGACTCATGAATAATTATCATTATATGAACATCAAAACCCAGCAAAATATTCAAGGCAGTTTCATTGATTTACTCTCTGAGAAAGATTTTTCTAAAATCAGCATTCAAAACATTGCTGATAAAGCAGATATCAACAGAGGCACATTTTACCTGCATTATTTAGATAAATATGACTTACTTGAACAGATCATTACCCAACTGCTTCATTCGTTAGAGCATTATATTAATAATATCCAGCAGCAAGAAGTACTCAAATCTGTTCACCAAGGTGATCTCATCTCCCACTCGACACCTATTTTTCAATATATCAAAAATAATCAGAAGCTATTTACTACCTTAATGACTTCCACATATCCTTTTAACTTTCAGCAACAATTCAAACAATTACTCATTACTCAGTTTACTGAAAAAACAGAAGAACCCGCTGATGATCAGACTTATCAAGCCTATATCACAAACTTTACTTCTTCCGCTTATCTCGGTGTCATCGAAGAGTGGATCAATCGGGACATGAAGGAAACACCAGAAGAATTATCAGCACTTTATATGAAAATTATATTAAAGATTCGAGAGATGTGAAATGTTCATCAAACAGATTACCTCTAACTTCAACTATGACAATTTACAGTACTGGCATGACATACCGGCAATCAAAAATATGAACACCTTAAAGTTCACTCAGCCTGTAACTTTATTTATCGGTGAAAATGGAAGCGGCAAGTCTACCTTAATTGAAGCGATTGCTGTCCACTATGGTATGAATGCTGAAGGTGGAGGCCGCAACTTTAACTTCAGTACACAGGATACTCATAGTAATCTCGATGCAGAATTACGCATCGGAAAGTTACATATGCCAGAAGATACTTACTTTTTAAGAGCTGAAGGCTTTTATAATCTTGCCAGCAATATCGATTCGCTGGGAGATATCATTAATAGTTACGGCGGAAAGTCGTTGCACCATCAGTCGCACGGAGAATCATTCCTTGCTCTTATGCAGCACCGCTTCAGAAAAAATGGTCTCTATATCCTTGATGAACCGGAATCTGCACTCTCACCGATGCGACAGATGAATATGCTCGTTCGCATGCATGAATTGGTGATGCAAGGATGTCAGTTTATTATCGCCACACATTCCCCTATCCTAATGACCTATCCAGATGCAGAAATTATAGAATTCAATGATACAGGTATGACATCGGTGAATTATCAGGAGACCGATCATTACTTGATTACTAAGGCATTTATAGAACGACCCAAGATGATGATTGACACTTTATTAAATGAAGAATAATTAAAAAAGACCTTATCATCCTTTCACTTAAATAGTGATTGAATGATAAGGTCTTTTAATTCTAGTGAGTCTGATAACCAGGTTTTCGTGTTTTGTAAATAATAAAACCGATAATAAAACCGATAAGTGCTGGCAGAACCCAGCCCATGCCGATTGAGAAGAATGGCAAATATTTCTCACCGAATGCAAGTACCGCCTGCGCGAAACTCGTATTGACAAGAAACTCGGGACTCGCCTTAATACCATCAATCAGTGCTGCCACCATCGTAAAGTAAATCGTCATCTGATAAACCATTCTGGAATCATGATATGCTCCACTGAATAATGTCAGTAGTATCAGTACGATGGATAATGGATATAAGAACATCAGCACTGGAATAGAATAAGCAATAATCTGAGTCAAACCAACATTGGCGATAATAAATGATACAATACTGACCACTGTTGCAAACATCACATATGTTTTACCTGCAAATAATTCCACAAAGGTCTCTGAAAATGCTGTAATCAGACCGATTGCTGTTTTCAGACATGCTACGATAATAATTAATGAAAGTAAGATGATGCCATATTTACCTAAATAGAAGTTAGCAATCTGAGCGAGTGCAATTCCACCATTATCACTCACTTCGAATTTACCAAGACTCATTGTGCCCATGTAAGCAAGTAATGTATAAATAATACCCATCAAGATAACACTGATTAATCCAGATTTCACTGTTTCTTTAGCAATTATTTTAGGATCATTAATTCCCAGCTTCTTAATAGTTGTAACAATAATGATACCGAATGCAAGTGACGCTAATGCATCCAGTGTATTATAGCCATCAATAAAACCTTTCAGCAGAACAGACTCTTTGTAATTGTCTGAAACAGCTGCACCACTTACGCCACCCATTGGATGAATAAAAGCAAGTAATATCAATAAACCCAGTAGTACTAAAAAGACAGGGTTTAAAAACTTGCCGATGTAATCAAGAATTTTTGACGGTTTACGTGCGAAAAACCAGGCAGTCAGAAAGAAGGCAGCACTGAAAAGCGCTAAGTAAAGTCCGCCCGAGCCTTTCGGAATAAAAGATGAAAACGCAATTTCAAATGAAGTGGTCGCTAGTCTTGGTAATGCGAAAAATGGTCCTATCACAAGATAAAGAAGAATCGTAAAAATATAGGCATAAGTTTTATTAACACGACTCGCGATATCAAAAAGACCATTTGTTTTAGAAATACCCACTGCGATAATACCAAGAAAAGGTAAGCCGATCGCTGTAATCAAGAAACCTAAGTTAGCTGTAAATACATTCGAACCTGCTGTCTGTCCAAGATGAATGGGGAAAATTAAATTGCCTGCTCCGAAGAACAAACCAAATAGCATCGAACCGATAAAAATATTTTCCTTAAAAGTAAGTCTTGTTTTCATAACAATCTCCCCACACTATATTTACTTAGACACGGCTTAAACAATTAGTTAAATCTCTAACACGTTAAAGCATTGGTCATAAGTATCATTTTATTATAGTATAACTGTCAGAAAATTTGAATAAGTTTTTTATTATAGGTCTTATTAATAAAATTGAAGTAGTCTCATTTAACAGTAACTAAAAAATACAGCGGGGACTCATCTGTCCTCGCTGTATTCATTATATTTTTACAACTTTTTCTCGGTTGCGTGTCAAATTATAAACAGACACTGCTAGCTGAACAATTATTGAACCTGCCAGCGTGATACCGAGTCCGTCAAAGTGAAAACCATTTTCTGCCCATATTGCAGTGAATGCGTAAACAAATACGAGCGGATAAACAAAGTCACGATATTTTACTGAGATATAAGCTGCAAGTAATGTTGCTACAATCAACATAATAATCGTCCATGTCAGCTCATCCATTCCTAAAACAGTTGAAATATTAGTCGCTTTAATCCAAGTAAATATATTTACTATAGTTGCAACTGTAACCCAAGCAAAATAAATACCGAATACTATTTTATCAAATGGACGATGCTGTACTTTTCTATAGATCATCACAAGTGTGATCAATAAAGCAGCAATAACGAAAGTCGATAGTAATTTCGATGCTTCTGAGAATACGTATATCCATAACCCATTTAATACAAAATTGGCTGCCGGCCAGTAACCTGTATTTAAATAATCATGTTTGTGTGTCTGATTTTGAAAAGCCATGATAGTGATTCTGATCAGCCAGATGAATAGTAGTATGTATATTAAACCCCAGATTGAGAATGCCCAACCTGCCGGCTGGATAATAGCCTGATTATTATCCGTTTCATCTCCTACGTTAAGTGTAGATAAATAGTTCATAATGAGCATGCCAAAAAATAGCAGCCAGTAAACAAGTACTTTGATTTTAGACATTAAGTAACCTCCAATAGATTGAGTTATTAGATAAATACCCTAAATATTTCTTGTTAAAGAATAAAATCCAAGTAAAGGTCAAATAAAAAACACCCCAGAAGTTAGATTTGTAGTCTAACTTTTGGAGTGTAGTTCATCCATACTTTTTAAGTTTGCTATTTTGTTTTGTAACCGAATTCAGGAATATTTTCCCAACGTTTCTTAAAATAATGTCCACAGCTTTTGGCTTTCTATCTCTCGTGAAAATTCCTTTTTTATTTCCTTGAACGCGTATGATACCGACACTTGTTTCAAAGTCTGCAAAGTTCCACGTCTGTTCACCAACAAATTGAGGATACTAATCCACTACTTCATGGTTGGCTTCATAATATCTGACTTGATACTCTTCCGTGAACATGATGTCATCAATTGCATGAAACCCTGCTACTGTATCTGCACCGTATTCAGTAAACATAATCGGCTTTCCAGGTTGTCTGGCAGTCCATTCATCCATTTCTTTTTTCAGCGCCACTTTTGCTTCTTCCAAATCACCTGACTGTGTATACCAACCGTAATAGCGGTTCAGACATAACACATCAACCAAGTCCTGTACTTCACATACATCTGGTTGTGCCATTAAAATTGTGACAATCGTCACCGGTCTTTTCTGTGAATCCAGTTCACGAGCCAGTTCTATAAAAGGTGTGAAGTATTCTTTTGCGCCTTTTTCATTTGATGCAGGTTCATTAGCAATAGACCACATCACAACCGCCCAATACGAATTGATAAGTCATCTGCAGAGTCATATAATCGTCTGCCGGTTGACTGATCATGTAGCTGTCATGATGATTCAGAAGGATAATATCTCCTGCTTCATACACTTTCTTCTGATTATCAATTGAACAAATCATCTCACCCTTCAGTATAAACAACAGCATAACACCATTACTTTTAGATAATGTTCTTAGACGATTACTGTTAAAATCGATATGATAATAGTTCATTTCGTCCTCTTAAAAACTGTGTTATATCCGCTCGTGAAAAGGTTTGATTTCAGCAAGAAACGTGATAGTGTCTGGTCGACTGATGCGTCTTTCATTGCAACCTGATCCAGTAGACCTGAAATAACATCCGATGCTATGTGAGCGTCTGTTACCGTTTTAACTGTTTTTTTCGATTTGCATTGGAGCACTCCTTGTATGTGATTTTCCAACAATAATACATTCTTATCTGACTCCCCTGCTATTTAAAGAGAACTATAAAATATGATATCCTCAACTGAGAATACTGGTTTAAATAATGCCCCTTCTCGTTAAATATTTCTGAGAATTTACAGGAAGAGCAGTATGCCATTTATCAAATTAAGTCCAATTACAAGAAAAGTAACACTTAGAAACACACGACTTACAACAGAGTCTGATAGTCGCTTATTAAAGACTGAACCCACATACCCTCCTATAACAGCTGCGGGAATAATACTCATTAAATAACTTAAATCAAACTGATCAGTTCCTACTGTCACGAAAGTTGTAGTGAGAGTTGACAACTGAGAAAAGAAAATTGTCACTATAGAATAGATAGTTGCCTCCTTAATCGATAGGCCAAATAATAACATTAATAACGAGACATTGATGGGCCCGCCCCCTATACCGAGCAAGGTCGAGACTAGTCCCAGTGCGAGTGTAGCAATAAAATAAATCGGAAGAGAGTTAAAGCGGTAGGTTTTGAATGGTTTGATATTATAAATCACGACAAATGTGAGCAAAATAACCGATATAATAATCTGAACTAACTGGACTTGAGTTGTCGATGAAAAAAAAATAGTAGATAACTAAAAAGTGATTGTCCCCCAATCCCCCCCAGAATGGAACCGGCAGCAATGGTGACTAACTTATTAAGCTTCGTCGTGAAGCCTGATTTATATTGTTTATATAGTGAGACGATGGACATAGTGAACACTGCTGCTGCAGAGTAGAAGTTAATAGCATCGAGTGGATGGATCTTTAGTGCATCTAGACTAGGTTTAATGATGACTCCGCCGCCCATGCCTGATATCGCACCAATTGTATTCGCAAATAAGATAATAATGAAATAAATAAAGTAATTCATTTCAACCTCCTTTGTTATTTTAGTTTAACATAGGGGAATAACCGTATTAACAATCAATTAAACTTTTTCACTAAAAGGAGGAATTTCATTGACTCAACCCAATATCATTCTGTTATTTGCCGATGACTTAGGTATAGGAGATGTCTCAGCCTTTAATCCTGAGGCTCAGTTCAACACACTACATATTGACCGCCTCGCACAAAAAGGAATACGATTCACAGATTCACACGCTACTTCATCGCTCTGTACACCGTCGCGATATGGCCTGTTAACTGGTCGCTATAATTGGCGTTCCAGACTGAAAAGTTTTGTTATCCCTGGAGACTCAGCAACATTAATTGAAAAGAACAGACTGACATTACCGCAATTCTTGAAGAAAGAAGGTTATAATACGGCAGCAATCGGTAAGTGGCATCTTGGTATGGACTGGACGTTAAAAGAAGATAAAGACTATGCATTATATGGACTCGATCAGAATAAAATTGAATCGGAAACTGCCCCACATCAAAGTGGGCGCTTTGAGTTCGGAAATACGACACAGTTCCCACCAATTGTCGGTCTCGATATCGATTACTCTAAACCTATCCAATATGGACCACTAGATTTCGGTTTTGATTATTTCTACGGAACAGCTGCCTCTCTGGACCAAGGACCCTTTGTTATCATAGAGAATGATTGTGCGCTCGGAGAACCCGTCAACCTGCTCGGCAATCCGAACATCACACGTGTCGGCTCAAACACACAGCAATCAGTCGAGCTCAGTGTTGCCGCTGCTGAATTTAGTCCCTATCACGTACCTGATAATATGCAGAAAAAAGCCCTCGACGTGTTAGATGGTTTTTTAAAGCAGGATGAACCGTTCTTTCTTTATTACCCTAATCACCTTGTACATGGTCCTATTCTTCCTGCTGAACGCTTCAAAGGCAAATCTGGTATAGGCGATTATGGTGACTTTGTGCTTCAATTAGACAGCTATGTCGGTGAACTAATCGATAAATTAGAGGAATATGATGCATTTAATAATACTCTGTTTATCTTTACATCAGATAATGGTGTATCAAGTATTGTCGGCCTTGATGATTTGAAAGCCAAGGGACACGATTCAAGTGCAGGTTATCGTGGACACAAGATGCATATCTGGGAGGGCGGACACCGTGAACCCACTATTATCACTTATCCGGATTTAATCAAAGCTGGACAAGTCTCCAATCATGTGGTGAGCCATTCTGATATTTTTGCAACAATCGCTGAACTGTTGCAGGTTAAAATTCCAGAAGATGCAGCTGAAGACTCTTTTTCTAACTTATCTCTCTGGAAAGGCGAAGAGACAGCAGTTAGAAGGGACATTATTCATTCTTCAGGAAATGGCGGGTTTTCTATCAGACGGGATAACTGGAAGCTGATTCTCGTTGAAGATGGAGGACTTGCAGTCGGTTATGACCGAGATAAAGAGACTTATAAAGAGGTCTTTAAACCAACTGAACTCTATAACATACAGAAAGATATTAGTGAACAGCATAATATAATCGATGACCATCCTGATGTCGTAAAAGAATTAACTGCTGCACTCGCAGATTATGTTAAAAAAGGACGTTCAACAGAAGGAGCGACCCAGATGAATGCACCGGATTGCCCGACAGGCGACTGGGAACAGCTTGCTTGGATGGATCACTATGAAGACTATGTAGCATCACTTAATTCACAAGAGGATCAGGCATGATTTCATTAACAGGTGGCACCTTTCTCATGGGAACAGACGGTAAGGAAGGCTTTCCGATAGATAAAGAAGGCCCCAGACAAATTGTCAATTTAGAACCGTTCAGCATCGCCCCCTATCCTGTGACTAATGAAGATTTTCTACATTTCTACCTTGCCACCGGCTATATTACAGATGCAGAGAGATTTGGCAGTTCTAATGTTTTTCATCTACTGCTTGAAAGTGAATACAAACCACTCAGCTCAGCAATTGACTGGTGGTATGAAGTACCAGATGCTAACTGGCGTTGTCCAGAAGGTAAAGGTTCATCTATCAAAGACCGGATGGACCACCCGGTTGTCCATGTTTCTTGGAATGATGCAATGGCTTATTGTAAGTGGGCAGATGTCAGATTACCAACGGAAGCAGAATGGGAGTATGCTGCAAAAGGTGGTCAGGACACTCTCTTTCCATGGGGGAATGAGCTTGTACAAAACGGAGTGTATAGAGCTAATACTTGGCAAGGCGAGTTCCCTGTATTTAATACGCTTGAAGATGGCTATCTGGGTACTGCACCGGTCCGTACATATGAACCGAATAATTATGGTATCTATCAGATGATCGGCAATGTCTGGGAATGGTGTCTGAATCCCGGACGTATCTCATTAAGTGAATTCACCCATAAAAAAAGTGATATATTTGTCAAAGAAAACGTCACTCCCTCTGCAGAGTCCTATGCACTTAAAGGTGGCAGCTTTCTCTGTCACGCTTCATACTGTCAACGTTATCGAATTGCAGGACGAAATGCCAATACTGCTCACTCCTCAAGCTCGAATACAGGGTTCAGAGTGGTAAAAAGTTGATAACAGGCTTAATAGAAGGCTCTCCAGATTAATGGCATCTGGAGAGCCTCCTATCTTATTATTTAAAATATGTCCGGCCCATCAGGATGACAATCATCCCGCAAATTGAGCGAGTGAGACATTTTCATTTAGAAAGATATAGCTGAGCAGGCATGTTCCAATCATTACTCCTAATATTGCGTAAGTATGTATTCTTGCATTATAAAAATACTTTCACTATACTTGACGAGTGAATGAAATATTTTCACTTTTCTAAATTTAATAGGGAGTGTGTATATATATGAAACTACAATTAGCATTAGACTTAGTGGATATCCCAGGCGCAATTGAGGTTGTCAAAGAAGTAGAACAGTATGTCGATATCGTCGAAATTGGTACACCTGTTGTCATCAACGAAGGACTTAAAGCAGTGAAAGAAGTTAAAGCTGCATTCCCTAACATGACAGTGCTTGCTGACTTAAAAATTATGGATGCTGCTGGTTATGAAGTAAGTCAGGCTTCAGCTGCTGGTGCAGATATCATTACTATCCTTGGTGCAGCAGAAGACGAATCAATTAAAGGCGCGGTTGAAGAAGCAAAATCACAAGGTAAACAGATCCTTGTTGATATGATCGCAGTAAAAGATATCGCAACACGTGCTAAAGAATTAGATGCACTTGGTGTAGACTATATCTGTGTTCATACTGGTTATGATTTACAAGCAGTCGGAAAAGACTCATTTGAAGACTTAGCAACGATTAAAAGTGTCGTAACAAACGCTAAAACAGCCGTTGCAGGTGGTATTAAATTAGATACACTTCCTGAAGTGATTAAACAGCAGCCTGATTTAATTATCGTAGGTGGCGGTATTACTGGCCAAGACGATAAAAAAGAAGCAGCTCGTAAAATGCAGGAACTGATCAATCAGTAATGAAAACAACTGATTATTTAAATACAATCATTCAGGAATTAAAAGCTGCTGCTTCTGCTGTCTCTGACAGCGAAGCAGAACAACTAGCTAAGCAGATTATTCAGTCAGACAAAGTTTTTGTAGCAGGTGCTGGACGCTCTGGACTTATGAGTCGCTCACTCAGCATGCGTCTGATGCAGATGGGACGAGAGAGCTATGTAGTCGGTGAAACGTCGACACCTCCATTACAGTCAGGCGACTTACTGATTGTGGGTTCAGGATCCGGAGAGACTAAAACATTGCTCGCTATCGCTGAAAAAGCGAAGAGCCTGGGCGGTAAAGTAGCTGTTATTACAACAGCACCTGATTCTACAATCGGGAGACTTGCTGATATTACTGTTCAATTAACAGGTGCAACAAAAGACCAGACAGCGAATAACACACAAACCATTCAGCCGATGGGTTCATTAGTCGAACAGACGATGCTGCTCTTCTATGATGCAGTTGTTCTAAGACTGATGGAACTGACTGAACTTGATACTGAAAAAATGTATGCTCATCATGCTAATCTTGAATAAACTTAAAGGCAGCCACTCAGACGAGTGACTGCCTTCTTCTATATTTATTTGAATGACATGGCCATTACTTTAGGGGTAGGCGCTTCAAAGCGCATCTGCTGATGGGTCGCAGGATGTGTGAAGGCAATAACGCTTGCATGTAGACCAATTCTTCGGAAAGGATTGGTCGTTGCACCATATTTCTTATCGCCGACAATCGGATGTCCGAGCTCCTGCATGTGAATACGAATCTGATTTTTACGACCCGTCTCTAAATTAACTTTCAATAATGTCTGTTTGCGATTCGTCTTCAGCACTTCATAGTGTGTCGTCGCTTTCTTTCCATTATTCTCTGTCTTACTTGACTGCATCTTGAGTCTGTTATCCTCAGTCAGCCATGAAGTGATTTCTCCATCCTCTTTAACACGTCCTTCAACGAGTGCAAGATAAGTTCGTTCAGTTACGAGACGCTTCCAATTATTCTGTAAAGTTTTCTGTGCTGATGGATTTTTAGCGTACATCATCACACCAGACGTCTCACGATCCAGACGATGAACCACATAAATACGATTCTTCGGATTTGAATGCTTCACATAATCTGATAGAAGACGATAAGCTGTCTTTGCGTCACCCTTATCAGAGGCAATGGATAATAATCCTGCTTCCTTATTTACGATGATTAAATCATCATCTTCATGTAAAATCTCAAGTCCTGGAATTTTAATTTTCTTATTTGGTGCACTCGTACGAATTTCTACCACATCACCTGAGACTAGTGCATCATTAAACTGACTAGTCGACTCGTGATTGACGAAGACCTGTCCTCTTGAAAGTAATTCTCTGACCGATTTCTTACTCCGCTCAGGCATAGCCTCAAATAAAAATTTCAATAATTCATTAGGTTGGCTGATAACCCAGCGTTCATCACTATTATTTTTTCTCATCATTAAACATCCTTCTCGCCGTTCTTCTATTTAGAATCATCTTCTATTATAACGTATTTAAAGAAGTTCGTTAAAAATAAAAAAGAAAGTCTGTTTTCATTCTTCCGAAATCATTGGATTGATAGTAAATGCATACAGTGACTTCTCCACCTCTTCTTTGAGATTATCAGTACGCCATTCTCTTTTATAGCCTAAGCAACTGCATATATAGTGAACACCTTGTTCATAGAGTTTTTTTCTAAAATGGACGTGTCCCATAATACTTAATTCAATAGGATAGTTTTTATATAAGTCATCGTAATCTGATGTACCGATAAAGGCATTGAAAAAGTTAAACAACCTGTTCGGAAGAGGTATGCTGAATGCAGGATGAGTGACGACATGAGTCATTAAAATAATTTTTTTATCTTTTACTTGTTCTAACTGCTGTTTTGTTTCAGCTGCAAAGCGCCTAGAAATTGTTTTATCATCTGCGTTCCAATTCACGAATTCTTTATCTCTCCACTGCCCCCCTTTAAATCTCCCTCGTTCGAGACGTTCTGCTGTGTATTCAGCTGATGCATGACTGTGATCATACCATCCACAATGGCCGACGATGGCATAGTCGCCTATTATATAAGGTCCATGCAGCAGGCATTCTGATTTTGACTTGAAATATTGATAAATTTGAGTAGTTTTTTCACCATTTTGACTCCATAAATCATGATTACCGGGTACAAATCGAATATCAATCTTCAATTTAAGCTGAAGGGTTTTAATAAAATGGTAAGACAATTTGTGATCTGAACTAATATCCCCTGCTATAAGTAGCATTTCAATATTCTTTTTCCGTACAGCTTGAACCAGAGCTTCTACATAATCATCAAATTGACTGTCTTCTATGTGAATATCTGAGATAGTACCAATGTTCATATGCATTCCTTTCTATTAAAATCTTGTTTGTATTTTTACACTATATACATATATTTTACATATTAACTTAAATATTGTTTTAATTTACTGTAATATGTAATTAAAGAACAGAATTTTCTGATATGTTTTATTTTATCAGGTTTCTGAAAATGAAAGGGGATTGGATGAAAAAAATATTTGTTATCAGTAGTGCATTTATCGGGATTATTGTAGGGGCAGGGTTTGCTTCTGGACAGGAAATTCTTCAATATTTCACAAGTTACGGTTTAGCGGGAGTTTATGCTGCTATACTAGCTACTATTCTTTTTACCTATATCGGTATGAATTTAGTATGGCTCGGCAGCCGCTTTAAAGCCACGGATCATCAGTTTGTGATTAAAGAGATTACGGATTATCCTGTAATCGGTAGGTTACTATCTTGGATTATAGATATTGTTCTCATCATTACGCTTTTCAGCTTCGGTGTCGTTATGCTTGCAGGTGCGGGGTCTAACTTAGAACAGCAATTTGGTGTACCTCCATTTGTCGGCACATTGCTAATGACTATACTCGTTATTCTATGTGGGATGTTAAATGTCGATAAGGTCGTCAGCCTCATTGCTAATATCACACCCTTTATTATCGGTTTCTTAGTACTGATCTCCATTTACAGTTTTATGACTTTAGATGTACCACTGTCATCTTTAGAAGCAACTGCAACGTCGGTTAAATCTCCATTTTCAAGCTTAATCGTATCAGGTTTGAACTATGTCTCTATGAATATCGGCTTAGGTGCTGCCATGGCTATCGTAATGGGTGGTGCAGAGGTTAGCCGTAAAACAGCGGCTATCGGAGGACTGGTTGGAGGACTTGTACTCGGCTTAATGATTACAATCAGTTATTTCGCTATCTTCTCACAAATTGAAGACGTAAAAGATTTACCAATGCCGACACTAGGTATCGTCAATGAAATCTCTCCAATACTCGGTATCTTAATGTCAGTTGTTATTTTCGGTATGATTTTCAATACTGCGATCGGTATGTTTTACTCCTTTGCTGCGAGATTCACACAAGTTAACTCTAAGAAATTCAAGATCTTTTATACTATTGCAACATTGGCAGGTTTTGCGCTTAGCTTTGTAGGTTTCACACAGCTAGTCGGGAAAGTTTATCCGATTCTCGGTAACTTGAACTACTTGCTCGTTATCATTATTATGGTAGCGCCACTATGGTTAAAACATAAAGAAAAGAAAGCAATATAATTGTGAAGAGGCTTATCGTCCGATAAGCCTCTTCTACGTTTCATGTGGAACATATATACAATACATAAAATGATAATTTATACTGTCTTTTTATTTTTTGCTTTTGTCATTTCTTTTAAGCCTGCAGCAAATATGCCATAGCCCGTCACTGTTTTTATTATCCACTGAGTAAAGCCACTGCGCTCTGAACGACGATTTAATAATGTGGGAATTAATGTGCTGATTGAATAAAGTGCCAACACTTTCTGATATCTTTTGTTCATCATAACATCTCCTTTTTATAACTTTATTATAAAACATATATTATATATATACCTTTTAATTTATGGCGATTTTATGGTATATTATAAAACGTAATTATTACGTTTTAGGAGTGTTGAAATGAATAAAGTACCTGTTACTGTACTCAGTGGTTATCTCGGATCAGGAAAAACAACATTACTCAATCATCTACTACATAATAAACGAGATATGCGTATTGCAGTCATCGTCAATGATATGGGCGAGATTAATATCGATGCGAATCTTGTTGCGAATACCGGTGGTCTTGATCAAACTGATGAACAATTGGTCGAGTTGTCCAACGGCTGTATCTGCTGTACATTGCGTGAAGATTTACTGATTGAAGTAGAAAAACTGGTGAAAAAAGGCGGCATAGATTATATCGTCATCGAATCAACAGGTATTTCTGAGCCCATTCCAGTTGCACAGACGTTCTCTTATATAGATAGTGAACTAGGTATTGATCTCACTGAGATATGCCGTCTGGATACGATGGTGACGGTAGTAGATGCGCATCGTTTCCTAAAAGACTTCCAGTCTGGTGATAAGTTACTTGACCGCAAGCAGGAAGTCGGTGAAACTGATGACCGCGAAATTGCTGACTTATTGATTGATCAGATTGAGTTCTGTGATGTTCTGATTTTAAATAAAATTGATCTGGTGACTGAAGAAGAAAAAATTAAGCTGAAACAAGTACTGACATCATTACAACCTGAAGCACTACTCATTGAAACAACACATGCCGAAGTAGAACCTGAATGCCTACTCAATACGCACCGCTTTGATTTTGAAAAAGTATCAGATTCTGCCGGATGGATACAGGAATTAACAGCTGGACATCATGAGCATACACCGGAAACTGAGGAGTATGGTATCTCATCATTCGTCTATCATCGTCGTCTGCCCTTCCATCCTCAGCGTTTCCATGACTGGATGAACAAGATGGATGCAGCTATCATACGCGCAAAGGGTATTGTCTGGCTCAGCAATTATCACACCGTAGCCTGCCTCTTCTCTCAGGCAGGTCCGTCTGTTGATATTCAGCCTATTACTTTCTGGGTCGATGCGATGAGTGAACGCGCCAAACATCAGATTATCTCTGAACGACCTGATGTTCTGGAAGAATGGGACATTGAGTATGGTGATCGCCATACAAAATTCGTTATTATCGGTATTAATCTTGATCAAGAGGCCATCACTCAGTCACTGGATGCTTGTCTCGTTAACTTCGATGAGATGAATCAAGACTGGACACAGTTCGACAACCCGTACGGCTGGAATATCAGACAGCCTGAATAACAGTAACGCCTAGGCACAGACCTAGGAGTTTTATTATATGGCATTATTCGTTCTTTTTATGCTGAATGACATCGACATCTTTATTTTCTGCGATTTCCTTCGCACGTTTTACTGCCTCATTTTTTGTGTCATGGGTAGAGTCAGCACGCTTAGCTCCTTTAGTCTTCACTTGCCATGCATGATTTACATAATAGACTTCCACATCATGATCCATCAGCTCTGGACGTGCTGATGAATCTTTTTTATGCTGCGTAATCTTCTTGTTTTTAAGTTCATTCAGTTCTTCATCAGATGCATCCTTAAACCATTCCTGCGCTTGTTTCGTTGCAATCGGAATAAGATCCTCTTCTTTATAACCATCTGTCATCATCGCATTGCCAATATCAATCGCTTTCTTACGCTCTAACTGATCGAAATTTTTCCAACTGTTCGGATAATCATCCATCGTCCACATATTTATCTCTCCTCCATGATATAGTCACTATTCATTTAACCCCATTATCTCTGAATAATCATCTTATGTTCTTTTTCTCAACAGATAGATTAAAGCTGTTCATCGCTCCTGGATTAAGTGCGCTATATCATTAACTATAATCTTATTTGAAAGAAGGATTCATATGTTAAAAAAATTTATTTTAATCATCTTTACGATTATCGCGATTGCTTTATTAGCCTATACATCTATCACTCAAAACGGATCTCAGAAGCTGTTAATGACCTTTCTCACACTCGGTTTTGGTCTCGCACTGTTACGATTATTCGTAAATCATTCAATTAAGAAAATGAAAGGTAAATCCATGGGAAGAAAATTATTATTTTTTGCTATTTTATTAAGTATAGGCCTACCTGTTCAATACTGGTTCAGAACCCGGATCTTAATGACCATAGATCAAGAGTATCTGGCCAGCTGTATCACTATCTTAATAAGCGGAATGGTCATTATGACATGACTCGCTCATAAACTAACATTAAGATCATGAGAGTCTCAACTTGAATAATCTTGATCTTATATTAGCAATACCGATTAAAACCTCCCTCACTATTAATCAGCAATTTTCTGGTAAATGGCAGGGTCTTTTTCAATATAACCCGTATCTGTCGGGCCTGGATTAACAACATTCACTCTTATATTACGGTCAGCCAGCGCGTATGAACATTGCATACCTAAATTCGTAATGGCTGCTTTTGATACAGCATAAGGTATCTCAGAAATTATCGGTCCTAAATGCTGACCAGATGTAAATAAAGTAATGCACCCTTTTTCTGACTTTAACTGTTTCTTAAAATATTGAATCAGTAGCATAGTTGCTGTCACGTTCGTCATAAGATGGTTATTAATATCTTCAGTATTCCATTTTCCAAGTTCACACTGTGTACTATAAGCATGGCAAATAATCATATGTGAGAAGTCTTTGTCAGCCAATTCAGACAGCAATGATTCAATATTTTCTGATACTGATAAATCACAATCGCTCAACCTTATAAACTGATCTTGATATAAATCACCCGCATCAGAATAACCTATTTCATAATCATATTCACTGGAGCCATGTGCAAATACTTTGTACCCTTCTTCTAAAAAATGTCGTACTAAATTGGCGCCTATTCCACCTTTACAACTAACACCTGTTATTAATATACTTTTCACACTTTCACTTCCTTACTTATTATTGGACTCTCAATCTGCTAACCCTCTTTTTAATGCTTCAATAGATTCTCTGATTGCCTTTTTGCTAATCCCCGAGTCTGGTACCATTGCTTCAAATTCATGATAACCGCCTGGATAGAGATGAAATTCAACAGGAACTCCTGCATCCGTTAATGCTCTCACATAGTTCATCGTCTCATCTCTGAAAGGGTCGAGTGAACCAACTGTTGTATAAGTCGGTGGTAATTGACTGAAGTCAGTCTCTCTCATCGGTGCAGCATATTTCGGTGTGTCACCTTCCACACCTTTTAAGTACATAGACCAAGCGAAGCGATTTAAATCTCTGCTCCACACACGTTTATCCGTAAACTCATTACTGGAATAAGTCGTACATGAATCATCAAGCATTGGAAAGAGTGGCATCTGGAATTTAACATCAGGACCTTTTCTATCTCTCGCTAGCAATGTTAATGCTGCTGTTAATCCCCCGCCCGTACTGCCGCCTACTACAGCAACTTTAGTGGTATCTATATTGAGTTTTTTATGTTCATTAACCATCCACTGAAGAGCAGCATAACAATCTTCAATTGCAGCAGGATATGGATTTTCGGGTGCTAATCGATAATCCACTGATACCACTACACAGTTGATCTCTTTTACATATCGTGCACACTTGGCATCATCACCCTCTATTGAACCAAACATATAACCGCCACCATGAATAAAAAGAACAGCTGGTAATTGAGCAGATTGATTAACCGGAGCGTACACTTTCACTCTGATGTCTACATTATCCATTTTATTTTTAATCATATATTCTTGCTGAGTAATACCTGCATCGATATAAGGCTGAATTAATTTTTTCATAACACCCCCGAAGTAACGGCAATGTTTCTTCAGAAATGTTCATCGGTGACTGTCTTTTAAACGTTTCTAATAATTCCTTATGTATCCTATCTTCCACTCACTCTACCTCCACTCATATATTCACACACATCTTATTTCATTTATACTAGAAAAGTATACAAGGTAACTATTAATGAAGCTATCTAAAACGGTGTAGGGCGTATGTGAGAAAGGAAACTCTCATTTCAATTATTGGAATAAAAAACTGAAAAAATAGAGAAGTAGCCTCAAAATAGCTGCTTCTCTTTCTTAGAAATAAAATTCACAGGAAATAAAGTTATCCATGATTCACTTCTCTCAGTCGTTTCAATACTTTCTTCTTATTGGCATCACTGATCCAGTAAATATACTGACCTTCTTCGTTTAAGTTCACTTCATAACGATTGCAGCCTGTGATGTGATAAATACTTTCAATGGGTGCATCCAGTTTCTTAGTTTCTCTATCCAATGCCATCATCAAGTCCGTATTATTTACTGAGCGACTGAATATAATCCAGCCCATGCCAAGTGCTAGAAGGAGTAGCAAAGTAAGAATGCGCCAATCTTCGATCTCCCAAACACGGTATGCTGTTAAATAAGCAATAGCACCAAATATTATCAGAATAAACTTCAGTGGATAGTGTCTAACTTTATCGGTAACTCCCTTTAAGTCCATCTCGCGCCCTGCCTTCTTTTCGTTTTATACTCAATAGTATTATACCAAATATTGTATGTTACGTATCGTTATTTCGAGCTATTGCCCATTTAGATAAATAAAAGACTGCAGCCTCACTCTCTTCAGAAAGTTTGTCTGCAGTCTTTTTAAATGAATTAGTCTAAATCTCTTGTATTCAATCTGATATTCGGCATTTTCAGCTTTATTAAGTACGCTAGATATAATAAAGTTGCAAATACAATCCCTATAACCGCAATAATCATCATGGCCTGACTATATGGGATATTCCCATTAAAGCCAAAGATCGATTCTCGCAATGCTTTAATAACATAAGTCATCGGTGAATAAGTGTGCAATGTCTGGAAAAATTTATTCGTTAACTGGATAGGGAATGTTCCTTCACTTGAACCGAGTTGTAGAATCAATACAATGATGGCCAGGAATTTACCAATGCTGCTGAAAGCACCTGTTAAGAATGTGACAATCATCATGGCTGTCAGTGACCAGAGAATGATGGTTGCTACAAAGTGAACAGGATTTTCAATCGTAATACCGATTACTTTAATAGTAAAAATGGCTAAAAACAGGCCTTGTAGTAGACCATGGAGAAGGATGAGCATCATTTTACTCGTCCACCATTTATATGCTCTATCTGTATGTCCCGCGCGTTTATCAACTGGATAAATAGTTACAAAAGCAATTGCTCCGACATATAAGCTTAAGCTCAATACGTAAGGTGCAAAACTTTGACCGTAGTTATCTACTTTAGTGACATCATTCTCATTAATAGAGACCGGATCACTGAGCATTTCAGCATTTTTCTTTTCAAATGAAAGATCAATAGATTTCTGTAATGACTCATCTATTTTAGCCGTCATCTTCTCAGTTGAACTTGATAATCCATTCAGACCTGATGTAACTTGTTTTGAACCTTCTGCCATCTTTGCTACTCCTGCATTTTGTGGAGACGGAAGTGCTGCCTGCAGCTGACCTAAACCATTATCAACTTGACCTGAACCCTGCGCAAGCTGGTCTTCAGCTTGTTTCATTTTTTTCAAGTTAGCAGAAAGTTCTTTTGTATTGTCTTCCATTTTTGTTGCCGAACTAAAAATTTCTTTCAAATAAATCTCACGGATGGCAAGCGAGATATTATCTTTAACCGCCTGAGCACTTTTATCACCTATACTTTGACCTGAATAACTATAACCTGGATTCTTCTGCACATTTATTGTCAGTTTTTTAGGATTCTTTTCAAGTATTGTGGATGCATTTTCTGAAAAATCTTCCGGGAACTCAATAGCTGCAAAGTAGTCCCCTTTTTCAATACCTTTTGTAGCCTCATCTTGATCAACAAATTCCCACTTGAACTTATCATTGTCTTTCAGCTTTTTAATGACACGTTCACCGAGATTCTCATTTTTATTTTGAATTTTAGCACCTTTATCATGGTTGACAATCGCAATAGGTAAATCTTCTGTCTGACCATAAGGATCCCACATCGAATAAATAAAGACGGCACTATAAATAATAGGCAGAAATAATAAGACACATAATGCAACTAATAAAAACGGATGCTTTGCTAATGCCTGGAAATCTTTCAACATATTCTCCCTCCTTAAAGTTATATTATTATATCATTTGTGTTTTTTTAATCTAATAAGTTGCTCATAGTACTTTTCTAAAATAACAAATGGCTTGTATTACTATCCTGATGAATTGAAGCTGCGAAAAACATAGATGCACTTAGTTTGTTATAATGTGACCAATATAGAATTTAAGGAGTCCTACATGCGAATTCAAGATCATTTAATTTTCAAGACACTGATTACGATTATAGGTTCATTTATTATCGCTATTAGTTTCAATCTTTTCCTGCTCCCCCATCATGTTCTAAGTAGTGGGCTGAGTGGTGCGGCACTTTTGATTCATATTTTGACGTCATATAATACAGGTATCATCAACTTGCTGATCAATCTGCCACTTATTATTTTAGGTTTTTTCAAACTGCCAAGACAAGTCATGTTACAATCCCTACTCAGTGTGGCGGTTATCTCATTCTTTTTATCAATTATACCTATTATCAAGATTTCACCTGAACCTCTTGTAGATGTTATTTTTGGAGGCGTACTCTGCGGTGCTGGCGTCGGTATTATATTGAAGTATTCTGGCACAACAGGCGGCATGGATATTATTGCGATGATCATCTCCCGCCAGAGCAACATTTCAATCGGCGCGATTATGACTATACTTAATGGTATCATTGTCCTCTGTTCAGGATTCTTTCTTGGCTGGAGCAGTGCGCTTACGACTTTAGTTTCTATCTATATTACAGGTAAAGCCATCGATACCATCTTCACGTCTCATATCAAGCTGACTATTAATATCGTGACGTCAGAAGGTGAGGCCGTAAGACAGGCGCTCATTGCATCTATTAGAAGAGGTATGACCATCAGTGATACACGAGGAGGCTATACAGGAAAGCCCGCTCAGATGATTGTGATGGTACTGACGCGTTATGAACTGCAGGATGCCATACGTGTCGCAAAAGAAGCTGACCCTCACTGCTTTATCAATGTCTACGAGACAACTGAAGTGCACGGAAATTTTGCAAAATCAGGTTAGACTTAGGCTCACTTTCTTTTCAAATTAACTTTTGCATGCTATAATGATATTAATTAAATACCTATAGACATCTGTCGAAGGGGAGTAACTCTAGTATAATCTCGTCATTACGAAATCGTTGCATTTCCGGGATTATAGGGCTGATGCCTAGTGAGACCTTTGCCAATTTATTTGGCATGGGTCTTTTTTTGTTAAAAATTTAAAAGGAGGGCTCCAAATATGGATCCAAGTATTTTACTCGCCTATTTATGGGTGGTCGTCGTATTAATCATTTTAGAAGGACTCCTTGCCGCTGATAATGCCATCGTAATGGCTGTTATGGTCAAGCACCTTAAACCTGAAGAACGAAAGAAAGCATTATTTTATGGCTTGCTAGGTGCGTTAGTATTCCGTATCATCTCACTCTTCATCATCACTATTCTCGCTAACTATTGGCAGATCCAAGCATTAGGTGCCGCGTATCTCTTATTCATGTCTATTAAGAATATCAGAAGATACTTCAAGCATAAAAATGCTTCCGAACAGGAATTAGCGGCAGAAACTGTTAATACAAAACAGGATGGCTTCTGGAAGACTGTATTAAAAGTAGAATTAGCAGACATCGCCTTTGCTATTGACTCTATGCTGGCTGCTATCGCAATTGCTATCACATTGCCACCTGTCGGCCCTGACTTCGCAGGCTTGAACTTAGGACAGTTCCTCGTTATGTTCACAGGAGGTATCATCGGTGTTATTATCATGCGCTTCGCTGCCAATTACTTTGTTGCGATTCTTGAAAAATATCCTTCATTGGAACTGGCAGCATTTGCCATCGTCGGCTGGGTCGGCGTAAAACTATTCGTCCTTGTCCTTGCACACGATAAAATCGGCATCTTGCCACATGAATTCCCACACTCATGGCAGTGGCAAATCATCTTCTGGACAGTATTACTCGGTATGGCTATCGCAGGTATTGTGAGTGGTAAGCTCAGTCAGAAAAAATAAGTGATTAGAATTAATAATGATTATAAAAAATAACCCATCAAAGAGGAATCATCTTTGATGGGTTATTTTGTTATTTTCAGGGATTAGAATCGACTTTATAAAATTTCATTCCTTCGCCCATTCCATCCATATCGGTAAGAGAGAATGGATTGCTGCATTAGAAAATCAGAAGGCTGTCTATCTAATCACTGATATGAACAACGGAAAATTATATGTTGGATCTGCAACGAGTAATAGTCAGATGCTGCTGACACGTTGGTCTAACTATGTACAGAATGGACATGGCGGCAATAAAGAGCTGGTTGCGTTGGTCAATGAAAAAGGATTGGATTATGTGAAAAAATATTTTCAGTATACGATACTAGAGAACTATAATGGTAAAGTTGATGATAAAATTGTCTTACAGAGAGAGTCGTACTGGAAAGAAGCATTGCAGAGTAGAACTTTTTGATATAATGCCAACTAAAAAGAATATTAATCAAAATAAAATTCACGCTGATGCTTGAGATAAGTTTCAAGTATCAGCGTGCTGTATTAGTTTAGTTATTTAATGGCTTCATAGCCTCTTTTTATATTAACGATATTATTAAATCCTTTTTGATTCAGTACACTCATCGCTATTGCACTTCTAACACCTGACTGGCAGTGGACATAGATTTTCTCTTCTTGGTTAAATGGAATCTCTTCCTGCATTAGCTTACCGAAATGAAGATGTTCCGCTTCTTCTATATGACTTTCATTCCATTCTTTCTGTGTCCGCACATCTAGTATATTGATTGCACTATAATCCAGTTCCTTAAAGTCAGTCGGTTCTATTTGTGGATATGCTGGACCTGCTGCATCTGGAATGTACGTTTTCACTTTGTCAAAACCAATCATTTTAAGATCATGTGCTGCTTGCTGTACTGTTTCGAAATCACCAATAAGCTGTAAGTCCTGGCTGTAATCTAGATACCAGCCAGTAAAGGATAAGAATTTCTTATTATAAGGTATATTAATTCCCCTACTCATATTCTCTGCAAATACTTCTTTATCTCGTAAGTCAATTGTGTGACCCTCTATTTGTTCTGCAGGTACAACTAAATCATTATGCATCAGCTCAAAACCATCCCGATTAATGCGTTTCATTTCTGAGAAGTAGGTCGGTGGCTCCGGCTGATCTGCTGTTAATGCTTTGATAAATGCTCGTTCATCATCATACTGGAAAGCCCAGCTGTTCTGACGTTCATAGCCTAATGTAGTCACAGGAACAGCACCTAGTGACTTACCACATGCGCTGCCTGCACCATGTCCCGGCCATATCTGAATATAGTCAGGCAGCTCATCCACCTTGCGCAGTGAGTTGAACATCTCGCGTGCGCCTATCTCTGTTGTATCCTTAATACCTGCAGCTTCTTCCAGTAAATCAGGACGGCCGACATCACCGACGAATATAAAGTCACCTGTGAATATACCCATCGGTACCTCTGAGCCATTGTCATAGAGCAGGAAACTGATGCTTTCTGGTGTATGCCCTGGCGTATGCATCACTTGCAGCTTCACATTACCGACTTTAATGATGTCTCCATCCATTACTGTTTCTGCTTCCACTTCTTTATAGCTCCAGTCTTTACCGCCATGCCCTGAGACGAATCCTTTAGCCCCGGCGTTGACCATTTCTCGCAATCCTGATGCGAAATCTGCATGGATATGTGTCTCTGTGACTTGTGTGATTTTGAGCCCTTCTTGTTCAGCCGTTTTAAAATAAGGGGTAAGGTCTCTTAACGGATCGATAACAATTGCTTCTCCTGTTTTCTGACAGCCTACCAAGTAAGACATCTGTGCAAGTTGTTCATTGAAAAATGATTTAAAAAACATATGATACACTCCTTAAATAAATAGATTTAAATTCGCTTTTTCCGTATCTCCCAGATAAGTGGCCACACCACCATACTCCACACCATCGATGAGTTCTTCCTTTGTAATAGCCATAATATCCATACTCATCGTACATGCGACCATTTTGACACCCATAGACTGAGCTTTCTCTATCATGGTTTCGAGTGAGTCCACTTTCTTTTTGTTCATCACATGACGAATCATACGTGCACCTGCACCTGCCATATTCATTTTAGAGATAGGCAGTTTACCCGCATGTTTAGGCATCATTTTACCGAATGCTCTGTCCAGACCTTGTTTCGTGACTTTAACGCCTGGCTGCTTGATGACATTGAGACCCCAGAATGTGAAGAACATCGTCACTTCCTTACCATAAGAGGCAGCACCTGTTGCAATAATGAAGGATGCTAATGCTTTATCGAGATCTCCACTGAAGACTACCATCGTTGCCCCATTTTTTGTTTCCACTAACTGATGACCTGCTGAATCATTCATGACATTGATAGGGAGGCTATTACCTTTCTGAACGACTGCTTTTACTTTACCGCCCTCTGTCTGATTGCTGATAACCGTATTGCCTGTCGCCTTTGCCCAGGCATCAATATCCGTACAAAAACCGAAGTCTGTTACATGAATCTCAAGCTGTTCACCCTCCTGCATGTCATCTATATTTTCTTTTACTTTTAGAATAGGGCCCGGACACTGCATACCACTTGCTTCAATAAAACGTCTATCTGTCTTCACTGTTGGTATCTCCTTCTTGACTTCTTTGTTAACTTTTTTCTCAACTGGCTGTTTTACGTTCATCTGTTTGTAGAGCTTATAGCCTCCGTCCAGATTGATGACATCAAAGCCGTGATTCTTCAGAATACGTGCCGCGTTATAACCTCGCTGTCCTACCTGACAAAAGACAGTGACCGGCTGTGTACGGTCGAGTTTATTCAGACGTTCTCTCAATGAACCAAGTGGAATATTCTGCGCTTCCCCGATGGTCCCCATGTCATATTCAATCGGTTCACGCACATCAATTAACTGTGCGGCAGAAGCGACTTCATCATATTGAATCATCTGCATGTCATCATTGAGTACATTTTCAGCGATATAGCCTGCCATATTGACTGGATCTTTAGCAGATGAATAAGGCGGTGCATAAGCAATCTCTATTTTCTGTAAATCTGTTACTTTTTGATTGAAGGTCATGGCACTTGCAATCAGATCAATGCGCTTATCGACACCTTGACGTCCGACAATCTGAGCACCGTATATCTGACCTTCCGGACTGAAGATGACTTTAATGGTCATCGGCGTCGCACCTGGATAATACGTCGCGTGAGACTGACCTGATACGTGAATCACATGATAAGGTTTACCAAGCTGCTTAAGTTGTTTTTCATTCAATCCTGTGTTCGCCACAGTCAAATCAAATACTTTGGCAATCGCTGTACCTATCGGTTGTAACGGTTCAATCGTTTTACCATTTAAGTGATCTGCTAACAACCGGCCTTGACGATTAGCAATCCAGGCAAGCGGAATATGTGTCTCTACCTCACTTATTTTGTGCGTTACTTCGCTGACATCACCGATTGCATAGATGGATGAATCAGATGTCTGAAAGACGTCATTAGTACGAACTGCTTTCTTAACTCCTAATTCTAACCCCGCTGCTTCAGCAAGTGTCGATTCAGGAAGTACACCAACCGCCATGATGACCATATCAGCTTGAATCGTCTCTTCAGTGCTTGTTGTCACCGTGTCTTCATCAATATGTACAAGAGATTGCTGCAATCTTAAATCTACACCTTGCTGAATCAAGTGTTCATGAAGCTGTACTGCCATATCAAAATCAAGGCCTGGCATCACCTGATTGCCTAGTTCGAGAAGTGATACTTCAATACCAAGTGCGCGTAGATTTTCAACCATTTCAAGACCGATGAATCCCCCGCCCACTACTGCTGCTGTTTTAACATGGTGTTCATTAATGTAATTTTTTATGTGGTCCATGTCAGGAATATTTCTTAATGTAAATACGTGATTTTTTTCTTTGCCCTTAACTGGAATTTCAATGGGTTTAGCACCCGTTGACAGAATGAGAATATCATAATCAAGGACTTGTTCCTCTTGCCCTGCTTTGACTAAAAGCTGCTGCTGATCTCTATCAATCTTCAGTGCCTCTGTTTCCGTCATTACGTGAATATTCATTCGTGCTTCCATCAACTCTGGTGTCTGAATCAGTAATTTCTCCCGATCTGTAATTTCATCACCGATATAGTAAGGTAGCCCACAGTTGGCAAACGATACATGTGGTCCACGTTCAACCAGTGTGATGTGATCTGTTTCATTCAATCTTCTCAGTCTGGCAGCAGCAGAAGCACCACCTGCTACACCGCCGACTATCACTATTTTTCTCAAATTGATTTCCTCCTGTCATAATACCTATGGGGGTATCATAATATGTTTATTGATTTTTGTCAAATACCCCGTACGGTATTTTTAAATTGACAGTAATACCGCATGGGGTATATAGTGATAACACAGATGAACAGATGAGGAGAGATTCCATGAAATACGATAAAAATTCAATTAACCGTTTAAAAAGATTACAAGGACAGTTAAACGGTGTTCTTAAAATGATGGAAGAAGACAAGGACTGTCGTGACGTTGTCACTCAGCTCAGCGCGTCCAGAAGCGGACTGGAGCGCCTGATTGGTGTCATTGTCAGTGAGAACTTGGCAGAATGTGTTAAGGAAAATGTTAAGAATAACGAAGATACAGACGACCTTGTAAAAGAGGCTGTTAATTTACTGATTAAAAGCAGATAGGAGAACAAAATGAAACTTATAACTGTAGAAGAACTAGAAACGTTAATCAATAATACTTCACACATTAATTTAATCGACGTAAGAGAAGAGCATGAGTTCGCTGAAGGGCATATTGACGAAGCAAAGAACATCCCTTTATCCTGCTTAGAAGAACACACTTCAGAATTCTTACAGCATGAAGATTATTATCTGATCTGCAGATCCGGCAAACGAAGTGAAACAGCTGGCCGTTACCTCGCTGAACATCATATTCACACGACGAATATCGAGGGTGGCATGCTGGCCTGGGATAAACTTCACAGATGACTTTATTGCTGATTATTCTTGTCATTGGAATTATAGGTGCATTTATGTCTGGTTTAGTAGGTATAGGCGGATCGATTATCATCTATCCCCTACTCCTTTTCATTCCTAGAATATTTGGCTACGAACTCTCACCTCATGAAGTAGCAGGTCTGACTGCTTCACAAGTGTTCTTCAGTACATTAAGTGGCAGTATCAGCCAGCGAAATAACGAAAACCTCAGTTACCCTCTTATCATTTCAATGGGTATCGGCATATTAATAGGCAGTTTAGCCGGAGCATATTCAGCCACTCTTTTTGATGAAAGTATCATTAATCTGGTCTATACCATTCTAGCTATTGTCGCTGTCATTTTAATGTTCATTAAAGTCACGCCGCAGCCAGAAAAACAGAATCATCATTATATCCTTCTGACGCTGACGGCCTTAGTCATCGGTTACGTTTCAGGCATTGTAGGAGCTGGAGGCGCATTTATCATTGTGCCTGTGCTACTCGCTATCTTTAAAGTGCCGTTCAGAACTGTTGTGGCGAATAGTATCGTTATTGCATTTATCTCTTCCATCGGTACATTTGCACTTAAAGCCTTTGCAGGAGAAGTAAGTTTTCAACTTATGATTCCACTCGTCATATCTAGTCTTATTTTTGCGCCACTCGGTGTCAGAGTATCCCATAAAACAGACCAGAGAATATTAAAGTGGATTCTGAGCTTAATGATATTAGCGGCAGCGGTGAAAATGGTTTTTGAAATTATTAACTAACTTTTGTATTAATAGCTAAATTAAAAAGTCAGGTATATTTCCAAATTGAAGCGTTACTAACTCTTCTATAGAGAGATGGTAGTGATACCAGGACTTACAAAATAAAATGAGCAAGTATATTCCTGATATACTCGCTCATTTTTTTGATTCTAGTGCAAATAATAGTTTAAAATCCCCACTTTTATTCTCTTCTGTCTGACAAAAATAGTGAATAATAATGCGACTGACAGTAAAGTCATCCATGTTAATGAATGAGAGACATGGATAAATAGAAGACTGAGAATGTAATAAATAATAAGTATATACTGCAATAATCATTCCTTAGTATTGTTCAAAATATCAATTATCGTCCTCGAAAACCTCTAGGCTATAGAACACCGTTGAAAGTATTTGTGAGTTTCATCGAAGTTAAAAAACTGTCTAGCTTAATTTGACAATCTAAATTCTTAAAACAGTTAATTAATTATTATAATTTTCTTGCAAATTATTTGAAAACTTCCATATTCAAGTATAAAATTAATATAAATAGTAAATATTATCTAAAGGAGTGATTATCAATGAAAGCAGCAATATGGTATGGTCCTAAAGATATTCGTGTGGAAGATAAAGAAATCAGAGAGATGAAACCAAACGAAGTACGTGTAAAAGTGGGTTATGCAGGTATTTGTGGATCAGATTTACATGAATACGAAGAAGGTCCTGTCTTTATACCGGTTGATAAAGAAGATGAATTAACAGGTGGAAAAGCACCTTTAATTATGGGACATGAGTTTTCTGGAACAATTGTTGAAGTTGGAAGTGAGGTTAACGGTTTCAAAGTAGGCGATCGTGTATCAGTCAATCCCACAATTACTCATGGTAAAAGTATTGACGAATTAGACGTATATGATGGATTTAGCTTTATTGGCTTACACACTGATGGTGGATTCACTGATTTAGTGAACGTGCCAGAGGTAAACGTTTATCACTTACCAGATTCAGTATCATTACGTGTCGCTGCAACAATTGAGCCCTTAGCGGTAGGTGTTCAAGCCGTAAAAGAAAGTGAAATAGAATTCGGGGATACAGTGGCAATCTTTGGAGCTGGCCCAATCGGTCTATATACGACATTAGCCGCACGTGCAGCAGGTGCAAGAAAAATCATTGTATTAGATTTGTCTAAAGAACGTCTAGAAAAAGCATTAGAATGTGGTGCAACTGACGTAATTAATTCTGGTGAAGTAGATCCTATTGAGGCGATAAAATCTATTGTTCCTGGAGGCGTTGATCGATCATTTGAAGTTGCTGGTGTAGAACAAACATTCAAACAAGCAATAGATGCAACTCGCCCTCGAGGTAAAATGGTTATTGTATCAATTTTCGCTGGTGATATTTCTTGGCCACCTTTACAATTAACTAATACAGGCGTTCAAATTACTTCTACCATTGCTTATTCAAGAGCAAGCTACCAACAAACGATTGATTTATTAGGTAGTGGACAAGTTGATACTGAAAATACAATCACAAAAGAGATTGAATTAAATGATATTGTTACTGAAGGTTTTGAAACATTAACAAACGATAAAAGCCAAGTAAAAATCTTAGTTAAACTAAATGGTGAAAGCTAAGTTATTGTTTCTCATACTTTGTTAACTTGATAGATATTAGATATAATTTCATAGGTAGACAATAGAAAATATAATTAGTGCTGAGGCTATGCTTTTATAAGTATAGCCTTTTTTAATGAAATTTTTATTTATTCCTCAGTTCAATAATTGTAGAAAACGATATATACTGATTAATTATTACAACATCACCTTCTCGAGTCCTTTATTGAATGCTTAATAATCTCTAATTCTTCTTTTATTTTATTGTACATATTTTTCATCCCTTTAACCTCAATGTAATTGGTCTGTCAACATAATATTGGACAGACCAAGATGATACGCTTGAGGGTATCGATTAAGACGAGGATTTTCCTTATCACTTACTTCATCATTTTTAATGAACGCTAAGTCAAACGCTCATCATGACAAATAATCTTCGGCTTGTTCTCCATGTTTCTTGCCGTATGATTCCATCATTCTTAATATCGGTAAAATTTCCATCCCCATTTCAGTCAATGAATATTCCACACGCGGCGGTACTTCTGGGTGTACTTTACGATGTATAAGACCGTCATTTTCTAATTCCTTTAATTGTTTCGTGAGCGATCCTTGTGAAATACCAGATAGAAATTTTTTAATTTCACTAAAGCGTTTCTTCTCATCCTTTAAAAACCATAAAATAAAGTATTTCCACCGTCCAGATAATAGATTTTGCGTAAATCCAATACCATATAGATCTCGTTTATTAATGATGATAGAATCATCAAAACCATATTTACAGATTTTTGCCATTCAAACCCCGTCCTTATACAAGAGTACTAAAAATAGTACTAACTCATTATTTATTGCCGTCTTCTCAAACTTAATAATCAGTATATAATTTATACTACGTTAACTCAAACAAAGAAGGAGCTTATCATGACAATTAATAAAAGAGATGGCAAGATGAAATTGGCTTTACAGATGGTATCAGGATATGGTGGTGAATTTAAAACGTGGCGTCTGCCTGGTGCTGCGGCAGACGCCTATACGAATATGGATTATTATGTCGAAAATGCCAAAATGGCTGAAAAAGGTAAAATTCATACGTTATTTATTGCTGATACGCCTGCACTGCCAAATGATCTATCCACTAATTCTCCGATGCACCCGATGGATCCGACGATTGCCTTGGCGGCTGTTGCACGTGAAACAAAACATATCGGTCTCGTATCTACCTATTCAACCACCTATACTGAACCCTATAACTTAGCACGTACATTAAAAACATTAGACGTTATCAGTAACGGACGCATGGGATGGAATGCTGTAACGACTTCTAATCATGAAGCTGCAGCCAACTTTGGAAGACCCCTGCCAGATCGTGATACTCGGTATGAAATGGCTCAAGAACACATTGAAGCAGTCCAGACACTATGGGGTACATTTGGTAAGGATGCTTATATTCATAACCAGAAAACGGGTGAATATGTAGATATGTCAAAAGTTGAACTGGGTAACTACCGAGGTAAACACTATCAAACACGAGGACCCTTACCCATTCCGGCATCACCTCAAGGGCAGCCTCCTATCTTTCAAGCAGGCGGTGGCGACAAAGGCCTGGAACTAGCTGGTCGATTCGCTTCAGGGGTTTATGCCAATCCATTTACAAAAGAAGATGCGAAACTCCACCGCATGATGCTGCGTAAAAGTGCTGAAGCTCATGGTCGTAAGGCGGATGATATTAAAATGTTTGCAGGATTTATGTTCTCAATTGGTAAGACAAAAGAAGAAGCAATGGAACGTCGATATATGATACAGCAATTCGCTCCGAGAGAAACCGCCCATCATGTTGAATATTTAGGTCATATGGTCGGTTTACGATTGAGTGTCAATACAATAGATATCACAGAACCGTTACCTCAAAGTTTAATTAATCAGATGTACCCATCACCAATGGATCCTCGTGCAGAAAAAGCATTCGAATTATTAAAGACAGGTATGTCAATTAAAGATGTACTCGCGAATGGTGTGATTAACTACCATCCAGTTGTTGTCGGTACACCTGAAATGGTAGCTGACTTCTTGGAGGAATGGTATCTAGCCGATGCGACAGACGGATTCTCGATAGTCCCTGACTCCTCACATGATGGGATTAAAGATTTCGTAGAACTTGTGGTCCCTATTTTACAGGAACGCGGATTATTCCATACAGAATATGAAGGCGAAACATTAAGAGACCATCTAGGCGTGTCGTATGAATATGGATTGACTTATTAATATAATCGTTAAAAATAATATGAGCTAGGAGAATGAATATGAACATAGGAATTATCGGTGCCGGCCCGATCGGCACAACCCTCTCACAACATTTGTTTAACACAGAACATGACGTTAAAATTGCTGACACCAGATCGATTAAAAAATTAGAAGGGAAAGACTTTAAAGGGAAAGCAGTAACTTTTGATGAAGTGATTCAAAATATTGATGTGTTAATCATCTCTCTACCTTTCCATGTTATACCTACAATTAAAGAAAAATTAGCACCACTTGATGACGATACTATCATCGTCGATACAACAAACTATTACCCATTCAGAGATGGCAACATTCAGGCAATTGACGAAGGAAAAGTCGAAAGTGTCTGGGTAGCTGAGCAAATTGAAAAACCTGTTATTAAAGCATTTAACCACTTACTTGCAATGACACTACAAAATATTACATCAGCTGATGGATCAAAAATTGCCATGGCGATTTCTGGAGATAACCAAAGCCATAAAGATATTATTGCAAAAATGATTCATAAAATAGACATCGATGTTGTTGATAATGGTGATTTAAACAACTCCTGGAGACATCAACCAGGTTCTCCTGCATATTGTACTGAACTTAATCAGTCACAATTAGAACGTGCATTACAACTAGCGTACAAATCTGCCACACCGATTCATCGTGACGAAGTAATGAATCATTTCAGACCTGACATGCAGCATGAAGATATCGTCGCCATGAACAGAAAAGTATATGGTGCGGGTCATCTATAAAAAAGATTTCAAATAAGGTCTTTTTTTAAAATTTAGATTGTCAAATTAAGCCAGACAATTTCTCATCTTCAATAAAACTCATAAATACTTCCAAAGGTGTTCTATACCCTAGAGATTTTCTAGGACGATGATTGATATTTTGAGCAATACTGATGATATGATCGCCAGTGACTAGATCGAAGTCTAGTTCTTTATCTAATCCACTACGTCTAAGTATCCCGTTAGAATGTTCATTCAGGCCCCGCTGCGATGGAGTCCCTGAATCAGCGAAGAAGTTTGAGATATCATGACAGTTAGAGATCGTTTTCCAGCTAGAGAATTCCTTACCACAATCAAATGTAATTGATTTAAAAATATTCCGTTTTTCACACTATCTAACCTCTTTATTATAGAACACAATGAGTTTCTACATCATTTTTTAGTGAACGAAAGGAATTGACATACTACCTTTAGCATGATACCGTTATTTCGAAATGTTTGGAAATAATAAAAGAAGGAGCCATGGCTATGGAAATTGAGCAAATGGTAAAAATTCATAAAGCATTGGGTGATCGTACTAGATATTTAATCATGCAGTCAGTCATTAAAAATAAAAGTATCTGCCCCGGAATGTTATGTGAAGAGATGCAGAATGTTGCTTCCTCAACGATGTCACATCATTTAAGATTACTGGCTGATAGCGGCCTAATCATTCCTGAAAAACAAGGAACTTATATTTTTTATCGTCCTAATCAGCCAATAGTTGATCTTTTTTTTCAAGATATTTAACCGGCTCATATATTTATTTAAACCTTATTTCGATATTTTTAGAATTATAAAATAGTTAAATTTGACAATAGGAGATTCATGATGACGAAACAATACAATTCAAAAGCCATTCTTATGGCAATTCTCATCTGTGCATTTGCAGGTATGTTCAGCGAAACAGCATTAAATATAGCCATTACAAGATTAATGGAAGTATTTGATATTACGGCTCCCACTGCACAGTGGTTAACAACAGGCTATTTGCTGACATTAGGTGTGGTAATGCCCGTAAGTGGGATATTAATTCAATCAGTTCCAACGAGACAATTATTTTTTGGTGCGACAACAAGTTTAGCGTTAGGTACTTTTCTTGCCGCCCTGTCAGTTAACTTTGAAATGTTAATGTTTGCAAGAGTATTACAGGCACTAGCGATGGGCATTTTGTTACCATTAATGTTCAACACTGTAATGGTCATCTTTCCTATGGAAAAACGGGGTTCTGCTATGGGAATGATAGGCCTTGTTCTTTCATTTGCACCAGCCTTGGGACCTGCAGTAAGTGGCATATTAATACAATACATGTCTTGGAGAATGATTTTCTGGTTGTTATTACCGTTTATATTATTCGGCATTTTCGTTGCATATAAAAATTTAGAGAATGTAACTGAAGTTAAAAAACAGAAAATCGACATCTTGTCAGTAGTATTATCAACATTAGGTTTTGGATCTATTGTCTATGGCTTCAGTTTAATGGGGGAATCATTTACCAATCCAACAGCACTTATCATTGTCGGCATAGGTATTGTCGCATTAATTGGATTTGTCTTACGTCAAAATAGAGAAGAACCACTGCTAAATCTTTCAGTCTTTAAATATCCAATTTATGTGATGGGCATGCTGCTTGTATTAATGTGTATGTTTACAGCAATGAGTACAATGATTATTCTGCCGATGTATATGCAAACGGGCGTAGGCTTATCAGTGCTCATCACAGGATTAATGTTGTTACCAGGTAGTATTGTAAACGGCAGTCTTCAATTAATGGCGGGAAGAATCTTTGATGCATATGGTCATAAGGTCCTAATCATCCCCGGCTTAATTATCATGTTGATTTCATTGTTCATCTTTACAACATTAACACCTGAGTCAAACATTGCTCTTATTGTGTTATCACATGTAATCTTAATGGGGGGCATTGCTATTGTTTGGACTGGTGCTCAAACATATGGAATGAACCAATTATCACCTCATTTGTATCCTCATGGTTCGGCGGTATTAAATACATTACTTCAAGTCAACGGAGCAGTAGGTACTGCAATTGCAGTAAGTATATTGACAATTGGTAAAAACAAATATTTAAAAACAAATAATAATATTTCTGATGCTATCGTGTATGGTTCAAATCATGTATTTATCATGCTGCTTATAATTGTCGGAATTGGATTCATCGTTGGATTAATGTTATCCAATAATAAAATTATCAAGAAACTAAAAAGAAGTATTTAATTCAAGATGCAGGGTTTCTGTACAGTCATTATAAGATGTTCAGATTATCATAATGACTATTGATTGTGCTTTAGGGCATATCCATATGAAGATACGACAGGAAATCAGAAGGAGTTAGCTATGGATAAAAATAATAAACAAATGTTGCTCGGATTGGGATTTACAGGTGCATACGGTGCAAATGCTAAAGCATGGAAAAGTGAAGGCGTCACTGGTCATATTTATCCAGATATTGAGGCAGATATTCGTTACGCTCAACTTGCTGAAAAAGGAAAATTTCAGTTTCTTTTTATAGGTGACTTCCCTGGTGCAATACCGAATGATAATAGTGAGGTGCCATCAATGACGCTAGAACCTATTATTACCGCCACTGCAATTCTACAAAGAACAAAAAACATCGGTATAGCAGCGACTGTACATACTCAGTGGAATGTCCCTTATACTGTCGCACGTCAATTTAAGGGAATCGATTTAATGAGTGGCGGACGTATTGCCTGGAATGCTGTTACGGGATCAAGCCCAAAAGTAGCACAACTTTTTGGGGTGAACTTAATGGACCGACAATCACGTTACGAAAGTCATTATGAATTTGTTGAGGCTGTCCAGCAGTTCTGGGCAACTTGGGGAGAAGATGCCCTTAAAGCTGATAGAGAAACCGGTGTCTTTGCTGATTACAGACAAGTAAAACCTGTTTATATATCCGGCAAATACACGCAGGCAAATGGTGCTTTACCTATTCCACCATCTTCTCAAGGACAACCCGTCATCTTTCATTCTGGTGGGTCTCCCGCCAGTATCGCATTTGCCGGTCGCTATGCGAATGCAATGATTGGTGAAGTATGGACAATAGAACAAGGTATTGAAACACGAAAAGCACTCCGTCAGGCAGCGATAGATGCCGGCCGAAATCCGGATGAGATCAAATTTATCGCAGGACTTATGCCGGTTATTGCAGATTCTAAGCGTGAAGCCATTGACCGTCATGCAACCTTTATGGATGAAAAGGTAGTTCAGCAACGTGTTTATCATATCGGAATGGTGTTAGGCTTAAGATTGACACCTGCTGACTTAGATCGCCCGATAGCACCAGAACTTTTAAACAGTGTAGAAATTGATAGTTATTCTGATCCTCGTATTGAAAATGTTTTAAAAGTAGCACATGAAGGCTGGACCTTACGTGATATCATTTATCACTCTGTCATTGATTATCATCCAGCAACATTAGGTGATGCAAAAGAAACGGCTGATCATCTGACTACGTGGTTTGAGGCAGGGGCAGCAGACGGATTCTGGATATTACCTGATGCTTATGAAACTGATTTACATCGCTTTGTAAATGAAGTGGTGCCTATCTTACAGGAACGTGGTATTTTCCATAAAGAATACGAAGGAGAGACCTTACGAAAAAATCTGGATGTTCCTTATCAGTATGGTGTAGACGAACGTTTAAGATGAATCGTCTACACTTAGTTGGACAATTTCTATGTGAATAGATATTGTTAATTTAAGAAGGTAGGCGATATATTTATGTCACGTGAAAGAAGAAGTTTCAGTCTTGAATTTAAATTACAGATGGTCAAACTTTATGAGAACGGTAAGCCTAGAAATGAAATTGTACGTGAATATGACCTGACGCCTTCGGCATTAGGAAAATGGATCAAACAGCATCAATCCACCGGGTCATTTCAGCACAATGATAATCTGAGCGATGAAGAGAAGGAACTAAAAAAATTACGCAAAGAGAATCAGCAGCTGAAGATGGAGAATGACATTTTAAAGCAAGCAGCGCTGATCATGGGACGAAGATAGATGTCATTCGTGAGAATGCCGATAAATATTCAGTATCAGCAATGTGTAAAGTCCTGCGAATTCCTAGAAGCACCTATTATTATGAAGTAAATAAGCTGAATGACAGGGAAAAAGAGAATCTCGATGAAGACGTCACTGAGAAGATTAATCAGATCTTCAATACAAACCGGCGTTGTTTTGGAACGAGAAGAATCAAGATCGCCTTAGATAAGCAAGGACTTAAAGTTTCCAGAAGACGGATTGGCCGTATCATGAGAACCAAAAATCTTGTCTCCACCTATACATCCCGGCGTTACAGGGTCTTTTCGGCTCAGCCAAATGAACATAATATCACCAATGGTCTGGGCAGAGCATTCTATAGAGAAAGACCGAGGGAAGTGCTTGTTAGCGATCTGACCTATGTAAAGGTGGCAGGAAAATGGCATTATATATGTCTATTTATTGATCTCTTTAACAGAGAAATTGTTGGTTAAAGTGCAGGGCCCAATAAAGATAGTCGACTTGTTTCAGCAGCTCTCAGCACCATCAGATATGATTTAAGAGAGGTCCAGATGTTCCATACAGACAGAGGAAAAGAGTTTGATAATCATCTTATCGATGAAGTGCTTGGTACCTTCGGTATCCAGAGGTCACTGAGTATGAAAGGATGCCCGTATGATAATGCAGTCGCTGAAACAACGTTTAAAGCGATGAAGACTGAATTTATCAATCAATATAACTCTCAGTCTATTAATCATTTGAATATTGAACTTTTTGATTATGTGAACTGGTATAACAATATCAGACCACACGGCGCATTGAATTATCTAACACCGAAGGAATATAAAGAAATATTCTATAAAAACTGTTCAATATTATGTTGACAGACCAAAATCTGAACGACCTTCTCAGTGACATCTCCATCGTGATGATTTTTTCCTGTGTCATTCAGTTTATTCGCTTCATAATAGTAGGTGCTTCTGGGAATCTGCAGGACTTTACACATTGCTGATACTGAATATTTCTCGGCATTCTCACGAATGACGGCTATCTTCGTCCCATGATCAGCGCTGCTTGCTTTAAAATGTCATTCTCCATCTTCAGCTGCTGATTCTCTTTACGTAATCTTTTCATTTCCTTCTCTTCATCGCTCAGATTGTCATTGTGCAGAAATAATCCTGTGGACTGATGTTGTTTGATCCATTTCCCTAATGCCGAAGGCGTCAGGTCATATTCACGTACAATTTCATTTCTAGGTTTACCGTTCTCATAAAGTTTGACCATCTGTAGTTTAAACTCAGGACTGAAACTTCTTCTTTCTCGTGACATAAATAAATCGCCTACTTTCTTAGATTAACAATATCTATTCACATAGAAATTGTCCAACTAAGTGTAGACGATTCAGTTATATCAGACCGTTTGAAATTAAAGACAGTATCGAAGAACAGCATAGTAAAATTAAGACAATAGCGACTGACGTTAAAATCTACCAGGAAGATCATCATCAAAATAAGAATAGAACTGCGTTAGAGACGCTGTTAGAATGTATGAATTCCGAGGATGAACTCTACGTCACAGATTTTTTCATCCTTGCTGATTCTACTGCACAACTCTCTCAAATCATCACGGACTTTGAAAAATACCATATCAGGTTAATCAATATCAATAAAAATATAGCGGTAGATTCTACTTATTTAGCTTCGTTCAATCAGATGCTTGATATCATTGTCGATTTTGAGAGAAATCTCATACGCTATAAGACCAAGCACGGTATGTCTAAAGCAGCACAGAATGGAAAAGCCATCGGGCGCCCTAAAAGAACAGATGAAAACATGCAACGAGCGATTGAGATGTACTTAAGTAAACATTATACACTTGATCAAATAAAAGAAGAGACTAGCATCAGTCGTTCCACATTATACAGACATTTAGCACGTTAGACCAAATTAAGAATAAGGAGTTGTATTTATGCCTGAACAATTATTTTTTGATGGCTATGAAACTATTCTGCGAACGGTTTTAATAGGAATTATGGGGTATGTATCACTTATCATTGTACTAAGGATAAGCGGCAAAAGAACATTGACAAAACTGAATGCATTTGACTTAATTGTCACGGTTGCGCTGGGTTCTATACTGGCAAGTATCATGACTAGTAAAGACATTGCTATTTCTCAAGGATTAGCTGCATTTTTAACTTTAATAGTTCTTCAATACATTCTCACTAAACTATCTGTCTATAGTTCTTCTATCAGTAAAGTCATCAAATCCAGTCCTTCATTACTTTATTACGGTGATGAATTTTTGCATGAAAATCTTAAAAAAGAACGTATTCTGGAAAAAGAGATTTTTCAAGCTGTCAGATCAAGCGGCCATGCTTCAATGGAAGATATACAGCTTGTTATACTCGAAACAGATGGAACTTTGTCGATTATTAAGTCGGAACAAAGTATCAATATTAGCACATCGAAACTTTTTCACCAGATATAAAGTTCATACTTAATGAAAAACAGACTGACAAGAAAAATAACTTCTTGTCAGTCTGTCTGCCATTAAAGGTACATGTAATTAATGCTACTATCTATCTTCCACTTTCTTTGCCATGACAACAGCTATAAACCATTCAGTCAATACATAGCTACCTTTTCGGTTGATTAATCAAATATGATAGGTTTATGATTCTCTTATTTATCGAGATGACGATAGAGTGTTGCTCTACTGATGTTGGTTTTCTCTTTGATTTCATCTAATGTATATGATTTTGAGAGATACATTTTTATTGCTCTGTCTAAGTTGTCGTCAGAACGCTTGGGGCGACCAATTTGCTTGCCTTCTTCTCTGCTTTTCGAAATGCCTTGTTTAGTTCGGAATCTGACGACATCTGTCTGAAACTGAGTAATTATCTCTAATGTATCTATAAAATTAAAACTGACTGTTCGATTGATGACTATTCCAGTATTATACACATGTATCTTGAAGTTACTATCTTTCATCATATTAATAATGTCTGAAAGATGTTTTGTAGAATCCGCCAGTATAAACAGATCTGTAACGATGAGTTCATCGTCTTCCTTTAATTGCTTTAATAACTCATCCAAAACTTTTCTATTTTTATTTTTAGCATGATTCTCCTTAAATATCTCCTCAGTCAATGAATTCAACTTTTTCATTTGATTCTCTTCTGTATCTTTCAAATCAATAGGTCTTATATAGCCATATTTCATATTAACTCATCTCCTCGCATCAATTATATCAAGAAAGTTTCAAAAAGGGGTATACTTATCATAATATATCCTGTATATTAGTTTCATAAATATATATTTATGAAACTAAGGAGGATATCATGCTTAATACAATAAAATCTCAATGGCTTATAGAGCCAAAGACCAATATATTGGCAGGTATAGTGGTTGCGCTAGCTCTCATTCCTGAAGCCATTGCTTTTTCCATTATCGCTGGCGTTGACCCTATGGTGGGTTTGTATGCTTCGTTTATAATTGCAGTAACTATCTCCATTGTTGGAGGCAGACCTGCGATGATTTCAGCTGCAACTGGCGCTATCGCTTTACTTGTGCTTCCATTAGTCAAGGACTATGGCATAGATTATTTGCTTGCTGCCACTATTTTAATGGGGATCATTCAAGTTATACTAGGCCTGCTGAAAATAGGACGTCTAATGAAATTCATTCCGAACTCAGTGATGATTGGTTTTGTTAATGCTCTTGGTATACTGATTTTTATGGCTCAGATTGAACATATATTCGGTATATCAATTGATACCTATCTCTATGTAATTCTTACTCTCTCTATCGTCTATATTATTCCTCGTTACTTTAAAACCATTCCAGCACCGCTTATAGCGATTGTCTTACTAACTGCTTTTTATATGTTAATGCATTCTGAAGTGAAGACAGTTGGAGACTTAGGAACAATCAAGCGTACACTGCCACACTTCTTTATTCCTGATGTTCCGTTTAATTTTGAGACTTTAAAAATTATATTTCCCTATTCACTCTCCATGGCTTTAGTCGGCTTAGTAGAAAGTTTACTTACTGCAAAGATTGTAGATGACGCAACAGACACATTCAGCAGCAAAAATAAAGAATCCCGTGGTCAGGGAATAGCCAATATCATTACAGGATTCTTTGGTGGTATGGGTGGATGTGCAATGATAGGTCAATCAATCATCAACGTAAAATCAGGTGCGACAACTCGTCTTTCAACTTTTACTGCCGGAGTCGTATTGATGTTCATGATTATAGTACTAGGCAATTTCGTCATTCAAATACCAATGCCCATATTAGCAGGTATTATGGTAATGGTGTCAATCGGCACCTTTGACTGGGGATCCTTCAAGTATCTTAAAAAAGCACCAAAAACAGATGTAACAGTCATGTTACTGACAGTCTTCACTGTCATCTTCACTCATAATCTGGCTATCGGTGTCATAGTCGGTGTCATCTTTAGTGCTCTCTTCTTTGCGACCAAGATATCAAATGTTGAAGTAATTAAACGTGAAATCAATGACGAGATAAAGTATGAAATTAAAGGACAGATATTCTTCGTTTCTATCGATTCTATGATGAATCAGATTAACTTAAATGATGAGAATAAACATATCGAATTAGATTTCAGAAATGCTCATCTGTGGGATGATTCAGCTGTAGATGCTATAGATACTCTGGTTAATAAGTTAACTGAAAAAAACAATCGCGTTTATGTCAGCAATCTTAATGAAAATAGCCATAAAATTATTTCTGAACTTAGCGATATCAATCAAGAACATTTAATCTAAGGAGGAAAATAGGATGTATCATTCAATTTTACTAGCAGCAGATGGATCAGATAATAGTTACAGAGCAGCAGAAGAAGTGATTAAACTTACATGTAATGAATCTATCGTTACGTTACTTCATGTCATTTCTATTGACGATTCAGTAGAAAGTGTTCTTCATTCCACTGAAGGACATAATCTGAAAGAAGAAAGAAAAACGAAGCTTAAGAGAATCATAACTCTTTTCGAAGAAAATAATGTAAAATGTATATTAAAAATTGAAAAAGGTGAACCTAAAGTAAAGACTGTAGAAGTCGCAAACAGCGGGCAGTATGAGATAGTTGTACTCGGTACACGTGGTCTCAATGCCTTACAAGAAATGGTCTTAGGTAGTGTCAGTCATAAAGTCGCTAAACGTTCTGAAATTCCAGTGCTGATAGTAAAATAGAAACCTTTATAAAGATAAAAGCGTGTACAGATGACTTTCTCTGTACATGCTTTATTATCGTTTGATACTCGTATGATTGAATTACATAATAACCCTGTCATTTCTCGATCCTTTAGATTGACGACATCAGTCAATAAAATAATAACTTCATCTGCCACTGATGTTATACCGATATCCAAGCTCTTAGACTGCCAGATTACTAATATGAATGTAAGTAAAAATGTTATACCTGCAAGAATCAGCTCCGACAATTTGCGCGCCGATTATCTTATTTGTAAAAGTTGTATCATATGGTAAAGTTTTGAAAGTTGATGAAATTAAAGAGCTTATTAACCAAAATCTATAGAAGTAATGTCATCATATCAGAAGAAAAGATGAAAAAAATTAACTATATAGATATCATCCATAATAAAGACTTAAAAGAAGCTGACTCATTTTATGGCAGCTTCTTTTTTATTCAATCTTATTTATGATAATTTTGTGCGTATCTCTAAAGACTGCGATATTTTCTAGAAAAAAACCGCATCATTTATGATAACTTTCAGCGTATCGGTTAAATGTGCGGTTAAAAATTAATAAGAAAGCTGACCGTTGTTAGTCAGCTTTCTTAATCATTCCATCATTTTCTTTAATAATTTTTTCTAGCACTTTATCTGCTCTTCCGACAAATTTCAAATTTTTGGGAAAATCAAACTCGATAATAACTCTTTCTCCTGGTTTAATCGTTTCTTCAGAATCAGTAAATTTCAGATCTTTATTCATAAATATTATCCTCCTTAGAGATGTTCTATTTCATATAAAAGATTTCATTCACAGTCGCTTCAAAGTATTCACTTAAAGCTAATGCAAGCTTTAAGGTTGGATCGTATTTATCTTGTTCTATAGCAATAATAGTTTGTCGCGTTACACCCATTGATTTTGCTAATTGCTCTTGGGTTATTTTTCTTTCTTTTCTTAATATCTTCAAATTGTTTTTCATCAGCTTAAATATCCATATACCAAACCTAGTATAAGACAAATTGCGAATACAAGGAACATTGTTATTACGATAGGTTTTATTTTGTTATTTCCCATTTTACTTTGCATCATCATCATATTAGCTCGATAAACAATCAACATTGATAACATCACTAAAAATGAATTAGAAAGATTACCGTTAACGACAAAGTGAGAGATACTAATAATCAGCAGCATTCCCATACCGAATATCCAACTCAATTTAATACTTTGGTTTGATTGATGTAATTCCATCTCATCTGGTTTTCTCATCTAAACTCCTCCTTAAAATGTTAAAAGTTCTTTACATTCTTATAGTATAATTTTCACACTAAAATGTAAAGAACTTTTAACATTTATCATTCCCATTATATTTTCCTATTTACTCTAACGTCACGTCATACCTTACGATTAAAGTAAGGAGATGATGACATGGAATTCTATCAAATGCCGTTGTTTAATAAAATATTGGTGAGAGATATTGAAAAAGCTGAGAAGTGGTATCGTCACACTTTAGGATTTCAAAGTGTATTCAAGTTTTGTAATGAATCAAATGAAGTAATAATGAATCATCTAAGACTGGAAAAATATCAGGATATTATGCTGATTCAGTCTGATGACTTTACTAGTGGAAATGGTTGTTTCATTAATATTCTTGTTGATGAAATCGAAACCATTGCAAAGTCGATATCCGAAAAGTATGTGTTACAACCGTTAGAACAGATGCCGTGGAATGCGAAGGAAATGACTATTGTTGATCCTGATGGTTATCAAATAACATTAACGGAATCGAATATTAGTGATGAGAATTTTGCGAAGTTAATGAATAGTGTTTCAAAAAACTATTAAAATAAAAAGTAGCGACTTATTGGATTAAGTGCTACTTTTTTCATTTTTAATCAGGAAATATATCTTCTTTGTCATCATCGGGATACGCTTCAATCATTTTACTTTGATCTGACACATAACGAACTAACGCACCATCGGGGTCTATATACCATTTTTCTCTATCATAAGGATCAGAATTTTTTGAATCTTTCACATCAACAGTTAGAGAATTATCACTTTTATCACTAACAACGTCATAATAAATATGCTGATATTCTTCTTTAGGGTATTCTTTTTCCCAAACTATCACTTCATCTTCAGTAATTTTATAAAAGAAATTTTCTGATGACCATGTTCCTTGCACATCATTTTTTATCCCGCCACATCCACTTAAAAGTAATAAAAACAGTAAAGAACTTAGTTTTAATGATTTCATAATATTCTCCTATTCAAATAAATAACTAGTTTCTATTAAAAATTCATATTATTCCCTTTAATTTTACAATACTTTTCAAATTAATCACTCAAAGAATTTTAGATTATAAAATTTACACAACTAAGGTTAAATATTATTAAAAAGACTAAAAATCAAGCTACTCCTTTATCTGTTCCAAACTTAAAGTATAATGCTATAATAATTATGGCGAAATTAGCATATTCTCCTAGAAGTTCACCCAAAATAAAAAATACGATTATGATTATTAAAGTAGGTATAACTATCGAAGCACAAAGATAAATAACATCATTCCCGTCTTCACTCCTTGATAACTCTCCCAATAAATTCGGAATAATCCCCGTACAAATTATAAATAAGTTTTTATAAATATAGAGCGTGCTAAACAACACTAGAATTATCATTAACTCACTCATCCTTCTCAAAATGGATTTTATTAAGTTCTTTTAATTTGTATTTAAAGCCTCATTTAGCGCTCGAATAGAATCTGATACTGCTCTTTTACTTATCTCAGAATCAGGAACCATTGCTTCAAACTCATGATATCCACCTGGATATAAATGAAATTCAACGGGTACTCCTGCTTCCGTTAATGCTTTTACATAGTTCATCGTCTCATCTCTAAAAGGATCAAGTGAGCCAACTGTCGTATATGTGGGTGGTAAATTGCTAAAGTCTGTTTCACGCATTGGTGCAGCATACTTAGGTGTCTCACCTTCAACACCTTTCAGATACATAGACCAGGCGAACTGATTCAGTTCCTTGCTCCACACTCTTTTATCACTAAATTCATTACTTGAATATGTTGTACAGCTATCATCAATCATTGGGAATAACGGCATCTGAAATTTAATTTTTGGACCTTTACGATCTCTTGCTAGTAATGATAATGCAGCAGTAAGACCACCGCCAGTACTCCCACCGACTACTGCAAGTCTATCAACATCAATATTAAGTTGAACTTGATTTTCAACAATCCATTGAAGTGATAGATAACAATCTTCAATTGCTGCAGGATATGGATTCTCTGGAGCTAATCGATAATCCACAGATACTACAACACAGTTCACTTCTTTTACATAACGTGCACACTTAGCATCATTACCCTCTACCGAACCAAACATATAACCGCCACCATGAATGAATAACACCACAGGTAATGTATCTGTCTGATTCACAGGAGCATAGACTTTAAGCCTAGCTTGTATATCCTCCTCATCATGCTTGGCAAAGTATTCTTTCTGAGTAATCGCTTCATCAATATAAGGCTTGATTAACAGTTTATTAGCTGTTCGAATTGAAGGAAGCTTTTCTTCTGACAAATCCATGGGTGTCAGATTCTTAAATGTTTCTAGTAATTCTTTATGTACTCTACTTTCCATTTATACGTCCTCCACTTATGTAATTCACCATACTCAGTAATACTTCCTGATTTTCAGTAGGGATATCGTATGTCATAATATTTTCCTCTGTATTGTTTAAAACGTTACCTGTTATATATTCACGATCCGCTTCCACCAAATCACTTAACGTCTCTTTTGTCGTTTCCATATGGAATTGTAATCCAATCACATTTTCATTATAGATGAAGGCTTGATTCTCACAATACGTTGAACTGTATAGTCTTTTTGCTTTATCAGGTAAAGTGAAGGTATCTCCATGCCAGTGCAATACATCTAACTGTTGTGGCAGGAATGAGTATTCATTAGTTTGTTTGTTAATAACACCAAATCCTACTTCTTTTCCTTTAGAGTTTGGATATACTTCTCCACCAAGAACTTCTGCGATTAACTGAGCACCGAGACATATTCCAAGTAAAGGCTTATTATTGTGTATCAAACCTTTAATTAATGCCTTTTCATGATTAAGCCACGGGATATCATCGTGTACACTCATCGAACCACCTAGCACAATAAGCAGGTCGATATCCTTTTCATCAGGTAAAGTATGATTGTTTTCATATAACTTAATAACTTTTGCATTCAATGCTTCGAGAATACCTGGATTTTCAAAAGGTACGTGTTGTAGGATGTATGTATTCATTCAATTGTTCCTCTCTATTTACAATTAGATTTTATAAGTACTCTTTATATTCGATATCATCATATGCATTCGTCCGATCAAAATTAATTTTCAATAATATTATTTTGATATTATTATATTAATAGACTTTCAAAAAAACCATCACTCATGATTACTCTGAGCTTATCGGTTAAGACGGATGTTAATCTACTTAAAGAAGGATTTCATCTCACTTCTTAACTCTTCTAGATAAGTGAATTAAAAAAAGAGTAACCATCTATGAAAGCATATACTTACTATCACATTTTTCCACTAACTTTTTCCCTCGCTCAAGAATATTTTCATTTGCTTTACCTAGAAATTCATTTATTTCATTAATTGTTTGGGGACGTGTATTCTCCTCATGCTTTGCCCAATAATAGATTGGCTTTTTGGTATATTCATTTACATAATCGTCTAATAAATAATAATTTATGAAAGGCTCCCAACTTTTTAATGGACTAAGGAATTCATAAAGTGAATGCATAGTCAAATCCCAATAATCCTCATAAGGACGTGCTCTTCCTGTATTAATCATGTGTGGGATTGCTATAAAATTTCCAATTGTATAAGTTAGTTCAGCGTACTGCTTTAATAAATTGTTTTGCTCATGAACTTCTTTAAAAGTATCAAAATTATTAATGAGAAAATCTAGACTTTCTAATGATGGCCAATTTTGTTGTCTACAAGCAATTCTATTTGCTGAAAATTCAATTTCTCTACCATTTTCATATGTAAGGTTCATTAATCTAGAATAAACATTCCAAAAAGAATTCATCGTATCTCCACGTATTGAGTTATGCTGTGGAGTTTGCCAACCTAATTCTCGATAAATAAAAAATGCTAATTTATCACATTCTCCTTGATATTCCAGAGGAACATTCTCATTGAAAAGATTATCAAATTTACAATTCCCTTTTTTGTACTTAAGAATTTTTAATATAATATTTTCATCTGTTTTAGGCTCATCTTTATTTGTGTAACATGACAAAAAATTAAATTTTTCTGGATAATTAAGTTTTAAAAACTTTTTAATGATTGTATTCTCATTTTCCATAATACTCTGCATCCTCGATTTAATTTTTTTTATGATCATAAGTTGATAACAAAAATTCTGTTATAGCTTTTGCTGCATTAACAGCTAGTATGGCGTGTCTGGTTTCTGGCTTGTAATTCTTTATAGATTTACCGTGAGCGTCACCGTACTCATTGCGTATTTCATCTAATCCATTAATAACATTGATCATACCGCTTAAGATTGTCTTAAACATCGATTCATTATGACCACCAGGAGAAAGATTCATAATTTGACTTACTTTTTTGTAAAGATCTCTTAGACCATCATTATTTTTGTATCCCTTACCTTCTGAATCTAAGATATGTTTTAAGCTACTCTCTACCATTGCTTTTGCTGATGTAATGGCATCTTCAGGATCAGTTTCAGCTTCTTTTTCAATTCTTTCACACTCTTTTAGTATATAATTGAGATCATTTCTTTTTGCTAATTCCTTGATATTGGTTAAGCTAATTTTAGCTCCCCCACTATTTACAAGACCTAAATCCTTTTCATAATCAAAACCAGTTAATTTAATTATCTTAATAAGTCTTCTTATTTCTTCGTCATCGTCCCAATCATCAAACTCTATTTGCCATCTCATTAGATAAATTTCAATGACTTTTAAAAACTTTTGAAAATCTACATCATTTTCAATATTTAATGTAGAAATGTATTCCCATGCTAAAGATTTTCTCTGTCCACTGTATTTAGGTACAACATTACGATTTCTTGTTATATTAGCATCAGTAAAAGAATTGTCTATCTCTTCTAATACACTTCTACTAGATAAAATACTTAAAAATTTGTCAATTAATAATTGCCTATTTATATCTGCCAACTCCCATTATTTATTATTATTAACCTAATTACTTATGATATGCCTGGCACCTAGTAATCCTAAAATAACTTTTTAAAGTACATTCAAAATAAATGTACTTAGTTTTATTTATGATACGCCTGCCCTTTCATAATCCTATAACTTCTATAAACCTGCTCCAGCAATATGACTTTCATCATCTGATGCGGGAATGTCATCTTACTGAAGGATAGTTTGTAATTAGATCTCGCACTCACGCTGTCATGCAGACCGTTTGAGCCGCCGATGATGAAGGTCAGGTGGCTTTTGCCTGTGTTCATATTGTTTTCGATATGTTGCGCGAGTTCGACTGAGTCTAGTTGTTTCCCTTGTATTTCCAGTGTATAGATGTAGCTGTCGTCTTTGATTTTACTTAATATGCGTTCCGCTTCTTTGTTCTTCGCAATTTCAATGTCTTTGTCACTCATATTATCTGTATCTTTCTCATCCTGCACTTCTATCAGTTCTATCTTCGTATACGCGCCGAGTCGCTTCACATACTCATCTACGGCTTGCTTCCAGTATTTCTCTTTCAACTTACCCACAGTTATAATTGTAATTTTCATATTTATTCATCCTTTTTGTATGACTTATTCGAGTTATCCACATGTTATTAACTTATTAACATTTCACAAGCCCTATTTTATCGCATTTTTCCTTTTTTGACTGTATTTCTTCCATTTTCTTCTGCATAAACATAAAAAAAGATGCCTTGTTTCCAAGACATCTTATACACTTGTGGATAACTTTTATTCTATCCACAAAGTTATTCATGGTTATCCACACTATTGTGTGAATTTACTGTAAATCATGTAAACTACAGTTCATAAATCTTTGTTGCTATCTCTTTATCCGTATCATGTAGCATAACATCATTTCTCGTATCGATATCATGCGTGTTTAATACTTGCTCTACACTCATACGCGCTAAATCTTTTAAATTATTATCGCGGGATAAGTGGGAGAGATAGATACGTTTTGTTGAGCCTGTGATGACTTCTCTCATCGCATAAGCTGCATCTTCATTCGATACGTGTCCCATATCGCTTAATATACGTTGCTTCGTCTTCCATGGGTAACGTCCCATTCTCAGCATATCCACATCGTGATTACTCTCAAATACGAAGCAGTCACTGCCATGTATCATACCTTTCATACGGTCTGATACGTAGCCTGTGTCTGTGATTAATGTTAACTTCTTATAGTCGTTATGGAAGATATAGAACTGCGGGTCAATCGCATCATGTGAGACGTTGAATGATTCAATATCAAAGCCTGCGATACTTTTTGTTTCATACGGATTGAAGATCATCTTCTGGTCCTGCGGGATATTTTTATCCGCACGCTCGATGGCCTTCCATGTGTTCTCGTTGGCGTAGACTGGCAGTTTATATTTTCTCGCTAGTACGCCGAGTCCTTTTATATGGTCGATATGTTCGTGTGTAACGAGTATACCGTCCAAGTCTTCTATTTTACGGTCTATCTGACTGAATAGTTCAGCCATCTTTTTACCTGACAGGCCGACATCAACTAATAATGACCCTTTGTCGCTTTCGACATAGGTCGCATTGCCTGTTGAGCCGCTTGCCAGTACTGACATTTTGATCATGGGTTATCACTCACTTCAATATAGGTTCTTGCGGGTTCAGTGCATCAACATAGAAGGTCTCACGTTTACCATTCTTATGCAGCACTGCGACTTGCCATGTCGGCTTCAGTACTTGTCCTTCAATATTAGGAACGACAGAGTAGTAACCGAGTCTGATAGCTGTTATTTCATCACCTGACTTCAGTTCATTCTGATAGTATAGGATTTCAAGTGCTCGTCGTGCTTCTACGACCTGCTTCTTCTTGTTGTTACTACCAATACCCTCCTGCAGATCTTCAATATAAGATTGCTCGTAACTATAGGCTTCATTATCCTTATTATAGTTAATGATAATTTTAGCTGTATCGTTGCTGAGAATCGGATATTTATTGAATGTTTGTTCGTATATAATTCGTTTATTTTTGCGGTCTAAGCCACTGATGATATATTCTGTTCCTCGGTAAGGTGTACTATCGATAAAGACTTTTAAATCTTCCATCAACGTATTCGCTTCTATATCAGAAAGTGGCAGATTCGTTGCGATTTTTTCTTTAATGACTGTATTGTCTCGTACGGTATTACTGCCTGTGAATTTCTTACTGCGTCCTGATAAATAGTTCAGTTTAACGCCTTCTGAATTCGGCAGTTCATCCGGCAGTATAATGTTTTCTTTATCGAATGATAATATTTTCTCATCAGCAGTATCAATCTGATTAGACCGTTCTACCTTCTGATAATAAAGGAATCCCAGCCATATATTGATGATCAGGAAGACAAAGATAAAGAGTGAACTTGCTCGTTTCCAATCCACTTATTTCAGCCTCCCCTTATCATACTTCATCCATGTGCCGTCATATTCAACATACCAGTACGGTTCAAATAATAGATTTGCCTGTATTTCGCTATCTGGTGACTTTGCCATCTCATAACCAATCATCATCTTGTTTACTTTCTCAAGCTGATAGTTTCTAGAAGATGCGATATCAAAACGTACTTTTTCGGCGCTCGGTAGTTTCTCCACTTCCTGCGTGGAAGGGACAGCGACACTTGTTGACAGCAGACCCCGACGATATTCGTACTCCTCATCTTTACCCCACACTACTGAGATGTCCGATAAGCCTTCGCTATTGAAGACTGGTCTGCCGCTTAAGAACATCTGATAATTGATGGTACGGCTGTCATCATCGATATCAAATAGACGGTAATCATCTGTGAAACCACCGTGACTACTGATGAACTTAAATGATTTCACCAGAGTATCTCTCGGGGCAGACTTCAGTAGATCTGTTTCAGATAGATTGTTGTATTTATAAATGTCATTGGCATCGACTGATACAATCCCTGTATTACTGAAATAAGTCGTGCCTTCCTCGCGATCACGTTGAATGATGTTGTCCTGATCATCCAGTACAGCATCATTGATATCTTTAACGTCGATGCGGTCTGCAATGAAACGATAGGCTTTGACATCGTCAGCTTGTGCCGGCATATAGAGCTGCGTCTTATCGCTTGATGTGTGTACATTAGTGACCAGACTCGAATAGTCGGTCATTTTTTCCCGCTGATTTTTAACAAGCTGATTAAAATGATCACTTTTAGCATCGGTCTCTATTTTCAGCACCTTATCTTTACCAACAAAGTAAAGAGTGATTGTCTCAAAGCTTTCACTGTCTACTAATATACGGTTGAAAGTATATTTATCATTGGATTTATAAGTCATCTCAAGAATATTAGTAATGTACATGGTCTGCGGGATATCCTCAGTAAAATCAAACAAGATATAATCCTTGCCAATATCTTTTGCCTGAAACTTACCGTTATTATCAAGGAGATAGGCTGACAGAATCTTGTTTTCACTTAAATCATTCGTCAGCTCCATGATCAGATTACTATCTGTCGTGCCTTTCATATCGCCCTCCTTATAGGAGACGAGCTGAAAGGGCATATAAATGTTTTTGATATTATCAACAAATCGTGGGCCAATGGTTGTCTTCTCTTCTACTAAGTTATCCACGTTAGTCAACTGAGGTTTAAAATTCCAGATTTGATAAGTCAGTATCACACTGCTGCAGACGAGAATGATCAGTATGATGCTTTTGATAATATTTTTATACATCCCAATCACCGTCATCTAAGACTTCACAAGGTAAAGTAATATAAACAGACGTGCCTTTACCTTCCTGGCTGTTGGCCCAGATACGGCCGTTGTGTGCTTCTACAATCTCTTTACTGATGGCAAGGCCTAGACCTGTTCCACCCATCTTCCGTGTTCTCGCCTTATCGACGCGGAAGAAGCGATCGAATATTTTATCCACTTTATTCAGCGGGATACCGATTCCGTTATCTTTAATCTGAATCGTCATCCGGTTGAAAAGCAGATTTTGTTTCACATGAAATTCCACTTTTTTCTTGCCCTTAGAATACTTCAGCGCGTTTGAAATGACGTTATCAAACACTTGTGTCATCTTATCCGGATCAATCTCTACAAAAATACCTGATTTAGGTATATCTCGCACAAAGGTCGCAGATTTCCCTTCACTCATCTCGAAGCGATTAATGATTTTATGAATGAACATATTAAAGTCAATCAGCTCACGATTCAGTGTTTCATTAGAGTTATCCATTTTAGAGAGCTGCAGCAGATCATTGACTAGACGAATCATGCGGTCAATCTCTTCTCGTGTAACACTCAGGAACTGAGGTGCGAGGTCCGCGTTCTGCCATGCCCCTTCTTCCAGCGCTTCGATATAACTGCGCATAGAAGTCAGTGGTGTACGCAGTTCATGTGAAACGTTCGCCACGAATTCACGACGCTCATTCTCTACATGGTGCTGCTCAGTTACATCATGCAGTACCGCGATATAACCCGTAATAAATCCTGTATCCTGAATAATGGTCGAGAAACTGACACGGACGATGAGCGGATACTCGCCGTCAATATCAATAATGACGCCGCCGCTATTTTCCTGCAGTTCCTCCAGTGAGTAATGCTCTTCCATTTTGAGGACATCCAGTACGTGACGACCTTCTATTTCATCATGGTTGACCGTCAGCATACGCAGCGCCATATCATTAACGATACGTACGCGGCCACGACGGTCAGTCGCAATGACACCGTCTAACATATGGGTAATGACAGAGTCCAGTCTTCGTTTCTCACTTTCTGTATTCGCCTGCGCTTCCTGTACGCGTTTAGCGAGGTTATTGAAAGTCAGCGCCAGTTCGCCAATTTCATCGCTACCATATACTTTTACGCGATTGGTATAGTTCCCTTTTGACATCTCGAGCGCCTGATTACGCATATCCGAGATAGGTTTTGTAATCGTACGGGCAATGAAAAAACCGAGAAGACCGGTAATCAGTAAAGACAGACCTGTCCCGATGATGAAAATCTGATTGATTTTATCGAGCTGCTGGTAGACTGTCTCAATGCTTGATTCAACATGGATTACGCCCATGACTTCATCATTCACTTTAATCGTTTCGTTTTTAACCCAGACACGCTTCTTGCTTGCGCCTTCTTCTTTCAGCTGAATCTGATCATTGCTCTGTCCGAGTGATAAAGCTTTCTGAATCTGTGTATCTTTATTTTTCTGGTCGATTGACACACTGTCGGATACTTTACTCGTCGCTATAATCAGCTCATTCGTATTGATAAAACGAATTTCATCAATATCTGAACGTGCCTCACCCACGCCGGAGCGTGATGTGTAATCATCAATGATCGATTGTATTTTTCGTTCTGTATTGTCATCATTATTCTCTTTATAAGCTTCGTCTATATCATAAGCCAGCTGTCTGACCTGGCGTTCAACATTGTCTTTGAAGTTTTCAGTCAACTCTTTTTCAAGATTATTTGTAAAATACAGACCGATAATCTGCATACCAATAATAATCAGCAGGACATAGACGACCACAAGTTTAATATGCAGTGATTGTAATTTTTTAATAAAAGCTTGAATATATTTCATTATTTTTCTTGTGACTGTAAGAAGTAGCCGACACCGCGTCGAGTGACGATGTATTCAGGATGTGAAGCATCATCTTCAATCTTTTCTCTTAAACGACGGATCGTCACATCAACCGTTCTTACATCTCCAAAATAATCATAGCCCCAGACTGTCTGAAGCAAATGTTCACGTGTCATAACCTGACCGATATGGCGCGCTAAATAGTGGAACAATTCGAACTCACGATGCGTCAGTTCAATGCTTTCACCGCGCTTTTTAATGGAATAAGCATCTGGATAGACCGTGATATCTTTAATGACAATATCATTAGTCTCTTCTTTTTCTTCAGACTGAGCCTGCGTGTAGTGACGACGTAGATTCGCTTTAACACGTGCAATCAGTTCACGCGTGCTGAACGGTTTTGTCACATAGTCATCTGCGCCCAGTTCAAGCCCGAGCACTTTATCAATTTCTGAGTCTTTAGCTGTCAGCATGATAATCGGCATATCATATTTTTTGCGGACTTCACGACAGACTTCCATACCGTCGCGACCAGGCAGCATGATATCAAGCAGCACAATATCAGGTTGTATTTCATAGATCAGCTCTACTGCGTCATCCCCGTCATAAGCGACATGTACATCGTAACCTTCTTTTTTCAGGTTAAATTCCAGAATATCTGCAATCGGTTTTTCATCATCTACTACGACTATTTTTCGTGCCATACGCAACCTCTTCTCTTTAGAGTTTCATCTACTAACCTCTAATTTACCATTTTTAAGTCTTTTTTTCTATCTACTAATCCACAACAAAAAAAGACATGCAGCAACTGCATGTCTCTAGAGCGGTCCCGACCGGGATCGAACCGGCGATCTCCTGCGTGACAGGCAGGCATGTTAACCGCTACACCACGGGACCTAAAGCTATTTAAATGGTGACCCCTACGGGATTCGAACCCGTGTTACCGCCGTGAAAGGGCGGTGTCTTAACCGCTTGACCAAGGGGCCATTATTTTTTTAGCACAAGATTGATTATAGCATGTGTTATGATTAACTGACAACAGTATTTTTAAAAAAAGTTTAAAAAAATTGAAAAATATCAAAAAAATCTAGTTTCTGAAATTTCACTTTATTCTATATAGTATAATAGAGAGAGCAATTAGAAAAGAGGGATGCTATGTCAGAATTAACCATTGAAAAAATCCATAAGAGACTGCCGCTAAAAGAGAAAATCAAGCGCTTTGTCATGATTACAATCGGTGCGCTTCTGATGGCGGTAGCGCTCGAACTATTTCTTGTGCCGAATGCCGTACTGGACGGTGGTATTGTAGGTATCTCAATTATTACTAGTCATCTAGCCGGTCTTCCACTCGGACTTTTCATCTTCATCTTTAACTTACCTTTCTTTTTCCTTGGCTATAAGCAGATCGGTCGCTCTTTTGCCTTCTCCACTATTTATGGCATCGTGGTATTATCAATCGCGACTGCTTTTTTACATCCTGTGCCACCCTTCATTGAAGAGAAGTTCCTTGTGACGATTTTCGGGGGTGCTATTTTAGGCCTTGGTGTAGGTCTCGTCATCCGTTACGGTGGATCGCTTGATGGGACAGAAATATTAGCTATTTTAATCAGTGGTAAGACTCCTTTTTCTGTTGGTGAAATCGTGATGGTCATCAATTTCTTTATATTTATTGCCGCAGGTTTTGTTTTTACCTGGGAATCCGCTATGTATTCAGTGATTGCTTATTTTATTGCTTTCAAAGCGATTGATATTGTTCAGCTCGGTCTTGATGAATCAAAGTCAGTCTGGATCATCAGTGATCAGTATGAAGAAATTGGTGATGCCATCAATGCACGGTTAGGTCGAGGCGTGACTTACCTGACAGGTGAGGGTGCTTATACCGGAGAAGACAAAAAAGTGATTTTCGTGGTAATCACCCGTCTTGAGGAATATAAGCTGAAAGATATAATCAACCACTTTGATGAATCTGCATTCGTTGCGATTGGTAACGTCTCAGAAGTTAAAGGCGGTCATTTCAAAAAACGAAATATTCATTAAAAAAAAGAGCTCAGATGAGCTCTTTTAATTTTGCCATAAATCTTCCAGCAGATTCGTCTGCGTACGGTCAGGACCGACTGAGAAGATAGAAATTTTAACGTCACAAAGTTCCGAGATACGTTCTAAGTAACGGCGTGCATTATCAGGTAACTCATCAAGTGATTTACATGATGTCACATCTTCTGTCCAACCTGGTAATTCTTCAAAGATAGGTTTACAGCGTTTTAAGTTGTTTAAGTTCGCAGGATATTCAGTAATCTCTTCACCATCGAGCTCATAGGCTGTACAGATTTTCACTGTATCAAGACCTGTCAGTACATCGATTGAGTTAATGGATAAGTCTGTAATCCCACTCACACGACGTGAGTGACGTAATACGACTGAATCGAACCAGCCAACACGACGTGGACGGCCTGTTGTTGTACCATACTCACGGCCCACTTCACGGATGTGATGTCCATCTGTGTCAAATAATTCAGTCGGGAATGGACCATCACCGACACGTGAAGTATAGGCTTTACATACACCGATAACACGATCAACGAAAGTCGGACCTACACCCGTACCTACCGTTACGTTACCTGCGATTGGATTACTTGATGTAACGAATGGATATGTACCATGGTCGATATCCAGCATAACGCCTTGCGCGCCTTCAAATAGAACTTTTTCGTCTGCCTGGAATGCATCATCGAGTACTTTTGAGATGTCAGTGACATACTGTGCTAAACGTTGACCTGCAGCATAATATTCATCAAAAATCTCTTCGAATTTAAAGCCTTCTGCATTGAACATTTTTTCGAACAATTCATTTTTAGCAGCCAGATTCGTTTTCAGCATTGTTTCAAACGTTTCTTTATCCAGTAAATCTGCCATACGGATACCGATACGTTGAACTTTATCGACATAAGCAGGGCCGATACCTTTTTTAGTCGTACCGATTTTATTATCACCGCGCTTTTCTTCTTCCAGTTCATCCTGTTTCAGATGATAAGGTAGAATCACTTGTGCACGATTAGAAATACGCAAGTTATCCGTAGAAATTCCGCGTTCGTTCAGTGCGTCCAACTCTTTAAGTAAAGCCACTGGATCCACTACTACACCGTTACCGATGACTGATAATTTATCAGAATAGAAGATACCTGACGGCACTAAATGTAATTTATATGTTTCCCCGCCGAATTTAATTGTATGCCCTGCATTATTACCGCCTGAAAAACGTGCGATAACTGTTGCTTGTTCTGCTAAGAAGTCTGTGATTTTGCCTTTACCTTCGTCTCCCCATTGTGTACCAACAACTACGATAGATGACATTCTTGCACCTCCAAATTTTATAACCTTAGCCATTTTAACAATTAATAGGGCAAAAATCAAACGAAATCCGAACGTTTAAAATGTAAATTTTTGAATTCTAATATCATTCTGTCATTCAGCAATAAATAGTTAAAACCCTTTAATATCAATATATCAGGTCCTTTATGCATTAAATATCAATACAGACATCCATCAGATAGACACTGTTAAAAAGCATTAAAAAACGTACATTAATATTTATTAATAAAATAATGTACGTTTTTTAATGTGTTATTTAATTTTCATAACCTTCATATTCATAGCTGATATCAGCGAATTTATTATATTGTTTCATGAAATTAAGCTTTACAGTACCTGTCGGACCGTTACGCTGTTTAGCAATAATAATCTCAATTTCACCGTTCTCATCTTGTACGCCTGCATCAACTACTTCCTCGCCGTCTTCATTATTTCCCCGGTTATAATAATCATCCCGGTAAAGGAAGGCGACAATATCTGCATCCTGTTCGATTGAACCTGATTCACGAATATCACTCATCATCGGACGCTTATCCTGTCTCTGCTCCACGCCACGCGATAATTGACTGAGGGCAATAACCGGACATTCAAGTTCACGAGCCAGCGATTTCAGCATACGAGAGATTTCGGATACTTCTTGCTGACGATTATCTGAACTACGGGCACCTGAACCTTGAATCAACTGTAAATAGTCAATAAGAATCATATCGAGACCATATTCCTGTTTCAGACGACGGCACTTCGCACGGATATCAGTAATACGGATACCAGGTGTATCATCAATAAAGATTTTCGTACGAGATAACTTACCGACTGCAACAGTGAATCGGTTCCAGTCCTCATTCTCCATTGTACCTGTACGTAGTCTGTTGGAATCCACATTGCCTGTACTACAGATCATCCGCGTTGCCAGCTGGTCTGCTCCCATCTCAAGTGAGAAGATAGCAACAGAATAGTTATTGTCGTGCGTCGCAACTTGCTGCGCGATATTCAGTGCAAAAGCTGTCTTACCGACAGAAGGACGAGCCGCAATGATAATCAGATCGTTGCGGTTAAATCCTGCTGTCATCTTATCAAGGTCACGATAACCTGTTGGAATACCGGGCGTCTGTCCTTGATTACGGTCCAGCTCCTCAGCATTTTCGAAGACGACCTGCAGAATATCTCTGATACTCTGAAAACCCTCTGTCCCCCGATCAGCAGAAATATTCATAATCCGCTTCTCAGCATCACTGAGCAGCGATTCGAGTTCTAGTTCATTGTTATAGCCATCCTTGGCAATCGAGTCTGCTACATTGATCAGCTGACGTTTTACAGCATCATTAAAAACAATTTCAGTATAGAAATCAATATTGCGTGTCGTCGGGACGAAACCTGACAACTCAATCAAATACTGAGGGCCTCCCGATTCATCAAGTGTGCCCTCTTTTGTCATCTGATCGGTCAGTGTCACAATATCGACTTCTGTATTTTTCTCTGCAAGAGAGAGCATAGCCTGGAAGATATGCTGATGACTTCTGCGATAAAAATGCTGCGGTAAAAGTTTCTCAAGCGTTGGAATCAACAGCTCAGGATTCAGCAGAATGGCACCGAGAACAGATTGTTCTGCCTCATTATGATGCGGCATCTGCTGTGTTTGATAGTCCTCCATCCATGCCCCTCCTTCTTACATTTCTGTTACGTGTACTTTCAATGTCCCAGAAACTTGATTGTGCAGTTTCACAGGCACATTTGTATAGCCTAGACTTCTGATACCATCCGGCAGATCCATTTTACGTTTATCAAGTTTAATGCCGTGCTGTTCTTTCAATGCTTCAACGATCTGTTTCGTACTCACTGAGCCGAAAAGACGACCGCCTTCACCTGATTTGGCTTTAACTTCTACTTCAAGTGCCTCAATTTTCTCTTTTAAGTTCTGAGCATCGATTAAGTGCTGTTCTTTATCTTTTTCGATACGTTCATTTTGTGCAGCCAGCTGCTTCAGATTACCTGGTGTTGCTTCTACTGCATAATTATTTTTCAGGAGAAAGTTGTTCGCGTAACCGACTGGCACTTCTTTCACTTCACCTTTTTTACCTTTACCTTTAACATCCTGTTTGAAAATAACTTTCATTATTCTTCACTCCTTCTAAATTGTTCAGCGATAGCATCTTCCAAGTCCAGAAGTGCTGTCTCAATCGAAATACCTTTTAACTGAGTGGCTGCATTAGATAAGTGTCCACCACCACCCAGTGCTTCCATCACAAGCTGGACATTAATTTCACCTAATGAACGAGCTGAGATACCTACAATATCGTCCGCACGTCGTGCCACAACAAATGAAGCCTCTACACCATTAATACTCAGCAGTTCGTCAGCAGTCTGTGCAATCGTGACTGGATCATAGATAGTCTGCTCATCACCGTGAGCAACAGCAATCCCATCTGTGCCGAGCTGAACGGTTTTAATCAAGTCACTTCGCTGCAGATACGTCTCCATATTATCCTTCAGGAAGTGCTGACAGAGAATCGTATCAGCGCCGTGACTTCTCAGATAGCTCGCCGCATCGAATGTCCGTGAACCTGTTCTCAGCGTAAAGTTACGTGTATCCACGATAATACCTGCCAGCATGACCGTAGATTCAAGACGTGTCAACTTATGTTCCTCAGGCTGGTATTCCAGTAGTTCGGTCACAAGTTCTGCTGTTGAACTTGCATAAGGTTCCATATAGATCAACAGAGGGCTGGAGATGAAATCTTCTCCTCGTCTATGATGGTCGATCACCACTTTACGTGATGCCTTATTTAGAATATTTTCATCGATAACCATATCCGGTTTATGCGTGTCCACTACCACGAGCGTCGTCCGGTTAGTCATCAGTGACCAGGCTTCATCTGAAGTGATGAAAACTTCCTTCAGTTCCGGTTTCTCTTCGATTTCCAGCATGACTCGACTGAGGGTCTCATCGATATCATAGGAATTCAGTACGATATAAGCATTTAGATTATTCATACGGGCAAAACGTGCGACACCAATGGCTGCACCAATGGCATCCATATCAGGACGTTTATGACCCATAATAATAACGTTATCGCCTTCTATCAGAATATCTCGAAGAGCATGAGAGATAACGCGGGCTCGTACTCTTGTTCGTTTCTCCATCGGATTCGTCTTACCACCGAAGAAGCGTACACCGCCCGCTGTATTCTTAATAGCGACCTGGTCTCCGCCGCGACCTAGAGCAAGGTCTAAACTCGACTGCGCCAGTTCGCCAAGTGTGATGAGGTCATCAGTGCCTTCACCAATCCCCACGCTTAACGTTAAATGTGTTTTCTTCTCGCGACTTTTCTCACGGATGCGGTCCAGTAAGTTAAACTTCGTACTCTCAAGTTCTGCCAGGATACGATTATTCAAAAAGATCACGAATTGATCAGATGAAAAACGTTTGACATAAATATGATTTTCCGCCGCCCACTGATTAATTTCATTGGTCATCATACTATTCATTTCTGTACGATTCGCATCGCTCATATTCTGTGTGATTTCATCATAGTTATCGAGGAACAGCATACCCACAACGGGCTTAGATTTCTCAAACACTTCAAATGTCTCAACGCGTTCTGTCTCATCCAGAAAATAAAGCATGTGTGTGTCAGCAGCATATCTGACTTTGAATTTCGTTTCTTTATATTGAGCATGTACTTCAACGACACCGTCAATCTTCAGCTGATTGAGTAAATTAGGGAAAATTTCATTGATGGAATCAGATAGAATCGGCCGGTCGATTTTCTCCCGGATAAACTGGTTATACCATTCTACCTTATCTGACTCATCCAGCAGAATCATACCGATGGGAATCTCATTGATAGCAATCTTATTACCGCGACTTACTTTAACCGCAATGTTATCTAAATAAAGTTCGCTACGGATCAAACTCTTCTTAAGCATCAAACCTGTTATTACCACAATGAAAATAACGATAACACCTGCTAGTGCAGCCATAAGAGGATGTACTGTAAAAAGCAGTCCGATTAGAATAAAGACTAGAAGACTCATCACAATGAAAGGTGTGATCAATGTCTGTCTCATATATTTACGGTCCATTTCTTTTCCTCCTATTACGGTTTAATTCTCGTCTTGATTCGGAATATCAGGTCCAGTATACCGAAGAACTGGGTCACCGGCGCCATTAGAAAGGCTAATACAAAAAGTAATACTTTTACAAAGGATGGCATCCTTTTAACCTTCAGAAAGAAGCTGAGGAGCGATAAACCTTGAATGAACATAATCCATTCTAACACATACTTTAAGTTGACGACTATCCCGAGCAGAACAACATCTTCTGGTGATAGGAACCAACCTGTGATACTTGCTGCAAAATATAAATAAAGGGCTATTTTAGGCATCTGCCATAAATACAGCGGACGAAAATTCGGTGTTGCCACTTTTAATTTACGCAGCAGTGGTAACGTGATGACCAGCGTCAGTAGTATAAGTAAAAATAGATTAAAGATAATCAGTCCTGGTACTTGAAGCTGCATAGCATCCAGCGCTGAGTTAAATAAAGTGACATTTTCACGTGTAATATTCCCGTTTTCAATCTCACTTTTCGCAAGTGTTTCATATACTTCTTTCAGCTCACCGAACCATTTCTTAGTCGTCGGCATCATATCCGTCAGCTGGAGAAAGATAATGGAGAGGAGTACGTACATGCTGAGTAAGGCAGTCATCGTGAATAACATCAATTCACGTGATACGCGACTGGTTAATAAATAGCCAAGTATATAACTCATAATCAGAATAGCTAATATCATCTGAAAGGCTACAATCGTCATAAAAATCATCGAAATAAGGGTCACAATCGCTGCCATCACATAAAATGAAGGGCGGCTTTTCATATAGAGATAAGTACCCGGAATTAGTGAAAAGGGGGCGATGAGTATAATGAGCCCTGGTCCCACATTGATCAGAAAAGCGATAGCAAGCAAAATCAATGTGATAATACTTGTCTTCAGGAAATCAATCTTCAAATTAAAAACTCTCTTTCTCAGTTGAATTTCATACCTTTCTATTTTACAACTATTAGGGCGTTTGCTCAATGTATCTCACTTTATCACAAAAAAGACCGGAACAAATGTCCCGGTCTTGTGTATAAAATATTGATTTAAGCTTCGATTGTAAATTCTGCGCCCACTTCGAAGTCAACATCTTTACCGACCATTACGCCGCCTGTTTCAAGCGCCTGGTTCCAAGTGATGCCATATTTCTCGCGGTTGATTTTACCTTTAACGATAACACCTGTTACTTCGCCATCTGTCATAGGGTTTTTAGATACACCGTTATGCTGCACATCGAATGTTTCTTCGTGTGTCTCGCCTTTAATTGTTAAATCACCTGTAATTGTTGAATCAGTGATAGATTTTGATACGAATGTGATTTCAGGATATTGTTCAGCATCGAAGAAATCAGCTGATTTTAAGTGTCCGTCACGGTCAGCATTTCTTGTATCGATTGAATCTACTTTTACTGAGCCTTTAAGCTGTAATGAAGATGTGTCATTCGCATCTCCCGTTAATTCTCCATCGAATGAAGTAAATTCACCTTTTACTTTTGATACCATTAAATGTTTGATAGAAAATGCTACTGAACTGTGTACTGGATCTAATTTGAAGTTTGTCATTTGAATAACCTCTTTCGTCTTTGTTTTATTTGATATATTTAATATATCAAATATATTTTTTATATTCAAGGATAAAGTCTTTATTTTTTAAATTTATGATTTCTACTCTTTATTTACTCTTTTTAAATGCCATCGTTCACCGAAAAAAATCCCTCTATCAATTGATAGAGGGACCTGAATTATTTAATGACTGTCTGACCGCCCATATAAGGGACTAATGCTTCAGGTACTGTAATCGTACCATCTTCGTTCTGGTAGTTCTCAACAACTGCTGCAAATGTACGGCCAACAGCGAGACCAGAACCGTTTAATGTATGTGCATATTCTGTTTTGCCACCTTTTTCTCGTTTGAAGCGGATATTAGAACGGCGTGCCTGGAAGTCAGTCATATTAGAACAAGAACTGATTTCTTTATAGGCATCATAGCTTGGTAACCACACTTCAATATCATAAGTTTTAGCAGCGCCAAAACCGATATCACCTGAACATAATGCAATCGTACGGTATGGGATTTTCAGCAACTGCAGAACTTTCTCACCGTGTGATGTCATTTCTTCAAGTGCTGCATAAGAATTCTCAGGTAGTTCAAAGCGTACCATTTCTACTTTGTTGAACTGATGCATACGAATCAGACCACGTGTATCGCGACCTGCTGAACCTGCCTCAGAACGGAAACACGCTGTCAGTGCTGTAAATTTAACAGGGAACTGATCTAAGTTCATAATTTCATTACGATAATAGTTTGTCAGCGGTACTTCAGAAGTCGGAATGGTATAAAGACCTTCTTTTTCCACTTTGAATAAATCTTCTTCAAATTTTGGCAGCTGACCTGTACCATACATAGAATCTGCATTAACGAGCTGAGGCGTAACCATTTCCTGATAGCCATGCTCTTTCGTGTGCAGATCAAGCATGAAGTTATAGAGCGCGCGTTCAAGACGTGCACCATCACGCGTTAAGAAAGCAAAACGAGCGCCTGAAACTTTAGCTGCACGTTCAAAATCAGCCATCTTCAAATCTTCAACGATATCCCAGTGTGCTTTCGCTTCGAAATCAAATTGACGAGGTTCGCCCCATTTGCGGACTTCAACGTTCTCGTCTTCATCTTTACCGAATGGTGTTTCATCGCTGACTAAGTTAGGTAAGCTAGATAATTCTGTTTTTAAATCAGCATTGATCTGATTCAGTTCAACATCAATTGTTTTGATGTCATCTCCAACTGTGCGCATAGCTTCAATCGCTTCATCCGCATTTTCCTTGTTACGTTTTTTAAGTGCAATTTCTTCACTTGCTTTATTACGTTTAGCTTTTAATTCTTCAGTCTGCTGCGTCAGTTCACGTGCTTTTTTATCGAGGTCTACAATTTTCTCAACGATTGATGGATCAATTCCACGCATTTCGAGTTTCTTTTTGACAAAATCTGGTTCTGTTCTAAACAATTTGATATCTAACATTGTATTGCCTCCTCATTTTTATTTTTGGGGACAAAAAAATACCACGTCCCTCGAAAGGGACGTGGTATTACGCGTTGCCACCCTAATTAACAGCTAAAGCTGCTCACTCCATTAACATAACGGTCAGACCGATTGTCTGTAATAATTGGATAGATTTCGTTTCCTGTCTTTATCAGTTCACACCTACCACTGACTCTCTTTGAAAGACTTCAGAAAGTACTTATTCCAAGACAATAACTTATTAAGTTGTCTATATAATATCAGAACCCCTATGAGAATGCAAATATATCTGTTAAACTGACTGTATTAAATTTAAGGGAGTTAATCATGCAAACTATCGAGAGCATCACTATACCTAGACGCGACCCTAAGTCTCATAAGGGCGATTACGGCAGAATTCTGTTAATCGGTGGTAATCAGAATATGGGCGGTTCTATTATGTTATCGTCACGTGCCTGTGTATACAGTGGCGGTGGGCTGACAACAGTCTGTACCCATCAGTCTAATCATACCGCTCTTCATTCACGCTGTCCTGAGGCGATGGTCAGTGATCTGGCTGACATTAAACGCCTGACTAAACTTGTCACAGAAGCAGACTGTATTCTCGTAGGTCCTGGGCTTGGGCTTGATATTAAAGGCAATAACACACTGACCTTTATCTTCCAGCACATTCAACCTCATCAGACCATTATCATTGACGGAGATGCCATCACTATCCTCAGTAAACTACGTCATCCACTACCGGAGTGTGAAGTGATTTTTACACCGCATCAGATGGAATGGGAACGGCTGAGTAGTATCCCAATTGACGAACAGACACCGGAAAAAAATAGAGCCGCAGCCGAGCGACTAGGTGCACATATCATCCTAAAAAAACATCATACAGAGCTTTATCTTAAATCCGGTAACTTTAAAATCGAAAAAGGTAATCCTGCAATGGCATCCGGTGGTATGGGAGATACACTCGCAGGTATGCTGGCAGGGTTAATCGGTCAGTTTGAAATCGAGGATGCCATTAAATATGCTGTCTATATCCATAGTAAAATTGGTGATCAGCTGTCTGAAAAGATGTACGTGACACCGCCATCAAAAATTATTGATGAAATCCCTTATATGATGAAACGACTAGAAGCAAATAAATAACAGACAGAAGCCGTATGCTTGAATCAAGCATACGGCTTCTTTATAAATATTATTCTTCATCATCTTTCAGTTCATCCAGTGTTTCAACATCATCACTGTCACTAAAGATATCTTCTTCGATTTCTTCAGCTGTCTCTTCTGCTTCACCGACCAGAAGACCTTCTTCTCGTTCAATTTCTTCATCCATTTTTTTCTGCACAACAGATGTTAAATCCTCTTCTTGAGGCGCTACTACCTCTTCTTCATCTGACTTTTCAACTTTAGCGACTGTCGCCACGTGCTGATCATCAGATAATCTGATTAATTTAACCCCTTGTGTACTTCGGCCCGTATGTGAAATTGAATTAACATCGAGACGAATAATGACACCTTTATCTGTCACAATCATCAGATCTTCTTCACCCGTTACAGTTGCCATATAGACGAGTGTACCATTTCTTTCTGTCAGGGCAGCGGTCTTAATACCCATACCGCCCCGATTAGAAATGCGATAATCCTGTACAGTTGTTCGTTTACCGAAGCCTTTTTCAGTTACGATGAGGATCTCTTCCTCACTGTCAGGTCTGACTACATCAAGACCGATAACCTCGTCACCTTCTCTGAGTGCAATACCTTTAACACCGGCTGCTGTACGGCCAAGAGGTCTAAGAGTATTCTCTTCAAAACGGATGAGCGACGCATTTTTAGTGCCGATGATTAATTGATTGTCACCTTCAGATAAACGTACGCCCACCAGTTCATCATCCTCACGGAAGTGAATGGCGATTTTCCCATTTTTATTGATGCGTGAGAAGTTAGAAAGGCTTGAACGTTTCACTAGTCCTTTTTTCGTCGCGAAAATAATAAATGCATCTTCACGGTCTAAGTTCTTAACAGCAATCATCTGACTGATTGTCTCGTCCTTATCGAGTTCCAGGGCATTCACAATCGGAATACCTTTAGATTGACGGGACAACTCAGGGATTTCGTAGCCTTTTAATTTATAGACACGGCCTTTGTTCGTAAAGAACAGCACATGGTCATGCGTAGATGTCGTCACAATCTGGCTGACAAAATCATCCTCGATTGTATTCATGCCCTTTATACCACGACCCCCGCGGTTCTGTGCACGATATGTTGAAGCTGATAGACGTTTCACATAGTTATTGTGGCTCAGCGTGATCACAATCTGATCTTCTGGAATCAGATCTTCATCTTCCAGCTGGTCAAAACCGCCAACTGTAATTTCAGTCCGACGTCCATCACCAAATTTTTCTTTTATTTCAGTGAGTTCCTCACGGATAATCTCTAAAATACGTCCTTCATCTGATAAAATAGCTTTTAACTCTGCTATATAGGCCATTAATTCCTGATATTCTGTTTCGATCTTATCTCGTTCAAGACCTGTCAGACGACGAAGACGCATATCGAGGATAGCCTGAGCCTGGCGTTCAGATAAACTGAACTGAGACTGCAGCTCTTCAATCGCGACACGATCATTATTTGATGCACGAATCAGTTCAATGATTTTATCGATATTATCCAGAGCAATACGTAGTCCTTCGAGTAAGTGAGCACGGTCTGCTGCTTTTTTAAGGTTGTATGCCGTACGGCGACGGATAACGACCTTCTGATGCTCAAGATAATGATAAAGCATCTGTTTTAAATTCAGCAGTTCAGGCTTTTTATTGACAATAGCAAGCATGTTCATGCCGAACGTTGTCTGCAGAGGGGTCTGCTTGTAAAGGTTATTCAGAATGACATTGGCATTCGCATCACGACGAATATCGATGACAATTCTTACGCCTTCTTTTAAGCTCGTCTCATCTCTTAAATCAGTGATGCCATCCACCTTTTTATCACGCGCGAGCTCAGCAATCTTTTCAACGAGCTTCGCTTTATTAACTTGATAAGGGATTTCTGTGATGACAATTGTTTCCTTACCATTTTTACGCGTTTCAATCAGCGTCTTCGCACGCATGATGACAGAACCTCGTCCCGTCTCATAGGCACGACGGATACCGCTTCGTCCTAAAATATAACCGGCAGTCGGAAAATCGGGGCCGTGAATGTGTTCCATTAATTCTGGAATCGTGATATCCGGATTCTCACTGAGTGCCAGCACTCCGTCAATCACTTCATTCATGTTATGCGGTGGGATATTCGTTGCCATACCTACAGCGATACCTGATGCGCCGTTTACGAGTAAGTTAGGGAAACGTGCAGGCAGAACAAGCGGTTCACGTTCATTACCATCATAGTTATCTCCGAAATCAATCGTATCTTTATTGATATCACGCATTATTTCCATAGCAAGTTTCGTCATGCGAGCTTCTGTATAACGCATCGCAGCTGCACCATCGCCGTCCATTGAACCGAAGTTACCTTGACCATCGACAAGCGGATAGCGATAGCTGAAATCCTGTGCCATACGTACCATCGCCTCGTAAATAGAGGAGTCACCGTGCGGGTGATATTTACCCATGACATCTCCGACGATACGTGCTGACTTTTTATAAGGTTTATCAGCTGTCATCCCTTGATCATTCATCCCGTATAAAATACGGCGATGAACAGGTTTCATACCATCTCTGACATCAGGCAGAGCGCGCGAAACGATAACGCTCATCGCATAATCGAGGAACGATTCGCGCATTTCCTTGCTGATATTTCTTTCCTGTAATCTTTCGTTATTTTCAGCCATTTCGGCGCCTCCTATATGTCTAATGTCGCGTATTGAGCATTTTCCTCAATAAACTGACGGCGATATTCTACGACATCTCCCATCAGCATTTCGAATGTCTGATCCGCTTCAATAGCATCTGTTAAAGTCACCTGTAACATACTTCTGTTTTCCGGATTCATCGTTGTTTCCCACAACTGATCGGCATTCATTTCACCGAGCCCTTTGTAACGAGCAAGCTGCGGTTTAGGGGTTGCAGGTAACTCTTTTCTCAGTATTTCAAGCTCCCGGTCGTTGTAGACGTAGTAAGTTTTTTTACCTTGTTCAACTTTAAAGAGGGGAGGCTGAGCGATGTAAATATAACCTGCATCAATTAAAGGACGCATAAATCGGTAGAAGAAAGTCAGTAACAGTGTACGAATGTGTGCACCATCGACGTCAGCATCAGTCATGATGACAATTTTGTGGTAACGTGCCTTCGCGATATCAAATTCTCCGCCAATACCTGTACCCATTGCAGTAATCATGGAACGGACTTCATTGTTCCCTAGAATGCGGTCAAGACGTGCTTTTTCTACATTCAGGATTTTACCTCGAAGCGGAAGAATCGCCTGTATTTTAGAATTACGTCCAGATTTAGCTGAACCACCCGCAGAGTCACCTTCGACGATAAATAATTCGCATTCTTCTGGTACTTTACTTGAACAATCCGCCAGTTTACCCGGCAGACTTGCAACGTCCAGTGCAGTTTTACGTCGTGTGACTTCACGCGCCTTCTTCGCTGCAAGGCGTGCACGGGAAGCCATAATCCCTTTATCCACAATGATGCGAGCGACTTGAGGATTCTCATATAAGAAGCGTTCAAAGTGCTCTGCAAACAATGAGTCCGTCAGCTGACGGACTTCAGAATTCCCCAGTTTAGTCTTCGTCTGTCCTTCAAACTGCGGGTCTTCATGCTTGATAGACACGACTGCTACCATACCTTCACGTACATCGTCACCTGTCAGCTTCTCATCATTGTCTTTAATCAGCTTATTCTTTGAGCCGTAGTTATTGATAATACGTGTCAGCGCACGTTTAAAGCCGTCTTCATGCGTGCCACCTTCATAAGTATGAATATTGTTGGCATAAGACAGTAAATTGGTCGCATAACCTGTGTTATATTGAATAGCAATTTCAACTTCTACTACATCTTTTGACGCATGAATATAAATAGGCTCAGGATACAGCACTTCTTTACTGTCATTCAGCATCTCAACGTATGACTTAATCCCACCTTCATAGTAGTATTCATCTGTTCTGACTTCTTCTTCACGCTCGTCTATGATGTCAATTTTGATCCCTTTATTCAGGAAAGCGAGCTCACGGATACGCTTCTGAAGTGTTTCATAATCATATGCGGTCGTCTCCGTAAAGATTTCAGGGTCAGCCTTGAAACGGATAACAGTCCCTGTCTTATCCGTTTCATCAACGACTTTCAGATCAAAGGCAGGTACACCTTTATGATAAGCCTGATGATGAACTTTATGGTCCTGATGAACATACACTTCAAGTGTGCTTGATAAAGCATTCACGACGGATGAACCTACACCGTGCAGACCACCCGATACTTTATAACCACCACCGCCGAATTTACCTCCGGCGTGTAATACTGTCAGGATGACCTCCACTGCAGGTCGTCCCATTTTTTTATGCATATCGACTGGAATTCCGCGTCCATTATCTTCTACCCGAATCCAGTCATCTTTCTCAATTGTGACTATGATATGATCTGCATAGCCTGCAAGCGCCTCGTCAATACTGTTATCAACAATCTCCCATACGAGATGATGTAACCCTCGTGCTGCTGTTGATCCAATATACATACCCGGTCTTTTACGTACCGCTTCTAAACCTTCAAGGACCTGTATCTGATCTGCGCCGTACTGATCTAAATTCTGTTCCACACACGTCACCTACTCTTTATTAGTTATACTACCTTGATCGACAAAGAATAACTTTGCCTCTTTGATTGTTTCATGCTCAATGCCATCAACAGAAGTGGTTGTGACAAATGTCTGCACCTTATGTTGAATGGTTGTCAGAAGATGCGTCTGTCTACTGTCATCCAGTTCACTTAAAACGTCATCTAATAATAAAATCGGATACTCTCCGACCTCTTCATTAATCAATTCTATTTCTGCTAGTTTAAGTGATAGCGCTGTTGTCCGCTGCTGGCCCTGTGAACCATAAGTCTGGACATCGATATCGTTAATACTAAAAGTCAGATCGTCCCGGTGAGGGCCGTAAAGACTCGTCATCCGGTCTATTTCCCGCTCCATCACTGACGACAGCTTAGCATACGTATCCTCCACCATATTGTCACTGATTTCAAGACTTGATTCATAATGGACTGCCAGCGCTTCAGCACCCTTCGTGATACCGTTATGAATCGCAATCGCCTTCTCTTCCAGCTGATTGATAAACTGCTGACGTCTCAGCGTCAACTTTACGGCATAATCCGCAAACTGCTGATTGAGTACTTCCAGCATCGTCCGGTCGCTTGTCGCATTTAGCTTCAGTTGCTTTAAATAGTGATTTTTCTGTTTGAGAATGCGCTGATAGTTGGATAAATCATTTAAATAAACGGCGGATATCTGCCCGATTTCAATATCGATAAAACGACGGCGTACTTGCGGACTCCCTTTCACCAGATTCAAATCTTCCGGTGCAAAAAGAACGACATTCATATGTCCGACATACTGAGTCAATTTACTTTGCTCCAGATGGTTGGCTTTTGCTTTCTTGCCTTTTGAGGAAATCTGGAGGGAAAGGGGCATGACACCGTAACGATATTCAAGTTCACCTTCAATCAATGCAAAATCAGACTGCCACTGAATCAGTTCCTTATCTTGTGTTGCACGGTGGCTCTTAGCAAGTGCGAGGCAATATATCGCTTCAAGCAGATTGGTTTTACCCTGTGCATTCAAACCGATAAGAACGTTCACTTCATCATGAAAGTTAAGCGTGACTTGCTCGTAATTACGGAAATGTGTCAGCTTAAGTTGTTTGAGCTTCATCCTTCTTCTGAATAAGAAATCTTAAACTTGCCTTCACCTTCAATATCAACGATATCATTCTGAGCAAGTTTCTTTCCTCTTCTTGTCTCAAGCGTGCCATTCAAGTAGACCGTGTTCTCTTGTAAAAACCATTTAGCCTGTCCACCAGTACCGATAATCCCTTCGGATTTAAGTAACTGTCCAAGCGTTACTTGACTATCAAACTCTACTTCTTTCATCATGTCACGGTTCCTCCTATCCGTATAAGTCATCATATAATTATACCTTTTTTCAGCAAAAATTGCATGTGTAATCAATTAAAAGAAGCGATGGATCATCCATCGCTTCTTTTTAACGGTTTACTGGGCGTCTGACCATTAACATGCAGACTGTAATCAACAGAAAAGCAGTTCCCGCAAGAAACGGGATCGTAATAAATCCGCCCCAGTTAATATACTGAGTACTGCATGGTACGCCGCTGATACATGCCTTGACAGGAGTAAAGCCAGGTACCTTCTGCTCCATATAGTGATAAATCGAAAAACACAAGCCGATAACCGAGAATATCAGTATTAGATATTTCATTTTGTATTCTTCCTGCAAAGCAGCGAAACCAACTACAAGTACGAGCGGATACATCAGAATACGCTGGTACCAGCACAGTTCACACGGTACAAAATGACGAATCTCTGAGAAGAAGAGACTACCCAGCATCGCAATAATAGCGACAAGCCACGCAGCAAAGAACATCATACTATTACGTGACATTATTTTTTAGCCGCTTCTATCGCTTTTTCAAGCGATTCTATATTCAGCTGGTCATTGACGACTTTGCCGTCTACCACAATCGTAGGTGTCTGTGTCACATTATGTTTTTTATATAACTCGATATCCTTGTTGACTGCTGTATCTTCTTTTGCCGCTGTTACTTGATCAGCATCACTGACACCAACCTTTTCAGCTGCTTTCTTTACAACGTCTTTTGTCAGCCAGTTATTACCTTCTTCATGAGTTGCGGGCTGAGCTTCAAAAAGTGCATTGTGAAATGCCCAGTACTTTGTAGGCTCATTTTTCCATACGTATTCTGCTGCATGAGCGCCGATAAGTGAACCTTCACCGTGGAAAGGTGTATTGATGAAGTACATTTTGACGTCACCTTTATCCACATATTTCTTAATTAGTTCAGGCTGGATCTCCATATCATAATACTTGCAGGCAGGACACATGAAATCGCCAAATTCAACTAATGTAACAGGTGCACTTTCATCCCCTAACATCGGCTGGCCTGTCACATCTATCTCTCCTGTTTCAGTATTCGCTGTCTCTTCGTCTGATGAATTTTTCTGATTAAAAATAACCATTGCCGCTATTGCAGCGATGACAATCAATGCCAAAATCATCGCAAAAATCATATTGCTTTTATTTTTCATAATAATCTCCTCATCACAATTAATATATAGTATAAATTTTATACTATAGCCCATGATTATGAAAGTAGGGAATGATTAAGATTTTGTGACAATCTATTTCATTTTCAGCGCTTGTCTAAAGTTATTTATAAGCCCTTTACCATAGCTGAACACACTGCCTTTATAAATACGTGCAGCAAGTAATAAGGCCAGAATAACAGTCACGATAGAGATTACAATACCGATCATCATCTCAAAATCACTAGTATGCACAGACAATTTTCTCAGCAGCATCACCATAGGCGTGAATAACGGGATATAACTCGTTACTTTTACGAGCATATTGTCAGGCGTTGATAAATTAAAAATCGCGATATAGAAAGCAGCAAGATTAATAAATGTCACAGGCATCACTGCTTGCGCGATATCTTCAACTCGATTGGTCAATGCACCGATAATAGCCGATACACTGACATTCATCATCAGGCCAAGCAGCAGGAAAATCACTGTATAGATGATAATGCTGGTTGTTTCAGGACCTATCGTCACATCAAATGACTTCAGCACATCTCCCAGATCAAGTAGATAAATAGAGGCGACTATCGTTAATCCGACCGCTAGCATCTGAGTGAGAGCAACGGCAAGAATCGCAGAAATCTTCGCCATCAGATGATTAACAGGTGATACACTCGTCACAATCATCTCAATCACTCGGGATGATTTTTCCATCGCTATTTCTGTCGCTATCTGACTCGCATAGTTCAATGAAACCATGAAAATCAGAAAAAGACCGATATACACGATAGCGGTATTAATAAACTTCTGCTGATCATCCAACTGTTTATCCTGACTGCCGATCAGCTGTTCACTAACATCTGCTGGTGCTGTCAGAGAGTTCAGTTCAGCTGGTGATAAGTCAAGCGTCTGTGCGATACGGCTGCTCTGTAAAGTAGATAGAATAGTCTGAACGGGCTTAATGTCTGCGCTGTCTTTTGAATAGACTGTCGCATTCAGGCGCCCTTTATTTTCCTTAATCTCAATCAGCTGTTTATATATCTCGTCCTCTATCCCTTTTTTACCTGCTGCTCGATCAGTTTTCTTGAAGTTCATCTCTTTATCGGTCTGCTGATAGAGTTTAATAAATGCATCCTGCAGCTCAGGAGGTGCTGCTACGGCGATCACATCATCCTCACTATGATCAAAAAAATCTATAATTTTATCTATGTTACTAAGCCCAATAACCGCAAGCATCAGGATTAATGTTGTAATAATAAAGGATTTACTTGTCACTTTTTTGAGATACGTCATTGAAAATGTCGACATAAATTTATTCATGATGGCGTCCTACCTTTGCAAGGAATATATCGTTAAGTGAAGGTTCTGCCACTTCAAATCGTGAAACGTAGCCCAATCTGCTGACGGCCTCAAACACACGCGGTGCTGCTTCCATATCATCGATGGTCAGCTTGACATCCTGCCTGTTCTCTTTATAGGCGATGACATGAGGAATCTCCTGCAGATGACTGAAGTCATGGTCACCACGAATAATAATCTCTTTACGGCCAAAATCCTGTTTGACCTGCTGAATATTACCTTCTACAACAGTCAGCCCTCTATCTAAAATGCATACTCTGTCACACATTTCCTCTACATGCTCCATGCGATGTGAACTGAAGACGATTGTCGCACCGCTGTCATTGATCTCTTTGACCGCTGATTTCAGCAGTTCTACATTCACTGGGTCAAGTCCACTGAAGGGTTCATCCAGGATCAGCAGCTCTGGTTGATGAATGATGGCGCCTATCAGCTGTATTTTCTGCTGATTCCCTTTTGATAATGCTTCAATTTTCTTTTCTTTATTCTCAGTCACTTCAAAACGTTCGAGCCAGTAGTCAATCTCTCTGCTGATATCCCTCTTTTTCATCCCTTTCAGACTAGCTAAGTAGGTGAGCTGTTCACTCACTTTCAGTTTTGGATTAAGACCTCTTTCCTCTGGTAAATAACCGATTCGGTCGGTCACCTGATAGTTGATAGGTTGACCCTTGTAGGAGATAACACCGGTGTCACGCTCAAGTAAACCTAAAATCATTCGAAAAGTCGTTGTTTTACCTGCCCCATTTCCTCCTAAAAACCCAAGCATTTCTCCCGCCGGTACTTCAAACGTCAAATCATCGACAGCTTTAAAATGGCCAAACTTCTTTGTCACATTCTGAATATTTAACATAAAACACCATCCTTTCCATTTAATCTTATCAAAAAAAGACCTATGCCGGATAGCATAGGTCTAAAAACTTAATACGTACGAATTGGAAGAATTAACTGAATGACATTGTCATCGTCCTGAGGCTTCAGGATAAAAGGACGCATCGTTCCGAAAAATTCGATATTCACTTCACTGTTATCGATAGCTTTAAGAGCATCCATCATATATTTAGAGTTAAAGGAAATCTTGAGTTCCTCACCTTCAAATTGAGAAGTTTTAACATCTTCTTTTACCGTACCGATTTCAGGTGATGTAGAAGATAACTCAACCAGCTCACTTGCAGTCGATAATTTGATGACATTATTCCCACCCTCACGCGCGAGTAAAGAAGCACGGTCTATCGCATGGTAGAACTCATTGTTGTCAATAGTCAGTGATGTCTCATAACTTTCCGGGAATAACCTGCTCGTATCCGGATAATTTCCTTCAAGCAGACGAGAAATAAACTGAATATGTCCTACTTTGAATAAAACTTGGCTGGCTGCGAAGAAGACATCAATTGATTCATCTTCATCATTGATAATCTTGTTAAGTTCACTCAGCGCTTTTCCTGGAATAATAATATTGATGTTCTCGATAGTGTTATTTTCAAGCGGCAGTCGACGTAATGCCAGGCGATGTGAATCTGTTGCAGTACAGCTCAGAATGTTGTCTTGAATCAGCCAGTTAACGCCTGTCAGTACAGGTCGTGTTTCTGAGGTGGACACTGCGAAGTTAGTTTGTCGAATCATATTTTTCAGTACTTTAACTGGTAATGTGATGACATTGTCTTCAGATACTTGAGGTAACAATGGATATTGATCTGGATCGAGACCTGAAACATTGAATTCAGATTGACCTGACGTGATTTTCGCTTGAAATTGAGCATTAGTTTCAATAGTGACATCAGATGCAGGTAGCTTCTTAATAATATCAACGAAGAAGCGGCCAGGTAGAACGATTGAGCCTTTTTCCTGAATAGTTGCAATCTGATCACGATTAACTTCAGCTGGAATTGTAATCTCAATCGATACTTCAGAATCAGAACCTGTCAGTAATATACTGTTGTCAGTAGCATCAATTTTAATACCTGTCAGAATCGGTAAGGTTGTACGTGGTGAGATAGCTTTAAGTGTGTCATTCAGTTGATTGATGAAATAATCTCTTTGGATTGTGAATTTCATATAGATACTCCTTATCGTCGTTATATATATTATATTATCTCTTTTAAAATCGTAATAATAGTAATAGGGGGTGTGAATAGGTGGATAAGTGATGTGAAACCTACGCCGACAAGATATCCACCTGTTGATAAAGTGTGGATAAGGTTGTTTTATTTATTCACACTATCCACAACTTACCCAGAGATTTCTTTTTCAAGATTTTGAATCTCTTTTGCCAGTTTACTGTCGTTTTCTATCTGATTTTTGATTTTCTCATGTGCATGGATGACTGTCGTATGATCGCGGCCGCCGAATTCCTCACCGATTTTAGGAAGTGAGTAATCTGTCAGTTCACGTGCCAGATACATCGCAATTTGACGCGGGAAAACAATAGATTTAGTCCGTTTTTTAGCGCTGAAATCTTCCAGTCGTACATTATAATAGGCTCCTACTATCGTCTGAATATCCTGAATGCTGATTTTTTTAGGTTTATTGGTAGCGATGATATCTTTTAGTGCTTCTGCGACTAAATCAGGTGTCAATTCACGCTTTACAAGCTTTGAATAAGCACTGACGCGTGTAAGAGCGCCTTCCAGCTCTCTGATGTTAGAGTGGATTTGGCTTGCGATATAAAGCATAGCTTCATTAGGAATTTCAATATTTTCTTCTTCAGATTTCTTGCGTAAAATAGCAATTCTTGTTTCCAGATCTGGCGGCGTGACATCTGTGATGAGACCCCACTCGAAGCGAGAACGCAGACGATCTTCAAGCGTCGGTATCTCCTTAGGTGCCCGGTCACTGGATATTACAATCTGCTTATGATTCTGATGTAGTTCATTAAAGGTATGGAAGAATTCTTCCTGCGTTGACTCCTTGCCGGCTAAAAATTGAATATCATCGATGAGTAAAACATCGACATTACGATATTTAGAGCGAAATTCCTCTGTTTTATTGTCTTTAATGGAATTGATGAATTCATTTGTGAATTTTTCACTTGATGTATAGACGACTTGCGCATTGTCCTTATGTTCCATTACGTAATGCCCGATTGCATGCATTAGATGTGTTTTACCTAAACCGACGCCCCCATAAATAAAGAGAGGATTGTATGCTTTAGCAGGTGCTTCTGCTACAGCGAGAGAAGCAGCATGACTGAAACGATTGCCACTACCAATGACAAAGGTATCAAAGGTATTATCTACATTCAGCTGGTTAGGTAGAATTTCGCTGTCATTATGTTTTACCGGTTCAGGTTCAGGTACCATCATTTCTTCTGTATCGCCATTAGAGATAATTTTAATGGTCAATTTTTCACCAATAGTCTCCTGGATAGTCTCCTGGATAACAGAGATATAGTTTTTGACGAGCCAATCAGCGTTGAAAGCAGTCGGTGCCTCAATGACGATATGGTGATTATCGAGGGTTTTAACTTTAGTATTTACAAACCATGTTTGATAGCTAGGCGCAGACAATTTTTTTTCAAGATTTTCGAGGACTTTTGTCCATATAGAATCAATACCGCTCATATTGTGCCTCTTTCTTTAATTTTTTATCATTTTATTCACAGTATAATGAGCTGTGTATAAGGTTAAGCACAAGGTGTGAATAATTATCCACATCTTATCCACAATCTGTGGATAAGATTATTATATAGATTCATTTCCACACGAAATATAAACAGAATGATAACAAATAAATCTAGTAATATCAATAGTTTTGTAGAGTTATCCACAAATAAAAAATTAACCACATAGTAAGTTATACACAACTGTGTATTCGTGGATAATGAATTTTAAAAGCTGTGTATAATTTTAAAGACTTAAGAAATATCCACAGTTAGACGAATGAGCCATGTGGATAAGTGGATAACTTGGTGACTATAAATTTACATGTAAAACTTGCATAGATTTGTGTAATTTGCTATACTTCAGTAGTTATTGTCGATCACATATAAGTGAATAATAGATAAATAAGCAAACAGGAGGTGTCCTAAGTGGTAAAACGTACTTATCAACCAAATAAACGTAAACATAGTAAAGTTCACGGTTTCCGTGCACGTATGAGCACTAAAAATGGTCGTCGAGTTCTTGCTCGCCGTCGTCGTAAAGGCAGAAAAGTATTATCAGCTTAAGATCACTCTTGCAGTGGTCTTTTTTTTGTTTAAATGCAGTGAGCCATTTAGTATAATTGGAGAAAACGTGCGACAGAAGTGAGTGAAAACGTTGGAGAAAAGTTATCGGATTAAAAGAAATGAAGATTTTCAGAATGTCTATAAGAAGGGCAAGTCGGTCGCTAATCGGCAGTTCGTGATATATCGTTTTGATAAAAAAGAAGCAGAGCACTTCAGACTCGGTATTTCTGTCTCAAAAAAATTAGGCAACGCGGTTGTCCGTAATCGAATTAAGCGTTCTATTCGTGAAAGCTTTACACGACATAAGGATGATATTTTAGCAGCGGATTTTATTGTAGTTGCTCGTAAACCTGCTGCCGATATGTCAGTAGAAGAGGTCAATAAAAGTCTTGAACATGTAATGAAGATAGCCAAAGGATTTAATAAACGTATTAAATAAGGAGGCGCTGCAATGCAGGATAGATTTAGAGGGGCGACAGTAGAGGAAGCGGTACAGCAAGGTCTGAAGTCATGGCATGTGGATGAACAGCAAGTTAAAATTGAGGTAGAAGATCAAGGTAAAAAGGGTCTATTCGGTTTTGGCAGAAGAGAAGCTATCGTATCGCTGACAATTATTGATCCAGAACTGAAGAAATATACACTGGCTGAACTGAAAAACCGAACAGTTGAAAAAGAAGCTGGTCAGGAGAATGAAGCTAAAGATGAGCCTGAGATTGAACGAGTCAGTGTCCCTAAAAAAGATTTGACGGCATCAGCCGAAAAAACATTAAGCTATGTGGTTGCTGTGCTGGAAGAAATGAATATCAGTGCGTCAGGTGAAGTGATAGCTAAAGGAAATGAAGTGACCCTCAATCTTGTTTCAGAAGATGCGGCAAGAATCATCGGTAAACGTGGCCACGTGCTTAATGCGCTGCAAGTAATCGCTCAGACTTATATCCAGCAGGTTCATAAGGGTTATATTACTTTAATGCTTGATATCGAGAATTATCGGGAGAAACGTAAAGAAATTCTTGAAAATCTTGCACTTAATATGGCAAATAAAGCATTAGATGATGAAGAAATGGTCAAATTTGAGCCAATGCCGAACTATGAACGAAAAATCATTCATCAAGTATTAGGACGTATCCCGAATATTGAGACTTATTCTGAAGGACGAGAACCTCACCGGTATCTTGTTATTAGAGCGAAGCCACACCGTCAATAATATAATAAGTAATTAACTCTAAAAACTTTTGTTTTTAGAGTTAATCTATTTATTCAGAGCATATGGATTTGTTTTTATCACTATTCATCTTACAATCAACGGATGAGTAAACGGAGGTAATCATATGGAATTAGAAACTATTTCAAGCATCTCGACCCCCATGGGTGAAGGTGCCATTGCCATCGTCAGATTATCGGGTCACGATGCAGTTGAAATTGCAGATCGTCTCTATATAGGAAAGAAGACATTATCAGAAGTAGAGAGCCACACGATTAATTATGGACACATCAAAGATCCTGAAACTGATGAAATCATTGAAGAAGTTATGGTTGCTGTGATGCGTGCACCACGTACTTATACACGAGAGAATATTGTTGAAATCAATTGTCACGGTGGGATTATGACGGTTAATCGTATTCTTGAGCTTACTTTATCTCATGGCGCTCGTCTTGCGGAGCCAGGTGAATTTACGAAACGTGCTTTCCTGAATGGACGTATTGACTTATCTCAGGCGGAAGGTATTATGGATTTCATTCGTTCGAAGACCGATCGTGCAAGTAAGGTTGCTATGAGTCAGATTGAAGGCCGATTAAGTACGATGATCCAAGGACTGAGACAGTCTATTCTTGAAATTCTGGCACAAGTAGAAGTTAATATCGACTATCCTGAATATGATGATGTAGAGGAAGCGACGACTCAGTTCCTGCTGACAGAAGCACAGAAAATAGAGCAGGCGATTGACCAGCTGCTGACTACGAGTGGACAAGGCAAGATTTTACGTGAAGGTCTGGCGACTGTTATCATCGGTAAACCTAACGTAGGTAAAAGTTCAATGCTGAATACTCTTATTCAGGATAATAAAGCGATTGTCACCGAAGTAGCAGGTACGACACGTGATGTACTTGAAGAGTATGTCAATGTCAGAGGTGTTCCTTTACGTCTGGTGGATACAGCAGGTATAAGAGAGACTGAGGATGTTGTTGAGAAAATCGGTGTTGAGCGGAGCCGCGAAGCATTGAATAAAGCAGATCTCATTCTGTATGTGCTGAATTATAACGAACCTCTCACAGAAAGTGACTATCAGCTGGCTGAACTGATCAAGTCAGAGGATGTGATTGTTATCATCAATAAAACTGACTTAGAACAGAAGCTTGATATAGATGAAGTGAAGAAAATGATGGGAGATGCACCCATGGTTGAGACATCGATGTTATCGCAGGCTGGGATTGATCAGCTGGAGGAGCAGATTGCGAATCTCTTCTTTGAAGGAGAAGTACAGCAGCAGGATATGACTTATGTTTCTAACGCACGACACATCAGCCTACTTAAAAGTGCGAAGAAATCAATTCATGAGGCAATGATGGCAGCTGAAGCAGGTGTACCGATTGATATGGTACAGATTGACCTCATCAGAACGTGGGAATTACTCGGAGAAGTTATTGGAGAAGAAGTATCAGACAGCTTGATTGATCAGTTATTCAGTCAGTTCTGTCTAGGTAAATAAGGAGGAGATTATTTGGAAAGATATGACGTAATCGTCGTAGGAGCAGGTCATGCAGGTGTAGAAGCAGGACTTGCAGCAGCGCGTATGGGTGCAAAAACATTGATGCTGACCATCAACCTGGATTCAGTTGCCTTTATGCCCTGTAATCCGTCAGTAGGGGGACCGGCAAAAGGAATCGTAGTACGTGAAATAGATGCACTGGGCGGGCAGATGGCTAAGACTATCGACAAAACGCATATTCAGATGCGTATGCTGAATACAGGGAAAGGGCCAGCTGTTCGTGCACTACGTGCCCAGGCTGATAAAGTACTTTATCAGCAGGAAATGAAAGATGTGATTGAAAATACACCTAACCTAGATATTATGCAAGGTATGGTTGAACGACTGATTATTGAAGAGGGCACAGTTAAAGGCGTTGAAACGGTTATTGGCACCACTTATTTTGCAGATGCAGTCGTTCTGACAACTGGAACATTTCTGCGTGGAGAGATTATTCTCGGTAAAATCAAGTATTCATCAGGGCCAAACCACCAACTGCCATCCATTACGTTAGCGGATCACCTGCGTGAACTAGGCTTTAATATTGTCCGCTTCAAAACAGGAACCCCTCCTCGTGTGAACGGTAAGACCATTGACTACGATAAAACAGAAATTCAGCCTGGTGACGATGTAGGCCGTGCATTCAGTTACGAAACGACAGACTATATTCTAGATCAATTACCATGCTGGCTCACATACACGAATGACAAGACACATCAGATTATTGATGACAACCTGCACCTCTCAGCGATGTACTCAGGGATGATCAAAGGAACAGGGCCTCGTTACTGTCCATCTATTGAAGATAAATTTGTTCGTTTTAATGATAAACCACGTCATCAGATTTTCCTGGAGCCTGAAGGTCGTCATACGAAGGAAGTTTACGTGCAAGGTCTATCAACAAGCTTACCTGAACATGTTCAGCGTCAGATGCTGCAGTCTATACCAGGTCTAGAACGTGCTGATATGATGCGGGCAGGTTATGCGATAGAATATGATGCAATCGTCCCAACACAGCTCTGGCCGACACTTGAAACGAAAAAAATAACAGGTCTCTTCACTGCAGGACAGATTAACGGGACATCTGGTTATGAGGAAGCGGCAGGTCAAGGTCTGATGGCAGGTATTAATGCAGCAGCTAAAGTGCTGGAGCGTGAACCGGTTATACTGGGTCGCGCCGATGCTTATATTGGTGTATTGATTGATGATCTTGTAACAAAAGGTACGAATGAACCTTATCGTCTCTTAACAAGCCGTGCGGAATATCGTCTTCTCCTGCGCCATGACAATGCAGACCTGCGTCTGACTGAAATCGGGCATGAGCTTGGACTGATTTCTGAAGAACGATTCGCACAGTTTGAAGCGAAGAAAGAAGCGATTGCTGCTGAAATTAAACGTCTGACAGAGACGCGTATCAAACCGAATGAGCATACACAGAAGTTGATTGCTGAGCGCGGCGGTACTGCTTTAAAAGACGGTATTCTAGCTATTGATCTACTGAAGCGGCCTGAGATGGATTATGCAGCGATTCAGGAAATTCTTGATGACGGTCTGACAATCTCAGAAGAAGTGGCGGAACAAGTTGAAATTCAGACGAAATACGCCGGTTATATCGATAAGTCGTTACAGCAGGTTGAAAAAATGAAGCGAATGGAAAATAAAAAAATTCCGGATCATATCGATTATGATGATATTCACAGTCTGGCAACTGAAGCTCGTCAGAAACTGAAGGAAGTCAAACCGTTAAGTGTAGGACAAGCAGCACGTATTTCCGGGGTTAACCCGGCTGACGTATCGATTTTACTTGTCTATATTGAACAGGGAAAGATTGCGAAGGTGAAATAGATGAATGAACAACAATTTACTGAAGCATTACGCGCGAAAGGCTTTGAATTAACAGCAGAACAGCTGAAACAGTTTGCAATCTATTATGAAAATCTAGTAGAGTGGAATGAGAAAATTAATTTAACAGCAGTAACAGAAAAGGAAGAAGTCTACTTAAAGCATTTCTTTGACTCTGTGACCCCTGCTTTTTACTTTGATTTTACAGCAATTGAATCATTATGTGATGTGGGTGCAGGAGCAGGTTTTCCGAGTATTCCTCTTAAAATACTTTTCCCTCACCTTAAACTGACTATTGTTGATTCACTGAATAAGCGTATCAACTTCTTAAATCATCTGGCTGCTGAGCTCAATCTTGAACAGGTGAGATTTATTCATGACCGTGCGGAGACGTTCGGACGTACAGACCAGCGTGAGAGTTTTGATGTCGTGACGGCTCGTGCAGTAGCAAGACTGTCAGTTTTAAGTGAATTCTGTCTGCCACTCGTAAAGAAAGGCGGCCATTTCCTGGCGCTGAAAGGGGCGCAAGGGGAGACAGAAACAGAAGAAGGCGAATTTGCTGTTAAGCTTCTGGGTGGCGAGATTGTCGCTAATCATATGTTTACATTACCGATGGAAGAAAGCACGCGCTATATTGTAGAGATTGAAAAGCGTAGACAGACTGCAAAGAAATACCCGAGAAAAGCAGGAACGCCTGCAAAAGAACCGTTGATGAAATAATGATGTGATGAAAGTGAGTCGAATGAGATGAAGAAACCTTTTTCAAAGCTATTTGGATTGCGTGACAAAGAGGACTTAGCAATTGAACGTGCAGAGGGCAATGTCATTAAACTGGCGATTGAACGAATTGTACCCAACCGCTATCAGCCGAGACAAGTATTTGATGAAGAAAAAATTCAGGAACTGGCAGATTCCATTAAGTCATACGGCTTACTGCAGCCAATTGTAGTTCGTCCGATTGAAGAAGAGATGTACGAAATCATTGCAGGTGAACGTCGTTTTCGTGCGCTGAAATTAAATGGTGTGGCGGAGACTGAAGTCATTGTTAAACCGATGAATGATAAGGAAACAGCAGCTATTGCGCTGATTGAAAATATCCAGCGTGAGAATCTGTCGGTAGTCGAAGAGGCGGAAGCCTATAAAAAATTACTGGATCTTGACGGTATCACTCAGCAGGATTTAGCGACGAGTCTCGGAAAAAGTCAATCTTTTATCGCGAATAAGCTGCGATTACTCAGATTATCTTCACCCATTTTAGAAGCACTTGGCAAGTCACAGATTACAGAACGTCATGCGCGAAGTCTGCTCGCTTTATCAGAAGTGCAGCAGAAAGAAATGCTGCAGATTATTAAAAGTCAGAGTCTGAACGTAAAACAGACGGAAGAACGTGTAAAGCGCATGCTGGGCGGCGAAAATGTGAAACCGACTAGAATTGCGTTTACTCGAGATATGAAACTGGCTTTTAACACTATCAACGAAAGTGTAAAAGCGGTAGAAAAAAGCGGGATTAAAGTTAAACGTAAAGACACTGAGTATACCAATTTTTACGAAATCTCAATCAAGGTTTTCAAAAATCAGAATAAGCAGTAGAACCATCCACTCTGGATGGTTTTTTACTTTGTGCAGTTTGATGGTAATATTGTTATAATCTTAATGATGAATAAACAGCAGGGAGAGGAAAATATGAAGATTTTAGCTATCGCAAATCAGAAGGGCGGCGTCGGCAAGACGACCACTTCTGTCAACTTAAGTGCCGCTCTTGCTGAAAGAGGTAAGAAAGTTCTTTTAGTAGACACTGACCCTCAAGGTAATGCAACGAGTGGTGTCGGCATTGATAAGAATAATGTGAAATTTTCAGTCTATGATATGTTGGTGGAGGATGTCTCTATCAACCGTGTAGTACTGAAAACTGATCAGGAAAATTTATCTATTATTCCAGCGAATATTGCGCTTGCTGGTGCGGAAATTGAACTTGTCTCAGCCATGAGCCGGGAAGTCCGTCTGAAATATGCATTTAAAGAACTGGAAGAGGCATTTGATTACATTATCATCGACTGTCCACCATCACTTGGCCTGCTGACTATTAACTCATTCACAGCAGCGACGGGTATTATTATTCCAGTGCAATGTGAGTATTATGCACTGGAAGGTCTTAGCCAGCTGCTCAACACGATTAAACTCGTGCAGCGACATCTTAACCAGGCACTCGAGATTGAGGGCGTTCTCCTGACGATGCTGGATGCACGTACAAACCTCGGAAATGATGTGATGGCGGAAGTCCGTTCTCATTTCGGTGATAAAGTATACGATACGATTATCCCGCGTAACGTCCGACTGTCAGAAGCACCGTCTCACGGACAGCCGATCAATGTCTATGACGCGCGTTCAACAGGTGCTAAGACATATGCAGCATTAGCAGAGGAGGTCATCACTAATGGCTAAAGGACTAGGTAAAGGTCTAGGTCGTGGCCTTGATGCACTCTTCCAGGATAATAAAGGCGATGAAGTAGTCGAACAACTGAGATTGGATGACATTCGTCCCAATCCTTATCAGCCGCGAAACGAATTTGATGAAATAGCACTTGCTGAACTTGCTGAGTCGGTCAAACTGCACGGCATTCTGCAGCCGATTATCGTTAAAAAATCAGTTAAAGGTTACGATATTGTAGCAGGTGAGCGTCGTTACCGGGCAAGTAAGCTAGCAGGTAAACAAGACATTCCTGCTATTGTGAAATCGATGACTGATAAGCAGATGATGGAATTTGCCATCATTGAAAATCTTCAGCGTGAAGATCTGAATGCACTTGAAGAAGCGAAGAGTTATCAGCTCCTGATGGATCATTTATCTCTTAATCAGGGAGAAGCAGCTGACCGTCTTGGGAAATCGAGACCTTATATCGCTAATATGCTGCGACTGTTAAATTTACCGCAGGAAATCAAGCAACTCATCAACGATAAAAAGATTTCCGGTGCTCATGGTCGTACTTTACTAGGTCTCAAAGATCAGGAAGAGATGATTGCGATTGCACATCGTGTGGTGAAAGAAGCCTGGAGTGTCAGACAACTTGAGCAGTATGTGAAGTCATTATCACCTAAGGCTGATAAACAAAAGAAAGAGAACGCTAAACCGAAGTTTCTCGTGAAACATGAACAGACGTTAAAGCAACATCTCGGTACAAATGTTGAGATTTCAAAGTCTCGTAAAAAAGGAAAAATCGCTATTGAATTTACATCTGAAGAAGAATTTAATCGTCTGATTGAATTACTGGAGCGTGTATAATTGAATGACGCCGATGATTAAATCGTTATTTGAACCAGTATTAGATGCTGAAATGTGGAAGAGCATCGGACTCAATACATTCTGGTCCATCATCATTATCTTTGTCGCGTTTATCATCATCAAGCTTCTTCATTTCGTTATTTCACAGTTTTTTCAGGTTCGAAGACTTTCGAGACTCTCCAACTCAGAAAAAAGAGATACAACACTTGTTAAACTGCTGCAGAATATTGTCACCTATGTCGTCTGGTTTATTGTACTGACGACCGTTCTGAGCAATATGGGAATTAAAGTAGAGAGTCTGATTGCAGGTGCCGGAGTTGCAGGTATCGCTATCGGTTTCGGTGCACAGACACTCGTTAAAGATGTTATCACTGGATTTTTCATTATTTTCGAGAGTCAGTTTGACGTAGGTGACTATGTTCGTATCAACACAGGTGGAACTAAGGTGGCCGAAGGAACTGTCCAGTCTATTGGACTGCGCTCAACGCGCATCCGGTCGTTCACAGGTGAACTGACAATTCTGCCAAACGGAACAATGAATGAAATTGTGAACTTCTCAGTCAATAACTCTGTCGCCGTGTTTGAGGTCTCAATCTCAAGTGAAGAGAATATTGGAGCCGTTGAAGCAATGCTTGAGCCTTATCTTGCTACATTGAAGGATAAATATGAAGATGTAGTGAAGGTGCCTGAAATACTAGGTGTCGATATGGTAAAAGCTGGAGAAGCTGTCATTAAGATATCAGCTGAAACCTTGCCTAACAATCATACGAAAGTCTCTCGCCTCCTGCGTGGGGATCTGAAGGATTTTCTTGATGCAAAAGGAGTTAGAGCACCTGTTCCGAGAATGGTGATGTATAACCAGCCAAAGGGGGGACCTGGACATGATTAATTATCAGATGAATGATATTGTTGAGATGAAGAAGCAGCATGCTTGCGGCACCAATGCATTTCGCATCATCCGTCTAGGTGCTGATATTCGTATTAAATGTGAAAATTGTGGTAGAAGCATTTTACTGCCGCGCCCAGAATTCAATAAAAAACTAAAAAAAATTATTTCGTCAGCTGACGAATCATAAAAGGAGAACAATCATGGCATTAACAGCAGGCATCGTAGGTTTGCCGAACGTCGGTAAATCCACTTTATTCAATGCAATTACAAAAGCGGGTGCACTTGCCGCTAACTATCCATTCGCAACAATTGACCCGAACGTCGGTATCGTCGAAGTACCTGATTACCGATTAGATAAGTTAACAGAGCTTGTTACACCGAAGAAGACCGTTCCTACTGCGTTTGAGTTTACTGATATTGCAGGTATCGTTAAAGGTGCTTCAAAAGGTGAAGGACTTGGGAATAAATTCCTGTCTCATATTCGTGAAGTAGATGCTATCTGTCAGGTCGTCCGTGCATTCGAAGATGAGAATATTACGCACGTCTCAGGTAAAGTCAATCCTGTTGATGACATTGAAGTCATCAATATGGAGCTCGTACTTGCTGATATAGAGTCTGTCGAGAAACGTTATGCACGTGTGCAGAAAATGGCTAAACAGAAAGATAAGGATGCTATGGCAGAAGAAGCCGTCCTTTCGATTGTTAAAGAGGCACTTGAGAACGAACAGCCTGTCCGCAGTGTCGACTTTACACCAGAACAACAGCGTCTCGTAAAAGGGATGCACCTCCTGACAGCGAAGCCGATGCTATACGTGGCAAATGTGGCAGAAGATGATCTGTTAGACGCGGATGAGAATCAGTTTGTGAAAGCTATCCGTGAATATGCAGCAAATGAAGGATCAGAAGTGATTGTCATCAGTGCACGTATTGAAGAAGAACTAGCTGCACTGGATGATGAAGATAAACAGGAATATTTAACAGATCTCGGAATTGAGGAGTCAGGTCTGGATAAATTAATCAAAGCATCTTACAACTTACTTGGACTTGCGACTTATTTCACTGCTGGTGAGCAGGAAGTACGCGCGTGGACTTTTAAACAAGGTATGACAGCACCACAATGTGCAGGTATCATTCATACTGACTTCGAGCGTGGCTTCATCCGTGCTGAGACAGTCAGCTTTGACGACCTGGTCAATAATAACGGTATGAGTGGCGCGAAAGAAGCAGGTAAAGTTCGACTTGAAGGTAAAGAGTATCTCATGAAAGACGGGGATGTTGTTCACTTCAGATTCAACGTTTAATTCAAGGGGGTAGACATGAAAACTTTGAAGCGTATCATCTATGGCATTAAAGTCATTACGAAGTCAGGTGCTAAAGGACAGGAGATTTATAATGTCGTTTATTATTACTTCGTGCAGGCCGTCCAAAAAGATGATTATGTTGCTCTGAATGAAGATATATATAAGAAAATCAGTTATCCTGAAGATGCTATCCGCTATCTGGATATCATTAACTGTGAGGATATTGATCCTGAAGATAGTGATTATTATCTTTATGAGTACCTTCATTATTCAAAAGACATTAAGTTATTTCATGTTAAAGAAATGGTTGTCTATAAATTGGACGAAGTACTCTACTAATGTTGTAATGTGTATCATTCTATGCTATAATATTCAATTGTGAGTAATGAAAATTATTCCTTGCTTTACGAACCCGTAAAGCCGCATAGACCATAAGGAGGTGTAAAAGATGAGAACATACGAAATTATGTACGTAGTGCGCCCGACTATCGAAGAAGATGCTAAAAAAGCGTTAGTTGAACGTTTCAATGAAATCTTAACTTCAAACGGTGCAGAAATCATCGAAGCTAAAGACTGGGGTAAACGTCGTCTTGCTTATGAAATCAATGATTTCAAAGAAGGTTTCTACCAAATTGTACGCGTTAACTCTACTGATCAAGCAACAAATGAATTCGATCGTTTAGCTAAGATCAATGACGATATTATCCGTCATATTATTGTACGCGAAGAAGAAAAATAATAATCCACGGGGGCGAATTGCATGATTAATCGAGTTGTATTAGTAGGTCGTTTAACGAAGGATCCCGAATACAGAGTCACACCCTCAGGCGTATCAGTCGCTACGTTTACGTTAGCTGTTAACCGGACATTTACGAATGCTCAAGGAGAACGCCAAGCGGACTTCCTGAACTGTGTTGTGTTCCGTAAACAAGCTGAGAACGTCAATAACTATTTGAAAAAAGGTAGTTTAGCTGGGGTTGACGGTAGATTGCAATCTCGCAGCTATGATAATCAAGAAGGCCGCAAAGTGTATGTGACTGAAGTCGTTTGTGACTCAGTACAGTTCCTTGAGCCAAAAGGGGCTAATCAGAATCGTCAGAATGACAATACGTCTAATGACTATTCAAGTTATGACCCAGGTTTTGGTGGACAATCACAAGGTCAGAATTATCAATCAAATAGCAACCAATCCAATAATAATCAATCATCTCCTGCATCAAATAACCCATTTGCGAACGCATCAGGGCCAATTGATATCAGTGACGATGATTTACCGTTCTAAATCATTAAGTAAGGGAGGCAAAAATCATGGCAGGTGCACCAAGAAGAGGCGGACGTCGTCGTAAAAAAGTGTGTTATTTCACAGCGAATGGTATCACACATATCGACTACAAAGACGCAGAATTACTTAAAAAATTCATCTCAGAACGCGGTAAAATTTTACCACGTCGTGTAACTGGTACTTCAGCTAAATACCAACGTATGTTAACTGTAGCTATCAAACGTGCTCGTCATATGGCTTTATTACCATATGTTAAAGAAGAGCAATAAGATACACAATAAAGCCCTCAAGGTCATTTATGACCTTGAGGGCTTTTAGTTTTATGATAAATGGTCAAGGATGATTGATGTGATGACTCCAGCAGCCGTGAAGAGCCCCACTAAGGCCCCACCATCTTCATAGGCTTCTGGCATCATTGTAGCGCCAATCATCGTGATAATGCCGCCTGCTGCGAAGCTGGAAATAATTGAAATAACAGCAGGATTGGCATGATCCAAAAAGACATAACCAAACAGAGCACTAAGCCCAGCTACTATCGTAACCGTCACAAATAAGAAAAGTATCTTTCCTTTAGACTGTCCGCTTTTCAGCATGCCTGATGTACTGGATAAGCCTTCTGGGATATTACTGATAAATATAGCGAGTAATAAGAGCATACTGACACCTTTGCCACCGATTAATGTCGTACCGAGCATAATAGATTCAGGAATCGCATCCATAACAGTACCGATAAAGATACTGAGGCCACCGCCGTCGCTACTGTCATCATTCTGGTTATTATCCTGCAGTTCATGCGCATTCGAGCGCTTGCGATGCTTACCACCGTGATGTGTGATAATCGCTTCAAGAACAGTGAAGACGATAGCACCAGCAGCAAAGCCAATGACTGTATTCATCATTTCGCTCTTATCAAGTGATTCTTGCAGTAATTCAAATGTTGCTGCACCGATGAGGACACCTACACCAAAAGCCATGATAAAGCCCAATATTTTACGGGGAATATGAATAATCATACTGATAATAGCGCCAAGCAGAACTGCTCCGCCTGATACAGCACCCCAAAAGAAAGCACTTCCCATATTTTCTCCTCCAAAAAACCCCGGGAGTTATCTCCCGGGGTCACTCTATTCATTTAAGAATTAACGACGGTCAAGTAAGTCGTTGTCGCGACGGTCAACGTCAAGGCGGTCAGCATCAACGTGACGGTCATTTGTGTCATCGATTTCAACTTGTTCTTTACGAACTGTTTCAGATACGTGAGCTGTATCTTGAACACGGTTTTTCTTGATTACTAATTCTTCAGCAACAACGTTTTCTTTTTCAACGTTGATACGTTCTTCAGTTAATGGTACACGGATAGTGTCATCGTCTAAACGATTGAAGTCTACATCTCCATCTACTCTTTCGTCAACACGACGACGTTCGATTGTTACTTCGTCACGGCTTACAGGTACATCGAATTCTTGACGTTCTTCAACAACGTCTTTGTCGATACGTACTTCACCAGTTTGTACTTGTTCTTTACCTACACGGATACGTTCTTCGTGTAAACGGATTTTTTCATCATGTGATAAGTCGTTACGGCTCGCGATATCTTCGTCAAATACATAATCCTCGCGGCGGTCAAATTCGTTACGGTCTAAGTCTTTGTTAAATTCGTTTTTCATGTCTACATGTTCCTCTCTTGTTTGTAAGTTATTTGTACGGTGTTTCTCGGAATACTCTGCATCACTTTCAGATTCTAAACTTTGTCTTGAAGTCAGGCCAGTTGTGCCATCATCAGGATTAGAATACGCTCCTTCATGAAGTGTTTCATTTTTATCACGATTAACTACGTCAGGATTCGCAAATCCACCAACAACACCATTTGTATAAGTGTCTTCGTGACGAGCTTGTCCTTCAACATAATTGTGATCTGTTGCGTTAGAAGTATTGTAAGTTGCATCATTATCTACATAAAGTAAGATGTTGCCGCTTTCCACTTCTCTTTCATATTCGTTGCGTTGTGCATCAGATAAATTCAATTTATCAAATACACGACTCTGAGGATCTTCCCCAGTGAATAGTGAAGCTACTTTATCGCCAAATGATCCATCAGCATTCTTGAAGTTAACGTCTGTATAGTTTAATGCAGAACCTTCAAGTTTGTTTTTGGAGATGACGTGTAAGTCACGTTCAGCTACTCCTTGAGCTTTCAAGTTATCAATTCTACCTAATAATGCTTGTTCACTAGAAAATGATTCAATGTTTCCCATTGTAATTCTACCTCCCAATCACTAATGTGTTGTAAATCTCTAAGGTGTCGTTTTGATTTTCTTGTGATGTTAGAAATATACCCCGCCCTTTAGACCCTAAACACTCAAATATTAAAATAATTTAAATAAATTCAAAAATATTTGTTTCATTCTGCTCTATAAGCGACTCAAAACCTTTATTTGAAGCGGATTTGACCTTGATATTGACCCTTAAATTTGTTATCATCAATTAATAAAAAAATAATCAAAACACTCATATAATTAAAGGATAAGGCTTTTAAGTTTCTACCACGACACCGTAAATGACGTGACTATGAGTAAAAAATGAATCCATTCTCTCTATATTAAGAGCATGGACATTCTTTTTTTACTCGCCTATTCTAAAAAGGTGAGTTTTTTTATTTTAAGGAGGTTCATTGTGAAAGAGTTACAGAGGAAAGTGAAAGAAGAAGGTGTGGTCATCAAGGGTTCTGTTCTAAAAGTAGATGCGTTTTTAAACCATCAGATAGATGCATCACTGATGAAAAAAGTAGCCGAACACTTTTATACGCATTTCAAGGATAAAGGTGTAACGAAAATTTTGACAATTGAAGCATCCGGTATAGCGCCTTCTATTATGGCAGCTCTTGCATTTGATGTACCTTGCCTATTTGCGAAGAAGGCCGTACCTTCTACGTTGACTGAAGCGGTCTATTCGACAGATATTCACTCGTATACGAAAAATAAAACCAGTCACGTTGTGATCTCCCGGAAATTTCTTACTGCTGATGATAAAGTATTAATCATTGATGACTTTCTGGCGAATGGTGAAGCAGCGCTCGGGCTTTATGATCTTGTTAAACAAGCAGGTGCTGAATGTGTCGGTGTTGGTATCGTGATTGAAAAAAGTTTTCAGTCAGGTGCACAACGTCTTCAGGCTGAAGGACTTGATGTACTCAGTCTATGTCGTATCGCTTCTCTTGCAGGTGATAAAGTGACACTGGTAGGAGAAGAATAATGAAGAATCTTCTATTAAGTATCCAGCATTTACTGGCGATGTATGCAGGTGCCATCATCGTACCGATTATAGTCGGCAAAGCACTGAACTTCTCTCCTCAGGAAATCGCCTATCTTGTTTCAATTGATATATTCATGTGCGGTGTCGCAACATTCCTGCAGGTTTATAAAGGTATCGGTATCGGCCTGCCGGTCGTTCTAGGCTGTACATTCACAGCTGTTACACCGATGATTATGGTGGGTTCTAAGCATGGTATAGAAGTTCTCTATGGCTCTCTATTCGCATCAGGCATCATTATTGTGTTGATCGCCCCTTTCTTTTCTTATTTAGTGAAGATATTTCCGCCGATTGTGACCGGCAGTGTAGTCACGATTATTGGTATTACATTGATGCCAGTTGCGATGAATAATCTGGCAGGTGGCCAGGGCGCACCGACATACGGTGATCCCCTCAATATTATGCTGGGGGTCATGACATTAGCTATCATCCTTGTCATTCATCATTTTTCAAGTGGTTTTATTCGTTCCATCGCGATATTGCTGGGGCTTGTCATCGGTACGGTCATCGCTTCATTATTCGGTTTAGTAGATACGAGCGCTGTCCATAGCTCTAACTGGTTTGAATTACCTAAACCTTTCCGTTTTGGTGGCTTTAAATTTGAAATAGGTTCTATTTTACTGTTCGTCATTGTCGGTATTGTCAGCTTGATTGAATCAACAGGCGTCTATCACGCACTGAGTGAAATCACTCAAACACCTATCGACCGTAAAGATATCTCAAAAGGTTACCGTGCTGAGGGGATTGCCATTGTCTTAGGTTCTATCTTTAATGCATTCCCATATACGGCTTACTCTCAGAACGTCGGCCTTGTTTCATTATCAGGTGTTAAATCAAGAAATGTCATGTACGGCATGGTAGGGTTACTGCTTCTCGCAGGCTCAATGCCAAAATTCGGTGCACTGGCGACCATTATCCCTACACCTATTCTCGGTGGCGCAATGATTGCAATGTTTGGTATGGTAATGGCGTATGGTGTGAAGATGCTTGGAGCTATCGACTTCACGAAGCAGGATAACTTACTGATTATTGCAGTTTCAGTCGGACTCGGACTCGGCATTACAACCGTTCCAGGTGCATTTGCGAAGTTTGGTGAAGATTATGCATGGCTGACTCAGAATGGTATCGTACTCGGAACATTTGCAGCTATTTTACTTAATTTATTTTTTAATGGTATAAACAATCAACAAATCGAAGAAAATATGAAATAATAAACTAACAAATAAAATGGAGGTCACAATCATGTGGGAAACTAAGTTTCAAAAAGAAGGCTTAACATTTGATGATGTACTGCTTATTCCAGGGAAATCAGACGTATTACCGAACCAGGTTGAACTGAAAGTAGAGCTGTCAGAAAGACTGAAACTGAATGTACCGATTTTATCAGCAGGTATGGATACAGTAACAGAAGCGAAGATGGCTATTGCAATGGCACGTCAAGGGGGACTTGGTGTTGTCCATAAAAATATGTCTATCGAAGAACAGGCAGATGAAATCCTGAAAGTTAAGCGTTCAGAAAATGGTGTTATTACGAATCCATTCTTCTTAACACCTGACGAACAAGTTTTTGCAGCAGAACATCTGATGGGCAAATATCGTATTTCAGGTGTGCCGATTGTCAATAATGCAGAGGAAATGAAATTAGTCGGTATTCTGACAAACCGTGATTTACGCTTTATTGAAGATTACTCTATTAAAATTTCTGAGGTTATGACAAAAGAGGACTTAGTGACTGCACCGGTTGATACAACTCTTGAACAGGCAGAGAAATTACTGCAGCAGTATAAGATTGAGAAATTACCATTAGTAGATAACGAAGGTCACTTAAAAGGCCTTATCACTATTAAAGATATCGAGAAAGTCATCGAATTCCCGAATGCTGCAAAAGATGATCACGGTCGTCTCCTTGTTGCAGGTGCTGTCGGTATTGCAAAAGATACTCTCACACGTGCAAAACACCTCGTAGATGCAGGTACAGATGCACTTGTCATCGATACAGCGCACGGTCATTCTAAAGGTGTACTGGATATGGTCAGTTCATTAAAAGAAAACTTCCCTGATGTGACACTTATCGCAGGTAATGTAGCGACAGCTGAAGGGACACGCGCATTATTTGAAGCAGGTGCTGACGTCGTTAAAGTAGGTATCGGACCTGGTTCTATCTGTACAACACGTGTTGTAGCCGGTGTCGGTGTACCACAGATTACAGCAATTTATGATGCAGCAAGCGTTGCACGTGAACTTGGCAAGACAATCATTGCTGATGGCGGTATCAAGTTCTCAGGCGATATCGTCAAAGCACTGGCTGCAGGCGGACATGCAGTAATGCTCGGTTCACTGCTCGGCGGTACAGAAGAAAGTCCAGGCGCGACTGAGATCTTCCAAGGTCGTCAGTACAAAGTCTATCGTGGTATGGGTTCACTCGGTGCGATGGAAAAAGGTTCTAAAGACCGTTATTTCCAGGATGATAAAGAAGCGAAGAAATTCGTGCCAGAAGGTATTGAAGGACGTATTGCCTATAAAGGGGCACTTCAAGATACCATCTATCAATTAGTCGGCGGTATTAGAAGCGGTATGGGTTATACAGGCTCAAAAGACTTGCAGGCACTTCGTGAGGAAGCTCAGTTCATCAAGATGACAGGCGCAGGCTTAAAAGAAAGCCATCCACATGACGTTCATATCACTAAAGAAGCACCTAACTATTCTATCTAACTAAGGAGCATATACTATGGAAATGGCATTAGAACAGGAATTAATCCTGGTACTCGATTTCGGTAGTCAGTACAATCAGCTGATTACAAGACGTATTCGTGAAATGGGCGTCTACAGTGAACTGCACGATCATGAAATCTCGTTTGAAGAAATCAAAAAGATGAACCCAAAAGGAATCATCTTGTCTGGTGGACCGAACTCAGTCTATGAAGAAGGTTCGTTTACAGTTAATCCTGAGATCTTTAACTTAGGGATTCCGGTACTCGGTATCTGCTACGGCATGCAGCTGATGACGAAGTTACTCGGCGGTTCAGTTGAACGTGCGAACGAACGAGAATATGGTAAAGCAACAATTACTGCTGAAACACATTCACTCTTTAATATGCTGCCGGAAGAACAGACAGTATGGATGAGTCATAGTGATAAAGTTATCAATATCCCTGAAGGCTTCCGCATGATTGCCAACTCTCCAAGCTGTAAATATGCAGCAGTTGAGAACGCAGAGCGTCAGTTATACGGCGTTCAGTTCCATCCAGAAGTCCGTCATTCAGAGTACGGTAATGATTTACTTCGTAATTTCATCCGTAAAATCTGTAACTGTACAGGCGAATGGACGATGGAAAACTTCATCGACATCGAAGTGGAGAAAATCCGTGAACAAGTCGGCCACAAAAAAGTATTATGTGCGATGAGCGGGGGCGTAGATTCATCGGTTGTAGCGGTACTCCTTCATAAAGCAATCGGCGACCAGCTGACATGTATTTTCGTTGATCACGGCTTACTGCGTAAAGGCGAAGGTGACATGGTGATGAAGCATTTCGCAGAAGGCTTCAATATCAACATCATCCGCGTAGATGCAAAAGACCGATTCATGAGTAAACTTGCAGGTGTCTCTGACCCTGAACAGAAACGTAAAATCATCGGTAATGAATTTATCTATGTCTTCGACGATGAAGCTTCTAAATTACAAGGTGTTGAGTTCCTGGCGCAAGGTACACTATACACAGATATCATCGAGTCAGGTACAAAAACAGCACAGACCATCAAATCACACCATAACGTCGGTGGATTACCAGAAGACATGCAGTTCAAATTGATTGAACCGATCAATACACTCTTCAAAGATGAAGTCCGTGCGTTAGGTATCGAACTCGGTATTCCAGAACACTTAGTATGGCGTCAGCCATTCCCAGGCCCGGGGCTGGGTATCCGTGTGTTAGGTGAAATCACTGAAGAGAAACTTGAAATCGTACGCGAATCAGATGCGATTTTAAGAGAAGTCGTTGCTGAAGCAGGACTTGAACGCGACATCTGGCAATACTTCACAGTCTTACCTGACATCCGTTCAGTCGGGGTCATGGGCGACTACAGAACATACGATTACACAATCGGCGTCCGTGCCGTAACAAGTATCGACGGTATGACAAGTGACTTCGCAAGAATCGACTGGGAAGTGCTGCAGAAAGTATCAAGCAGAATCGTTAATGAAGTAAATCACGTAAACCGCGTGGTGTATGACATTACAAGTAAGCCACCAAGTACGATTGAGTGGGAATAGGTTTATAAAATAGAGAAACCCTTTAACCGCAACGGTTAGAGGGTCTTTTTTAATGATTGTATTTAAGAAAAAGGGCAGAAAAAGGGCAAAGTGTGAGAAAAACTATATACAAGGTAGTCCTAGCCAACGAAAAAGAGCCTTATAAGAGGCTCATAAAAAAGTAATTATTAAATAATACATAGCAGAAAACCATATAGCGATAAAAAAAGCTATAAAGTGCTTACCCTCTGATTTAAATGGACTAAATTTATTGATTAGAAATTGTGTTCCGTAATATGAAGCTAAACATAGAAAAAATATAAATACAGTAATTAATATAGTATTCATCATAGTCCTCCTAATAACTCACCGCTTCTAATTTACTCATCATGTCTTTATCCATCTGTTCGGTAACATGGCTGTAGATCTGTAATGTGGTCTTATGGTCTGTATGGCCTACTCTATCCATAATAGCCCGTAGTGACACGCCTAACTGACTTAACAGCGATATATGGCTGTGTCTTAGTGTGTGCGTTGTCACATGCTTATTAATCAACTTCTTGCCCTGGTCGTCCTTAATGTCATCTACAGCCGTCTTGATGTTGCGATTGACCGATGATAACGCCATAGGATTGCCGTAGTGGTTAGTGAAGATAAAGCCACGATCTATATAGTTGCTGTCCCACTGTATCGCTTTCTTATTCTCTAGCAGGACTTTACGCAATATATCACAGCTTCTAGTGGTCAGTGAGATAGTTCTATAGGACGCTTCCGTCTTAGTCGTGTCTTTCACGCCATGCCCCTGGTCGTCATCTACCCAGTGGATAGTACCGTCTATTTCTAGTGTCTGTTTATCAAAGTCAATGTTACTCGGCTGTATGGCCAGTAACTCACCTATACGCATACCATTGAGCGCCATGAACTCGACAATATAAGCAGTGATGATAAATGACCGCTTCATGTACCCCGTTCGTTTCTCTTTAGCAATATCATTCAGCTTATCCACTATCATCATGATCTGTGACATTTCTAAGTAATTCTCACGTTTAGCCTTTACCTCGTCCCTGGTCTTAGCTTGCTTAGGGATAGTCACGTCCTCCAGATAGGATATATCAGCGAGGTTATAACGTTTCTGTGTGTACTTCATGATGTTTCTGACAATGCTCATAGCGTCCTTGATGACTTTATGGCTTAACTTGTCATTAGAAGCGGAATTAATGAAGTCCTGGAATGTTTCAGCCGTCATATTCTTCACCAGTATGTCTTTATCCACATTCCGCTTGATGTGTTCAACCTTATAATATTTCGTTTCGATGGTGGACTGTTTAGACCCCGATACTATTTTGTAGTTATTAAACCATTCATCACATGCCTGGTGAAACGTGAGGCTTTTAAGTGTCGATGGCGTTCTATCATTCAGCTTCTCTTTAATCTTATCCTCTAACCGCTTCTGAGCCTCTTTCTGTGAGGGCTTCGTGTCCTTGTTCATCACAACAGATACACGCTTCCACTTGTCTGTTAAAGGGTCTTTATACTTCTCATAGAAGCGGTGTTTAGTGTCCCCGTGCTTGTCTGTGAACTGTTCTGACCACATAGGCTAGTCCTCCTTGTAATGTTCGTCATAGGCTTTAGTTAACTTTTGAATTTCGGAAGAAACTAAAGTTATCGCTTCTTCTAATGTTTTTTTGTCAAAATTGATTTTTTCAATTTCACCAAAATTTAAAAGATATAGATTTGTATTATATTCAAATCTAAAATTTTCTTCTGAAAAATTTTTATTAAGAGTGTTTAATATCTCTAAGTGTTTTCTTAATTTAGAAATTTTTTCGCTTATATTTATATCTACTAACATTTCATTATTTATTTTATTATTTTCTTCTATAGCTTGATTTATTTCTCCATCAATCTTTTCTTCTACTCCAGTTAAATAAAGCATTTCAGTAATCATAGTTAGAATATATCTTTTCTGTTTTTCCGTTAAATTAACATAATGATCATAATCATTTTTTTTGTAACTAAAAACCAAATCTAATTTGCTTGTTAATAAGTATTCTATGTTTAAATAAGGCTTATTTAATGTTTCGTTAGATAAATTGTCATACATTCCACGGAGCTTATTTAATTGATTAATAAAATTTTTGTTCCATGATTCAAATTCGTCTGGATAACCACATATCTTATATAAAGTATTTAATGTTTCTTTATAATCATAGCCTATACACTTTAATGCTTCTGCTAATCTTATTAAAACTCTTTTACTTGGAACGTTGTTGTTATTGTTGTTTTCTATAGCACTAATATACGATTGGCTATACCCTACATAACCGGCCAACTCTTTAGCCGTGACTTTCTTATCTTTTCTTAACTTCTTTATATATTCTCCTAACTTTTCAGCTTCTTTATTAATCATGTCTACCCTCCTAAAACTACTTATTAGAATATTATCATATTTTTATCATAAAAAGATAAAATTATTAATTTTATATTATAATTTGTGATATTTTTGTTGAAAACAATCTGAAACTGATTTATCATAAAATTATCATATAATATATTTATGATAAAAATTATGATAAACGAGGTGGTTAATTGTTTAAGTGTTATTCCATTCAGACCGAATTAGATAAACGTATGACTTTGAAGGGTCATACAAATATGACACTGGCGAAAACGGTGGGAGTGAGTTATCAGCATTTAAGTAGTATTAGAAATAAAAAGATAAATGCTAGCCCCAAACTTGCCAAACGCATAGCGGACACCCTGGGCGTAGAGATTGAAGAGATCTTCACAATTGAAGCTAAAAAGGAGGCTAACTAATGAAATTAGAAACCTGGAACGGCCACACGCTCCGCTTCATTGAGGTTAAGGGTGAGTGGCACGCAATCGGACAGGATATAGCTAATGCGTTAAATTTTAGAGATCCAAACGTAGCTACAAGGAAACTACCGCAGAAGTACAAGGGAACGTCTAAAGTACGTACCCCTGGTGGTGAACAAATCATGATTACTCTTACTGAAAAAGGTATTTATCGCTTAATCATGAGAAGTAATAAACCCGAAGCCGAAGCGTTTCAAGATTTTGTATTTGAAGTCATCAAAGAATTACGACAGCAGACAGGTTTAGAGGGCTTCCAGGTGTTTAGGTTGATGGATAAAGACCATCAAAAACAAGCGATGGAACGCCTATACAATGCCCTTAAAACTGACGACACGGAAGCGGTCAAGTTCAACAGTATTAAAGCAAACACAATCACTAATAAAGCTATCAGTATCATGTACGACTTGCCTAAGATGATTAGTAAAGAGGACATGACCCCAGACATGCTCGCAGATCGTCAGCGTCTCTTAGATGATGTGGTCAATCTAATGACGATGAAAGAGAAATACAAGCTAGATATATCAGTCAGTAAGGCCATCTATGACAGCATATTGAAACAAGTTAAGACAGCTTAGGGAGGTGATTTCATGAAAACAGTCATTAAAGTGATAGTCTATACCATTCTTGCTATGAGCCTGGGACAGACCTTTGATGTGACAGGACAGCACAGCTTAGCCATCACGTATTATTCATTACTCGGTTTTGCAACGTATGAATTAATGAAACTAGAAGAAAGAGAGGAATTGAAACATGTCAAACGTAGTTAAGTTACATGAAGAACCGACGCCCCAGAACAGCGTACTTAGAGAAGAACAGGTAGCACCCGTGAAGATGATTTACTGTAAGATTGCAACTTTACCCAAGCTATTCAATATCAGCCGAGCAACAGCCTACCGATTCTTAAAAGAAGCGGAGGACATGGAAGAGTTTAAAGGCCGTATCTGTACAGACGTATCAGCGACATTGACACTTGTTCATATTGACACATTCAGCGAGTTTTTAAGAAGTAAACACAAGAAGTATTTGTAATCACACTATTAGGAGGAAAAAACATGGAATTTATTAATTATCCCGAGGTCAAACACGCCCCACTAATCGAGTTAGGCTTTAACAATGGCATGGCCACAGGTTACGAGAAAGTAGAAGAGTTGATTAAGGAAGAAATGAACAAGTATGAGGGCGGTAAGTACCGGGTAGACAGCCCCGAGTATTTAGCTTTAAAAGGGCTAGAGTTGGAAGTGATGAAGTTAAGACACCAGGAAGAAGAGCGTATCAGCGAGTTAGAAAGCCATCTGAAAGAAGCGGTCAGCTACAATCAGCAGAAAAAGAAGCCGTCATTATTGAGTAGATTATTAGGAGGAAGAAGAGCATGAAAACAGAAGCACGATTAGAAGAGTTACAAACAGACGTAAGCATATTACAACGCAAGCTATCAGCATTAAGTAGCCTGGTCTATGACCGGTTAGAATCGGCAGAGACGAACGCAGAAGCTAAGTGGGTGGAACGTACACCAGTGGCTAAAAAACTGTATGAAGAGACAGCAGAAGACCTTTATCTAATCGCTACAGTGATCAGTGACATTTCAAAGAGTGTAGACACGATTATAGAAGAAAAAGCCTAGTTAACTAAGCACCTACCACAGCAACTAGTTAACTAAGCCCACAAAAAGAGGACTATTTTCTAAATAGTCCTACTTGCATTTTAACAGAAAGGAGTAGCCCTTTACACTAATTATATCATACCAGGGCTAGTTATGCCGATGGAAAATACTTTATTCACCGTTAATCATTACGCTAGTTTAGACGCTCATTCACATACAGGAACACTTAACTATACATTCAGCGAATTAGTGGACTATCTAAGTTATAGCACCATTTCAGATAACAAATATGAGGGCGGTCTCTTCCTTATCGGTGAAATGTCAGACACGCACCGTATTAATGACCATATCATCAATAAGCACGGGTTAGCGATTGATTATGACGAGTTGCCCGAGGGTTTTGATTTAGTACAGCAGATTAAGGACACATTAGGCTTCTCATGGATATGCTTCTCAACGCATAATCACACCGCACATAAGCCACGTTTACGCCTGGTGATACCTTTATCAAGTCCACTTCATAACGACTACTACAAGCACGCTATAGACGTGATAGACGAAGCGTTAGGCGTGAAGAGTGACCCTAGCAGTGTGAAGCTGAGTCAAGTACAAGCACGCCAGGTACTCAAAACCGCTTCAAGTGATCGTGTGTTTGAGTATAATGAAACACATTTACTTGATACGACTAAGCTAGTAGAAATGATTAAACAGCGACAGCTTAAATATAAGCCTTTAACCGCTTCTACAGGAAAAAGAAATAGTGAACATTGGTCTATAGCACGGGGGCATATAGCAGAGGGTGAGGGTCGTAATGAAGCCCTGGCAAGTTTGACAGGCTTATTACTGAGAAGATATGTCCCGTTAGATGTGACTATTCAATTATTGGAACATTGGAACGCTAGCAATCAACCGCCCCTAAGTGAAAAAGAGTTTGTAACAACTGTTAAATCAATCATAAAGATAGAGACTAAAAGACGAGGGAGTGAAGTCTTATAAACATTTTGGAAGAGATCAGACAGGAAGCACAACAGGAAGCGGAAGCACTCGAAGATATTAAAGGTTTGCCGTTAAAAGAAAGGCTTCATCAAATCGGTATGAATGAAAGAGCGTTACAAGTAGCACAGCATAAGGAAGAGGGGAAGCCAGGGAACGCACCTAAAACGTTAGACCCTGTAAGATGTGCAAGGCTATTGACCAAAGAAGTCCCCTTTATTCTCTTTGATAGCGAGGAAAATACCAAGCTAGCTATGTACCTGGATAATGACGGTATTTATACACAGAACTATAGTCTGATTAAGCGTGTTATTGCCTGGTTAGAGCCACGGCATAACAGCAATAAGGCGGAAGATGTGATTTACCATATTAAGAACTTAGTGGGTATCAAGAAAAAAACACAGTCACCCTATTTAATACCAGTAGGGAATGGCGTATATAACCGACAGACAGGACAATTAGAGCCATTTAGCCCCGATTATATATTTACGACCAAAGTCAGCACACCATACATAGAGGGTATCAAGTCCCCTATGATTGATGGTTGGACTATTGACGATTGGCTTAAAGAAATAGCTTGTCATGATAACGAGATCGTCACTCTTTTATGGCAAGTCCTAAACGACAGCTTAAATGGTAACTACACCCGTAAAAAAGCCATCTTTTTAGTAGGTGACGGGAACAATGGTAAGGGTACATTTCAAGATTTAATCAAGTACCTGGTCGGTGAGGAAAATGTCGCTTATCTGAAAATAGACGAGTTCGAGAAACAGTTTAAGACAAGCGTCTTGTTCGGTAAGACAGTCGTAATTGGCGATGATGTACCCGTAGGCGTATATATTGACGACTCTTCTACCTTTAAGAGCGTCACAACGGGCGACAGTGTACTAGTTGAGTTTAAAGGTAAACAGCCCTATAGTACTAATTTTTATTGTACGGTTATACAGTCCACTAACGGTATGCCACGCTTTAAGGATAAGACTAATGGTAATCTAAGACGGCTGTTAATTGTACCCTTTGAAGCGGACTTTAACGGACAGGTCGAGAACAGGAAGATAAAAGACGAGTACATTAAAAATAAAGAAGTCCTACAGTATGTATTGAGTAAAGCTATTAAATTGGACTTTGAAAATTTCACTATCCCAACCGCTTCACAGCGACAGTTAGATGTCTTCATGCAAGACAATGATCCTGTATATGATTTTAAAGTAAATGTCTTTGATGAATGGCTAAAAGGTCGAAGTATCAAATACTTGCCCCAGGCGTTCGTATATGAAGCATACGAGCGGTATATAGAGCATAACAATGGTAAGCCACTAGGGGAACGTCAGTTTGTTCAAAGGCTTTCTAAGTACCTGGGGAAAGAGTGGGAAAGCGGACAGCCTAGAAAGTTAACGACAGATAAACATATTCAAATTATTAATGAACTTGCAGAGAAAGAGCATATCACTTTTAACATTCAGCGTACTAAGACTTATAGAAACTTCATAAATAACTCAATTAAGTTAGTGGGCTAAAATACTACATTACAATGATTTTTACTACACTTTTACTACGCCTTTTTTATACTAACGTAGCATGGATAAAACCTTTAATATCAATACTTACAGCGTTTTTTACTACGTTACTACACTATTTTAATAAGTTATAAAAATATATATAAAAAGAGTATAAGAAAGAATATATATAATAATTTTAAAAATAAATGTAGTATCGTAGTTTTTTTCTTTGAAATCGATGGGGGAGTAAGGGTCAACTGTGCTACATTAGATAATTTTAATGTAGTACCTAATGTAGTAACGTAGCAAAAATTAAGGAGGCTAACCCTATGCAAAAAGAGTTTTACGGTGAGAAACTCACCCAGGAACAGTTAAAGACCATGGATAGAATGATAGATCACTTTAAGAAGCGGTGGGAAGTGGCCAGTATCGAAAAAGAGTTTATAGAAACGACTTATCACGATGACGGAACAGTCACTAAAAGTGTGGTCTTTCAGTTCACTTTAGCGGAAGAGATCAGAGAAGTCATTACACATATACTAACGGAGGATATTATCAATGAATGTAAAGCTGTTTAGTAAGCAATCTATAGAAGTTTCACCCTACACAAATAGATATGGTGATGTATCAACAAGAAGAAAAGAGACACAAGAAGAGTACGAAGCACGGCTAAATGACTTCTTGGAACAGCACCACATTATAGATATTAAACCTATCTATGATGGTGATTGGGACGAGGGCGGTGGCGGTATCTACTGTGAACTTATGGTGATGTATGAGCCTAGAGAAGTCAATAACCCGTTTGCTAGTAAATATATTTAGTATGTTTTTGGGAAATACAAAATAATAAATTTGTACTTATGTAAAGGACGGTGAGAAGCAAAGAGTGAAGTCATTATTAATTGAGTACCTCGAATCGAAGCGGCTCACCCAGGCCATGATAGAGAAGTGTAACGATGAAGCAGAACTTAAGATATTGAAGAGTATATTAAATGAATTGAACTTCATCATCAAGTGGATAGAGTGCGGTCACAATCCGACAGACTACAGAGGGATAAACAGGCGACAAGTTTACCTGGTAGATCAGCAAACACTTGAAATGGCTGTAGAAGATAATCATTACAGAAAAATATCAGATGAAGAGTATAGTGACTACCTACTTAATGACAACCATTTAAGCAGCCGAATGTTAAAAGGACTATCAAATAGAGAGATAGAGACGTTCATCATGATGAAGTGTGAGGGCATGAGTGCCGGGGACGTTGCGGAACTACTCGGTATAAAAACAACCTCTGTAGAATCATTCATAGAAAGGGCAAAAACGAAGCTGGCAGCGAACTTAGAAGATTTCGAAGTAGAACAGCTGATAAAAGAAAGCCGCTTCTCTATGAAGAAGCTAGAAGCGGTTATTATGTTGTCCTCTTATGATTACCAGACGGACACACTTAACTTCATGAATGAATCATCTGACGAGTATCGAATCACTCAATACTATTTAAGGAAACTAAAGCGAGTTGAGAAAAGGGTCTATCTGCTTAAAAGATGTTGTGGGAAAACGATATTAGAAATATCTGAGCAGTTGAAAACGAAGCAAGAAACAGTAGAGAAGAACTTTATCAATGCTCATAACTTATTGAGCGAACAGTTGGGCTGTGAGCCTATTAAACAGACAAGACGCATATCAAAGACAGTAAGAAGTGCGTAAAGTAAAAATACTTTACGATATTCATGGCGGTTTTTCAAAAGGTGGTCTATATGGATAAAGCAGTGAGCAACTATTTAGAGCATAAATTAATTGACCTTAAACCCTTGATATAGAGCCTTTTCTGTCATTTTATAATGCAAATTAATGTAATTTTAGCGAGGTTTTGAGGGCTATTGATTAAAGTTTAATTAACATTAAAAAACACTGTCATATCAACGGTTACAGCTATTTTTGACTTTAATTTATTTTAATTTCAGTGACTTTTAAAAGGTTGCATTTCTCAATATATTTAGGTGTTTCAGCTCTATATAACAAGCGAGGTGATGAATATGGCTTATACAGGCGTTAGTAAGCCCTATAAGGAACAGTTTATAGAGGTAGATATTAATAAAGCTAAGAACTTAATTAAACGCCCAGGCGTTAGAAGAGTGGGCGTGAAGATAGAGAACACTGAATTTAATTGCACAATAGAGGGCGTACAAGTGGGCTATGGCTTTAGACTGTTCTTTAAATGTAATTACTGTGATAGTCGAGTGACTAAACTATATTTAAAAGACCATGGCTTAAAATGTCGTCACTGTATCGACTTTAACTATATCTCACAGCAAGCAACTAAGACTGATCTAGTCTATGAATTTCATCTAATGAAGCGGTATGGCCGTATGTTAGACCCTAATTTCACTATGCCACATGGTATATCAACCCGTTGCCCCTGGAAGCCTAAGAATATGCACCAAAAGACTTATGACAAGATAAGGCACAAGTATTTGATAGTACAGAACAAAGCTATAAATAAGTGGCTTGCAATGGTCAATTTATAACCGCTTCTGATGGTCATTATTCCGACGAACTCAAATCGCTCAACAGAGCCATTTACAGCGAAAAACTATAACAAGGTTTAGGCAAGGTATAGCGAACTTTTAAAATGTCCTAGAATGGCTTTAAATAGCGTTTTAGAGTGTTTGGGAATGGTAAGGTTTTCGGGAGGTAACTGAAAACGATAAGATTATGACAAGGTATAGAAAGATTTTAGCAAGATAAGACCCTCCCCCTAGAACAAATCAGCTATCAAAACAGAAAACAAGGAACGGTATGGGGACTCTTCTTTCCACATTTAAAGCACTTTTTCTTCACGTGAGGGGGGTGCAAAAAGGGGAGGGGGGGTACGCTTGACAATCCCAGTAACGACGCTAAGGAAACACATTATGGGGTGTATAAATAATGATGATTTATTGAATAAGATGTGTGAATAATAGAGAAGAGGTGAAGTTATGAAACAAAATAAAAAGCGTTTAGATGGTGAGCCTATAAGTGTTAAAGAGTTTTTAAAATCATTAGAAGATGCAGAGAAAAGGCAAGAACAGAGAAGACAGAAACAAAAGCTAAAACAACCTAACCGTTTAGATGGAAAGCCTTATACTAAGGAAGAAACAGAAAGTTTCTTTAAAAAAGCATTAGAAAGAGAAGTAGAAAAATGAAATGTGAGTAAGCCCCCGTTTAATGTGACGGGGGTGTTTTCATATTGTAAGATAATAAAAAGTTAATAAATGTAATTATTTTATAGAATTAAAGATATTGCGGGAGATTTCACAGTGTTGTTTTTTCTGTACTTTTTGTCAAAAATCATAATAAAAAGTTAGTTTTTAATAACTATATGTAAATAAATGATGTATAAAAATATGTCTATTAAATGGCTATAAAATTTTATGAATATAAGATTATTTGTCAACTAAATGTTGCGAATACGCTACATTTGGGTATAATTAAAGTACCAGCAAACACAAAAATAGAACATATGTTCCCTGTTAGTTAAGACAAACTTTTTGTCAGATCAACAGAATATTTTAACAACATGACAAAAAGACAGTATCAAGACTGTCTATTTTTGTGTAGAAAACTATATTAAATCTTAAAAAGGTTTAATGAAAGGAGATAGTATCATGAGAGAATTAGTTAATCACATTTTAGCTGTAGCAGACGAACATGGCTTGGAAATAACTAATTTGCAATTACAAAAAATATTATATTTCTCATTAATTGAAGCATTTAGACGTAGAATTTTAACTAGAGCTCAATTGTTAGAAATTTATACTCAACCTTTCTTAGTATGGAGATATGGACCAGTAGTCGAAGATTTATATGAAGAATATAAGATATATGGAAGTTCTCCCATTTTAGAATATGGAACAGTAAGTGAAAGATTAAATGGACTCAATGAGTTTATAGATAGTCAATTGAGAAGAAGACCTTTTGATCTAGTTAATGAAAGTCATCAACACATGCATTGGATTAATAACCAAGATGCTATCGTTTATGGACGAAGTGACATTGAATATACTTTAGATGATTTATTACAAGAGGCTAGTTGAACATGAACAATGTCGAGATTTTCCGCAATGAATATATAGATCCCCAAAATAAACCTTTTACTGACCAACTTCATAAATTATTATTGAATTACTCATCAGGTCAATATGATAAATTAGATCCTCAAAAAGAATATATCCAAAATCTATTTGAAGCATGCGAGGGAATGGAACCCTCCATGCTTCCTTATGCGTCTATTACAACAAAAGTTTTTAATTTTGATGAAAAGAATAAAGAAAATGATTTAAATGACTTTAAAGGATTTATCTCTGAATGTTTATTAGAGCATTATAACCATTATGTTACAGGTGAAGAAGAATTAAAAAGATATTCTTCACAATATAAAGTATTAAGAAAATTTATAGAGCATTTCGATTTGGCTGTTAGTCAAAGAAATTCACTTTATGTGAGACAAAATAGTGATATAAACCGATTTAATAAATTTATTAAGAAACACGAGAAGAAACTAGAAGAATTTGGTCAACTAGAAACAAGGATTGATAAATTATCAGAAGACAAAAATCAAATTTACACTCAATTTGTAGCGATTCTAGGTATATTTACATCTATAATGTTTGCGGTTATTGGTGGCTTTAATGAAGTGACTACTTTAGCAAAAAGTGTACATAGTACGCCTTTACCTAAACTTCTTATTTTCTTATCTTTAGTTATGCTGGGTATAAATTTCTTAGTATTCATGTCTTATAATGCAATAAGTAAGCTGACTAACTTACCTTTAAGAAGTTGTCATTGTGAAAAAGATGGAAATGGTAATGTAATAGATTGTAATTGTAGATTCCATGAAAAGCACCCTACTGTTGTTATTTCAAGTACAGTATTCATATTGATAGCTTTATTAGGCTTTACCTTGGGAGCATTATATGATGAAGAACCTAATATGCAAATTGCCCCTCTTAACGATGAATTAGTTTCCGAATATCTCATAGCATTAGTTCCAATAAGTTTAATAGGTTATATATTATTTAGGTTATTTAAACTTAGAGATAAATTATAGAAGTAAGCAAAAATTTTTAAATGAAATTTTAAGGGCAAAAAAAGGGCAGATATTTGCAACTCGGGGCAACACCTGGGGACATAGTAGGACCTAATGAACGCTTCAAACCCTTGATATATAAGGTTTTGAAACTCTATGAAATTTCACTATTTCCTGTTTTGGATTGAGTGGGAATAGCACCCAAAAATCCTCTAACCTTCGCGGTTAGAGGATTTTTTGCATGTTATTTATTATCTTCTTTCGATGGCAGGGGATAGAATCCCGCTTTGAATTGCTGCAATAACGGTTCTGGGAGGTCATGTTTGTTCGGATCTTCTGGGTCAAAGTAAGAGATAATCTCGTCTTCTTTACCTTCTTTAATTTTAGCGACAAATGTATGGTCGAGCAGTAGTTCTCTGCCGACTGCGATAAGTTCTACTCCAGTATTCAGTGCATCAATCGCATCATCAGCTGTAAAGATTGAGCCGATTCCGATTAATGGCATACGACCATCTACCCATTGATGAAGTAGCTGGATACGATTTTCACCTGCGTATTTCCCTTCATGAACATCTCCGTGGATATGCATGAGTGAAGCGTGTAAATAGTGAAGTGGTTTTTCAATTAAGTGTTTAATCAGTTCTTCAGTTAATTCCATTTTAATGCCTGGGTTAAATGCTTCTTCTGGTGAGAAGCGGTAACCGATAATAAAGTCATCATTACCGTGTTCTTTTACTGTTTTAACGACTTCATCAACCACTTTCAGGGCAAATAAAAATGAATCTTTCCATTGGTCTGTACGTTTATTGAAGTGAGGGGAGACGAACTGATGAATGATATAGCCGTTTGCGCCGTGAATCTCAACACCATCGAATCCTGCTTCAATCGCACGTCTGGTTGCTTCGCCGAATGCTTTGATTGTTTCGTTGATCTCGTCTTCTGTCATTTCTCTCGCACTATGAGTATGTTCCTGACCGAAGCTTTTCAGCTCCATCGCGCTTGGCCCCACGACTTCGCCATCTGGTATATATTCCGGTAGTGCTTGTACGCCGCCGTGATGAATCTGAACGATAGCCTTAGCGCCGTTCTTTTTCATCGCTGTGGCTAAACGTTTCAAGCCTTCAATATCACTATCATGTGCAATAGATGGCTGTCCGGGGAAAGCTTGTCCGATATCCATGATGTTGGATGCTGCTGTGATAGACATGCCGACATCTTTAGAACGGCTTTCCATATAAGGAATTTCTCTATCAGCAATCGTTCCGTCTTCATTAGAGGAAATATGAGTAAGAGGTGCCAGAACAAAGCGATTGCGTAGTTCTACACCATTGTTTAATTTTAAAGGTTGAAATAAATCATTATATTTTGAGTTCATGATGGTGCCTCCTTGTGACCATCAGTATAGCATCTGTAGAGGTAATGATTAAAAAATTCTGCTTGCAATCATATAGAAGATGACCATCAAGATACCCATAAAAATGGCGTATTTAAAGTTATAAGGTTTCTTGTTCTCTGAGAAGTGATTCAATAGACGATCTGTGATGAGATAGATGATTTCAAAGACGATAAACATTAAGATGCTTGTAAGTAGTAAATTAGTGATATCCATTGCGGTGCCTCCTTATTGAACATGTATTTTTAAGATCACTAATATTGTAACATTTTTAAATGTGTAAGATAATGTCATTGAAGAGGGTGAGATAAATGTATAAATTCAGAACAGCGAATATCAATGATTTGCACCAGATTGCGGCTCTTGAACAGGAATCGTTTATCCCGGAAGTAGCCGATACAGAAGGGGCATTTAAAGAACGAATTGACAAGATCAGTGACACATTTATTGTAGCTGAGAAAGAGGGAGACATTGCAGGTTATATCAATGGACCAGTAATCGAGCAACCTTATATTACGGATGATTTATTTAAAAAGATTCCTGACACGAGAACAGGTGATTATTTATGTGTATTAGGACTTGCTGTATCTCGTCGTCATCAAAGACAAGGCCTAGCTGGACAACTGATTGATCGTTTTACTGCACTTGCAGAAGGATTAAAACTTAAAGCTATTACGTTGACTTGTACTGAGGACCTTGTCCCTTTTTACGAACGCTATGGTTTTAAAAGTCATGGACCATCTGCTTCCCAGCATGGGGGAGAACAGTGGTTTAATATGATCAAAGAGGTCTAAAGATGATTTATATCGCGCGTATTTATGATGATAAGAAAACGTATTTTAGTTGACCGGGTCTGGCCTCGTGGTATTTTTAAGGAAGCAGCACAGCTTGATGACTGGTTGAAGGAAGTCGCACCTTCTACTGAACTGCGCAAATGGTTTGATCATGATGCTGAGAAGTTTGTTGAATTTAAGCAATTGAAGTCTATAAAAGGGGCTGTGATTTTATTGTACGATGCCAAAGATGAAAAACATAATAACGCAGCTCCTTTAAAAGAGTTTCTGGAGAAATAATGAATGCATCTACAAAAATGTGGATGCATTCTTTTGAATTGTTAAAGAAGATGGACTGAGTGTCGCAAACCGCGCCACTCGTACCTCAAAACCAATCTGAGTGTCGCAAACCGCGCCACTCGCACGCCGAAACAAATCTGAGTGTCGCAAACCGCGCCACTCGTGCATCATAAATCATCTCAGTGGCGCTGCTCTCCTCCATATCGCTATAATAAATAGGATTGGAGTTGATGAAGATGATTAAATTAAAGAATCCGAGTCCTATTTATTTAAAAGGAAGTGACCATGCAATTCTCTTGCTACATTCTTTTACAGGGACTGTACGTGATGTGAAGGAGTTAGCGAAGCGGCTGAACGCGGAAGGGTTTACGACTTATGTTCCTTCTTACCCAGGGCATGGTCTACTGCTGGAAGATTTCCTGGAATATGATACAGATGACTGGTGGCAGGTAGTCGTCGATAGCTATGAGTTTCTGAAGAGTGAGGGCCATAAAAAAGTCAGTGCAGTAGGCGTGTCACTTGGCGGCTTGTATACGCTGAAACTACTGGAAACATATCCTGAAATTGAGCAAGGGGTTATCATGTCTGCCCCACGCTCCAAGGATGCGACGAGTATTGATTATAGACTCGAGCAATATGGCATGCGTCTGAATAAAATGCTCGGGATGGCTGATCATGAAAATGAACGTCAGCTGGCTCTTATTAAGAACTACTCACAAGGGACAGAGAAATTCTGTTCGATGATTGAGCATCTCATGGGAAATCTGGACAAAATAAAATCACCGGTCTTAGTCATGTATGGTGAGCGTGATGACAAGAGTTATGCGGAGAGTGCCCAGTTTATTCATGAGCAGTTAACCAGTCAGAAACAACTGGTCAGTCTTGCATCTGCAGGTCATCTTATGACTCTTGGACGAGGGCAGGCATCGACTGAGAAATATATTATCTCTTATTTCTGTCACAAAGATGTCTAAACCTGAAAACGTATTTTTTTATCTGAATGGTGTATGATAATGATACGTTAAATAAAGGAGTGAGATTATGTCTAACACTATGAAGAAACTCATTGTGTTCGTTATTGGACTCGCTGAGATTATGGCAGGTTTTGCTATATATGAGACATCAGTATTCGGCGCATTTGTCTTTGTTGCCTTAGGTATATTGTTTATTGCGATCATGTTCTTGATTGATCAGCGCGCAAGAAATCCATATGATAGTCGCTATACCAATTAAACGCTAAGTCCAGCTGGACTCAGCGTTTTTTATTTTGTTCAATTAATCGTCTGTCAGCTGATATTTGATACATCTCATCTCTCAGCTGAATGATGTCATCATCTGGTAGAACAGATAGATATGGCCCTGCTTTTAGCAGTTCAAAATAAGGAATATCTTCTTCGATTTCCTGAGTAATAACGAGACGTCCTATTTCACTCACTTTACCGTCATGACGAATTTTTTCAATAGAGGTAGGCGCGCTATAACGTTCTGCATATAACTTGATATCCTCATGATACTCGACATGAAATCTGACATAGTCCTGTTCGGTTTTAAAGTAATGCAAGTTATGATAAATCTGAAATCTTCTTATCGTCGACAAAGGGAAATGCTTTGCTAATTTGCCTAGACGTTGACCAAATTGTTCAAGTTGACCTATTTTACGCAATAGATTAAATATGACCATCCAGTCATTCGTCTGCTTGATGGCATTCACATACGTTGTAAATTTAAGAATTGATTCTTTTTTTACAAACGGAAAATAAGGAAAATTGATAAAGATAAAATGGCTGTCAGTTTCATTAAAGCGAATAGCAAGACCTTTCAATGAAATGAGTTGTTCAGGTGTCCGCTTATTAGGCGGTGCATCCGATAATCTGACAAGAGCCGTTGTATTATCACCTAACAAGACCTTACCTTCATCCGTCAGTTCAACCGTTGCATTGTAGTAATAGCCACGCGCGTGAGCTCGCTTCAGTCCTTTGTCATGTACACCGAGCATTTCGATATAGTTAATGATTCTCTCTGCCGTTGTTGTCATCTCAACACATCCTTTTTCCTTCTATACCCATGCTTACTAAAAAAAGAACTGACGCTCGTCAGTTCTTTAAATATTTTTGGATCAATGCTTCTACTTCATGTTTCCAGAAAAAGCGATCAAATTTATTTTTATGGGCCACCTGAATCAGGTCATTTGTCATCCACATGGAGAGAACGTTAGGCGGGACCCCCATATCATATACCTCATTGGCAGTCACAAATGCATCGCGATGTGATTCCACATAATTCACCTTCTAATTAATTCTATTCAAGTAACCATCTTTCATTTCGTAAACTTTATCAAAGTATTTTGTCAGTCTTGTATCGTGTGTGACGACAATAGCTGCTTTGTCCATACCACGTACTTCTTCACGAATAAGCTCGATAACAGCAAATGCTTTTTCACTATCCAGACTTGCTGTCGGTTCATCAGCCAGGATGACAGATGGCTTCGTATAGATAGCCTTCAGGATAGCGACCCTCTGTCTCTGACCACCTGACAGTTCACTTGGATATTGGTTCATTACTTTTTCCAGACCTAGTGTCTGCACTTTTTCTGCCAGCTCTTCTTTTGACAGATGATTACGATTGACTTTATCCAGCAGTTTAAGCTGATCTTTCACTTTAAGGAAAGGGACTAAGTTTGAAGCCTGCAGGATAAAGCCGATTTCTTTTAATCTGATCTGAGAACGTTTTTTCTCGTTATAATCTGTTGTATTTGTATCATTAATGATAATACGACCTGATGAAGGTTTCTGCAGCAGCCCGGCGATAGTCAGCAGGGTACTTTTACCGGAACCTGAAGGACCGACAATAGCCACCATTTCACCACGTTCCAGATGGAAGTCAGTCGCTTTCAATGCTTCGACATACGTATTATCTTTACCGAAACTTTTGGATACACCTTCTAGGGTTAAGACCATTTTTTTCACCTACCCGATTGTTTTTAATGGATCGACTTTTTGTACAGAGCGGATTGAGAACAGTCCGCCTAATAATGCTGTAATAATTAATGTTGCAGCATAGATAGCAATGAGCTGCCATTTAAATATAATAGGAACTACTGGCGGCAGGAAGTAAGCGGTCAGTAATGTTAAGCCAAGCGCAATAAGAACAGCAAGAACTGATAAAATCAGTGTCTGGAAGATGACTGATTTTGCAAGGAAACTGTTGCTGATACCTTGTGCTTTTAAGAGACCATAAATAGGTGCTTTCTGAATTGTGATAACGTATAAGAAGATACCGATAATGAATGCTGAAATAGCAAATAAGAAATAACTCATAAAATCGAGTGTTAATTTCTGTTCAGTATAACCTGGTAACTTTTTAATAAATGATTCACTATCAATCACTTGTAAATCACTGTCCACTTTAACACCTTTAAAGTTTGAATCTTTTACAACGAACGCATTCACTTTGTCATTCAGACGACCATTTGTCAGAACATCTGCAGTTTCATCATTACTGTAAAGAATAGGCGCTGCATTATATTTAGCCCCTTCAGTAAACCCAGTAATCGTCAACGTCTCATCTGTGCCCGCGAGATCCAGTTTATCGCCGATTTTAAACCCTTTTTCTTTAAATGTATCATCTGCTACCACTTCAAAATCATCCTTGAACATTTTACCGTCGCTAATTTTTGGCTCAATAAACGAACCTTTTTGAATGCCAAATAACAGGGCGTTCTGTTTTCTGTCAGCTGTTGAAGTGATGACAGCTGTATTTTTAATCGGTGCAGCATTCTTGAATTTTCCATCTACTGCATCCTGATCCATAACGGACTGTGCTAAATTCTGGTTGGACTCTTCAGTCATCACGATGGCGTCTCCGCCCCATGTATCAATGGCTTCGCGGTTCATATTCATCAGACCGTTAGATAGTCCTGAAATAAGGAAAAGCAGGTAGCCAATTAAAACTAGTACACCAATGATTAAACTAAACTTTAATTTGTTATAAAGTAATTCTTTCCACGCTAAAAACATGTGTCAACCTCCTTTATTTTAATAAAAATGTGCGGATAATCATATCGAGTTGTGATCGACTCAGTGTTAATGTAGACTCACCGAAAAGCTTAAGCAGTTCAGCAGTATTATTATCTTCAAAAACCACTGATTTTTTGAAATATGGATCGAATACAGCGATATAAGAGTTGAGAATTTTTTCTTCGTCAGTGATAGTCGCTCTTTCACTTTCAGGTGCTACAGTCAACTGATCAAAATTCAAGTACTTCTTAATAATAGAAAGAATCTCCATATTATGTGGCGGTGCACTATTCGTAATATGATAAATTTTACCATCTTCAGCTTGAAGCGCATGGCCGAGTACACGAACAACATAATCGACAGGCACTAAATTAGATGTCCCGTTATCATGACCGAATAAGCGAAATTGCTGGCTAGTAACAGAGCGCGATATCTTCCGGCGAAATACTTTTAAGGCCTTCATAAAACCGTATAGTGTAAACTTCGAATCTGCGGCACCCGTGACAGAATCACCGATAATAATGGCAGGACGCAGTATAGATTTTTTCATAGGTGCCTGCATCACGACATGTTCAGCCTGAAGTTTACTTTCTTCATATGGATTATTGACAGGTGTAGATAGAGGATGCAGTTCTTCTTTAGCCTGTTCATTCTGACCGACTGTATAGGCTGTAGAAACATAGAGGAAGTGCTTCGTATTAAGTACTTGAGCTAAAGCGAGGGCATGTCTCGTGCCTTCAAGATTGATTTCAAAAAGTTGCTGACGTAATTCTTCGTCGAATTTAACGAGGGCAGCTAAATGATAGAAGTAATCCATCTGTGGAAGATGATGGTGTGAAAAATCTACACCACAATTCTCAGAGGTGATATCTCCTTGTACAAAATGAAGAGAGGCATTAGGAAGCTCACTGATCAGCTTCTGTTTTTTCGCCTCATCTCTGTAGAGGATGTAAAGATGATGCTCAGGATTCTGAGCGAGTTGATGAATGAGCTGAGCGCCGACAAAGCCAGTCGCGCCCGTTAAAAAAATATTCAGGGTTTCCACTTCCGATTCTAAAGTAATCATATTTCCAGATATATCTATATATACCCAGAAAGTTGTACTATAATTGTAGCGTTATTGATAACAAAAAAACAAACGAAACGTGAGGATAAAAAGAATGCAAAATGTTTATTTTAATCATGATGCATTCTTTTTATATAACGTCGCTTGCTAAACAAGTTTAAATCAATGATGGTTGAAAATCATTTCAGTTTTGAGCTGGTCTGTAGCTTCATATACTTTCAGCTCTGTTAAGCGATGAATCAATGCCTGTTGAAGCTCAAATGCTTCAGCGGGTGTTTTTACTTTAGAAGAAAGCTCTACAATATGAGTCTCTCCAATATCCCACTTTTCCAGCTTGATTTTATAACTGTTCAATTTTCCGATATGTCTTTCGAATTCAACCGGTCCTACTAACGTAGATTCATCTAATTCGGTCAGATAGGGCGCAAATATGTCAGGCGCCTGCTCGGTAATATGCTGATGACTGACATCAAGAGCAGGTAAAATATGTTCATCGAGCGGAACTTCTACCACATGTGTCACACTGAGTGTCTGTGTATTGATGCCATACTCAACTTCCAGTTCGCCATTGATACCGTCTTTTTCAGCCTGTTTAATAGCAGCTTCCACATCATGGTCATTGATAGGGTATCGTTTCTTGTACTGCAGTTCCAGATGTTCATCGTATTCAGATTTTCTGACGCGAATGGTCACTTTGTTATCATAGTTCATTCTTGTCTGATGATCGATAAACTGAACGAGAAAATCTTCATCCTTACTTTTTGCTTTAAAAGCTTTTAATAATTTATTTTTAATATGTCCTTTTTTATTCAACACTTTAGTGCTATCCGCATAAACCTTTACTTCATAGATCATTTTATAGTGCCTCGCTTTCATTGATTAATCTTTACCCATTTTATATGAAAATTAAGATTAATCTTTACCCATTTTATATGAAAATTAAAAATAGCAAAACTGTTGACAAATATTTAGACATATTATAAGATTGATATTGTCTTATTTGGAGGAATACCCAAGTCCGGCTGAAGGGATCGGTCTTGAAAACCGACAGGGGCTTAACGGCTCGCGGGGGTTCGAATCCCTCTTCCTCCGCCATTATTTTTATAATTAAACGAAAATATATAGATCGATGTCCTGTTAATCAGGGCATCTTTTTTGTTTATATGAGATATGTTACTAAAGTAAATAAAATAACTGTGAAACCCCTTTCTGAAAGCATTTACAAACTTGTATAGACATTGATACAATTAAAGCATTCAAGTTAGAGGAGATGAAGTTATGGCAGTTAATAGAGATGATGTCAGACGAATTATTGATGCTATTGGCGGGAAAGAGAATGTCAATGCGGCAACACACTGTGTAACCCGTTTACGTTTAGCACTTGATGATGAGTCTAAAGTCAATAAAGAAGAATTGGATAAGATTGATCTTGTAAAAGGTTCATTCGCAGCAAATAACCAGTTCCAGATTGTTATTGGACCGGGAACAGTAGACGAAGCTTATAAGGTCTTTACTGAAGAAACAGGAATGGGTGAGAGCTCGAAAGAAGAAGTGAAAGCGGCGGCGGCAGACAAAATGAATCCACTTCAACGTGCGATTAAAACATTAGGTGATGTCTTTATTCCATTATTGCCTGCTATCGTAACAGCAGGTCTATTGCTTGGTTTAAATAATGTGTTAACAGCAGGTGGGTTATTTGGCAAACAATCTTTAGTTGAGATGTATCCGCAACTTAAAGATTTGGCAGAAATCATTAACTTTATTGCAGCAGCTCCCTTTATCTTTTTACCTGCCTTAATCGGTTGGTCGGCAATGCGTGTCTTTGGTGGTAGTCCAATTCTTGGATTAGTACTTGGTTTGATTATGTGTCACCCTGGTCTTGCTTCTCAATATAGTTTAGGTAATGCTGAGACAGGGCAACTGACAGAGATTCCTCAGTGGGATGTATTTGGACTTCATATTAATAAGTTAAATTATCAGGGTCAGGTATTACCGGTATTACTTGCAGCTTGGTTACTTGCTAAAGTAGAACGTTTCTTAAATAAACGTGTTCACGATTCAATCAAAATGCTAGTTGTTGGACCTGTTGCTTTATTATTAGTTGGATTCTTATCATTCTTAATTATTGGACCTGTTGCTTTATGGTTAGGTACGCAAATTACAGGTATTATCCAATTTATTTTCGGTCAAGCGGGCTGGTTAGGCGGACTTATTTACGGACTTATTTATGCACCACTTGTAGTGACAGGGCTGCACCACATGTTCCTGGCAGTTGACTTCCAGTTGATGAGTTCATCTCTTGGTGGCACTTATTTATGGCCGATTCTAGCTATTTCAAATATTGCTCAAGGTTCTGCAGCATTCGCGGCTTGGTTCTTATACAAACGTCGTAAAATGGTGAAAGAAGAAGGGCTTGCTCTTACTTCAGGAATTTCAGGCTGGTTGGGTGTTACTGAACCGGCTATGTTCGGTGTTAATATTCCCCTCAAGTATCCATTTATCGCTGCTGTTATTACGACTGGAATCGTGGGAGCATTATTTGGCGCACAAAAAGTACTAGGTAAAGTAGGCGTAGGTGGCGTACCAGGTATCATTTCAATTAATGAAGGATTCCGTATGACATTCTTAATTGGTATGGCCATCGCAATGGTATTACCGATTGTACTGACACTTATTTTCTCAAGATTTTCTAAAGGTAGTGAAGCAGCACCGATTGTAAAAGACGAAAAATTAATGAAGTAGTGAGGAGTTTTAAAAATGGCAGTTACTGATTGGAAGAAATCAGTCGTCTATCAGATTTATCCGAAATCATTTAAAGATACGACAGGTAATGGACAAGGTGATATTAATGGGATTATCGAGAAACTGGATTATTTAAAAGTGCTGGGTATTGATTATATCTGGCTCACGCCTGTTTATCGTTCACCTATGAATGACAATGGTTATGATATCAGTGATTATTATGAGATTAATCCTGACTTCGGTACGAAAGAAGACTTTAAACGTCTGCTCGACTCGGCCCATGCACGTGGCATCAAGATTATGTCGGATATCGTGATCAATCATACCTCTACCTATCACAACTGGTTTGTTGAATCTCGTAAATCTGAAGATAATCCATATCGTGACTACTATATCTGGAAAGATGGACAGGATGGTCCGCCGACGAACTGGGAGTCCAAGTTCGGTGGTAATGCATGGCAATTCGACGAGGCAACGGGTCAATATTATCTGCGTCTCTTCGATGTCACTCAGGCCGATTTGAACTGGGAAAATGAAGCGGTACGTCGTGATATTTACGATATGATTAATTACTGGATTGATTTTGGTATGGATGGCTTCCGTTTTGATGTCATCAATCTGATTTCAAAAGGTTCTTACGATAATTCACCAAAAGAAGGTAAAGAATTCTATACGGATGGACCGAAAGTTCATGACTATCTGCATGAGATGAATCGTGCGACATTTGGTGATAAAGAAGGTTTTATGACAGTAGGTGAGATGAGTTCGACGACGCTTGAACACTGTATTAAGTATACGAAGCCTGAGCGACAGGAACTGAGTAGTGTCTTTAACTTCCATCATCTTAAAGTGGATTATCAGGACGGTGAGAAGTGGTCTGAGATGCCGTATGATTTTATCGAACTGAAGAAAATTCTCTTCAGGTGGCAGACGGGTATCGCAGCAGGTGGCGGCTGGAATGCGATTTTCTGGTGTAACCATGATCAGCCTCGTGTCGTTTCAAGATTTGGTGATGATTCTTCCGAAGAGAATCGTGTGCTTAGCGCAAAAATGCTGGCTATTACGCTTCATTTTCTGCAAGGGACTCCTTATATTTATCAAGGCGAAGAAATTGGTATGACGAATCTTGGTTTTGAAGATATGAGTCAGTACCGTGATGTAGAGTCGTTGAATGCTTATCCTATTATGCTTGAAAAGGGCATTTCACATGAAGAAGCGATTCGGATTCTTCAGCAGAAATCACGTGATAATTCACGGTCACCTGTTCAATGGGATGCTTCTGATAATGCCGGTTTTACTACGGGCACACCATGGATTGATGTTGCCCATAATTATAAGACTATTAATGTGGAACGTGCACTGGAGGATGATCGGTCAATCTTCTATACGTATCAGAAATTGATACAACTACGTCATGATCTTGATGTTATGACTTACGGTAGTATTGTTCCGGAACTTATTGATCATCCTCAGATTTTCGCTTATAGACGTCAGTATAAAGGGCAGGAAGTAACGGTCCTGGCGAATTTCAGTAAGGAAGCTGTCAAAATTCCCGCATCAATGGCTATAATGGGAGAAACTTTAATAAACAACTATGAAGGGGTTCATGATACGCTTCAACCTTATCAGGCAGTTGCAATATTAAAATAACTTCATCACCAAGAATAAGAGGGATAATAATGAACAGGAATAAATACCAGGCTATCTATCAGGAAATCAGTGGACAGATTCTTCAAGGAGAATATGAATTCCATGATCAACTGCCTTCTGAGAGCATATTGGTCAAACACTATAATGTATCACGTGAAACGGTGCGTAAGGCACTAAATTTACTGCAGTTAAATGGCTATATCCAGAAGTTAAAAGGAAAAGGGTCAGTCGTTATCTATCAGGAGAGTACTAATTTCCCTTTTTCCAAGTTGATCAGCTTCGAGGAAATTAATAATTCTTTAGGTATGGATTACGAGACGAAAGTAGAATCATTTCAGCGGGTATCTGTCAGTGGACATCCTCTTGTTAAAGCAGCACTTCATTTAGAGGATGAAGCTGATCTGTATGAAGTCATCCGTTCTCGTCGCAAGAATGGCCGGGTTAATATTATTGATACAGATTATTTCCTCGCTGATATTGTAGAAGGTCTGACAGAAGAAATAGCACAACAGTCTATCTATGCCTATATAGAGAATGAGCTGGATTTAAATATCAGTTATTCGAATAAAGCCATTACTTTTGAGCCGATGACAGATGCAGAACTTGAAATCTTTGGTACAGTTGAACCGCCTTATGCTGCGACTGTCCGTTCAATCGTTCATTTATCGAATGCAGTTCCTTTTCAATATAATATTTCTAAACATAGAGCAAGTGAGTTCAAATTTGTCGATTTTTCTAGAAGAAACCTAGAAGCGGATAAATAACTTGCAAAGTACAAGAGACATATAGTATCATATATACTACCGTGCTAAGTGGGGAGGTAGCGGTTCCCTGTACTTGCAATCCGCTTAGGCAAGACTGAATTCCTTTGCTACGGTAAGCAATTTGTGAGGTCTGACTTTGACACGTAGTGTTGAGAAGTCGGTCCTGGTCAACATAAGCCCATGAATCATGTCAGGTCCGGAAGGAAGCAGCATTAAGTGGTACCTTGTGTGTGGCTGGGGTAGCCGTCTTTGAGCTGTCGATCAAGGTTCCGCTCATGCCTGCTTAACAAAGCAAAGGTGCACGGCTTTTTAATTTCTTAATCTTATATTTAAACTTCAAGACATATCCAGTGGATATGTCTTTTTAATTTTTTCAAATTATGTCATAATTTGAAAGTGAATCGAGGAGGAGTAATAATATGAAATTCTGTGAACTGACGATTGATGAATTTGATTCATTTGTAAAAGATGAATTCAGTCATTATACGCAATCACGTGCACACTATGAAGGGCGAAAGGCTATGAACCTGGATGTTCATTTAGTAGGTGTGAAAGAAGGTGAGCGTGTGCTTGCGGCCTGTCTATTAAACGGGGCGCCAAGCTTTAAATTCTTTAAATATTTTTATACGCATAAAGGACCGGTTATGGACCACCATAACGAAGAACTGGTGAGATTCTTCTATACACATCTCACTAAATACCTGAAAGCACGCAAAGGTCTATTCGTTCTTGTCGACCCGTATGTGACAAGAAATTATCTGGACGGAGATGGCAATGTCACAGAAGAACAGCCGGTTGATGAGATTATTGAGACAATGACATCACTGGGTTATATGCATAAAGGTTATTCAGTAGGCTATTCTTTAGATTCTCAGGCGCGTTATTTCTCTGTTCTTGATCTGACAGCGAAGTCGGATGCTGAGCTGCTGAAGGAGATGGAATATAAGACGCGTCGTAATATCAATAAGACTATTGAAATGGGTGTGCAGATTCGTGATTTAGCCGATGATGAGATGGAGAAGTTTTTCAGACTGTATCGTATGGCAGAAGATAAGCATGATTTCTCACTCTTTGACCTTGCTACATTCAAACGTATGAAAAAGATGTACGGGGACAATGCGCGTGTTGTGATGACTTATATCGATCTGAATGAATATTTAGAGCGTCTAAACGTGCAGTTAAAAGAAAAACAGTCTGAATTCGAAGCGTCTGACGCAGAGCTGAAAGAAAACCCGGATTTCAGAAAACTGAAGAATAAAACAGCTGAACTTGAAAAAGCCGTGAAGCAGATTGAGAAAAAGATTAAAGAAACAGAAGAATTAAAGACAACTGACGATGATGTACTTGAACTGGCGAGTGCCATCTATATCTTCAATAATCATGAGCTTTACTATTTATCAAGTGGCTCTAATCCTAAATATAATAAATTTATGGGTGCTTATCTTATGCAGTGGGAAATGATTAAGTTTGCCAATCAACTCGGCTTAAAACGCTATAATTTTTACGGGGTCAGCGGTGATTTCAATGAAGAAACTTCACCGGATATGGGTGTCATTAAGTTTAAGAAAGGCTTCAATGCTTACATCGATGAACAGATCGGAGACTTCATTAAACCGCTTAATGCACCTGCCTATAAGCTCTATAAATTATTAAAACGAAAATAATGTTTGAATAGGGACACTACTTGTGTTCCTATTTTTTGTGATTGAAAATGGTATAATAGATTTATTACAACGTGTGGAGGGGACGTCTTGAGTTATCAAGCTTTATATCGTGTATTCCGGTCTCAATCATTTGAAGAAGTGATAGGCCAGAAACATGTCACAACGACGCTGAAAAATGCGATTGCCAGAAATAAGATTTCTCATGCTTATCTGTTCAACGGTCCGCGCGGAACAGGCAAGACAAGTATTGCGAAGATATTTGCCAAAGCGATTAATTGTACAGAGAGATATGACGGAGAGCCGTGCAATACGTGTCCTAGTTGTATCTCGATTACAAACGGCTCCAATTCAGATGTTATTGAGATTGACGCAGCGAGTAATAATGGGGTCGATGAAATTCGGAATATTAGGGATAAAGTCAAATATGCACCTGGTGAATCTAAATATAAGGTCTATATTATCGATGAAGTGCACATGCTGACAACAGGCGCTTTTAATGCATTGTTGAAAACGTTAGAAGAGCCGCCTGCGCATGCTATTTTTATTTTAGCAACAACTGAACCGCATAAAATCCCGCCGACCATTATTTCAAGATGTCAGCGCTTTGATTTCAAAGCCATCAGCACACCTGATATCATGCAGCATTTGGCTTATGTCTGTGATAAGGAAGCGATCACTTATGAACAGGCAGCGCTTGAGTTTATTGCACAGTCGGCTGAAGGGGGGATGCGTGACGCCCTTAGTATTCTTGACCAGGCGATTGCATTCGGTGATGAATCACTGACATTACAGCATGTTCTAAATGTAACAGGAAGTGTCGGCAAAGAGGAATTCAGACAGTTGACGGATTTGATTATACAGCATGATGTACGAGGCGCGTTTGATCTCTTCCATCAGCTTCTAAGTGATGGTAAAGAAGTAAATCGCCTAGTGAATGACCTTATTTACTTCTTACGTGACGTCATCGTTGATTTTGTAACAGGCGAGCAACAAGAAGGAGAGATTTACACGCTCGAGCTCTCCACTATCTATGAAATGATCGATAAAATTAATGATACGCTTGTCTCTATGCGTTTTGCGGTCAACATGAATCTTCACTTCGAAGTGTTGATAGTAAAGTTATCTGAGCTGGTTAAAGTAAAAGAGAAAATAAATGGTCCTGCAACTGAAACGATAGATCATGCTTATATTGATGAACGTCTGAAAGCATTTGAAGAAAAACTATCAGCAGTTCAGTTGAATCCAGTGGTATCAGCACCATCCAAGCCTGCCAAAAGAGAAAATAAAACAAAAAATCATTTTTCAATGGCGCAGATTGAAACAGTACTGGATAACGCAAATAGGGAAGATCTGACGTATCTGCAGGAAAACTGGCAGTCCTTAATTGATCACGTTAAACAAAATGATCAGCGTGCACTTGTCAGTCTGCTACAGAATTCAGAGCCTGTTGCAGCGAGTGCAACCCACGTGCTGATTAAATTCAGTGATGACATTCACTCTGATATTGTTAACAAAGATGAAGAAAAACGAGAAAAGATTGAGTCGATTGTGTACACAATCATCAATAAAAAAGTTAAAATGGTAGGTGTACCAGACTCACAGTGGCTGCAGGTCAGACATGAATATATCCAGAACCGTAAAGCACAACCGGTTGATAAGCCGAAACAGCAGGATATTGTGAAGACAGCAGAAGAGTTATTTGGGAAAGATACCATTAATATCATTGACTAATAGGAGGAAATAATTATGCGCGGTGGCGGAAATATGCAGCAAATGATGAAACAAATGCAGAAAATGCAAAAGAAAATGGCTGAAGAACAGGAGAAATTAAAAGAAGAACGTATCGAAGGTACAGCAGGTGGCGGTATGGTGACTGTTGTAGTATCAGGTCATAAAGAAGTAATCGATGTCATCATTAAAGAAGAAGTAGTAGATCCAGAAGATATCGAAATGTTACAGGATTTAGTGTTAGCAGCGACAAACGAAGCGTTATCTAAAGCAGATGATGTAACAGCAGAACGTTTAGGTCAGCACACTAAAGGATTAAATATTCCGGGAATGATGTAATGCATTATCCTGCACCTATATCAAGATTGATTGATAGCTTTATGAAGTTACCAGGTGTTGGACCGAAGACAGCTTCACGACTTGCTTTTCATGTCCTGGACATGAAAGAAGAAGACGTGATGAACTTTGCCAAAGCCTTAGTTGATGTAAAAAGAGAACTGACTTACTGTTCTGTATGCGGACACATTACGGATACAGATCCTTGTTACATCTGTCAGGATAAAACACGAGACCGTTCGATGATCTGTGTAGTTGAAGAGTCAAAAGATGTGATTGCGATGGAGAAAATGCGTGAATATAAAGGGCTATATCATGTCCTGCAGGGCGCTATCTCTCCGATGGAAGGCATTGGTCCTGAAGATATCAATATCTCGAGCCTCTTAACGCGTCTGAAGGATGAGGAAGTTCAGGAATTGATTCTCGCAACTAATCCGAATATCGAGGGTGAATCAACAGCAATGTATATCTCAAGACTCATCAAACCAATCGGCATTAAGACCACACGTCTCGCACATGGTCTCCCAGTCGGTGGCGACCTTGAATATGCAGATGAAGTGACTTTATCTAAAGCGATATCCGGACGTACAGAAATATAAGAAGAAACCTCCCCAAAAAGGGGAGGTTTCTTTTGTTTATACGAGACGTTTACGAATCATACCTGAGATGGTATCAACTATCACAACCATGATGATGATACCAATCAGTATGATGCCGACACGGCTCCATGTTCTACCTTGCAAGGCGAAGATAAGAGGTGTACCGATACCACCCGCACCAATCAAACCGAGAATAGAGGCACTTCTCAGATTGATTTCAAAACGATAGAGCACAAAGGAGATAAATGCTGGAAGAATCTGCGGTACGACAGCAAACATCAATGTCTTTGTCTTGTTAGCGCCTGTCGCTGTTAGGGCTTCAGAAGGACCGAGGTCCAGATTCTCCATGTCCTCAGCAAATAACTTACCGAGCATACCGATTGAGTGGATTCCTACTGCCAGTACACCAGCAAAAGCGCCTGGCCCTACAGCTTTAATGAAGAGGAGTGCCATAATGATTTCAGGAAAGACGCGAATAAGGCTGAGGAAGAACTTACTCACTTCTGATAAGAAGCGATTCGATATATTCTTTGCAGCGAGAAAAGCGAGCGGGATACATAATACAGCTGAAATAGCAGTCCCTAAAAAGGCGATAGCGAATGTTTCAAGCAGACCTCGAAGCAGATCTTCTCCTTCAGGCATATAGACGTAACCCCAGTCCGGGTGAATAATGCCTTTTAAAATATTGGAAAGAATCTCCCATGACTTATCTTTGATTTCAATCTTCGGCATTCCGCTGAATGCCCAGATGTAGATACTGAGAAGAAGAAGGATGAGAACGACATTTCTAATGACTGCAGGAGCTGATGATTTCGGCTTTAAGTAGTTATAATTGCTCATAATAATCGCTCCCTTACTCTCGTACTTGTGTAGTCGATGATCAGCACAATCACTAATGTGAAGATAATGATTGTTGTCACTTTTGGATATTCAAAGTAACCGAGTGTCTTATCATAGAAGAGACCGATACCACCTGCACCGACCAGGCCTAGAACAGCAGCTGCACGTATATTGATTTCAAACGTGAACAGAACGAATGAAAGATAAGGTGCCAGAGCCTGTGGCAGCACGCCGAAAGTAATCCATTTTGTTTTGTTAGCACCCACAGCAGTCATCGCTTCAAGCGGGCCCTCATCTATATTTTCAAGTGCCTCATAAAAAAGCTTGGCAACAATACCGAATGACAGTACGGTTAAGGCAAATATACCTGGCAGTGCACCGATACCAAATACAGCTACAAATATAGAAGCAAGAAGCAAATCAGGGACTGTACGGATAATGTTTAGGATAAAGCGGACCGGCATATTGATCCAGCGAGATTTAAAGACGTTGTTCGCTGATAATAAAGCGACCGGTACAGCGAGCAGTGCGCCGAATGTAGTGCCCAGCACCGCCATACGGATAGTATCCAGCATGGGTTCTATAATTTCTGTGAAGTAGGACCAATCTGGCGGCAGCATCTCTTTAACAAGATTCATCATTTCCGGAAAACCGAGTGCCAGGCTTGAGAAACTGAACTGCGTCTGATAACCACTCCATATCAACAGTGCTAGTAATAATAGAAGAGTAAAGATGGTTTTAATGCGACTAGCTGAATGAACTGGTGTCATCACTTAACCCCCATCATCTCATCATCTTTAATTTCCCGTCCATAAATGTGAGAGAATGCTTCTTCAGTTGCACGTTCTACAGGACCGTCAAATACGACTTTTCCTGCACGGAGCCCGATGATACGTGTTGCATATTCGCGTGCAAGATCGACAAAGTGAAGGTTGACGATAACGGTAATTCCGAGCTCCTGATTAATACGCTTTAAGTCATCCATTACTTGCTTTGTTGTTAATGGATCGAGTGAGGCAACAGGCTCATCTGCAAGAATGATCTTAGGTTCCTGTGCCAGTGCACGAGCAATAGAAACACGCTGTTGCTGTCCGCCTGACAGTTCATCAGCCCGGTTATAAGCCTTCTCAACGATATTGACGCGGTCCAGTGCTTCAAGGGCGATTTGTTTATCATGTTTAGGGAAAAGACCCAGCACCATCTTCCAGGTCGGATGATAGCCTACACGGCCGCTGAGTACGTTTCTGATGACAGATGAGCGTTTAACAAGGTTGAAGCTCTGAAAGATCATGCCGATGTTGCGACGCATCATCAGTAATTTATTGCCTTTAGCACGCGTGATGGACTGTCCGTCGATTGAAATATCACCTGCTGAGATTTCATGCAGGCGGTTGATGGAACGCAGTAAGGTAGATTTTCCGGCACCTGATAACCCGACAATCACAATGAATTCACCCTGATTGATTTCCAGGTTGACGTGATCGAGCCCGACATGACCATTGGGATAGACTTTGCTGACATCTGTAAATACAATTTGACTCATTTCTACACTCCTTAATATAAAAAGCTAAACTCACCGAGTGAGTCTAGCTTTTTCTGATCGATGCTTGTGATGGATAGATTATTCTTTAACCTTTTTGTCATAGTCACGGATGATATCAAATTTAGAATCATCAGATTTAATGTAACCTTCGTGTGAGTAGACTTCACGGATAATTTTTTGTCCTTCTTTATCTTTACCGATTTTAATGAAGGCATCAGAAATTTTCTTTTTCCACTCATCTGTCATATCAGAACGAGCTGAGATTGTATCGTTAGGAATCTTTTCTGTATATTTAACGATTTTAGTATCTTTAAAGACATTAGGCTGGTCACCTTTAACAATGTTACGTGCATCCTGGAACGTTACAGCGACGTCAACATCGTCATTTAATAATGAAATAACCGCTTGGTCGTGTCCTTTAACAGTTGTTACTTCCATATCTTTAAGAGGGTCAATGCCTTCTTTTTTCAGTTCAACCGCTGGGAAGACATAACCTGCAGTAGAAGTAACATCCTGCATTGCAATTTTTTTGCCTTTCATATCTTTGAGGTCTTTAATACCTGAATCTTTTTTCACGATAAACTGTGATTTGTAGTAATCTACTAATTCTTTAGTCGGTGTACCGTCATTATTAACACCGTAGCGTTGTGCCTGAAGTAATACGTCAGCTGCTTTCTGCTGATGCGCAAGAACGTAAGCAGTAGGAGGCAGGAAGCCGATGTCTACTTTTTTGGATTTCATTGCTTCAACAATTGTATTATAGTTAGTTGAAACAGAAACTTCGACTGGAATCTTCAACTCATCTTTTAATAATTTTTCAAGCGGTTTAGCTTTTGCTTCAAGTGTTTCAGCATTTTGAGAAGGAACGAACTGAACAGTTAATTTTTCAGGTGCATAGCCTTTTTCACTAGTAGCCGACTTTGTATCACCTTCTTTAGCTGCATCTTTTGAAGATGAATCATTGGTACCACAAGCTGTGAGCATAGTAACTGCCATCAATGCGGGAACTGATGTTTTTATAATCTTTTTAAACATAATAACGCTCCTTTTTTCCATTTAATTGTTAAAACCCTTAACCATCATAACAAAGAGGTCAGGTAAATTGTGTAAATTAAAAGTTAAATTTTCCAGCTTAATATTTACAAATTGTTAATACTATCTTAAAACACAAATCGTATAATTAATTTATTAATCAAATTTGATGGAGATGACATATGCTGAAAAAAATCCTGACAAGTTCCTTATTCTCGCTCGTCATACTAAGTGGCTGTGCACAAGCTGAGAACTTCAATGATAAGGCACCTGAACAACTACCGACTACAGCTAATGGATTAAAGGTACTGTTTGATAATACACACGGTCAGACTGCAGGGGCAGCGGACTGGGTCATTGACGGTGCTTTCTCAGATTTTGGACAGGGATTGATGCACCGGGGCTACGCTGTTAAGGAACTGCGCAAAAATACACCGATTGTGTTATCAGATCTTCAGTCTTATGATGCATTTGTCATTCCGGAAGCAAACATTCCCTTTAAAGCGACTGAGCAAGCAGCGCTTGTTTCTTATGTTAAGGCAGGTGGCAGTGTATTTTTTATTGCTGATCATTACAATGCTGATAGAAATCTGAATCGCTTTGACTCGTCAGAAGTGTTTAATGGTTATAGACGTGGAGCTTATTCGGCTCCCACTAAAGGCATGACGACTGAAGAAAGACAATCATCCCGCATGTCAGGGGTAACGGGGTCTGACTGGTTAAGTAATAACTTTGGGGTCCGTTTCAGATATAACGCGCTCAATAATATAGATGCCACACATGTCGTCAGCACGATTGATTCTTTCGGTATAACAAAGAATGTCAGCCATGTAGCGATGCACGCAGGTTCCACTATTGCAATCACTAATCCTGATATTGCAAAAGGCATCGTTTATCTGCCTGATGGTCTGACGTCTTCTGATAAGTGGGGTCCTGGAGTCGATCAGGGTGTCTACTTTGGTGGAGGCGTTGCTGAAGGGGCTTACGTGGCCATCAGTAAGGTAGGACTTGGGAAAGCTGCTTTTATCGGTGACTCTTCTATGGTAGAAGATGCAACATCTAAATATAAAAGAGAAGATAATGGCCAGACAAAAACAACTTATGATGGCTACAAGGAAGCTGACGATGCTACTCTTCTGAATAACTTAGTAGACTGGCTGACGAAAGACGAAAGCTACACGACTTTTAAGGAAAAAGGCATTAAGTTGGACGAGGTTTCACCGCAGCTTGCTACTGAGAATCCTGCTACATCTACTGAGCCTGAGCATGAACCCTGGGGAACTCCTGCTAGTGGTTATAAGTGGTATGACGAAAGTACATTTAAATCAGGCAGTTATGGTTACGGAACAGCTGCACCTGCTCCTACGCCGGCTTCTCCTGTCACAAGTAAATATGATTTTATCGTTCCTGTGATTACGAACGGGACTGAATTTAATCTGACACTTCAGTTGAATGGACTTACACCCAACACCTTGTATAGTGACCTGAAGGTGGGCATCTATAATACGAGCGGTACACAGCTCGGTTCTTTCTATATGAATGGCAGCTGGAGTCCAGTGGGCTATAGTCCGTCATTCTCTGCTAAGACTGATGCTTCTGGCAATGCGATAGTACTGTTAAAGACGAAAACGATTAAAGGCCAGACAGGAACGGCCAGTATCAGACTTAAAAAGGGAACAACTTCTCTCTATACAGAAACAACAGCAATTAAATAAAAATGATTGATGTGAAACAGCCGATAAGGGCTGTTTTTTTATTTTGCTATTAAATTTTGCTATAATATGGAATACATGAATATTGAGGTGACGACGATGGAGAAAAAAGGTTTAGTTTTAGAAGGTGGAGGTATGCGTGGCATTTACACTGCTGGAGTACTGGATTGCTTTTTAAATCATGAGATTTCATTTGATTATGTAATCGGTGTATCAGCAGGTGGGAATATGGCAGCTTCCTATCTATCTAAACAAAAAGGGCGCAATAAGCGAGTGACGTTAGAGTACTTAGACGATAAGCGCTATCTCTCAATCGGAAATTACATTAAAAATCGTGAAATGTTTGGTATGGACTTTTTATTCGATGAGATTCCGAATGTTTTAGAACCTTATCATATGGATGACTTTCTTCTGTATGAAGGAGAGTATGTTATTGCGTGTACGAACTGTGAAACGGGGGAGACGGAATATTATGATAAAAGTCATCTTAAAGAAGATATGCTCACGATATTAAGAGCTTCTAGTTCATTGCCGTTAATGGCACCTGTAGTAGAATATAAAGGCAAGAAGTTATTAGACGGAGGCGTAACAGACCCTATACCTTTAAGAAAAGCACAGCAGGATGGCATTAAGAAGAACGTAGTGGTATTAACGCGTCCGAAAGGCTACTTTAAAAAGTCGAGTCGTATAGCCAAGTATTTTAAAGTGAAGCAATATCCGGCCATTAATGAAGCAATGCGCAGACGGCCAGGTCGTTATAATGAAACTCTGCATTATATAGAGAGAGAAGCAGAGGCGGGTCACGTCCTTCTCATCAGACCCTCACTCGATCTAAAGGTAGACCGCATGGAGAAGAATAGAGACAAGCTCCATCAACTCTATGAACTAGGCTATCGGGATGCAGAGCAAAAAATTAGGGCAATTAAGGACTTTTAAAATAAATGATGAGAAGTGTAATTTTGATGCTTGTTCAATGCTTATAAAGCCTGTATAGTTATATCTTGTCCGGCAGAGATAATAACCAGCACTGAAAAAGAAATTTAAAGAAGTGTTGACTTCATCAAATGAAGAGCGTATAATTAAAACTTGTCCGGTAAAGATATAACTTAACGGCTTGAAAATAAATTTTAAAAGAATTTAAAAAAAGTAGTTGACTTTCATAACGAAAGAGAGTATAGTTAAATCTTGTGAGACGAAAGATGAACATTGAAAACTGAATGACAATATGTCAACGTTAATTCCAATAATTTGAGTAGCATTTATGCTATTCCCAAGAGTGACTGGCTCAAGCAGTCAAAGAGCTTTATCAAGCAATCTATTATGGAG
>NZ_SCWE01000029.1 GCF_004359505.1 Macrococcus hajekii
GGTTAATGTTGCGGCACTATGGCATCAAAGACTCCAGCAGATACTTGAGCTGCCTGACGACTTCATCATGAAGAAAGATCATATGAAAGAAGATTATATGCTGATGAGCGACGTATCAGAAGATGAACTCAAAAAATCAATCCAGCGCTTAAAAGATGTAAAAAAAGGTGAGCTATTGTTTGGTAAAGTCTATCACCCAGATCATCCTTCTTTAAAATCTGATCAAGTTTTTATCAACGAGATCGAAGAAACATTTATTAAACTTCTTCAACTGCAATAAAAAAAGATAACCGTCAAACCGACGGTTATCTCAGACTGTAGACAAAGTCTCCTTAGGAGATGTTGTCTGCAGTCTTTTTTTGTTAAAATATAAGAAATAAATTCAGAAGGTGATTGTATTGATAAAGATGTCTAATCATGAGT
>NZ_SCWE01000030.1 GCF_004359505.1 Macrococcus hajekii
CCGCTGCATCCTGCGCCCGTTCCGGCCGGCCGACCTGGCCGGCGTCTTCGAGGGCGTAGCCGGCGGCAGCCACCGGGCGGCGGAGGTCGTCCCGGCGGCATGGATCGCCCCCGCAGGGCATGGCGGGCAAGAGCCCATGCACCGGGTTGGCCGCAGCGGTCACCTGGCGCCGTTCACGCACCCCACAGGCAGGCTTCCCCGGCGCGGCCCACCTGGAAGATGCGCTCGTCGGCGCCGTGCAGGCCGCCCACCGACAGGCCGACCGGCAGGTCGCCGGGCGCCTGGCACGGGATGGAGAGCGCACAGCCGTCGAGGAAGTTGAGCACCGTGGTGTTGCGCAGCACGAGCCCGTTGGTGGCGATGAAGCGGGCCGTGTCGTCCTGCACGTCGGCCAGCAGCGGGGCGCGCACCGCCAC
>NZ_SCWE01000031.1 GCF_004359505.1 Macrococcus hajekii
CACTTTTAATAGTCCCACAATCTAACATTTCATCAAATACTTTCCTAGATAAACCTAATTTTTCACGTAATAATGTTGATACCTTTAATTGAGATGGATACTTACTTACAATACGAATTTGTGTAAGGTCATTAATATCAATTTCTTGTCCTACTATTTTATATTCTGGAATACCAACCTCTGCTCCATTTCTATGTAAAAGTTCTATATTCATAGCATATTGATTAGCGAGATTATCATCATTTGTATGGAATTGTTCTAGTACTTCTGGACTTAAATTATTTGGATTGACACGAGAATATATAGTTGAGTTCCATGTTGAGTCACAGTTTAAACACTTATATATTAGCCATATATCCAAATATTTATGTTGAGCATTAACTCTAAATAAACCTGAACATACATATTC
>NZ_SCWE01000032.1 GCF_004359505.1 Macrococcus hajekii
CACTAGAAGGAGGAACTCATTCGTGACAATTTATGATCAGCACATGCATACCTTGTATTCATTTGATTCCGAAGCCCAACTCCGTGATTACTTAACGCAGACAAAGGCGCCTGTCGTGACAACAGAACATTTAGAGTTTGATAATCCTGATGATGGCGGCCGGGATAATCTGCCTGATTATGCTAGGATGAAGGCAACGCAGCCGGCTCTGGCCGAAAAATTTCCGACCGAATTCTTGCTTGGGATCGAAGCCGGCTATTTTGCTCCTGCCGATGCTCGATTCCGACAGTACTTGGACAACCATGACTTTGATTTGACACTTTTGAGTTTTCATCATGATGGTCATTACGATTATCTGGATGAGCAATTGATCACCATGCCAGCTAAACAGCAGCTTGAAGA
>NZ_SCWE01000033.1 GCF_004359505.1 Macrococcus hajekii
CGAATCCAGATGGCACGACAACAACAACAGTGATTAAAGATGGTGCGGACGGCGAATCACCGACAGCGACAGTAGTCGACAACGGCGACGGCACGCACACAGTGACGATCACAAATCCAGACGGCACAACAACGACAACAGTCATCAAAGATGGTGTTGACGGAGTAGACGGTAAAGATGGCGAATCACCAACGGCGACAGTAGTCGACAACGGCGACGGCACGCATACAGTGACAATCACAAATCCGGATGGCACGACAACAACAACAGTGATCAAAGATGGTGCGGACGGCGAATCACCGACAGCGACAGTAGTCGACAACGGCGACGGCACGCACACAGTGACGATCACAAATCCAGACGGCACGACAACGACAACAGTCATCAAAGATGGTGTTGACG
>NZ_SCWE01000034.1 GCF_004359505.1 Macrococcus hajekii
ACATATAGCATGTTACATTTATTATGTTACATGCTATATGTTTATTAGTTAATTCAATTTCTTTTTGCGATAGAAGATTAAGCCAGTTACTGCTCCAATACCTGCTAGCAGATATGCCAGTGATTTGATCCAGCGTTGCTCAGTAGAGCCAGTGAATGGTAATGCCTTCTGAATAATTGTTTGTGGTTTTGTCTGTACTTTCTCCGGACTTTTCGTAGGTGTTTGTTCCTGAGTAACTACTTCTACAGGTGCTTCTGTTGTCGGTGCTTCTGTCGTTGGTGTTTCTGTTGTTGGTGCTTCTGTTGTCGGTGCTTCTGTTGTTGGTGCTTCTGTCGTTGGTGCTTCTGTCGTTGGTGCTTCTGTCGTTGGTGCTTCTGTCGTTGGTGCTTCTGTCGTTG
>NZ_SCWE01000035.1 GCF_004359505.1 Macrococcus hajekii
CCTCTGAAATACTAGTTGCAGACTGCATCGATTCACGAACTTTTGGACCGCTATATAAGGGTATTCTGGCAAAAATCTTCACAAAATTTAGTAAAACTCCTGTTGCTCAAGGTGCAAGCACTCAAAATACAATCCTTATTAACCAAGAAAAATCATATGTCAAAAATGGTCTTCGCTATACAGATGAGCATGTTCGCCATAGAGTCATGGATTTGGTTGGTGATCTTATGCTATGTGGGACACGCCATATTAGCGGACATTTTGAGACTTATAGCACTTCACACGCGATGAATGCTAAACTACTCGAGAAAATTTTCGCAGATGAGAGTAATTTTGAATGGTGCGTTAAATATTAAGATCGAAGAGTTCAGAATCCAATATCATATCAACTAACAAC
>NZ_SCWE01000036.1 GCF_004359505.1 Macrococcus hajekii
GTATTAATTAAATTGCCATCTTCAGCATCGTCTAAGTTTAAAATTTTATGTTTTTATTTAAGCAATCCACCATAACTTAACATACGTTTTCGATACAAATCTTTTTCTAGATCACTGACAATTTCTTGATTTTTTCATCGCTATCAGTTAAAAAGTCAGATGATTTAACGAAATATTTTGATGTATCTTTGATTGTTATAAAATCATTTGAATGATTGATTAAAGATATTATATTGTTTCATGTTTTTACGGCGCATATAAAGTGCATGTGTTTCTTCAAATTCAGTTAAAATTGTTTGCATTAAATAACCTTGCATTGACTTGAATGATTACTAATTTCATTTTCGGACTCTATATCATTCAAGTCATTCATATCATTTATTTCAGTATTGTTA
>NZ_SCWE01000037.1 GCF_004359505.1 Macrococcus hajekii
GTGTATGTCGCGCCAGAGGTTTCTTAGCTGAGGGATGGATAAACCAGTGAGCGAGTGAACTATGGTCAGCCTCAACTTTGCCTGGATGAGATCTCTAGCTACAACCCATGAGTTGATCTGCGCAAGCATCTGCGGCTATTTACTTAGCGAGAGCAGACACCAAGTAGCTCGCCGCCGCGCCAGGCTTGGTTTTGCTGGTTTCCAGAACACGTTCAAACGCGTCCGTCTCGACCCGAATTGTAAATATCGTCAGCGGAAGCAGCTGCGACACCTGTTCGATCTCCGAGTTGCTCATCTCCCCGATCCGTTTCAGCATCGACGGCGACAGTCCCGTCGTCAGTCCGCCCTCAGGCTTTTTGGCTGCTTCGCGAGCTTGCAACAGGAAGTTACGAT
>NZ_SCWE01000003.1 GCF_004359505.1 Macrococcus hajekii
AATAAATCATCATTATTTATACACCCCATAATGTGTTTCCTTAGCGTCGTTACTGGGATTGTCAAGCGTACCCCCCCTCCCCTTTTTGCACCCCCCTCACGTGAAGAAAAAGTGCTTTAAATGTGGAGAGAAGAGTCCCCATACCGTTCCCCACGGTATTATCCAATCGCAAACTTTTTGACCGGGGGGTATCACCAAAATTCATCATGCCACTTTTTCTTTTTACTTTGATTAGGATGAAATCTATTTTCTTTTTTGTTATGACATTTCACACAAAGAGTTTCCAGATTATCCATATCGAATGCGAGTTCGGGATGATGCTCCAGCGACTTGATATGGTCAACATCAAGTCGTTTGTGTTTATCTGGTTTATGTTGATTAGTGAATACTCTGCCATTTCTTTTACATTCTTGGCATTCATAGTTATCCCTTTCGAGAACTAACTTACGTGTCACTTGCCATGCTCTACTTTTATATAACTTGACACGTTCTTCTCTAGTCAATGTTGTCATTGCTTGTCACCTCAATAGTTTAAAGACTCATCAGTCTAGATACATAATGGATCACCTGTGTGTATGACATAAGAAAGACGACATACCGAAGTATGTCGTCAAGTATTTTTACTTTACACTAATGTATATAAACCACCGCAAGCTGACAAGTATTTTTACTTTACACTACTAAGAATAGATTGCTATATAACTCATCATCAATTTTCTTCTTCGCTCGCTCTAGATATGATTCAACAGATGTCACTCTCACATGAAGCAGCTGGGCAACGTCTCCAGCACTCATTCCCTCGCATTTCATCATGATGAATACTTCGAGTTCCCTCGGCGATAACCGTCGCAGTGCGTGGCTGATAGGACTGTCTGCGTTGGAGATATAGTCCGTGTACTCATCATCAGATACTTTGACGTATTGATTATTTTCTATCGCCACTTCCAGCACCTGCTGATCAACCAGATACACCTGCCGCCGCTCAATCGCATTATTCACATTCGGATTGTGTCCTATCCGCAGCCACTCAATCACAAACAGCAGTTCATTGTACATGCCGTTCATCGTGGTGAGTTCCTGCATGACAGGACACGCTGCCTTCTGTCTATCGCCCAGGCTTTCCTTGCCCTGTTTCTTGTACGCCTCAATCACATCAGCATGCTCTATCTTGTAAGCATCTATCCGTCTCTTCATGTCATCAGCCGACTGTAAATATTGTATGAGTAAATCCTTCATGTAGAGCCTCCTCATGTTATAATTAGTTTGTGGATAATTACAGCATGAGCCTTTGAAGGCTCTTTTTTATTTGTCCTCCCTCTCCTCTACTTTGCTTAATATAAGCTCAAATATCGCCTCTAGCACCTGGACCACTATGCTGTTGCCTGCCTGATGATAGAGTGCCGCATTCTTAAACTGCGGCCTTGCCGGATGTTCTGCTGCTACCTTGTCAAAGTCCTCATCGTCAAATCCCATCAGTCTCCAGCACTCTCTTTCTGTCAGTAGTCTGTATTTGTTGTCGGCTATTTTAACCACGCCACTATTCGGACTTCTGTCCTGTCTTGTAGTGACTGTATAGGCGTATTGATCAATAACTTCGCAACTGCCCTTAAATGTCCGTTCTGATGGCGGTACGAATGTCGATGACCCTCTGATTCGGGATAGCATGGACTGTGATGTTACTGTGTACTTGTCATCCGGATTGTTCTCCAGGAATTTTTGAATCGGCTGCATCGGTCTAGTGCGTAACCTGCTGAAATCGAACCACTCGCCATTCAACATACTAACCACAAACACTCTTTCCCTTGTCTGTGGAATGCCGAAGTGCCTCGCATCCAGGACATCGTAATTGGATGTATAGCCGAGACGCTCCATCTCGATGAAATACTTGTTGAAGCTGTGTATCATATCTTTTGCAAGTACGCCCTTGACGTTTTCCCAGATGACCACTTTGGGCTTCCATTCGCCCATCGACTTGATGATGCGTAACGTTTCCCACATAAGTGATGAACGTGTCTTATCTTCATCTTTGCCTCCTAATCGCTTACCAGCTCTCGAGAAGTCCTGACAAGGGCTGCCATGCACCAGAATATCAGGTCTCAAGTTCCAACCGATGACTGACTGCGGTTTGTGCAGATGGTCGTACAGTGCGTTGTATGTGCGTACTGCCTTTTCGTCTATCTCCACATAATCGATGGATTTATGAGGATAGCCGAGATTGAGCAAGGCTTTTCTAGGTGCGCCGATTCCACCGAACAATTCGAGAATCTTAATCACTTGCCCAGCACCTCCTTTACACGTTGAATTTTTCGTGATAAATGTTTAATTTTATCTTTCGTCAATAGGTGTTCTCGCTAATGAATCACAAAAATTATAAATTACATTTGCTACATGTCCTTTTAATTCATTTAAATTATCGTCCATTTTTATATTGAACATTTGCTTTGTAGACACTCTTGCAAGTTCACTTCCGTCTTGTTCAGTTACAATAATTAATTCATTATCACCTTCTATAACTTTTGCACCATAAACTAACATCATTGATTTAAATTTTCTATATTGCATAATTTATCCCTCTATATATTTTTAAATAAAACTTTTATTTTATCCGCATCATCGCCCTACCATATGAAATACACGTATGATAAACACGTCAATGAGTGCGATGCCTGTGATAATCTTCAGCATGACATTACCTCCCTAGTATCCGTTTGACTTCTTCCAGGATGTCTTTCTTAGTAGTTTCGCTCTTGTCTTGCATGATTCTCTGCGTTCTTTCTGTCATAGGCTTGTTCGATGTCTTCGAGGGTGAATGAGTAGTGGTCGAGGATGAGAAGCAACCCAGCATAGATTTCATAAACGTCTGATGAATTAAGCATGTCATCGAGAATGTCGGCGTAACTCATTCTGCTTGCATATCTCACTCGCTCCACAATGATGTGGGCGATATGAGCCTCTGCTGATAACTGCCTTTTGTTTAGGATGAGGTGGATGAAATGGATGACATCCACTGCCTCCCCAAGAATTAAATCTGGATTGACTGCTTTCTGTTTCCAGTACTTCCACAAGTCGTAGCAATTATTGATGAACTCTGCCACCTCTACTTTTAAGGCGATTTGATGCTTGGTGTCTAAATCAAAGTCCCAGTCGTCATCGCTGAAATTGAATTTCGTTCTAATCATTCGATCCAGCTCTTCCTGCTTAGTTGCGAACTTGTTGAATAACTCTGTTGTCATTTTAATCATTCTTCATACCCTCCTTAAATTCCACTTGTGCCGGATATACTTCACGTAGTCGTCCCTCGTATCTAATCACTGCGACTGGATGAGCTTTCTGCCCTGCAGGAAAGCCTCCAATCGTTGCACTGGGACCATGCGTCCACGCTTTCTGAAATATTCCAAGGAAATCCTTTTCTTCGATTTCGTAAATGCGTTCAGTTGATATCATTCTGCTTGCCCTCCATATCTAAATGTTCTCGTGATTCCATCTGGACACTTTACTGTAACTGTTTCATTAAGATCCACTTTAGTTTGTCTCCGTATTCTAATCGGCATCATTTATCCCTCCACTTTATGTTCTTTAATAAATAGGTCATGTCCTGCGAATTGCTCTCTTAGGTTTTCGAGTTCGATACGTGCCCGTTCTTTTGTTGTAAGTAACTGACTTACCGGCTCAATATGATGTCCGTTGATTTACACCATTACCTGCCACACGCTGAATTTGTAGGTCATTGCGTGTCCTCCTGTATCCTAAATGCTTCATCAATTAAAGCTTCTGAAATATTATGAAGCTCTTCTTGAGTTTCTGGGTCAACTGTTTCATCTGCGACTTGCTCTAGTTTTTGAGCAAGTCCAATCAATAATGTTTTAATGTTTTTATCATTCATCTACTCTTCACCTCTAATCCAATTGATTAACGTTATCCAGCACTGTATGTGAAATTTGATTGCGTCTGCTACTGCATCGACTAAAGGCAACCAGTAGTGGTAACCTATATAATCGAGTGATGCGATGATATAACGCTCGATAAAGTTCATCTACTCTTCACCTCGTTCGAGTTCGTTCATTTTATCTACGATTAAAGCTAAAACAAATCTTAAGTCACAGTCTGACGCTCTTCCTGCTGATGCTATATGTTCTTTCAACTTCTCCCATCTTTCCTCGAGTTCGATTACTCGCTCTCTTGCAATGATGGTGTACTGTAAATCATCTACCTTCTCTTCAATAGAGTGGTCAAGCAACTCAAGGACGGTTAGATCATTATCCTTGAGTGCTGTACCATACTTAGCTAAACCCTTCTCATTCTGCTTGCGTAACTGTTTCTTAACTAAAGGCAGGATGTTGTTGATGTCTGTTAGGTTGTCGGCTTGTCTCATAGCACACCCACCTTCTTAGCGATTTCTTCTAAATCTTTTAAAGGCGTAGTTGTCCAATCGAAATCTCTGAGGATTCGCATTAATTTTTTTCTTTTTTCCTCCGCATTGATTTCAGCGACTTTCTCTTCCGAATACTGAATTAATCCCCCCCAATACCCGTAACCATTTCTTTGTCTACCTTCTTCGTCAAAGCGTCGGTTTAAAACATCAATCTTGCCTGCTGGGGTAATTTTTTGGATTCTTCCGATTCTATTTGTAATAGCTCCATATTGACTCTCGTGGATGATTACTCGATCGCCGACCTTTAATTCTGCAAGCCAGCCTGTTCTTTTATCTTGCGTCATCACTTCTCCCCCATAATTTCGTCAAATTTTTGGTTATCAAAATCGTAAATATCTCCATCAAATTTCGGGTGTTTATAGATGTAGACCACTTGCAACAAGAATATCGGCGCACCCAGTAAAGATTGATAACTGATCAAACCTTTTTGTCTGAAATCAGCCAGTAAATTATGGTATTCACTTATCAACATGGCTGCCTCTTCTAACACACTAGTAATAGTTGTTTCGTCATTGTCCAGTTTTTCAATAAGTTCCTCGATAGCATCAACCCAAAGGTTCACTTCAATATCAGCCTTATCCAGTAATTGCTTATAATTCTTTGCAACTTTAATCAGATTATCCTCGTTATAATTCTTAACAAGTTCTCTAGTGGCATTGTGCATCTCTTTAATTTTCATTGGTTCTCCTCCTCAATAAATCTCAATGTGTACATCTTTGCCTGCCTGTAAAATGCGATAGTCCTTGATATTCACAAATGTTTTCGCTCCGTCAGCATGTTCAAGTTCAAAAAACTCATAGTCAGCGTTAGTGTGAATCGTTTTCACATCTTCGAATACGTATTCGTCTTTTTTAGTAGTAATGTTCACTCGCTTAGCTTTTTGTGCCATCCTTACTCCCCACTCTCTTAAATGTCCGTACAAACACATCCCGTGGCACGTATGCGGTCACTGTGTTAAATCGCATCCGTGCCAGCTAAGATGTAGTATTTCTTGTTCTTGCCTGTAATGGTGTAGAAACCGCCGTGTAGGGTGTCTTCGTATAGGTCCAATGGTTACACCTCGAATATATCAATTTGCTTACCTGTTACTCGATGATTATTAATTCGTTCGATGGATTTTTTATAAAAAGTTTCATCCATCTCAAACCCGATAAAATTACGATTCGTATTCATGCACGCGATTGCAGTTGTTCCTGAACCCATACAGTTGTCTAGTACTGTATCGCCCTCGTGACTATAAATCTTGATAAGATGTTCAATAAGATCAACTGGCTTCTGTGTTGGGTGAAATCCCGGCTTCTTATTAAACTCCAAGACATTTGACGCAAATTTCTGACCTTCAGGAATATTGAAGATTCTCGGGTGTCTGACGTTGAGCGCTTTAAGTTCTTCGTACGGCTTGAAACCTTTCCATTTGTCGATGTTGAAGACTTCGATAAGTTGGTTGTAGGTTTGTTCAGGAACTATTTTAAATTGCAAACCATCAGGACTTAAAAAATGTACAAATTTATAGTTTCCTACTTTTTTATTAATTTCACTTGAGTTCAAACCTATAAAATTTTTCAACTCTCTTACGTAATTTCTGAGTTCTGAGAGATTATTATAGTCATAATTTTTTGACCACACTGATATGTCTTCAAAATAGTTAACAGGTGCTTTCTTAACGCCTAAAATATTTCCAGCATTATTCTTCTTCCATATCATGGGATAATTAAATTGGATTATAGAACCACATTTATAACTTCTTAAATGCGATGTATAAGGTTCTTGACTAAATAACACAATCCTTCCGTTATCGCGCAACACTCTTGCATATTCGTTAAATAATTCTTCAGTAGGGATAATTGTGTCCCACAAATGTTCTCGTCTACTATATTGAGTTATAGTGCCGTCTTTTCTTTTTTTAAACGCACCTTTAAGCGAGTTCTTCATCGTCCCATAAGGCGGGTCGCAGACGATTAAGTCTATCGACCCTTCAGGAATTTTTTTCATACCTTCCAAACATTCTTCGTTGTAGATTTTATTAAGTTCTATTTCTCCCATCCTCCAAACATCATTTCCAGATACTTATCCGTCGCCCTCTTATTCGGCTCCAAATCTTACTTCTGCACCTTCTTGTATCATCTACTCTGCCTCTATTTCGCTTTTGATTTGATTTAAGACTTCAATCCAGTTATCAATTTTTCGCACATTATCAAATTCGTAAATGATTGTTTCTTTCGCATCTTTTCTAGGATCAACTAGTTTATCGTAGTCATCTCTTTTATAACCAATCATCAGTACAAAAACGGGTTTACCGTCTATATGACCACGACCGACACGATTGACCGAATCCATACTCTTATACCGTCTAATAATTCCAGGTAGTTTAATACGTTTAATTATTTTAGATAACTTAATCATCTACTCCACCAGTCCTTTCTCTATCTCTTCAACTGTCATCAGTATTTTAGGGTGTTGTGTATACCGCTTCTCAGTTACTAATGATACGATTTGACCATCATCTACCCACACATGCTTATTCGCTGCATCCAGGACCGTCTTGACCAGGTTATCAATATCAGGCTTCTTGTTATGATAAGTACCGTACATCCGTTCTCTTTTAACTTTGGACGTACTTGCTGGCACCGGCATGCCGAACATCAGCGTGATCTTAATCTGTCCGGTCAACTCAAGCCTTGGCATCTGAGCTGCAATAAATGCCTTATGATGCATATAAGAAGCGGGCATATACGTTCGAACGCTATTTCCCACTCTCTTAAATCTGGGTCTTGGGGAATTCATCGGCTTATCAAAGCCTTTGACATCCTTGTACGTAATTGGAATAACTGTCACATTATTTTCCGGCACGCTGCCATCCCTCCTTAATTATTCTAAAGTTTTCGTCAAAACAGCTTTTCCATACGCCGCCTGCAAACAATGGTCCTCTGATGCTTTCAAAGCACACAATGCGTTTATTCATGCCAGTGACTTTATATCGCTTGAAACTTCTCTTGTCCTCGATGATGGCGCCTACCGACAGCCGCTTCTCCTCTTTATTCTGCATAGGCTGCCTACTTCAAAAATGGCGGTCTGAAACAACGTTCGCCTTGGTATGTTCCACTGTTTGTGTCATTGCTGTAATAGGTATCGATTGCATCCTCACCCTCAGCGAATGTCTGAGAAATGAAGCGGAGCAGTAATGCTGCTCCGCTGACTGTTAGAATGACTTTACCGGTTGACATAATCATTTTAGCCATTCATTTTACCTCCGCTTCTGAACATACTTCTGATGGATTGTGCTGCATTGACAAGTCGTTGCGTTGCTGATTGAGCTGATTTTACAATCTCGATTCCAGCCTCATTTAGGTTTCCTTTTACTTCTCCAGCTGCTCCAGCCATAGTATCTTTTGAAGATTTAACTGGCGCGATCATTTCGCTGTCACCTGGATTCATAACTTCCTTCCAGATGACTGACCGCTTCAGATCAGTCACTTTTATCAACTTTAGTTCTCTATTATTTTTAAAGTTGACCATAACCGCCCAGGGCTTTCGTTTGATTCTTTTAATTCTGCTGACCTTGTATAACTCCTTTGTAAAAGAGTTTTTAAATACAACACCTCTGCTTACTCTATTCATCCGCTTCATCCCCCTTAGCGTTCTCAGCCAGCTGTTGAGCTGACTGTTTAACTGTGTTATCAAATCCTGCAATATAATCGTCAGATGTGATTGTTGTGTTAGATGTCTCCATCAGTCGCCCATCTCTCCTTTGCTATCATCAGTCTCATAAAGGCATCGCTATACATTCTTTCGTTGAGCTTATAGGCCACTGCGTCCCAGGTATCCGCTTCAATGATCTGGTTATCTATCACCTCTGCTATTTCCAGCTGCTTGATTGAGCCTTTATCAGTCAGCTTATAGGTACACTGCGCATAACGTCTGTAGCGCTGCAGTATCTGGCTGGCATAGCGGCTTAATCCATATTGTTTAAATGCGTCCTGTTTCATACGTCCACTACTTTCCGAGTAATTCTCTTATTCTGTCTAAACAGTCTTTCTCTGTTCTTTTATCGTTTGAATGATGCATGTTAAACTTGATGCCTCCAATATTTATATTGATAAGTTGTTGATAATTAATGACAGGAGCATGAAGCCCCTGTCTGTTAGCTTAAAATAGTGACGTTCTTACGGTTGATGTTCTCTCTGAGATAGTCTGCGATTGATTTTCTGGCCACGTTCTTCCATGCGCCGCCATCTGCTTCAAATAACGCTGCTTCAACGCCGTTACGTCCTTCGCGTAAACGGAAGACAAACGCTGATTCCGGCTGAGTCACTTCCGTGAATGTTCTGAATGGTTTCAGATGAACCGGATTAGGCACTTGTTCACTGCCGACTGTTGCAATGCCTTGTCTGACTTCAACACTCTGCGTAATGCCGTTATCACTCTGGTTACGCACGTTTTCGCTTCGAATATTACCGACGAGTCTTAATACGTTTGCTGTTTCTTCATTAGGCACGAATACTGACTGCATCTGTACGTTGAACTCTTCCAGCTCCAGATAGCTTCCTAATGTCACTGCAGGCAGTTCCGCTTCCACTACTAAGAACTGATCACGGTCAGCATTATCGTTTAACTGTCCCATGACTTTCACTGTCCGGTGGTCATGGACAACGACTGATAGTTTTATCTGCTCCTGGTCTGTGTCGAAGTCGCTGTTGAGATAATCAACAAGTCCACTCAGTGTTGCAATCTTGAATGCCTTTGCTATAGGTTCAGTTATTTCTTGCAGTCGTTCATCAACAATCAAGAATGTTCTGTCACCTACTCTGTATCGTCTGTTGGTATGTTGTGCAATATATTGCATAGCTTCTTTAATCATTTTTTATTCTCCTTTTTAGTTGAACATTGAGTTCTGTTTGATTGATGTTACTTTTTTCTGGTCCACTGGCTTGCCGTCATCTTCTCTCACTGTGCCTTTGTCATCAAAATAGGTCTGGTCCTTAATACCTGATTTAAGTTCTTTTGCCACTGCCACCCCTTTCTCATCTAATCCAGTCATCATCTTGATTGGTACCGGCTTACGTGACTGAAGTGATGTCTTAGCCTGGACATCCAGGAAGAGAATTTCACGACTCTCGTCAGATGCAATTGATATCTCAAGTGTGACCTTCCGTTTCTTTTCGGGATCTGTGTTAAGGTCGTGAATGTTTTCCAGTACTTTTGCGAATGCATCATCAAAGCGTTCCTGTACTGCACCGTCTGCGAGTGTTGATAAATTGTTTTTAGTATTCATCCTTTTATCCTCCTGTTATTTAGCATAATCACGCATCACTTCGAATAGGTCCGGTTGTCTGCGACTTCTTGTATCTTTACTTTCAGTTTTCAGCTGCTCTTTATAATAAAGATTGTTACGTTGCATATAATTAACTAACTCACTATCTCTCATGTATTCCATCTGAGGGTGTTTATCGCTACAACCGACGAACTGCACACCGCCTTTCATCTTGATCTTGTTTGCTGCAAGAGTTCCATCCGATTCATATATCCACTTGTTGTGATTACTATCTGTTCTATTCATCGGACTAACTCCGGAATTAAAATTTTATAAGAAATCATTGTTCTAATTTCATCCGGCATCATATCAATTTCTGATTTAGTAAATGATGTTATAAATGAATGGGTTTGGCTTTTATTATTGAACATGTAGCGATTATTAATTAAATCTAAATTAATGTATTCTTTATTATTTCCGCCGAAAACTTCACATAATTTCAAGCTGTATTTTTTTTCATCAATCCGTTCTAAAGGTGGTGTCGCTGCAAGGTCGCGTCCAAGGTTGAAAAGATTTTCTTTTAATATTGGTCCTAATGACTGGAAGTTACTAAAATCATTATTAAACTGGTGCTGATTCGGTCCGATATACATTACAGTCACTCCGTTGTATTTGACCTTGATTTTACTTTCATTCATCACTGTGAGTTTATTGTCTAATATTTTAACCAACTCTATAAATTCATTAATTTTCATTTTCATCCTCCTTAAAACGGCAGATCATCATCACTGATGTCGATAGGTCCTGTTTGATTTGCGAATGGATTGTTGCCCGCTCCTGGTGAAAGGTTGCCATTGTGTTGTGCGCTCTGATTCTGACCAGGTGAAGCGGTCCGTCCACTGATATGGTCCTCGTATGCATCCTCAAAGTCTTCAGTAGTCTTTCTATTCTGATTAGCAGCTTTAGGTTCTAGGAACTGCACTGAGTCACACACAACCTCTGTGACGTACACTTTGTGTCCTTCCTGGTTGTCATAGCTTCTTGACTGCAAACGTCCGTCTACGCCAGCCAGTGAGCCTTTACTAAGATAGTTATTAACATTCTCTGCTTGCTTCCGGAAAACAACACAGTTGATAAAGTCTGCTTGCCTTTCACCATTCGCATTCGTAAATGTGCGATTGACTGCCAGTGTGAATGTCGCGACTGCTACGCCAGATGGTGTCACTCTGTATTCAGGGTCCTTAGTTAAACGTCCGACAAGTACGACTCTATTTATCATTTGGCATAGCTCCCCAATTTAATTTGATTAAACCTTTCATACCGACTAAATTTCTAGTTAAGACTTGGCAACGGTTCTCCGAAAGACCATGTTTATCAATGATTGCACTAACAACCTTTTCAGGATTTGAAGCAACGAATCTTAGTGCCATATCCTGTGAGGAGGCATCACCCCTAAGAATTAATTGATCAAAGCCAGCAGCTGCCATTTCTTTAGCTCGATTTATAATTTGCTCTACGACCTCATCCATATTCTCTTCTAACGAGTCTTCCTTGATTGCTTGCAACTCATTTACTAATTCATTCATGCTATCCTTCCTTCCTTTCGACTTCTGTGTACTTGATTAGATTTTGTAGATATCGTAGCTGCAAAGCTACGTAGTGCTCTTCCTGACAACTCTGTATACGTCCATATACATCTTCAAGTACTCGAACTGGAAACTCATACTCTCCTGTCAATCTGTTGATTTCGTCGATTGCTGTGTTTGTCATCTTGCACCAGCTCTTTCATAGTCCGGTAAATTAGTGATTTCTGAACCCTGGAAGACAATTACATTACTCGGATCAAGAAGCGGTTCATCATCATCGAAGAATTTAGCATTGCTATAAAACACTTTTTTAGCACTTGTGAAAATATATCGTTCTAACGATTCGATAGATTCATTACTTTTCTTCCGTTTTTGATTGATCCGTTTAAGCATGTTAACGATATGCTCTTCAATATCTTCAAGTGTCATGGCCATCACATCATCATCAGAATTAAAGCTTGATTTTGCTTTGAGTAGAGCGGATTTGAGAACATGTATCTCGTCAATTTCAAACTTCATAAGGTAGCTGGCAATCATCGGAGGCATGTTCTGTAGTTCAACTTCTTTTTGTTCTTGAGAGTCATCTACAAAATTGTCAGATGAAAAATGATTCGTATGATTTGTATGACCTGGTTCTTGCTCTTTATCATTCGAATCATTCAAGTCATTATTACTTAAGTTATTATTTATTAAGTCATTATTACTTAAGTTATTATTACTAGGGACGGATTCTCCTACGTTGGAAAACCCGTTGTTGGATTCTCCTACGTAGGTTTTTCCTACATCGGTTTTTCCGTTCTGGATAGGTGTCTCGAAAACGTCATAATCGTAAGCACCAAGACGTCCCTTTTCATCCCTACTTCTTGAACGTCTAAGATAACCTGCTTCAATCAACTCTTTAATGCCTGCTTTCACACTGTCCTTACCATCCTTACAACTTTTAACTAGCTCTGCCTCATAGAATTTCCAGCCGTCCGGTTTCTCGAGCATTGTCGCCAGCAATCCTTTTGCCTTAAGACTTAGGTTATGGTCTTTTATTGATGTTTTATCCAGGATCATAAAACGTCCCGATTCTTTATGTGTTCTGTATATCGTCATGACGCTTTTCCTCCTGTAAAAACTTATTAATAAAATACTGCTGACCCTTACCTGTTATTTTTGTTGTTCTAGTAGTTCTAATAGAACCATCCGGATTGTTATGAGTTCTCTTCTTAATGTCCATTAACTTCATATCCATACTTCTCTGAGTAGGTAGGTTATAGTTTTCTCCACGCTGTCTAATCAAATAGCCATTTTTTCTCATCCATTCAAATAGTCTGTTCTGTCCAATACGCACACCATTCTGATTAAGCAGCTTAGCCAGTTCTCCAATAAGTATGGAGCTTGTACTTGCATCTACTGCATCTGCAAATAGTACTTTAGGCTTATCCGCTTCAATCTTCTCTTCAAGCCTGATGATTTTCTTATCTGCAAAGTGCAAAGCCCGCTTCATGACCATCTCTGGACTGTTCCATGCATTATCTACTTGGATGAAATATTCTCGTACTTGATAGCCTTTTTCTGTTCCGGACATCATTGCAATATGCTTTGCCATCTCTAGTGACATAGAAAAGTCTTCAAGGTTTCTGATAGCTCCATTATTAACAACCGTAGTTGCAACTACACTTGTAAAATCTCTACCGAGTTTGAAATGTTTGAAGTTCTGATCTGCCCATAAACTGAATCGAGTCTTCACACCCAGTTCTCTATGCAACGTTCTTGCACTGACGACCACTTCGCCCGATTCATTTTCTCGTACAGGTACTAATTGATTACTCACTTTTAATTCGAGCATGATTTCTAACTCCTTTTGTGTTATAATTACTTTGTAAATTTTATTAATTGCCCTTAACGATCAGGTGCCTGCCTGATCGTTTTTTTATGCAAACCAACCCCAAGCTTCCTTCGTGAGATGGCCGATTGCTGCAAATAAACAAAGAGTTAAAATCAATATCAATCCAGGTCCGTTTCCTTGCTCAATTATTGAAATATACGCAAGAGAAAGTGTAATTGATAAGCTAATGGCTCCTGATGCAATTAACACCACTAAAAACTGTGCTGTATCCTTCATATGTTTTACTCTCCTTCAAGTAAGTAGTCCCAAATATAATCGATTGCAGGCTTAATTTTGATATAACGTTTACGACTACCTGGGAATCTCCTTATAAACCTTTTTTTAAATTCAGCATTCGGATATACTTTCTTTTTTAGATCTGCATCTGATATGCCACTGATTCGCTGAAACTCATCTGTATCAGCGAATCCAACATATTCTTGAGACGGTAAAGCCTTTTTAATTACCTCAGTAATAGTTTCTTCCAGTGAATTTAATTCAAGTTGGATATTCACCATTCACCACCTCCCATTTTCTCATATATGAGAAATTTTAATCAGAAAAAAGCTCGTCAATCGTAACGTTGAGATGCTTAGCAATTGCTGCAGCTTCATCAATCGTAAAGTTGCTCTTATTTCTGTTAATTTTTTGACTAAATGTACCTACTGTTACATCGATTAAATCAGCTACTTCCTTATGCTTAATACCTCGTTCTTCCAAAGCTACACGTAACTTTACATAGCGTTCTTTTTTCAACTCATCACCTCAATCACTAGAAAATTTCTCAAAAATGAGATTTCATAATTAAATATTACTATCCCATTTTTGAGAAGTCAACAAACATTTTTCAAAAATGGGAAAAAAGTTTGTAAAATACCTTGCAAAAATGAGAAATTAAATTTATTATTAAATTTATAAAAATACAAATTTTGAGAGGAAACTTAAATATGACCGACTTCGCGAGTAGATTAATCACATTAAGAAAAAATAGAGGTTACTCACTTGATGCGCTTACTGCTGAACTTAACAAAAAAGCTCCAAGCGATATGAAGTTTTCTAGAGCTTCTCTACATCGTTGGGAAAAAGGCGAAATTTCTCCATCATTAGATCATGCTAAAGTTATCGCTAACTTCTTTGGTGTAACGTTAAATCAGTTAGGCGGAATTGATGATATACAAGATACAAGTGAGTTAGATACAATCGCAGCTCACATTGATGATGATGTAACTGAAGAAGAAATGAAAGAGATTGTAGCTTTCATAAAAGGAATCAAAGCAGGTCATAAAAATAAATAGAGGGTCTACCGTAAGGGAGTTGATAGCTATAAATACTTACGAACAACTGGCAAGTATATCAGGATTCAAATTGATTGAACGACCGATGCCAAAAAAGATGCCAGGATTGTATAAGAACGGAGTAATTTATCTTGATAAACAACTGTCTCCTGAAAAATCGGTAGAAATATTAGCGGAGGAAATTGGGCATCATTTTACCTCAGCTGGAGATATAACTGATTATTCTAAAATTGAAAACATGAAGCAGGAAGTCAGAGCTCGTCGTTTTGGGCATGAATTAATCATTACTTTCGATGGTTTAATTGAAGCTTGGTCTATTGGTGTTCACAATATATTTGAGATGGCTATACACTTCGGAGTTACTGAAGAATATATTTTTGAAGCAATCGAACATTATAAACAAAGACACGGATTATCTACTATTCATGGTGATTATCTAATTAGATTTGATCCTTTGATGGTTTATAAATATAAAGATTTAAGGGGGGAATAATTAATGGGCAATTACACTGTTAAGGAGCAATGGAAGATTGGAATGAAAGAAAGTGAGTATGTAAAAACTTTATCATCTGATGAAAAGAAGTTATTCAAGTCTCTACCACGTCCACAAAGAGATGATTTAGTATGGACCTACATTAATGAGGGCACTGCTGAGTTGCCAACGATTGATGATGCTGTCACTCAAGATGATTTAAAACACTCTAATTGGTTATCAAAACAAGGTATAAATAACCCAACTAAAGTAACTATGAATGCTATCCACCCTTTAGTGAGTGATTCAAAATTAAATTCTTTTACAAATAACTGGGCCGCATTCACCACCTTAAGCATTGATAAGCAAGCCGTAATGAAATCTAATATAGTCCAACAAAAGCAAAACTACACTCTGATTGCTCAACAAGATGAAATTATTAAACAAAATAATGAAATTATAGATTTATTAAAAACTATTGCGCAAAATAGTCAGGAAGGTAACTAATATGAAAAAAGTTTTAGTATTAACATTGTCTTCTTTTGTACTACTTGCAGCATGTAATAATAGTGAGGTAAAAACAGAAAAGGAAACAAACGAAGAAAAAAAGAGTACTGAAAAAACTACTACCGAAATAGCGACTACTGAGAGACCAGCTACTAAAGAAGTAACTACTGAAACACCAACAACAGAAGCTGTTACAACTGAGCAAGCGACTACTGAAAATATTACAACAGAAATACCAACAACTGAACAAGCAGTGGTTGATTTCTATAACGTAACTGATCGTGGCACATTAGAAAGTATTGTATATGGCAATTATGATGAGGGCGATAAAATCATTGCTTATAAAAGTGCAGTGGAAAATGGCGTGATTCCACAAGGAAATGTTATGGAAGGATATGCTGCTAAAGCATATGAAAGTTCATTAAGAGTAGAATCCGGAGCAGAGACACCTGTATATGATGTTAACCCATCATCAAATCCTAATTACGATTATCTGTTTAAAAGTAAATCAGAAGAGTCTACATCTAGCGAAGATGAATACCATGAACCTACACCTGAAGAAGCACAAGCAAATCTTGATCAGTTGCTTCAAGAAGGAACAATCACACAGCAAGAATATGATCAATGGTCTCAAGAAGTTCAACAAAATCAATAAGGGTTAATTAATACCCTTATTTTTTTACACCATTTTTCAGAAAAAGGAGTCATTTTATGATTAACTATACCGTTTCGAAAAGACAGAATAAGAAATCGTTCAGCTGGATGTATGATATAAAACACCCTTCTTTCAAAAACGGAAAAGAAAGAAAAGCTGGATTTAAAACAAAGAGTGAAGCAAATGCTGCAGCCCTTGAAATTATTCGTCAGCTACAAGATGGGCAACTTGTTAGAAACGAAAAAACATTTGAAGCATATTACATTGACTGGCTTGAGATAAAAAACAAGAAGACTGTAGCTGAAAAACAGTACTACTGGTACGAACGTTCTTTAAAATTATTTAAAGAATACTTTGGGAATAACATGTTAGTAAAAAATATAAAGAGATCTGAATATCAGAAATTTTTAAATCAGTATGGAAAAGGCAGATCGACTGAAACAGTCAGGAAAGTTCATGGATGTATTTCTCCTTGTCTAAGAGATGCTGTATATGATGGTTATCTATCAAAAGATCCGACATATCAAATTGATGTTAAAGGCACTAAAAAACCTAAATCTGAAGAAGCAAAGTATATGACTATAGAACAGTATGAGGGTATGCTCGCATATTTTAAAACACGAGAAGAAATGAGTTATGTATTTCTTTATTTGATGGCTATTACTGGTGCACGTTTCAGCGATATGATTAATATGACACTCGCTGATCTGAATAAGGCCCCTGGAATCATTCATCTGCCCGGTACCAAAACAAGTAATTCACCCCGTGATGTTGAAGTCAGTCAGAAAGATATTACAGCCCTTAATACAAAGATTGCACAGCTGCCAAGGCACATAGATGGCAGACTATTTCATTTGAGCCATACTGCAGTCAAGAAAGCATTTAATCACACTAAGAAACAAATCAACCTTAACGATGAGAAAATAACACCCTATGCCTTACGTCATACTCATACTTCATATCTACTAAGCAAGGGTATACCGATTGAATATATCTCCAAACGATTAGGACACTCAACCATCTCAATCACCCTCGATATTTACACTCATTTACTCGATGAGCATAAAAAAGAACAGGGCCAAAAAGTGAGAGAAATATTCTCTTGACACTTTTTAGACACCTGTTGTTTAAAAACCCCGATATACAAGGTCTGAAATATGGAGACGGCGGGAGTCGAACCCGCGTCCAGAGATCCTGCAATTGATACTTCTACGTGCGTAGTCGCATTGTTAAGGTTTCACCATTAAGCTGACAATGGACAACCTACTTAATGGCTAGCCCGATTAATCTCTTCTGTTCAGACTCCAGGCGGAAGTGAACAGCGTATCCTACTAAAGTTGAACCTCTACATCAGGCACATAGGCGATGCTTGAGAGAGGTGCAGAGTGCGATTAGGCAGCTACTGCGAAATTGTTAGTTTTGCCAGTTATTATAACTGTTGTGTTGATGCGGAGACAGCCCTCCGGCACGCTATACCAACCCAAGTGACCCCTGTCGAATCCGTAACGCCCCCAGGATAATAAATCGTTATTTTAACTAGCACCATATAATATAACAAATTGAGAAGTGAGGTGCAAATAAATTGCACCTATTCTCTTAGTATTTGCCTTTTAGCGCTCTATCCATCTCACGTTTTGCTTCTTTAGCTTTTAATGTATGACGTTTATCATAGTCTTTTTTACCTTTAGCAAGTCCGAGAAGCATCTTACAATAGCCGTTTTTAATATACAGTTTAAGTGGTATGAGTGCATAGCCTTTTTCTCTTGTTTCACCGAACAGTTTGTCAATCTGCTTGCGCTTGAGTAGCAGCTTGCGTGTACGAAGTGGATCATGATTAAAACGGTTTCCTTCTTCGTAAGGTGCGATATGCATATTGTAGACATACATTTCGCCTTGATAGACACGGGCATAGGAATCACGAAGATTCGCACTGCCTCGTCTGATTGATTTGATTTCCGTACCTTTAAGTTCAATACCCGCTTCTATTGTTTCTTCTATCGTATAGTCATGACTCGCTTTTCTATTCTGTGCGAGCGTTTTGCCATCACCTTTTGGCATTAATCTCACCTCTATTTCTTCTTGCCACGTCCTGCATTTTTCACTGTTTTTGATTTGTAGAAGGGCTTTTTATCTTTATTGTTATGGCCACGACCTTTACCGCGACCTTTGTTACCACTGTCACTGCGTCCTTCTTTTTTCTCTGTACGTATTACTGTACCGCGTGATTTACGTTCAACTGATCTAGGCTCCATGCCGACGATGCTGAAATCAATCTTACGTTCATCGACATTGACACTTAATACTTTGATTTTTACTTTATCACCAATGCGGAAGACTTTTGCTGTCTTTTCACCAATGAGTGCCATCTGACGTTCATCAAAATTATAGTAATCATCTGTCATATTTGTGTTATGAACCATACCTTCAATTGTATTTTTCAGTTCCACGAACATTCCGAAGTTGGCTACTGATGAGATAATACCTTCGTATTCCTCTCCCACATGCTGTAACATATACTCCGCCTTCTTCAGATCATCTGTATCGCGTTCTGCATCAACGGCACGTCGTTCACGTTTAGATGTATGGTCACTGATTTCAACAAGCATCTCTTCCCACTGATCCTGCGCCTGTTCATCCATTAATTTTTCAATCAAATATTTACGGATAAGGCGATGAACGATTAAGTCAGGATAACGACGGATCGGTGATGTGAAGTGTGTATAATATTGTGCTGATAAACCGAAGTGACCTAGAGACTGCTCTGAATACTTCGCCTGCTGCATACTGCGGAGCATCAGTGTTGAAATCACCATTTCCTCAGGCTTTCCTTTAATCTCTTTAGCAATCGTCTGAAGCGTCTTAGGATGAATATCCTCTGTCCCACCACGAACAAGAATACCGAAGTTGGCTATAAATTCAAAGAAACGCTTGATTTTATCTGCTTTCGGTTCTTCATGAATACGATAAATGAACGGTACTTTCATCTGATGGAAATGCTCTGCCACTGTTTCATTGGCTGCCAGCATAAACGATTCAATGAGTCGTTCACCTTTACCACGCTCGCGAATCGCAACGTCATAAGGAACGCCGTCATCATTAACAAGAATTTTTGCTTCCTTGAAATCAAAGTCTACCTCTCCGCGACGTTTACGCATTGAAGCCAGAATAGTATTCAAGCTCTGTGCATCTTCAATCATCGGTACGATATGGGCATATTTATCGCGAAGCTCTTTATTACCATCCAGTATTTCATTAACATCTGTATAAGTCATCCGTTCATCTGAGTAAATGACACTGTCAAAAATATCATGCCGTACCACTTTACCTGATGGATTAATTTCCATCTCACAGCTTAGTGTAAGGCGGTCTGCATGAGGATTTAAAGAACAGATACCGTTAGATAGACGATGCGGAATCATCGGAATAACACGGTCTACTAAATAGACACTTGTGCCTCGCTCATAGGCTTCACGGTCCAGTGCTGAACCTTCAGTTACATAATGACTGACATCCGCAATACTGACCGTCAGGATATAGTTCTCACCTTTACGTTCAATACTGATCGCATCATCTAAATCTTTTGCATCTGCACCATCAATTGTAATAGTCAGTTTATTACGCAGATCGCGTCGTCCTTTAATTTCACTTTCACTGATCGCATCCGGCACTTGCTCTGCTTCTTTAATCGCATCTGGAGCAAAGTCAATATTGATGCCGTGCTGATAGATGATAGATAAAATATCAACACCTGGATCATTTTTATGTCCAAGAATTGCAGTGACATGTCCTTCCGGATTGCTTGTGCCATCTGGATAGGCAGTCAGTTCAACAAGTACTTTATGCCCTTCAACTGCTCCTAGATTACGGTTTTTAGGAATGAAAATATCCTGTGTAATTCTTTTATCATCCGGTAGAACGAAACCAAAGTGTTTTGCTTCTGTATAAGTACCGACAACCTGAGTGATGGCACGTTCTTTAATTTCCTTGATGACACCTTCCTCGCGTCCATCACGCCCTTTGGATACTTTGACGACAACCGTGTCGCCGTCCATCGCCTGGTTAATCGCATTCGGTGGGATGAAGATATCTTCCACACCCTCGGTTAAAGGACGTACAAAGGCAAATCCTTTTTTATTCTGGCTGATGATTCCTTCAACAAGGTCAGAGTCATTCAGCATATAACGGTCTTCTTTTGTCCGTTTAATCTTTCCTTTTTGTTCAAGTTCTACGAGCTCTTTAACAAGTGCTTTAAATTCATCTGCAGTCGTTAGGTTCAGCAGTTGTTCAATCTCATTGATTGACAATACCTCATTTTTTCTCGTCTGAAATATCGTTAATAGTTCATTTGTAAATGTCATAGCCTTCTCCTTTCGTTAGTGAGACCATTCAAGCTCTTCAAGAAATGCATAATAATCTTCAAAGAGCTGTTCTTTTTCCTTATCTATTGTAATGACGTGACCTGACTGTTCATACCAGTGAATTTCCTTCACGTCGCTTGAAGCCTCATTATAAATGATGTTAGCAGAATCTGGATTAATCATTGTGTCCAGTTTACCTTGGGCGACAAAAAGAGGTGCGAATACATTATCTACAGACTCTCTGACTTTAACGATTGTCTCCTGTAAGTCTTCAAGTAATGCTGTCGGATGAAACGCACTCATCTCACGGTCAATCTGTGCCGCATCTTTACCTTCACGTTTCTTAAACTCACGCGCATATTCCAGCACACCTTCAAACATATTGCCAGTCGTTTTAATATGCATCGGTGAACACATCGTCGCTACGCTATTTATATCGCGATGCTGACTGAGGCGAAGTGCAAAATCGCCACCTAATGACAGACCTGCCACTGCAATATCTTCATAGCCTTTTTGTTTGAGGAAGTCATACGCTTCGAGAACCTGACCCCACCAGATATGAGGACTGGACTGAAGCAGTTCTTCTGGAGGTACACCGTGCCCTTCATAATGGGGTGCATAAGACGTATACCCTTTCTTCTGTAAAAATCGTCCTAACTGTCTGACATCAGAAGAATTACCGGTAAAGCCGTGTAGTAATAATACTGCACGAGGTCCCTCCTCAAATAAAAATGGTTCAGGTAATCGAATTTTCATGATCATAACTCCTTTTCACCTATTACTTCTATTGTATGTGTTTTTTATTGCTAATCAAAATAAAAAAGCCCGGGATGCACCGGACTTATCATCTACAGTTTAAAATAAGTTAATGCCAGCATAATAATAAAGAAGAGTACTGACAGAACAATTGTCGTACGCAGTAATATTAAATCAACACCGCGTGTTTTCTGCTTGCCGAATAATGTCTCAGCTCCACCACTGATGGCGCCAGATAAACCATTACTTTTACCTTCCTGCAGTAAAACAACTGTTATAAGTGCGATACAGACAATAACTAAAAGAATCGTAAGTGCAGTATGCATAGAGGGTCCTCCTACTAATAATCACTCGTATCATTTTACCATGAAAAAGAAAAAAAAGAAATAACAACAAAAGAAGACACGGCGTCCCGTGTCTTCTCTCTCTAAAAATTATTTATTTAAGTTATAGAAAGATTTAAGTCCTTCAAATTTTGCTGTTTCATATAATTCATCTTCAATGCGAAGTAACTGGTTGTATTTTGCAATACGGTCTGTTCTTGATAATGAACCTGTCTTAATTTGACCTGCATTTGTCGCAACAGCAATATCAGCGATTGTTGTATCTTCTGTTTCACCTGAACGGTGAGAAACGACTGCAGTGTAGCCTGCTTTTTTAGCCATTTCAATCGCTTCGAATGTCTCAGTCAGCGTACCGATCTGATTCACTTTAATTAAGATTGAGTTACCGATACCTTGCTCAATACCACGTGCAAGAATTTCAGTATTTGTTACGAATAAATCGTCACCGACAAGCTGTACTCTATCACCTAAACGTTCAGTAAGAGCTTTCCAGCCATCCCAGTCGTTCTCATCCATACCATCTTCAATAGAGATGATCGGATATTTATTCACTAATTCTTCCAGATAATCGACTTGTTCAGAAGCTGAACGTTTTGCGCCGCCTTCTCCTTCGAATTTAGCGTAGTTATAAACACCATCTTCATAGAATTCAGAAGCTGCACAGTCAAAGCCGAGATAAACATCTTTGCCTGGTTCAAGGCCTGATTTCTTGATTGCTTCTAAAATAGTTTCAACACCATCTTCTGTACCTTCGAAACGAGGTGCAAATCCACCTTCGTCACCAACAGATGTTTCAAGTCCACGTTCTTTTAAGATTGATTTTAAGTTATGGAAGATTTCAGCGCCCCAGCGTAATGCTTCTTTAAATGAATCTGCGCCAACTGGTAATACCATGAACTCCTGGAATGCAATCGGTGCATCTGAGTGAGAACCACCATTGACGATATTCATCATCGGTACAGGTAACTGAACACCGTTGAAGCCACCTAAATATTTGTATAAAGGTTGTCCTAAGTAATCTGCAGCAGCACGTGCAACTGCCATAGACACGCCAAGAATTGCATTGGCACCGAGTTTACCTTTATTCGGTGTACCATCTAAAGCAATCATCATTTTATCAAGCGAAACCTGTTCAAGAACTGAGAATTCACCTTCAATGATTTCTGGTGCGATAATTTCGTTTACATTTTCAACAGCTTTTTCTACACCTTTACCTGAGTAGCGTTCTTTGTCGCCATCACGTAATTCAACTGCTTCATGTTCGCCTGTTGAAGCGCCTGATGGTACGAGGGCACGACCAAATGCACCGCTTTCAGTTAGTACTTCTACTTCGATTGTCGGATTACCACGTGAGTCCAGGACTTCGCGTGCGTATACATCTGTAATAATTGGCATAGTTAAAACTCCTTTGAATGTATTTTCTATTATATTATTGATTATTGTTCCTATTTAATCAACTAATATCATTTACTTGATGATCAGTGATTCTCCTGTCATTTCAACAGGCTGCTCCACTTCCATCATATCGAGTAACGTTGGTGCAAGGTCAGCGAGACGACCGCCCTCGCGTAACTTAACAGCTTCATCTGTTACAATCACTGGCACCGGATTAGTTGTATGGGCCGTCATCGGCTGATCATCCATCGTAATCACTTCATCAGAGTTACCATGATCGGCCGTAATGATAGCACGACCTCCGAGCTCAATAATACGGTCGACAACTTCTCCCAGACACTCGTCTACCGCTTCAATCGCTTTAATTGTCGGTTCGAGTTTGCCGCTATGACCGACCATATCAGGATTTGCAAAATTCAGGATCACTAGGTCAAGGTCTTTTTTATCAAGTTCTGAAAGGAGAGCATCTTTCACTTCGTAAGCACTCATTTCAGGCTTCAGATCATATGTTGCTACTTTCGGTGAGTTAATGAGGACACGACGTTCACCATCGAACTCTTCATTACGTCCACCGCTCATAAAATAAGTAACATGCGGGTATTTCTCTGTTTCAGCGATTCGAAGCTGCTTTTTACCTGCATTCGCTGCCACTTCTCCTATTGTATTGACTAAATTCTCTTTTTCAAAGACGACGTCTGCTTTAATGTTGTCGCTGTATTTTGTGAAAGTGACAAACTGAATACCAATCAGTCTGCGCTCCATCTCAAAACCAACAAACTCTTCATTTGTGTAGACTTCTGATAATTGAGCTGCACGGTCTGGACGGAAGTTAAAGAAAATCATACTGTCTCCGTCATTAACACCTGTATTCTCGTGTTTACCGGATGAATCTTTGACGACAAACGGGATAACAAACTCATCGGTCACCCCTTCTGCATAACTTGCTTTTACACCTTCTGCTGCTGTCTGATATTCCTTACCTTTACCGTAAGTCAGCGCCTCATAAGCAAGCTGTTCACGTTCCCAGCGTTTGTCACGGTCCATTGCATAATAACGTCCTGAAACAGATGCAAACTGTCCGATACCTAGTTCTTTGAATTTCTTCTCTGTTTCTTCAATATACTGAAGAGCTGTTTCCTGTCCTACATCACGTCCATCAAGGAAAGCATGAACATAAACACAATCAAGTCCTTGCTGCTTTGCCATCTCAAGCAAGGCAAAAACATGGTGATAGTGACTGTGCACACCACCGTCTGATAACAGTCCCATTAAATGCAGTGTACTATTATGCTCTTTAACATGCTGCATGCTTTTAAGCAAGACTTCATTATCAAAGAAATCTCCGTCTTTAATAGATTTATTAATACGTGTCAGACTCTGGTAGACAATGCGGCCTGCGCCGATATTTAAATGTCCTACTTCTGAGTTGCCCATCTGCCCCTCAGGCAGTCCTACATCAAGTCCGCATGCCATCAACTGGTTGTGCGGATATTGATTGTAATAGCGATCAAAATTAGGTTTATATGCCTGCTTAACTGCATTCCCTTTTTCTTCATCGCGATTAGCAAAACCATCTAAAATAATAAGTGCTGTCGGTTGCGTCATTACTTAGCACCTTCTAACAATTTAACGAATGAGTCCACTTCAAGAGACGCGCCACCGACTAATGCACCATCGATGTCAGGCTGTGCCATATACTCCTTAATGTTTTCTGGTTTTACAGAACCACCGTATTGAATACGAACAGCATCAGCCACTTCTTTAGAGAAGTCTTTCTCTACGACTGAACGGACAAACTGACAGCTATCTTCAGCATCCTGAGAAGTAGCAGACTTACCTGTACCGATTGCCCAGATAGGTTCATACGCAATCACCGCTTGTTTCACCTGTGCTTCTGTAAAGCCTTTTAAAGCTGCAGAAACTTGCTGACCGATGACCGCTTCGAATTCGTTACCTTCACGCTGCTCTAAAGTCTCACCCACACAAATGATTGGTGTCATATCATTTTTGAAGACAGCCAGTGCTTTCTTGTTGACGTCTTCGTCTGTCTCATAGAAATATTCGCGGCGTTCTGAGTGACCTAAAACCACATATTTAACACCTAAGTCTTTAAGTGCTGCAGGGCTTGTTTCACCGGTAAAAGCACCATTATCTTCGAAATAAGCATTCTGAGCACCGATATTTAGATTTTTCACATCAGCACTTACTAATGCATCAAGTTGAATAGCAGGTGCACAGATGACTGTGTCCACTTCTTCAGTTGATGGTAATTCTGGTAAGTTTTGTACAAAGATTTTTGCTTCTGCAACTGTTTTATTCATTTTCCAGTTACCTGCAATAATCGGTTTTCTCATTATCTATCCGCTCCTATTTATCTGAGATTGATTTAATACCTGGTAATTCTTTTCCTTCTAAATATTCAAGTGATGCGCCGCCACCTGTAGAGATGTGCGTAAATTGGTCAGCGAAACCAAGATCCATTGCTGCTGCAGCTGAATCACCGCCACCGATAATTGTTGTTGCATCTTCTAAGTTAGCGATTGATTCACAAACACCGATTGTTCCTTTTGCGAAGTTACTCATCTCAAACACACCCATCGGTCCGTTCCAGACCACTGTTTTCGCACCTTTAAGCTGTTCTGCGAAAAGTTCAACTGTTTTAGAACCAATATCAAGTGCTTGTTCTTCAGCAGGAATTTCATCGATAGAAACTTCTTTAATATCTCCATCATTTGAAAATTCCTTTGTAACTTTTGCATCGACTGGAAGTACAATCTTACCTTCGCCGCGCTCAAGTAATTCCTTAGCGAGGTCAACCTTATCTTCTTCAAGTAGTGATTGACCAATTTCTTTGCCCTGAGCATTCAGGAACGTATAAGCCATACCGCCGCCGATCAGAACTTTATCTGCTACTTTAAGCAGATTTTCAATCACGCCGATCTTATCTGATACTTTAGCGCCACCCAGAATAGCTACAAATGGACGTTCTGGATTTTCGACCACGCCGCCGATAAATTTAATTTCTTTTTCCATCAGGAAACCTGCTGCTGATTCCAGATGAGAGGCAATACCGACGTTAGATGCATGTTCACGGTGTGCAGTACCGAAAGCATCGTTGACGAATACATCACCTAGAGATGCCCAGTATTCACCAAGTTCAGAATCGTTCTTGCTTTCCTTCTTACCGTCTATATCTTCAAAGCGTGTATTCTGAATCAGGAAAACATCACCTGATTTAAGATTATTGATTGATTCTTCTACATCTGCACCGCGAGTTGCATCTGTAAAGCCAACTTCTGTGCCTAGTAACTCTGCCAGTCGACGAGCAACAGGTTGAAGAGATAATTTTTCTTTATCTTCTTCTGTTTTTACTTTTCCTAAATGTGAGAATAAGATGACTTTGCCGCCTTGTTCAATGATGTGTTTGATTGTCGGCAGCGCCTGAATAATACGATTATCATTCGTGATTTTCCCGTCTTTCATCGGTACATTGAAATCAGCTCTTACCAGTACTTTTTTGTCCTTCAATTCTAAATCTGAAACAATCTTCTTTGTCATTACTTTTCCTCCTCAAAATGGTGTCACTATCAGTATACCAAGGATTAAGAAAAAAATAAGCAGGAGAAGCGTATCTTCTCCTGCTTACGCTTAACTCAAATTAAGCTTGTTGTGCTTGTTCTGCTAAGAACTGTAACGTACGTACTAATTGTGCTGTATAACTCATTTCGTTATCGTACCAAGCTACAGTTTTAACCATTTGGTGGTCACCGACTGTCATTACACGAGTTTGAGTTGCATCGAATAATGAACCGTAAGTAATACCGATGATATCAGAAGAAACGATTTGGTCTTCAGTGTAACCAAATGATTCGTTTGAAGCTTCTCTCATCGCCTGGTTGATTTCTTCTACTGTTACTTCTTTTTCCAGGATAGTTGTCAGCTCTGTGATAGAACCTGTTGCAACTGGAACACGTTGTGCAGAACCATCAAGTTTACCTTTTAATTCAGGGATAACTAATCCGATTGCTTTAGCAGCACCTGTTGAATTAGGCACGATGTTCTGTGCAGCTGCACGTGCACGACGGAAGTCGCCTTTAGCATGTGGAGCATCAAGTGTGTTCTGGTCACCTGTGTAAGCGTGAACTGTCATCATTAAACCTTCAATGATGCCAAATTTATCGTTTAATGTTTGAGCCATTGGAGCTAAACAGTTAGTTGTACATGAAGCACCTGAAACGATTTGTTCAGAACCATCTAACACATCATGGTTAACATTGAAGACAACTGTTTTCAGATCGCCAGTTGCGGGTGCTGAAATTAATACTTTTTTAGCACCTGCTTTAATGTGAGCTTGTGCTTTTTCTTCGCTTGTATAGAAACCAGTACATTCTAAAACAACATCAATGCCCAGTTCGCCCCATGGAAGCTCTTCTGCTTTAGGGTTAGAGTATGATTTAACCTCACGCCCATTAACAAGGAAACCACCTTCAATGACACGTACTTCCTCTTTGAAACGACCTTGTGTAGTATCGTATTTCAAGAGATGAGCAAGCATATCGTCTTCCGTTAAATCGTTAACTGCCACCACTTCGATATCTTTAACTTCTTGTAATCTTCTGAATGCTAAACGACCGATACGTCCAAAACCGTTGATTGCTACTTTAATTGCCATGAATAATGGCCTCCTTTTAAATATTATTATTGTCAAAGGCATATGCCTTTAATAATTGCTTTGCTACTTTTTCGTCGGTGATCAATGTAGTCTGCGGGGGCGCTATTTTAAGATAGGCTGCAATAGCCTCTACTTTACTGCTGCCACCTGCTACTGCGATGATATGTTTTTTGGAACCAATATCCTCACGCTGTAGACCAATCGTTCGTACCTTATAGACAATATTACCCTTTTTATCGTAATAATAACCAAAAGCTTCACCGACTGCTTCTTTTTCTCTTAATAACTCCCTGACTGCCAGCTCTGTTTTTCGTCTTGTTGCCATCTTGATTGCATTACCAATACCATGGACAACAATATCTGCAGATTTAATCTGATGAAGTACAGATCGGATGGAGGGTTCTTCAATCAGACTCAGATAAGTTTGTTCGCTGACCTGATCAGGCACGTATAAGGTTTCATAATGTCCACCGGTATATTCCGCCATTTTCGCAACAATGAAATTAGCCTGATGTATCATATCTTCACCTAGCCCTCCACGAGCAGGTGTGAATGTGACATGAAAAGGAAGTTCAGCCAGATGTTCCGCGATACTTGCGGTACTTGATCCGCCAGTAACCGTCACTGTTGCTTCAGCTCTCAATAAAGACTGCAAGTAACGACTTGCTTCGATACCGAGATGCGATAATGTCTCCTGACTATCATCAGCATCTCCTTTAACAACGATAATCTTACGTATACCCACCCATTTATTTAACTCAGAACCTAGGGCAGATAAATCGTTATAAACTTCCATATGCTGAGATAAAACAGTCAGTACATTTTCACCTTCATGAGTAATGGTCATGCCTTTCGGCAGAATTTCTATTAAATGTTCTGCCTTCAAACTTTCAACATCACCACGTAAAACCCGCTCTGTTAGACTTAAGCGCTCAGCAAGTGTTCGTCTGCCGATCGGTTGCTCACTCTGAATAGTTGAAAGTACGTTGAAACGTCGTTGCATCTTCTCAATCAGATCCGGAATCAGTCTCTGCTGAACTGCAAATATTTGATCCATCGACATCCTCCAATCTAAAGAGACATAAATCGTCCCACTTGGGACAAAAACTTGTTACATGTTTATATTAACAAGTTAAAAAGTTAAATGCAAGAAATAACCTTGACTCATGATAATGAGTCAAGGTTCTCAGTCACTGTGACAAAATCGATGTGTCCTTCTTGAATGACCTTATCCTGATATGTCAGGACTGGTACTCTCAGCTGATAATCCATCAGCAGATCATCGTCATCTGTGATATTAATTTCTTCATATGTAATCGGCAACTCTACAAATCCAAGTTGAATCTTCGCATCTTCACACAGCTGACAGTTGGGCTGTGTGTACAGTTTTAAATTAAAATTAGCATTCGCCATAAATCCAGTCCTTCAGTTTATTATCTTCACAGCAAAGATGATAACCTTTCTCGTATTCCGGTTTTTTGAGCATTTCCAGTAATTCTTCGTGCCCCTGCTCAGTAATCTCAATATCTTTTAAGACGACATTATCATTAACGATAACTTCGCCGGAGATTTCATTGTCTTTTTTCATTTCAAGGAGCGTTTCTCTAAGCAAATCAAAATCAATCCAGCCAAAGAAATTAGCAAGTACAGTCCCCTTTTTCAGTTCATATAATATGATAAACTTCAACCGGTCTTTCAGCATAATATCGTCCTCCTTGTATCTATTAATTTCATATACCCGTTCCGACATACTTGTACACAAAAAAATACATTCAAATTCAACAAAAAACACTCACCTCAGTGAGTGTCCAGTTTAGCTGATTTCAACTGTGATGATGGCATCAACATGTGGAATATCGTCAAAATGCTCCAGGTCCTCAGTCTCAATCTCAGTCACTTTGCCGACAACCCCGTCAGCTAACGTAAAAGAGTCTCCGATTTCCGGTAATTTTTCAAGTTCTACCGGACCATCACTGTTGCCACCTTGACCAGGTGTTTTTATAATTTGATTGATTACACAATTATACATGCTATTTGTCCCCCTTTTCTTATTGGTTTCTTCTATATAATTCTTTCCACTGTCTGATAAGAATAAACCTCTTATCATACTGCAAGCAGCTATAAATAAAAAGCAGGTGTCAAATAGTCAGAGAATCATTCACTGACTATTTGACACCTGTACCTTCTAAACTTAGATTACTCTAGGAATAAATACGCCCTCGGAGGGAATCGAACCCCCAGCCTAAGAACCGGAATCTTAAGTGTTATCCATTACACCACGAGGGCAAGTACTTCATATTATACCTTTAATATTTTAATATTTAAATATGAAAAAATACAAGTATCATTATCCTATTATTTTTAGGACCTATCTTTTGACTATTTTTGACCTTATATAGTATATTATTATCAAACATAAAGGAGGATTTTATTATGAATTTAATTCCAACAGTTATTGAATCAACTAACCGCGGTGAACGCGCTTATGACATTTACTCTCGTCTATTAAAAGACCGTATTATCATGCTCGGTTCTCAAATTGATGATAACGTAGCGAACTCTATCGTTTCTCAGTTACTTTTCCTTCAAGCGCAGGATGCTGAGAAAGATATCTATCTTTACATCAATTCTCCTGGTGGTAGTGTAACTGCCGGTATGGCCATTTACGATACTATGCAGCATATTAAACCGGATGTACAGACTATCTGTATCGGTATGGCTGCTTCTATGGGTTCATTCTTACTTGCAGCTGGTGCTAAAGGTAAACGTTTTGCGTTACCTAATGCTGAAGTCATGATTCACCAGCCACTGGGTGGCGCTCAAGGGCAGGCTACTGAAATCGAAATCGCTGCTCGTCATATTTTGAAAACACGCGAAAAATTAAATCGTATCTTGTCAGAACGTACAGGTCAGCCAATCGAAAAAATTGAAAAAGATACTGATCGTGATAATTTCTTAAGCGCTGAAGAAGCAAAAGAATATGGTTTGATTGATGATGTTATGCATCCTACAGATATGGAAAAATAAGCTAGAACCCTCTATCCACCGGCATTTGCCGGTGGATTTTTTTATTGAAATTTACATACACTTTACAAAATAAGTACGTCTTCTTTACATAAAGCTGATAAATTTAGTACGTAATCAAAATCTGGGAGGATTAATCATGAAAACATTTAACAAAGTGCTTGCTTCATCTGTAATTGCTGGTCTTTTCTTATCATCAATGCCTACGTCTGGTATTCAGTCTGCTGATGCCAAAACTAACAATCCTAATGCTAACTATCATGCTAAAATCAGTAACAATAATGCCAACAACAAACCAGCAGTTTGTCATGGCAATCAAAAAACACCTAAAAATATCATCTTTATGATTGGTGATGGTATGGGCCCTTCATATAATACAGCTCACCGTTATATGCTTGACAATCCGTCGACATCTCAAATGGAACTGACTTCATTTGATCACTATCTGTTAGGAACGCAGCGTACAATTGCAGAAGATACTCATGAAAACATTACTGACTCAGCTTCAGCTGCAACAGCCATGAGTGCAGGTGTTAAAACTTATAATAACGCTATCGCGGTTGATAATGATAAAACAGAAGTGAAAACAGTATTAGAGCGTGCTAAAGAAGTGGGTAAATCAACTGGTTTAGTTGCGACTTCTGAAGTAACACATGCGACACCTGCTGCTTATGGTGCTCATGATGAATCTCGTAAAAATATGGCTGCTATTGCTGACGACTACTACAATGAAATAATCAATGGTAAGCATAAGGTCGATGTTATTTTAGGGGGTGGTCGTGACTACTTCGAACGTAAAGATAAAGATTTAGTATCTGCATTCAAAAAAGATGGCTATAAATTTGTGACGAATAAACAAGAAATGCAAGACGCACAAGGTCAGCAAGTACTAGGTCTTTTCTCTAAAGGCGGTATGCCTAAAATGATCGACCGTGAAGCGACAATGCCGTCACTTCAGGATATGACTCAGACTGCTCTTAATAAACTAAGCACTAATAAAAATGGTTTCTTCTTAATGGTTGAAGGTTCACAGATTGACTGGGCTGGACATGCAAATGATATCACAGGTGCAATGAGCGAAATGCAGGACTTTGACCTCGCATTCCAGACAGCTGTTAACTATGCTAAAAATGACTGTAATACATTAGTTATCGCAACAGCAGACCATTCAACAGGTGGTTTCTCAATCGGTGCTAACGGCGTCTATAACTGGTTCGTTGATCCAATCAAGCAGATGAAACATACACCTGAATATTTACGTGCGCAATTAATGAAAGACGGCGCTAATGTCGAAGAAATCATTAAAGCAAATGTCGGCTTCGAAATTACAGCTCCAGAAATGCAGGCAATTAAAGATGCAGTGGCTGCTAAAGATGCAACTAAAATCGAAAATGCGATTGAAGCAACGGTCAATACACGCAGCTTAACAGGATGGACGACTGGCGGACATACAGGTGAAGATGTAAACGTCTACGGTTACGGCCCTGCAAGCTCATTATGGAGAGGCAACATCGAAAATACAGACAACGCTAAACATATCTTCAATCTCATCAAATAATTACATTTAGAAATAAGCCCTCTATTGTAATAGAGGGCTTATTTAATTTAAAGGAGTACATGATGAAAAAATATTTATACATATTATTAGCTGCAGGCATTTTAACTGGCTGCAGTCAAACAGAATCTACAGAAAAAACTGAGAGAGCGACGGCAGAGAATAAAAATAAAACGCAGGAAGAAGACATTCATGACCACACAGATACTGCTTTTAAAGATACTGAGAGCTTGAGTCCTGGCATTAAAAAAACTTATCCTCTGACACAATTAAAGACGGAGACCATCGACAATACTATTCAAGTCAAAGATAATGAGACCGTACTATATACCGAAGATACGGGGCACGGTATTCCGACCCGACCAGCAGGTGAAGGTCAGAAATTCCATGCCATACTTGAAGTAACGTTTGAGAAATTAAAGATGTATATGATTGAGAATGGAACCTTTATCACTGCTGACCCAGTACATGTTGAAGTAATAGAGACAGGTCATAGCAAAAATAAATATCCGATCTTTAAAATGCACAAGGATGACGTCAAATATTTAAATTCACTTGATCATAAAGATCCGAGATATAAAGCTTACGTAAAATATGCTGAAGATTATGGTCAGAGACAATACGATTATAAACGTGAAATGCTGATGCATACTGCTATTCACCAGGTGAATAATGAAACGCCAAATAGCTTAACCATCCCTGAAGAACCATTCTTATCTTTCGAACAGTTCAAACAGAAAAAGTAACAGTAAAAACTGCTGGATTTTTTTAGTAGTTTTTTACATATTATTTACATCATCTTTACTATATATTAACAAAAAATTGTTAAATTTAAGAGGTAATTAAATATTGGGAGGATTAATTGTGAAAACATTTAACAAAGTAGTTGCTTCATCTGTCATTGCTGGCCTGTTCTTATCTTATATGCCGGGTTCAAGTGTACAGCCTGCTATTGCAAAAACGAATAACCCGAATGCTAATTATCATGCAAAAACAAATAAACCTGCTGTTTGCCATGGCAATCAAAAAACACCTAAAAACGTTATCTTGATGATTGGTGATGGTATGGGTATCTCTCAACTGGGTGCTTATCGTTACTATAAAGATGATGAAACAAAATCTGGTCTTGATAAACTTTCTTTTGATCAGCATTTAGCAGGTTCGCAGATTACAATCAGTGATGATCCTGTTCTCAATATTACTGACTCGGGTGCAGCGGGCGCTGCACTTGCAACAGGGGTTAAAACATATAATGGTGCTATTTCTGTTGATAAAAATAAAACGCCTCAGCAGACTGTCCTTGAAGCTTATAAACAAGCGGGTAAATCAACTGGTTTAGTCGCAACTTCTGAACTGACTCACGCCACTCCTGCTTCATTCGCAGCTCATAATGAGTCAAGAAAGAATGAAAATGCAATCGCTGAAGATATGGTTCGTAAAATTAAAGTCGGTAAATCTTATCAACCTGTCGTTGATGTAATGTACGGTGGAGGCGTAGATTTCTTCCAGCAGAAAGATAAAAATGGCCATGTTAAATTAGATTTAATCAACAAGTTGAAAAAAGATGGTTTCTCATATGTTACTAATACGAAGCAACTGTTAAATGACAACAAATCTTCTCAATCGATTGGTTTATTTGCTCCTTCTGCTATGGCTAAAGACATCGACCGCGATCCAGCAAAAGAACCTTCTCTAACGCAGATGACTGATAAAGCAATCGAAAAATTATCTAAAAATAAAAATGGTTTCTTCTTAATGGTTGAAGGTTCTCAGCCTGACTGGGCAGGTCACGCTAATGACTTAACAGGTATGATGAGTGAAATCAGTGCATTTGATAAAGCTTATCAATCTGCTCTGAAATATGCACAGTCAGATTGTAATACATTAGTAATCGCACTTGCTGACCATGCAACTGGTGGTTTATCAGTAGGTACTGGTGACAAGTATGAAGTTCACCCTAAAGTTGTTAACAATATGAAGATGACACATGAAGGATTAACACAGAAATTAATTGCTGATGGTGCAGATATCGAATCACTCATCAACAATAATATTCAGTTCAAAGACTTAACAGCTGCTGAACGTCAAGCTGTTGTAACAGCTGCTCAAGCAAAAGATGAAAAGAAAACACTGGCAGCTATCAACAAAATCGTTGATGTTCGTGCTAATGTCGCATGGGGTTCAAGAGTGCATACAGGTGAAGAAGTCCACGTTTATGCATACGGACCAGGCAGAGAAAAATTTGTAGGTGTACAAGATAATACACAGAACGCTCAAAATATTTTCTCATTCCTAAAAAAATAAGAGGTCAAAAATAAGAGAGTGGTGCAGCTGCACCACCCTCTTATTTTTTTAATTCTATATGTTCACCGTTTCTTAATTTTTCTGCTATTTCATCCAATTTACGCAGCCGATGATTAACGCCTGACTTTGAAATGACACCGGTTGATACCATTTCACCTAATTCTTTTAGCGAGATATCCTGGTGCAGTACACGCAACTTAGCAATTTCTCTTAGTCGGACGGGTAATTCATCGAGTCCTATTTCTTCATCAATCAGCTCTATATTCTCTACCTGCCTCATAGCTGCACTAATCGTTTTATTCAGATTAGCTGTCTCGCAGTTGACTAAGCGGTTGACAGAGTTGCGCATATCTCTAACGATACGGACATCTTCAAATTTCAGCAGTGCCTGATAGCCACCTATAATACTCAAAAAATCCGATATTTTCTCCGCTTCTTTCATATAGGAAATATAGCCCTTTTTTCGCTCAAGTGTTTTCGCATTCAGCTGATACTCATTCATTAAATGAGTCAAGTCACGTGAATGGCTTTCATACAATGAAAAGATTTCAAGATGATATGAAGAAGTCTCAGGGTTATTGACAGAGCCACCTGCTAAAAATGCACCCCTTAAATAACTTCTTTTACAGCAATCATTTTTGACGAGTGTTTCTGCTATATCGTGTGTGAAACTGCCATCAACCAGTATACTTAGTTCTGCAAGAATCTCTTTAGCTTTAGTCTTGATGCGGCATATATAGACATTATTTTTTTTCAGCTTCATTTTTTTACGGACGAGGAGCTCAATCTCTACTCCAAATATTTTTTTAATCAATGAGAATACACGTCTGGCAATTGCAGCATTCTCTGATTGTACATTGATCACCCATTCACGATTGGAGATGCTCAAGTTACCGTTCATACGAATCAGCGCAGCAAGTTCCGCTTTATTACAGCAGTCATCTGCTTCTATTCGAGTCAATTCATTCTTCATTTCCGATGCAAATGACACGTTATTCTTCCTTTCTAATCATCTACCTGAATCGTACTGACTTCTGATAGAGCAAGTTCATAAATCATATCAGCTAGTACATTATTGTCATGCCGGACTGCATAGTCTTCATTGACATGCACCAGATTTTCGTCTGTAATGATTTCGATAGCCATCTTCATAATTTCATTTTCATCACATTTTACAAAAGAAGCATTTCTCTCAGCATAGGTCGATGAAATTTTCTCATTCAACATTTTACGGTTGGCAATAACAAACTCAATAAAGGGAGCACCGACATGTTTATGGATGGCATTAATGTGATCCGACACCGTATAATCTGTTGTCTCACCTGGCTGAGTCATAATATTGGAGACGTAAAGTTTTTTTGCCTTGCTGTTAACAAGTGCCTCTGCAATCTCATCCAGCAGCATATTAGGAATAATACTTGTGTAAAGACTGCCAGGACCCATGACGATTAAGTCAGCATCATATAAGGCTTCAACTGCTTCGCTCATCGGCTGTATTTGAGCAGGTGTCAGAAATACTTGCTCAATTTTTTTGTTCTTAGTTGGAATTAGCGACTCACCTACTACGATTTCACCGTCTTCCATTACAGCATTCAGAACCGGACTTGTATTAGTAGAAGGAATAACCGTTCCTTTAACATTCAATATTTTACTGAGTTCGCGCACCGCATGACCGAAGTCATCGGTTATATCAGTCATGGCTGCAAGCATGAGGTTACCGACTGGATGTCTGCCCAGATTATCAGAATCAAAGCGATACTGAAACAGTTTTTCCAGCAAGGGTTCAACATCACTTAAAGCAGCGAGTACATTCCTGATATCCCCGGGTGCAGGAATATTCATTTCATTTCTAATTTTACCTGTACTTCCCCCATCATCAGCCACAGTGACAATGGCAGTAATATCTACAGGATAGGCTTTAAGACCACGCGCAAGAACAGATAGTCCTGTTCCTCCTCCCATCAGACATATACTAAGCCTTCTCATTCATCTTACCTTCAATCATCGCATCGCGGTGATAAGTCACCAATTCAAAATCAAAGAACTCTTTTAAATCGTGACTGATTCTCTCTGCAAGTGCAACGGAACGGTGCTGTCCACCTGTACAGCCGATTGCAATCACAACTTGTGATTTTCCCTCACGCATGTAACCGGGCATGACGAACTTCAATAAATCCATCAGTTTATTATAAAAAATAGTCGTTTCCTTCCATTTCATCACATAATCATAAACAGATGCATCGAGTCCGGTGAGCGGTCTCAGTGTATCAATATAGTATGGATTGGGCAGAAATCTGACATCAAATACAAGATCTGCATCGATGGGGATGCCATGCTTAAAACCGAAACTCATGACATTGATTTTAAAAATATTATTTTTGCCGTTGTTAAACAGTTCAATAATATGACTACGCAAAGCTTTTGGTTTCATTTCAGTCGTATCAATCATATAGGTGGCCATACCACGAAAATCTGCCAGCAATTGGCGTTCAGACTGAATCGCATTGAGCGGTGAGCCTCCTTCAGATAGAGGATGAATTCTTCTCGTCTCTTTAAAACGGCTCACAAGGACATGATCACTTGCATCAAGGTAAAGCATCTGTATAACGATATCCGTTAAATTCGTAATCTTCTGTAGTTCGCTCGCCAGATTATCGAAAAAACTTTTACCCCGCAAATCAATGCCAATGGCTACTTTTGCTAACGATTCATTATTCTCCTGCATCAGCTCTACAATCTTCGGCAATAAAATGGGCGGCAGATTATCGATACAGAAGTAACCGAGATCTTCTAAACTCTGTATAGCAACAGATTTACCTGCTCCACTCATCCCTGTTACGACGACCAGCTTTTTTATACCTTCTTCTGTATTCAAGACAACCCCTCCTTCATTACTAATTTTACACAATTTCATAAAAATAGACACGCCCAAATGGACGCATCTTTTGTGCCTGTCAGTAATTGACTACTTGTCGTTCAGTACTTCTATATAATGCTGGGCATTTTGAGCAGCGATACTACCATCACCTGTAGCTGTTACAATCTGACGCAGTGTTTTGACACGAACATCACCTGCTGCGTAAATACCAGGAATAGCTGTCTCCATCTGTTCATTCGTAACGATATAACCTGCTTCGTTCGTGATACCCAGATCAATGAAAGGTGCTGTCAGTGGCTGCATACCGATATAAATAAAGACACCATCAGCCTGTACTTCAGACTCATTCCCTTCTTTATCAACCAGAGTAACGCTACCTACTTTGCCATCTTTCTCATTGATTTCTTTTAATGTTGAATTCCAGATGAAATCAACTTTTTCATTTTTAAATGCACGTTCCTGTAGAATCTTTTGAGCACGTAATTCATCGCGACGGTGAACAATCGTTACTTTGTCTGCAAATTTAGTTAAGTAGACACCTTCTTCTACAGCAGAGTCTCCACCACCGATAACGATCAGATTTTTCTGTTTGAAGAATGCGCCATCACAGACTGCACAGTATGATACGCCACGTCCACCGAGTTCTGTTTCACCCGGCACACCGATTTTTTTGTATTCTGCACCAGTCGCAATAATCACAGCTTTACCGACAAGTTCTTTGTCTCCGAGTGAGACGATTTTATGATCGCCTTCTACACGTATGCTCTTGATATCACCGTATGCATATTCTGCACCGAATTTCTGTGCGTGCTGAAACATTTTCGTAGATAAATCCGGGCCTGTTATTAAATCGAATCCAGGGAAGTTCTCTACATCATTTGTATTCGCCATCTGTCCCCCTGGCATACCTCGCTCTACCATTACTACAGATAGATTAGCACGTGCTGCATAGAGACCTGCAGTCATCCCTGCAGGACCTGCTCCAATAATAATTACATCGTATTGTTTTTGTTCACTCATAATATCCTCCTTAATATCTCATTCAGTACTTTAAGAATATACTATATTCATCGTTTTAAATATTATTTTGCTTATAATACTGGAGCGCCTTATTCAATCGATACTTGGACACTGAAAAAAGTACCGAGCATTTTTCCAGCGACAGCGGCTGTTCTGATTTTCGGTACAGATAGTAACACGCTGCTGCATAAGCTGTCACTTCTTTGATTTCCTTCAGTTCAATAAGGGCATGCGCTTTATCAATCCAGTTTAACGCAAGTTCTGTTGAAGCATCTTGCTCGGCCAGAAGCACCAGCCCTTGATGTATAAAATCAAGTTTGACCAGTTGAAGTTTATTGAAGATATAGGATAGATAAAGTTTTTCATAATCTCCCATGTGTTCAAGCTCTTCCCACAGTTCTTTCGTGATGACTGTTTCCTTATGAGGAAGCTGAGATAGCTTGAATATTCCGATCAGCCTTGCATAACGATCTTCACTGGACAATAGCGGTAATATTTCAGTTGTGATGGAATCAGTAATCTGACTGACCTGCTTCGGACTTGGCGCATCCGATGCTGCAATCCGCTGCAGTTTTTTCCACATCTCTTCCGACTCTTTAACGTAGCCGAGCGCATGATAATTAAAGCTCATCGCATGAAACAATTGTGCATTATTCATCTGACGCTTCTTATAGATAGGAAGGAGCAGCTGTTGTGACGCTTCATATTGTTTAAGGAAACTAAGAACAATACCCAGTTTAAATGACTCATCTTCATTGATAGGATGTAACTTATTCAGTCTCTGTAAATAATGAGCATACTTATTATGCTGCTGCGTATTATAGAGCAGCAGTGTATAGTGACACAGTGCATGAATATCTGTTTCATCTTCATTGAGGAGCTGCTCAAGGATAGCCTCCGCTTCGTTGTATCTGCTATCGAATAAGTAAGCCATCGCTTTTAAATTGCGCATTTCCTTCCGTTCCTGTATCTCAAGCGGCTGACTATTCAGCCAGTCTATCGATTCATTGATACGGTCATGGGAGAATAAATATTGAAAGAGCTGCTGCGCAACATAGAGCATACTTTCAACCTCTACCGCTTCCCGGCTTGAATAACTTACTTCAAATGTAGTCGTTAACTTATCAAAATAATTCTGATCATCTGTCAGCTGAACGTAATAGAGGCCGTACAGAAATGCCTTATTCGGCTCTCGAATATCTGTGTATATCAGGCTTAAACGATAGAAATAGTCAGCAAAATCTTCTTCCTGAATAATTTTTTCGAATAATAACTGAATGCCTTGTTCTGTTTTTCCTGATTTAACTAGACAGTCAGCCAGTTGCAATGTATAATCCTGTGCATCTTTCATTGTCATTGCATGCTTGAAATAAGGAATAGCTTCACTATAAAGCTGCTGCCGCATCTTTTTTTCAGCGATCCTTACGTAACTCTCTGCATCAACAGGTATGCTGACAAGTTTGTCGTTCATCATGACTCCTACTCTCTAATCTGCATCGGATTACCGTATGCAAATGTATTCGGGGGAACATCTTTTGTGACCACCGTATTCGCACCCACCACTGCTCTATCTCCTATCGTCACGCCCGGCAGTATAAGTGCCTGTGCACCAATCAGCACTTCATTACCGATCACTACTTCCCCAAGACGATACTCATCAACTAAATATTCGTGACAGAGAATTGTCGCATTGAAGCCAATGACGCAGTTGCGGCCAATCGTTATTTTATGTGGATACATAATATCAGGTGTCACTTTATAGGCGATGGATGTCTCGTCGCCAATCTTCATTCCTGTTAATCCATACAGCTTTCTCTTAAAAGGCATAGAAGGGCAGAAGCGGCCGATTTCAATCAATACAGTATTAATTGCTGTGCGGCCAAAGGGAAGAATTTGATAGACATGCCAGAGGGGATTCGGCCCCTTAACTTTATAACGTTCTGTACGTCTCATCATGACTTCCTAACACATGATCTACCTCTTTATACTGAGGCAGACGGTATTTAACTTCTCTATAAATCCATACGATGAGACTAATTGTAATAATGACAATGGAGATCACCTGCGCGATACGCAGATGTTCTGTCAGCATCAGACTATCCGTTCTCAGACCCTCCACGAAGAAACGGCCGATGGAATACCAGATAGTATAGAGAAGGAAAGTCTGTCCGATTTTCAAGTGTTTTCTCAGCAAAATCAGAATAATAAAACCAAGCAGACTCCATAAGGATTCATATAGGAACGTCGGATGGTAATAGTTACCATCAATCTTCATATGATTGATAATCCAGTCAGGCAGCATCAGATTCTCAAGAAATGAGCGTGTAACTGGACCGCCATGTGCTTCCTGATTCATGAAGTTACCCCAGCGGCCAATCGACTGCGCAAGTATGATACTCGGTGCAACGATATCCGCCACATGGAAGAACGAGCGACCCTTTCTTCTGATCAGGAAATAACCAGTTGTCAGTGCACCGATGAGCCCTCCATGAATGGCAATGCCCCCATTCATGATCATCGGAATTTCAGCTAAATGTTCTTTATAATATGACCATTCAAAACCAACATAATAAAGTCGGGCACAGATAATCCCGATAATAATCGGCCAGACTATCAGGTCAATCAGATCTTCTTCATCCATGCCGTGTTTTTTAGCTTCACGGTTAGCGACAAGAAAGCCGAGCAGTATACCCGCGGCGATAATAATACCGTACCAGCGAACCGGCCATGAACCGAGATGAAAAGCAATAGGATCAATAGTTGATAACATGTTAGTTCTCCTTCAGTGATTGATTTTTAATTTGAGCGTTCAGACGATTCGTAAATTCTTCTGCTGTATTGACACCCATTTTGTTCAGACGATAGTTCATCGCAGCTACCTCAATAATGACCGCTAGGTTACGACCCGGTTTGACTGGTATCGTCTTTTTAGTGATCTCAGAATCAAGAATAGCTAATGTCTCTTCTACTAGACCCACGCGGTCGTACATTTTATTACGGTCCCATGTCTCGAGATTGATATTAAGCATAACACGTTTTTCCGGCAGAATAGACCCTGCTCCAAATAATGTCATAATATTAATAATACCCAGTCCTCTGATTTCGAGGAGATGCTCAATAAGCTTCGGCGGACTGCCCATCAGCACATTGCGCGAGACTTCCTTAATCTCCACATTATCATCAGCTACAAGGCGATGGCCTCGTTTCACAAGTTCCAGTGCGGTCTCACTTTTACCTACTCCTGAGTCACCTGTGATCAATACACCAATACCGTACACATCCACGAGGACACCGTGCAGACTCGTTACTGGCGCCAGCTGTGTCTCCAAATAGCTCGTCAGTCTGCTGATCAGATTAGTAGTCGCATCTTCACTCGTGAAAAGAGGTGTGTCCTTACGATTACATGCATCGATTAGTTCATCAGGCGGCGTAATGCCTCTTGCAATGATAATACACGGTGTTTCTTTACGGCATAGTTTATTCATGCGCTCTGCTTTATCTTCCTTACTTAACATTTCAAAAAAAGATGTTTCTGTCGTACCTAATATCTGTATACGGTCAGATGAGTAATGAGAAAAATAGCCAGCCATCTCAAGTCCTGGTCTCGATAAATCTGTATTGTTGATGGGACGATTCAGCCCCGCCTCGCCGGCTATCAATTTAAAATTAAATTTTTTCTGTAAATCAGCACTATGCATCATATTAATCCTCCATGATTTAATTTTAATGAACTTCATACTGAATTACAATCAAACAAAAAGTCTGAGAATTAAATCATCATTTCCAGCATAAAAATATAGAAGGAAATTGACTAATGTCTCAGACTTTGAATTTATTTTTTCATCCGTTGTACTGCTTTTTTCAAATACTGACCTGTATATGATGCAGGTTCTTCCATTATCATCTCAGGTGTTCCCTCAGCAATAATAGTGCCTCCACCTTCTCCACCTTCTGGTCCAAGGTCAATGATATGATCAGCTGTTTTAATGACATCCAGGTTATGCTCAATAATAATAACGGTATCTCCGTTATCAACCAATTGATGCAGCACTTTTAAGAGACGTGAAATATCATCTACATGCAGACCTGTCGTCGGCTCGTCCAGAATATAGAGTGTCTTACCGTTCGAACGTCTATGCAGCTCGGAAGCTAGCTTGACACGTTGTGCTTCGCCACCTGATAAAGTGGTCGCAGGTTGTCCAAGTGATACATATCCCAATCCGACATCTACAATCGTTTTAAGCTTGCGACTGATTTTAGGATGATTTTCAAAGAAATGATAGCCATCTTCAACTGTCATATCGAGAATATCAGCGATACTTTTATCTTTATAAGTCACCTCTAACGTCTCACGGTTATAGCGTTTACCGTCACATACTTCACACGGCACATATACATCCGGCAGGAAGTGCATTTCAATCTTAATGATACCGTCGCCTTTACACGCTTCACAGCGACCGCCTTTCACATTAAAACTAAAGCGACCTTTCTGATATCCTCTTAATTTGGCTTCATTCGTCTGACTGAAGAGTTCACGAATGTCATCGAATACACCCGTATATGTTGCAGGGTTTGAACGTGGTGTACGTCCAATCGGCGACTGATCGATATCGATAATCTTATCGATTAATTCCACGCCTTCAATTGAGTCATGTGGGCCTGGTTTAGCTTTCGTCTTATAGATTTCCTGCGCCAGTCCTTTATAGAGAACATCGTTGACCAGCGTACTTTTACCTGAACCAGAAACACCTGTCACTACTGTCATCATACCCAGCGGAATATCAACATCAACGTTTTTAAGATTATTACTTCTTGCACCCCGTACTTTAATGTAGCGACCATCCGGCTGTCGTCTTGATTCAGGCAGATCAATCTGTTTTTTACCGCTTAAGTACTGACCAGTTAATGACTTGCTGTTCTTCATAACCTGCTTTGGAGTCCCCGCTGCTACAATCTGTCCGCCGTGAACACCCGCCCCAGGTCCGATATCTATCAGATAGTCTGCCGCAAGCATCGTATCTTCATCGTGCTCAACTACAATCAGTGTATTGCCAAGGTCTCTCATAGATTCAAGTGAAGCAATCAATCGATCATTGTCACGTTGATGAAGTCCAATCGATGGCTCATCCAGAATATAGAGCACACCTGTCAGCTGTGAACCAATCTGTGTCGCAAGACGGATACGCTGTGCTTCCCCGCCCGACAAAGTACCTGCTCGTCGATCCATTGTCAGATATTCGAGGCCTACATTATTGAGAAAGGACAGACGTGCTGTTATTTCTTTAATGATCATTTTTGAGATAACTTGTTCTTTTTCAGTCAGTTCAATTTCTTCATAATATTTAAGTGCTTGACCAATAGAACGCTTGACGACCTGTCCAATATGTTCCCCGTTAATCTTAACAGCCATCGCCTGCTCATTCAGACGATAACCTTCACAAGTTGCACATACTTCTTCTGTCATATATTTTCTCATCTGTTCACGTGTGTATTCTGACGGACTCTCATGAAAGCGACGGTCAATGTTATTCATCACGCCTTCATAAGCCATCGTACGTGAGCGACTGACCCCATTGTCCTGTCTGAAGCGATAAGTAATCTGTTCGTCAGAACCATAGAGAATAATATTCCGTTCTTTTTTAGTCAGCTTGCTGAATGGTTTTTTCATATCAATTTTAAAATGCTTAGCCGTCTGTCTGAGGAGCGTAGGATAGTAATCAGAACTAATAGGCTGCCATGGGAGTAAGGCACCATCAGCCAAGCTTAATGATTCATCTGGAACAACCAGACTGACATCCACAGATAATTTAGTTCCTAGCCCATCACAGCTTGGACAGGCACCAAAAGGACTGTTGAACGAGAACATACGAGGCTCCAGTTCATCAATCGAAAAACCACAGTTAGGGCAGGAATGATTCTCCGAGAATTTTATCTCTTTCTCGCCTATTACCTCTATAATCACATTACCTTCTGCAAGTTCAAGAGCATTCTGCAGTGAGTCGGCCAGACGGCTTTCGATATTCGGCTTCACAACAAGTCGGTCAATGATGACATCGATGTCGTGATTGCTGTTTTTGTTCAACTGAATATCATCGCCTATTTCTACCATCTCACCATCGATGCGCAGACGTGCATAGCCTTTTTTACCGATATCTTCGATCAGTTTCTTATGCTCGCCTTTACGACCCGAGATGATAGGTGCCAGCACCTGAATTTTTGTCCGTTCTTCAAGTTCCATCACACGGTCGACCATCTGCTGAATCGTCTGAGATTCAATTTTAATATTGTGAATCGGACAATATGGTGTTCCAATACGTGCGAATAGGAGACGTAAATAGTCGTAGATTTCAGTAACAGTTGAAACGGTACTTCGCGGGTTATTACTTGTTGTCTTCTGATCAATGGAAATGGCCGGTGATAATCCTTCAATTGTATCTACATCAGGTTTATCCATCTGTCCGAGAAACTGTCTGGCATAAGCACTAAGTGATTCTACGTAGCGTCGCTGTCCCTCTGCATAAATCGTATCGAATGCAAGACTTGATTTGCCTGAACCGGATAAACCTGTCATGACAATCAGCTTATCGCGAGGAATCGTTATATCAACATCTTTTAAGTTATGGGCTCTTGCTCCTTTTACTACAATCTCTTTATTTTTCATCATTTCACCCTTCAGCTTTCAGTTCAAATAAAATATCACGCAGCTCTGTCGCACGCTCGAAATCGAGTGCTTTTGCTGCTTCCTTCATCTCGTGCTCGATTTGTTCGATTCGCGTTGCACGTTCTTTTTTGGTCAATTTTTTCTTTGCTTTTGGCTTAGCATCTGTCTCATCCGTCTCTACAGTAGCGCTGATTACATCACGGATTTTCTTATGAATCGTTGTCGGTGTAATACCATGCTCTTTATTATGAGCTTCCTGAATATCACGACGACGCTGCGTTTCATCAATCGCTGTACGCATCGAATCAGTAATTTTATCTGCATACATGATGACCTTCCCATTTTCGTTACGCGCAGCACGTCCAATCGTCTGAATAAGAGAACGTTCCGAGCGTAAAAAGCCTTCTTTATCTGCATCCAGAATGGTGATTAATGAAACCTCAGGAATATCCAGCCCTTCACGCAGCAAGTTAATACCGATCAGAACATCGTAGACCCCTAACCGCAGATCTCTGATAATTTCTGTCCGTTCAAGCGTCTTGATTTCAGAGTGCAAATAATTCACTTTAATGCCTGACTCTTTAAGGTAGGCTGTCAAATCTTCACTCATTTTTTTGGTTAAAGTCGTAATGAGCACACGTTCTTTCCGTTCTATTCGTAGGCGTATCTCTTCCATCATGTCATCAATCTGATGCTGGGAAGGTCTGACTTCAATAACCGGATCAAGTAATCCTGTTGGACGGATGATCTGTTCTACCATTTCATCTGTATGTTCTATTTCAAAAGGTCCTGGTGTCGCTGATACATAGATGAACTGCTGAGCTTTTTCTTCGAACTCATCAAATTTAAGCGGCCGGTTATCCAGTGCGCTCGGCAATCTGAAACCATGATCAACCAGCACTTTCTTACGTGCCTGGTCTCCGTTATACATACCTCGGACCTGGGGTAAGCTGACGTGTGATTCATCGACCATAATCAGCCAGTCATCCCCGAAATAATCAAGAAGTGTATAAGGAGTAGAACCTTTAGGGCGAAGCGTCAGATGAACCGAGTAGTTCTCAATACCTGAACAGAAGCCCATCTCACGCATCATTTCGATATCATAGTTAGTCCGCTGCTCAAGTCGCTGCGCCTCTAAAAGCTTGTTCTCAGTCCGGAAAACTTTAAGCTGCTCTTCAAGCTCTTTTTCGATACGCTCAATGGCTACTTTCATTTTCTCTTCACGCGTAACGAAGTGACTTGCAGGAAAAATCGCAAAGTGCTCACGCTCTTTCAGTACTTCTCCTGTTAAATAGTTAATTTCACGAATACGTTCTATTTCATCGCCAAAAAACTCAACACGGACACACTGTTCATCGCGAGAGGCTGGAAAAATCTCGACTACATCGCCTCTGACACGGAATGTGCCACGCTGAAAGTCTATATCGTTACGGGTATACTGGATATCTACTAATTTTCTAAGAAGCGCATTACGATCCAGCTCCATGCCCGTACGCATACTGACCACCATATCTTTATATTCTTCGGGATTACCGAGACCATAAATACAGCTGACTGAGGCGATAATGATGACATCATTCCGTTCGAATAGTGCACTTGTTGCTGAATGTCGGAGTTTATCGATTTCATCATTGATGGAAGCATCCTTTTCAATAAAAGTATCAGTCGAAGGGACATAAGCTTCAGGTTGATAATAATCATAGTAACTGACAAAATATTCAACGCGGTTATCCGGGAAAAACTCTTTAAATTCGCTATAAAGTTGCCCTGCAAGTGTTTTATTGTGGGCAATAATTAAAGTCGGTTTACCGACTTGCTGAATGATATTACTCATGGTGAACGTTTTTCCTGTTCCCGTTGCTCCAAGAAGTGTCTGATAACGCTTGCCAGCTTTAACACCTGCAACTAATTTATTAATCGCTGCCGGCTGATCACCTGCGGGCTCAAACTCTGACTTTAATTTAAATGGATGCTGTTCCATCTTATCCCTCCTTAACCTCTTTATTTTATCAAATATTCATCAAAAAATACAAACATCCGTTCGTACATCAGTATAGTTTATCAACATAAAGAAACACGGATTCACCCTCAAAGAGTGAGTTTCCGTGCTCCAGATTTCAGTGATGCAGCTTCAACTGATCCACCGCAAAATAACCGAGTATCAGGGAAATCGTATCCAGGAATACGATCATTTCAGAATGAAAAAAACCTTTATAGACCGATACCCCTATTACAATTGTGGCTAACATCAATCCTGTATATTTATTTTTGACTATCATGCTGAAAATCATGACCATCACAGCAGGTAGAAATGAGGCAAGTACATACCAGATCATAAGTAATTTTTACCACCTTGTTCTTCATCCATCTGATTCTTCAGCTTACTTGAATCATACACAGATGTTTCTGAATAATTAAAGTATAAGACTCTCACAATTTTTCTTCAACTTGCTCTATCAATTTCTCAAGTTTCTCCTGGTTCAGTTCACCCATATAAGTAGTGAGTACTCTTCCTTCTTTATCAACAAATATTGTCGTAGGAATATTATAGATTTTGTATTGCTTCAGCAGCTGTTCTGATCCAACAACAACAGGATAATCGACATCATATTTCTTGAGAAAAGCTTGACGATTTTTTTGATCATCCTGCACATTCAGCCCGATTAACTTAATATGATTAGGTTTTATATCATTATAATGCACCAGTTCCGGCATTTCTTTATTGCATGGCTCGCACCACGATGCCCAGAAATTAATGATATTAATATCACCCGTTAATTCTGACTTCAATAGTTGAGGATGACCCTCCAATGTCTGTACTTCCACACCGCTAATATCTCGTCCATTGACATAATGCGGCTGTCCACTTACTTTTAGTCGGGCCGAGTCATGCCCTAACACCTGCCAGATACTGTAGGCAGCAAGTATAATAAACAGGCCGCTGAGCAATAACATGACTATTCTTTTCATGAGAGACCTCCTCTTGATTTCTCTTATTATAGCAAGAAAACTAAAAAAAATAGATAAACAAATGTTTATCTATTTTGAAATGATTAATATATATATTGATAATAACTTGCTTGTGTTTTAGTTAAAGTACGGTAAGTCTTAACACCTTGACGTGGATAGTTCATTTCAGAAACCTGGATACTGCCATTAGAATATTTGTTCTCAACAACAGCGACATGACCATAGTAACCCGCCTGCGATACCATCACAGCGCCTTTAACAGGTGTACGACTAACTGTATATCCGCTACGTGATGCGTTATAGGCCCAGTATTTTGCATTGCCCCATTGATTTGACACATATCGACCTAACTGTGCCCGACGATTAAACGCATAATACGCACAGCTTCCCCAAGTATAATAATTTGTTGCTTTATATTGAATAGGATTAGAGTAAGCTTTAGCAGTTGGCTGTTCGACAGAAGTAGAAATAGTTAATAACATAAGTAACGTTAAAATGGATAGCATGACTTTTTTCACTTAATTGTTCCCCCGACGTTTTATTATTAAAATGATAATAGCATATAAAATTTCGGGGGGAATTGTTGTTACTTAAGCGTAATAAAACTGTTACTTAATATATAACATCTGACATACAAATGTATGATAATAAAAAAAGACAGCATGTGCTGTCTTTTTTAATAACGATAATAACCCGTTACTGTGCCGTCAATATAGCTGACTGCTCGTTGCTTAATTCCTTCCGTCGGATTAAGCGCGTCAATCATCTGGCCATTACCTATATAGATCCCTACATGACTTGCATCATTAAAGAATACCAGATCTCCCGGCTGAGGATCGGTTACACGTGCCCCTATTGCAATCTGATCGTAAGTCGTTCTTGGCATCTTTTTACCCATCACCTGAAAGACTTGTTGGACAAATGAAGAACAATCTACTTGTGTTGCTGAGTTTGCACCATAGACGTAAGATTTTCCGACTGCCACTTGTCTCGCCACTTGTGCAATATGATTTGCAGCAGGTTTTTTAACTGTAGAGACCACTGCTGTATCAGCAGGTTCACTAACTGGTAGCAGTGAATAGTCCTGCTGGGTATTATAGTCAGCTACATTGATCTGATTAAATTCTGCTTCATGGGCTTGAATAACAGGTGTTTCAACTGCGCTCTCAACAACCGGCTCAGTAGGAGAAAATGCTTCTGTGTCGACCGGCGTTTCAGTGGAAACGACTGGCGCTTCTGAAGTTACTTCTTCAATTGATGGTGCTTCGACTGCTGCGGGTTCAACGGGTGCTGACTCAACTGAGGTTGAATCTTTTACCGCTTCTACACCTGGCTTAAGCATGACATTAATAGCATGAGAAGCATCTGCTCTCTCAGCTGAAACAACGAGTTTTTGACCCGGTTTCAACTTATTGGTCGTTAAGTCATTCCATTTTTTTAATCTTAAAGTAGAGATATCGAATTTATCAGCAACTTCAAGTAACGTGTCGCCTTTTTTAACTTCGTAGTAACCTTCTTTTACTTTTTCATCGGCGTGGACTGTTGAAAGTCCTGACCCTGCGAGAGTAGAGACTAAACAAACTGATAACACCATTTTTTTCATTATAAAATAATTCCCCCAGCCCTTATATCAAATTCATATTTCACAAATTTGATATAAATATAGCATAGAGGAATCAACATTGAAATAGTATTGCTTCATTCTTCATGTAAAATTAATATTACTTTAGCTTGCTCAAATAATCGGCAATCTTATCAACATCTTCGCCTTGGGCCTGCCCTTTAGGCATATTGCCTTTACCCTTTTCGATGATGTTTTTAATTTCATCTTTTGAATATTTAGCACCGACCTTCATCAGATTAGGACCACTGGCCCCTTCCAGATTCTTACCGTGACAACCCACACAAGAATTCTGCTGATAGGCAGTCAATCCTGGATCGCTATTATTTTCAGCAGTTTTTGTTTCTTCAGCACCATTGCCACATGCAGCAAGCGTTACAGCAGCCGCCAATGTTGTTCCGAGTAACCACTTTTTCATGATAAGTCCCCCTTATATTAAAAGCTTATTATAACTGGCTTTTCAAATATGCATCGATAAACATCGAAATATCGCCGTCCATCACCGCTGAAGTATTGCCTGTCTCAGCATTAGTACGATGATCTTTAACCATTGAATAAGGATGAAAAACATAAGATCTAATCTGAGAGCCCCAGCCAATCTCTTTTTGTTCTCCACGAATCGCAAGCATTTCTGCTTCCTGTTCCTCAATCTTGCGCTGATAAAGTTTTGCTTTAAGCATCTTCATCGCTTGTTCACGGTTTTTAATCTGAGAGCGCTCATTCTGACAAGTTACTACAACACCTGTCGGTTTATGTGTAATACGGACCGCTGAATCAGTGGTATTGATATGCTGTCCACCTGCACCACTGGCACGATACGTATCAATATTTAAATCTTCAGTATTGATTTCAATTTCAATATTATCGTTGTCAAATTCAGGCGTCACCTCACACGAAGCAAATGATGTGTGACGACGCCCCGATGAATCAAATGGTGAAATTCTCACCAGACGATGCACACCTTTTTCAGCTTTAAGATAGCCGTATGCATTATGACCTTTAATCAGTAAGGTCACACTCTTAATACCCGCTTCATCTCCTGGCTGATAATCTATTGTCTCTACTTTAAAACCTTGTTTTTCACTGAAGCGTTGATACATACGCAGTAACATTTCGCCCCAGTCCTGAGATTCAGTACCGCCTGCGCCCGGATGAAGTTCGAGAATGGCATTGTTCGCATCATACTCACCATCAAGCAGCATTTTGAGTTCATAATCATCAACTGCTTGACTTAGTGCACTTAATTGGTCAGCGATTTCACTTTCCATTTCTTCATCTTTTTCTTCTTTCACCATTTCCAGCATCACTTCAATGTTTTCTTTCTCTTCAGTCAGATAATGATAGCCGTTGACAATTTCTTTTAGGGCATTACTTTTATTGATAATATCCTGTGCTTTATTCTGGTCATCCCAGAAAGAAGGGTCTGCCATCATCTCATCATATTCCTGAATGTTAGTCTCTTTGTCGTCTAAGTCAAAGAGACCCCCTGAAGCTCTGAAGTTTTTCGCTAATAGCAGTCAGCGTGTTTCTAATTTCATATGTTTCCATTAATTCTCATCTCTCCCGTGGCAGTTTTTATATTTTTTACCGCTGCCGCATGGACATGGTTCATTACGGCCGATTGTCGGCTCTGCCTGTTTAGGTTGTTTTTTCACTTTTTCTTTTCCATCATTTGCGACCATGGCCTCACCTTGAGCAACCTGTTCACGTTCAACCTGTTCACCTTTATCGATGATTGATTTAAGGACGTATTTAGAAACGTCATCCTCAATATTATTCAGCATATCTTCGAACATCTGGAGTCCTTCGTTCTGATATTCACGTAAAGGATTAATCTGTCCGTATGAACGCAGATGAATACCTGTACGTAACTGATCCATCGTATCGATATGATCCGTCCACTTCAAGTCAATCGTACGCAGTAAGATCATACGCTCAAATTCATGCATTTGTTCGCCTAACTGAATTTCCTGTTGTTTGTACTGCTTATCAATGTGCTGCATTACGATCTGATAGATTTCTTCATTATCTCGTCGAGCAATCTCCTCAACCTGCAGATCACCTTCAGGGATGTACATATCCTCAATATAATTGATGAATGTCTCGTAATCAGGATGATCATCGTCTATGATGAAGTGTGCATTGACCGCTCTTCTCACTGATTCCTCAATCATCGAACGCACTTGGGCAGAACAATCTTCCTGTTCCAGAATTTCATTTCGCTCTTTATAGATGATTTCACGTTGTTTACGAAGTACATCATCATATTCAAGTACTCGTTTACGACTATCGTAGTTATTTCCTTCTACACGTTTCTGCGCAGATTCAACAGCTCTTGATACCATTTTGGATTCAATCGGTGCTTCATCATTCATACCTAGACGTGTCATCATTGACTGCATACGTTCTGAACCGAAACGTACCATCAGCTCATCCTGTAACGATAAATAGAAGCGACTGAACCCTGGATCTCCTTGTCGTCCTGCACGCCCACGCAGCTGATCATCGATACGACGAGATTCATGGCGTTCAGTACCGATAACTGCTAAACCGCCGATTTCCTGCACGCCTTCACCGAGCTTGATATCTGTACCACGTCCAGCCATGTTGGTCGCAATGGTCACCGCCCCTTTTTGACCGGCATTCGCCACAATTTCTGCTTCACGTTCATGGTTTTTAGCGTTCAGTACGTTATGACGAATACCTCTTTTCTTGAGTAAATCAGAGATATATTCACTTGTTTCAACAGCTACTGTACCCAGCAGAACCGGTTGACCTGCTTTATGACGAGCAATGACTTCTTCAACGACCGCTTTCAGTTTGCCGTTTTCTGATGCAAAAATTAAGTCTGCATTATCTTCACGAGCAATCGGTCTATTGGTAGGAATCTGAGTCACAACCATATTATAAATGCTGATAAACTCTTCTTCTTCTGTTTTTGCAGTACCGGTCATACCAGACAGCTTATTGTACATACGGAAGAAGTTCTGGAATGTAATTGAAGCCATTGTTTTCGATTCATTCTGAATCTCGACGCCTTCTTTTGCTTCAATCGCCTGATGGACCCCATCAGAGAAACGACGACCCGGCATTGTACGACCTGTGAACTGGTCAACGATAACAATCTCACCGTCTTCAACGACATAATCAACATCCTTCAGCATTGAGCGATGCGCTTTTAAAGCGATATTGATATGGTGCATTAAACTTACATTTTTTACATCATATAAATTGTCGACTTTAAACATCTTCTCAGCTTTATCGATACCTGTCTCTGACAACTGGATACCTTTCGTCTTTTCATCATAGTTATAATCGGTATCCGGTTTCAGCATCTTAACGAAAACATTCGCCTGGATATACATACCTGTAGATTTCTCAGCCTGTCCTGAAATAATCAGAGGTGTTCTCGCTTCATCAATCAGAATAGAATCGACCTCATCGATGATGGCATAGTTCAGCGGGCGCATAACACGCTCTTCGCTATAAGTCACCATATTATCGCGTAAATAATCAAATCCCAGTTCATTATTCGTGCTGTAAGTAATGTCTGCTGCATATGCTTCGCGCTTTTCAACAGTTGACTTACTGTTCAGATTAAGACCTACTGATAGGCCAAGGAAGTTATAAAGTAACGCCATCTCTTCAGCCTGAGTACTTGATAAATATTCGTTGACTGTTACGACGTGAACACCGCGACCTGTTAATGCATTTAAATAAACAGGCATCGTTGCTGTCAGCGTTTTACCTTCACCGGTTTTCATCTCAGCAATATCACCTTTATGTAGCACTGCTCCCCCCATGATTTGTACGGGATGCGGAAACATCTTAAGTACTCGCATCGATGCTTCTCGAACCACTGCAAAAGCTTCCGGTAAGATTCGGTTCAGGTAATCCTGCTGTGCTCTATAATCTTCAATTTCTTTCAGGTCATTCTGATACATAACGGTCATGCTTTTCAGTTCATCATCTGTTTTAGCAGCCATTGTTTCTTTATAGCTTTCAACTTGATCTGCAATTTTAGACAACGATTTTACTTCACGTTTATTGCCGTCAAACATTTTTTTTATGAATCCCATGTTTTTCTCTCCTTTAGTTACCCTCTACATCAATTAATAATACCATGTAATAGAGTGAGAGAGAAACATATCGGCATCAAAAAACCCTCCCCAGTATATAGAGAGGGTCTGACTCTTATTCAGCTGACGTTTCAATTAAACCGTATTTGCCGTCTTTACGACGGTAAACGATATTTGTGTCATTTGTTTCAGCATCATTAAAGATGTAGAAATCATGTCCGAGCATATTCATCTGAAGCACAGCTTCCTCAGAATCCATCGGTTTCAGGTCAAACTGTTTAGAACGGATGATTTCAATTTCATTTTCCTGTTCTTCATCGACCTCTGCTTCTGGAAATGCAGGGAAGACATCCTTTTCAATTCCTTTTTCACGGAACTTACGGTTTACTTTCGTTTTATGCTTTCTGACCTGACGCTCTAATTTTTCAACGATAAGGTCAATTGCTGCATATAAGTCATCATGGCGCTCTTCTGCTCTTAAAGTTACGTTCTTCATCGGAATCGTCACTTCAATTTTTGAACGAGAATCTTGGTAAGTCTTAATCTTTACATGCGCATTCGCATCGGGCACATTTGTAAAGTAACGCTCAAGTTTACTCAATTTCTCCTCAATGTAATGACGGATTGCCTCTGTTACTTCAATATTTTCTCCGTGGATTTCGTATCTGATCATAATACAACGACTCCTTACGAACATATTCTGTGGTGTTTCTTCCTATTTTTATTTTACCATATTATCATGGTCTTGCAAACGCTAACACTTCGATGGTGACAACTTTCTCTCTCCTTAAAACTTCTGCTGCACGGTGTACGGTGAGACCCGTTGTATAAATATCATCAATCAGCAGAATATGACCAGCAACGGGGCTAATCACTTCAAATGGATTAGATTGCTGTAATCGCTCTTTTCGTGTCAGCTCAGATTGTTTTGGTCTCGGCTGCATAGTCAGCACCTGGTTATATGATAGACCACTTATATCCATAATTTTTTCAATTTGGCTGAACCCTCTTGTCATCAGTTTATCTTGACTTGTCGGCAGTGGAATAATAGCATCAAACTTCTTGAGCAGTGCCTTCTCTTGCAGCAGCTTATATGCAAATACTTCTGCCAGCTTTATATCACCCCGCCCTTTATAGCAGTGTATTAATTCCTTCATGAAATGATTATAGTGATAGAGTATATGGATTCTATCCAGCGGCTGAACATGCTGGTGCATATAAGTACAGTCTGTACAAGTCACTTCATCTTCTCCCAGCTGCCTTCTGCAATGAGGACAGCGTCTACCTGTCAGTTTTTCAAATGATCCTTCACACTCGGCACAAATAATCGGCGGACGTGAAAAGTAATTACTTAAATACATCGCTTCGCTTATTTTCTGGAAGCAGATTAAGCATTTCATTCCAGCCACCCGCTTCTCCTCGCCAGTCTATTCATCGTTTTAATCTCCCTGACTGACTGCTGCATGCTATAAGTCACTCCCTCATGGAACATGATGACCTGTCCGTCATATGGAATGAATTTACGGTCGACCCTGCCTGACATCTGTATTAAGCATTCCGCTGTGTAACTCCCAGCATCAATAATAAAGACATCGAGTGACGCCATCGTAAAACCTCTTTCTAATATTGTCGTCGTGAATATGATGGGATGACGGCCTGCTCGTATAGCTTCCACCTTTTCATGTCTTAAACAGTCAGCAGCATATACTGTGAGAGGATGATTATCCTGATATACATTTGCCGCTTCCTCCATTGAAGCAATATCATTAAAGAAAACGAGAAGATAAGTCCCTTCTGTTCGTTGCAGATAAGACTTCAGCTTCCCTTTCATTAATTGTTTTTTAGAAAGGAATTTATAGACAGGTACAGGTAGCTGCCGTCTATGATATCTAGCGGGAAGAACAATCGTCCTGTCTTTCATCCTGCGCTTCAGTTCAGGTGGGGGTGTCGCAGTCAGATAAATGATACTCGCCGTCTGCGTGGCTGCTCGTTTAATCGTTCGCTGCAGTCTTTTATCCATCGGCAGTGGAAATGCATCTACTTCATCAATAATTATCAGTCCAAAGTGTGACTGATATTTAACAAGCTGCTGTACTGTACTGATGACGAAACGACTCTCATATTTTATACTCTGTCCTTGATAAAGCACATCAATGGCTGTATTGAAATAATTCTCCATTCTAAGTGCAAGTTCCTTCACTACATCTACTCGTGGCGACACAATGGCGACATTGAGCCCATTAGCTCTGGCCAGTCTGATGCTCTCAAGAATCATTTCTGTTTTTCCCGCACCCGTCACTGCATGAAGTAACAGATCCTCGCATTCTCTGACTGCCCGCACAATTGATTCACTTGCGTGCTTCTGCTGTTCAGTGAGTTCAAAATCCAGGCTGTAAGTAATTGCTTCGGCATACATAGGTATATCGCTCCAGTCATACTTGGTTTCAGTAGATGAACAGGTCATTCGAATGCAAGCTCTGCAATATACCACGCCCTTCTGATAACGTTCATCATAGTAACGATGAAACAATTCCGGTTCTTGATTCATACAATATTGACAAATATATGGTTTTTTATTACTGACACCGTAAAAGTCGGTACCTTCTATCATTAGACTCATCTTTTCCCTCCAAAAAAATAAGCACACTTAAATAAGTGTGCTGTCAAATAATATAAGATATAAAAACAGATTATAAATTTAATACTCTTTTCGTCATGCCAAATGCAAGTGCACCTTCACCGAGATGTGTACCGATCACTGGTGTCATTTCATGAATGATGAACTGGACCTCTGGATACTGCTCTTTTACTTCCTGCAGCCACTGCTTCGCTTCTTCCTCAGCGTTTGCATGCAGTATACAGCCTGTTCCAGTAGTTTCACCGTCCATATAGTCCACCATTAGTTCTTCAATACGCTTCAATGCTTTCTTCTTCGTTCTGACTTTGTCGAGCGCTTCGATTTTAGTATCTACAAAGTGCAGAATCGGTTTGACCTGCAGCATACTGCCTACAAAAGCCTGAGCACCAGAAAGACGTCCACCTTTTTTCAGGTTCTTAAGATCATTGACCATAAAATAAGCAACCTGACTTCCGACCATCGCCTTCAACTCAGTCACTATTTCATCAACTGAAGCATGTGCTTCAATCATCTGAGCTGCTCTTACACAAAGGAATGCTTGCGGCGTCAAGGAAATCTCGGAATCTACAGCGTGAACGCGGATACCCTTTACCATGTCATTTACAGCGATGGCATTTTGGTAAGTACCACTGATGCCGCTTGATAAATGAATGGCGATTACATCTGTGTAGCCCGCCGCCTTCAATTCCTCAACTTTATCGACATATTCACCAATAGATGGCTGACTCGTACTCGGCAATTCACTTTCAGCCCTCATTCTGGCATAAAATTCAGCAGGTGAAATATCAATCATTTCGCGATATGCCTGTCCTTTAAATAACACGCTAAGATAAACTTCCTTGATATCATAACGCTTCCTTAGCTCATCGCCGATGTTTGCTGTTGAATCCGTTAATACTGCAATTTTCATGCCTTCCCTCCTTACAGTTCCCCACCTATTCATCATACCATCTTTATCCTAAAAATAAAATTTAAGCATTGTTGCTGTTTTAGAAGTTGACTATACTGTAAAGAAAAAGAAAGGGTGAGTAGAAGATGGAGAATTACATTACAATCAACAATGAAATTCAAACTGAACAGATCATTAATAAATCCCGATTTATTACTTATTTATATAAAGTTGCAGATGAAGCTGCAGCAAAAGAGAAAATCGCTGAAATAAAGTCGCTGCATAAGGCGGCAAATCATAACTGTTCTGCCTATACAATCGGTGATCAGCATCAGATACAAAAAGCAAATGATGACGGCGAACCATCCGGTACAGCAGGCGTTCCAATGCTAGAAACTCTAAAAAAAGAAGATGTCCACAATGTCGTGGCAATTGTCACCCGTTATTTTGGTGGAATCAAACTGGGTACCGGCGGACTGATTCGTGCTTACCAGTCGGGTGTGACTGATGCCATTAAAGAAGCTGGCAAGGTATACATTCAGAATGCCTTTTTATATCACGTGACAATGGGTTATGACCAGACAGGTCGTTTTGAATATGATATCGCCGACCAGCCTTATGAAATCGTTGATCAGACCTACACCGATAAAGTGACTTATCAGATTCATGTCACCACTGATAACGCAGAAAGATTTGAGCAGTTCGTCAGCGAAATCTCACAAGGTCAGGCAGAAATAAAAAAAGAAGCAGAGTTAATGCTTCCTTTTCCACTTTAATTATTTAGTCAATCGTCTGAAAAGTTTCAGTACAGGTTGATAATTATCATCAATCAAGCCTGTCAGCTCAACAATCATCTCAATGGTAATCAAGATTAAAATCGTCATCACTATAGCACCCATATTAGTCGATAGATAAAGAATGACAGATGCTAAACTAAACAGCAGTGCAATTGAATAGATCAATATCACAGTCTGAGGATGTGAATAACCATGTTCAAGCAGCTTATGGTGCAGATGTGATTTATCTGCCTGCATCATCGGCCGGCCTTTTAAAAATCTTCTGATCATCGCAAAGACCATATCGATAAAAGGGACGCCTAGAATAATAATCGGGAACAGTAAAGAAATCAGTGTGATATTTTTAAAGCCGAGTAAACTCAGTACACCGATTATGAAACCTAGCATTAAAGCGCCGTTATCACCCAGGAAAATTTTCGCCGGATAGAAATTAAAACGCAGAAACCCTAGCAATGAGCCAATCAAAACACTGCAGATCATAATGATGAATATATTCTGCTGGAATATCGCAATTAGGCCGATGGTACCTAACGCAATCATGGTCACACCGGATGCAAGCCCGTCAAGACCGTCGACTAAGTTTATCGCATTGGTGACAGCTACGATCCAGAGTATTGTTACAGGCACACTTAACACACCGAACTGTATAATAATTCCAAACGGTAAAGTGATCAAATCGATGGTAATTCCGTGATAGACAACAATCAGACTGACTAGTATCTGCCCCACCAGTTTGATAATCGGCTTCAAGTCAAAAATATCATCGACTAGTCCCAGCAGATGAATCAGAATAGCCCCAATAACCAGCGGCACTATCTCATCTTCGACAGGCTGAGCAATTTTAATACCAATCAGAAATGAAATTAAGACGGCCAGACCACCCAGTATAGACACAGGCTTCTGATGTACTTTTCTAAGATTGGGTTTATCCATCGCCCCTATATAAGGTGAAACCCAAATTAATAAGGGTGACAGGCAGAATGATATGACAGCTGTAATCGCTATTAGTTTTAAGGTAAACATAGACCACCTCGAGGTTTATCTTAACAATAAATATAGCATAATTATAAACGTCTAGGAATTATATTAAATATATATTACGCTACTTAGGTGCGATTGACGAAATATCATATATCGCTCATAATAAGACGGTTAATGAAAAAATACATTTATTGAGGAGGAAGTTTCCATGAAGCATCCACTTGTTAGAGATTACCTCTACATGATTGCAGGCTCTGTGCTGGTTGCAATCAGCTATAACTTCTTTCTATTACCTTCAGAAATAGCAGCGGGGGGCATTTCGGGTGTCAGTACTATACTCTACAATGCCTTTCATATTCAGCCCTACTTAACACAGTTTCTGATCAATATCCCAATATTTATTGCGGGCTGGTTTGTCCTTGGACGTGCATTCAGCATTAAAACAGCCGCTGCTACATTCCTGATACCCGGTGTTATCTTTGTGACTAAAGACCTGGTCGTTCACGGTGTCCATAATTCATTGCTCGGTGCTATTTATGGTGGTATTGTGCTCGGTATTGGTCTTGGACTCGTCTATCGCGGAAAAGGGTCAACCGGGGGAACAGCGACACTTGCCCAAATCGTTAAAAAATACACTTCCTTATCAAGCGGCTTCTGTCAGCTGATTGTTGATGCTGTAGTGGTGCTGTTAAGTGCTTTTGTGCTCAGCTTTGAATCTGCACTTTATGCCCTTATATCCATCTATGTCACAAGCAAGGTCATCGACTTTGTAGAACTGAAGTCTGGTGACAACAAACTGGTTTTCATCATTACGGATCAGGAGGAAAAAGTAAGTCAGCTTATTTACGATTCAGTCGGCAGAGGCCTGACTAAAATCAATTCTGTCGGGGGTTATTCGGGTCATGCCAAAGTCCTGCTTTTCTCGGTTATGGAGCAGCGTGAAGCTGTATACTTCAAACAGGTCATCAACCAGGAAAACCTTGATACATTCGTTATTTTTCTTAGCGCTTCTGATATATTGGGCCGTGGATTTACGAGAGATAAAAATTTTATCGTGAAGGATGTGAAGTCAGGTGATTGAAGCACTTATATTCAATGTCGCTATTACAATCAGTGGATTCTACCTTTTTCATCGCCTGCAGTTCTTTGAAGAGAAAGAAATTGTCTTCTCGAAAAACTATATTACATTACTCATGACTTTTATCAGTATTTTACTGCTGACGAACCCACTTGAATTCAGCGATGTGAAATTTACACTCGCTTATGTTCCGCTGCTATTTCTAGCGCGTTATACAAACTTTGTCTATACCGTACTTAGTGCAGCTGTCACAAGTATAGTCGCTGTGAATTTTATGCATTACGGTATTGATATTGCAATGATTTTAATTATCGTCGCGGTGGTCACCGGGCTTATCGGTCCATTCATACAGCTGTCTCATTTTGCCAGCATCCAGGTTCTCACCGCTGTCGGTCTTGTCATTATGGCGATCAGTCTTTTCTTCAGAAATCTGGCTGATCCCATCGCCTATATGGTTCTGATAACTGCTGCTTCCTTTATTTTATCAATCTGCAGTACATTGATGTTCGTTGATATATGGCGCATTTCTCAGTTATTTAAGCGCTATGAGAATGAAAAGACAATGGATTATTTAACCGGCCTCGGCAATGTGCGGGAATTCGACCGTTCGCTTAATACATTAAGTTATCAAGCCGAACATAAAACCATCGCTTTACTACTGATTGATATTGATGGTTTCAAGGATGTCAACGATGCTTACGGGCATAATGCAGGTGATGCTGTTCTCAGACAGATGGGTCAGGTGCTGACCAATTATATTCCTCGGGAAATCAAAGCATACCGCAATGGTGGCGAGGAGTTTTCGGTCATATTAACTGATGTCACACTGGATGAGGCCATTAAGCTTGCTGAAAGCATACGAAAAGGTGTTAAGATTGCATCGTTTCATTTACCGAATAAAGAAACAATTTCCTTGACTGTTTCTATCGGTGTTGGTTATCTTCAAGAAAGAGATATTAAATCGCATCGTAAAATTTTCAAGGATGCGGATGACACCTTGCACGCCGCTAAAGAACAAGGTCGTGATACGGTGATGTTTAATCCCATTATTAAATAACAGAAAGTTTTCTTTCTGTTATTTTTTTATGAATAAGGAGACTGAGATGAATCATATAGATGAAAAAACGATTGTTTCTGTTGTATTACTTGCAGGTAAAATACTGCTTGAAAGTGGTGCTGAAACATATCGAGTAGAGGACACCATGACACGTATCGCGCGTCACTACGGACTGCCTAGAACTCACTGTTTTGTTACACCTACCGCTATCATCTTTTCGGTATCGAGAGAAGCACCTTCGCAGTTACTGCGTATAACTGAGAGAACAACTGATCTTGAGAAAATTGCAGAAACCAATGAAATTTCAAGAGGCATCACTGCTGATACTATTAGTATTCATACAGCACAAGAAGCATTGGAAGATCTTGATGCTTCTAATCTACAGTTCCAGTACTGGATTAAAGTGCTGTCAGCTGCCCTTGTCAGCGGGCTTTTCCTTATTATGTTCAACGGTTCGTTTTATGATATTTTCCCTAGTATTGTAGCTGGTGGTTTCGGTCTGCTGGTAGCTGAATTTATTCAGCAGCATACTCGCATTAAATTTTTCGCTGAATTTGCTGGTGCTTTTGTCATCGCAATTACTGCATTATTTTTTGTTAATTTTCTGTTCGGCGTCTCGCTTAATAAGATTATTATATCAGGTGTCATGCCACTCGTTCCCGGTGTATTGATCACCAACGCCATCCGTGATTTAATGGCAGCGCACCTTCTTGCGGGGGCTATGAAAGGAATAGAAGCTAGTCTCACGGCATTTGCAATTGGAACGGGGGTGGCAGTATGTCTCATCCTGCTCTAGAAATAGGCTGGTTTATCGTTCAGTTTATTACCAGTTTCTTTGCCACTATTTTCTTCTCCGTCATATTCAATGCACCAAGGAAATTACTCTTACCCTGCGGAATAGTAGGCGCAGTCGGCTGGATTGTCTATTATGTCTTAAATACTTATGACATATCAGCCGTCACCGCTTCTTTTGCAGGTGCTCTTTGTCTAGGGATCACTGCCCATTTAATGAGCAGATACTACAAGCAGCCGGTCATCATATTTTATGTGGCTGGCATCATCCCGCTCGTTCCAGGCGGCATGGCTTATGATGCGACTAAGAACTTGATTATCAATGACTACCCTACTGCATTGCAGAACGGAGTTAAAGTCACTTTAATTTCAGGCGCCATCGCTTTCGGCTTGATTTTCGCTGAGATGATCTTCCACTCTTTCTTCAGAACGAGAAAATATTTCCGTCGCAGATAAAGTTCGTTATAATAAACTTAATTACTGGGGAGGGATATGAAATGAAACAAGCATTAATCGATCGTTTAAGCCGTTATGTTCAAATCGATACACAGTCAGACGCGAACAGCGAAACGATACCATCTACACAGAAGCAATGGGACTTACTACGCTTACTTGAGCAAGAAATTAAAGCGCTTGAACTTGAAGTTTCAATTGATGATAAAGGTTATTTAATGGCTACACTTCCGTCTAACACAGATAAGGAAGTGCCTGTGCTGGGTCTTTTGGCACACGTCGATACTGCGACAGACTTTACAGGTACAAATGTCAATCCGCAGATCATTGACTCATATAATGGTGAGGATATCACACTGAAGAATGGACTCGTTATCTCCAAAGATAAATTTCCTGAACTGTCGCTTTATAAAGGTCATACATTAATGACAACGGATGGCACTACATTACTTGGTGCTGATAATAAGGCGGGTATCACTGAAATTATGGAGACCATCATCTACCTGCAGCAGCATCCTGACATTAAACACGGTGAAATCCGCTTTGCCTTTACACCTGATGAGGAAATCGGTCGTGGCCCTCATCACTTTGACACTGAACGTTTCGGTGCACAATTCGCCTATACAATAGATGGCGGCAGACGAGGCGAACTACAATATGAAAGTTTTAATGCCGCTGAAGTGGTTGTTAAACTTAAAGGTATCAATGTTCATCCCGGCTCTGCTAAAGATAAAATGGTTAATGCTCAGTCACTTGCGATGCAGTTTCATCAGCAACTACCATCTCAGGAAGTGCCAGAGCAGACTGAAAACTATGAAGGCTTCTATCACCTGACTGAAATGAATGGTTCTGTTGAAGAATCAAAACTTGTCTATATTATTCGGGATCATGATAAGAAAAAATTTGAGTCACGTAAGGAAACGATGAAAAAAATAGCTGCTGATCTTATCGAACAATACGGTGAACAAGCTGTTGAACTGAAAATCAAAGACCAATATTTCAATATGGGAGAGAAAATCAAGCCCTACCCAGAACTGACTGACATTCCTCTCGAAGTGATGAAAGACTTAGGTATTAAGCCGATTGTTGAACCTATACGAGGCGGAACGGACGGCTCTCAGCTCTCATATATGGGATTACCTACCCCTAACCTATTCACAGGAGCTGAGAATTTCCATGGTCCTTATGAATATGTTTCGATTGATGATATGGAAAAATCTGTATATCATATCGTAGGTATAATTAAAAAGTTTGAAGAACGAGCATAAATGATAAAAAAGACTGAGCAGAGAAATATTTTCTCAACTCAGTCTTTTTTATTTTGCCATCTTTAATAGTGTCTGCACACTATTCAGTAGCTGTACGCCGATATCCATCACTTCTACATCACCGGTTAAATTCGGATAAATATTCAGATAGTAAACTGATTCATTAGCTGGAGCTGTCTGCTGTCCAGCCGCTAAATAAATATAGCGTTTATCCGAAGTCACCTGCTCAGTGATAGCCTGGGCCACTAAAGAAGTTGCCATCGGTGTCGCTGTTCCACCACCGTAAATAATTACATCTGCTTCTGATAACAGCTCTACAATACTCGTCTCCTCAAAAATCATTTCTTTAGAAGAATGAGTACGTGCCTTAAAAAGCGATTCAAATAATCCTCTAAGTCCTCCAGCGTGGCCTCCTTTTTGCAGCGCCAGATGGAGTCCTGATTTTTTATATTGTTCATTTAAATACCAGATATTATTATCCAGTCTGGATTTATCTGCATCTGTCAGTGCTTCATTGACAACACTGCTGTTATTTCCAAATAAATAGTAGTCATAATCACTAATAATATTAAATGAACTGACTGTCAGACGGTCATCCAGATGTGATAAATCAATCCGTCTCACTCGCTTGATTGACTCTGAGTCGAGCGGACCCGTCATCATGTCATCATTCAGATCAAAAAACTGTGCGCCTAATTGCTGCAGCATACCGATACCGCCATCGTATAATGCAGCTTCACCTAAAGCGATTGTAAAGGTGCGGTAATCAAGGTCCAGCGCATGCAGAATCATTTCACCAAGACCATAAGAAGATGTTTTCATTAAATCCCTAGTCTGACCATATAGAGGGGTGCAGTCGATGTAGAAATGCTCGTTGACACCGGCTGCCGTGACTTGACGCATTTCCATATTCGCATCAGGAATCTGCCATCTATATTTTGTTCCTTGCTGCCATGATAAAATGCCTTCGATAAGATTTTTCTGACCATCAAATAATGGCACACTGATAATCTGTGCATCTGACCAGACAACTCTTGCACCTTCTTCCACATAACTAGCTGCTTCAGATGAAGTCAGAATATCTTCAAACCGATCCATCGCTATTAGTATATTCATTCCAATCTCCCTTACATTAACTAACCAGCTGTTTGCTGCACTCTATTCTTCTGCTGCTGACAATGAAGATACCGTGATATGATTGTGAGAATCATGCCAGACCACTTCCTGATCCACGAAATAGAATACTTGTGGTGATTCGTGGCTGATACCTGTTTTCTCAGCAATATAATTGGATAACTCTCTTGCTTCCTGTACAGTCAGATAGTATCCGTCCATATCACGTTCATACAGAAAATTATTGTATTGGTCATAAGCATTTAATGATATGGGACATGTAAGTGAGTGTTTCATCACAAACACTTTGTCATGCTGCTGAATTGTCTGTTCGAATTGTTCTATACTGTTTAATTTAATAACCATTTTTCCACCTCATTATTTGGTTGTCTCATTCTTTTATTAATTACCCCACGCGCCTCTATTTAGTCATGCTATAATCTAAATAAAAAAGGAGGAGAACTATGCCTAAGCAACAGCTTCCTGTTAAACGCTGGAGTATGCTTGATACAATCAATACTTGTCTGTTAATCGTCGTCTGCCTGTTTGTCATTGATTTTCAGAAAAACGCTACCTTATCCTGGGTCATTATCATTGCTTTTGCAATCTGGATCATGACTGTCATCGTGCGTAACCTATACTTATCTAAAAACCGTAAGTAGCTTGAGGAGCTCACCGCTCTTCAAGCTTTTTCAGTGCCTGATAATATTTATCATCTACTGTTTTAATACTTTTAGCTCTCGTCAGGATACTTTGAACAGGCAGTTTTTGCAATTGTTCTTCAATTTTCATAGCATTTTTACGTTCTTTATAATAGTTAATCAGGCTATAATAAATTTCTATCTGAGCTTGACGCATATGAGAAGTGTGCAGGGCATTGATATGCATCTGATTAAGCGTTTTGATGTGACTGTTGATCATCGGAATCAATTTATCATCAATATATCCGATACGCTGAGATGTTTCTGATGTATTCATTAATTCTTCTACTTTAGTTTTCAGCTCTTCATTGTTCCTGCTGATAACGCTGGTCAGTTTATTATAATCATTTGTTTCTGCTGGATTTTCTGCTGCCAGTTCAGCATAATTCTCACTGGTTTCTTTATTCTTCTCAAATATTTTTGTATAGCCTAGAATTTCGTCGTTGGACTCAATTGAATCATTGTAAAGTTTGATATACTGGTGAATATCATGAATAAAACCTTTCTTTTCATCAAAATTGCTGATGTAAAGGTTATGTACTTCTTTGACTTCCGGATTATTCACCTGAACTTTGTTCATTTTCTTTTCGTAGACTTTCAGTTGAGGAAGTACTTTACTTTCAATCTCTTGTTCTTTTTCCTTTAGTTTCTGTTTTTTTTGATCCGTTATCTCAGAACCTATCAACTGGTCAACTTGATCAAGCTGCAGGTCATCAATATATTGCACTAATTTTTTCTCTTCCAATTGAACATCTTTCATCTGAGACTTATAATCATTAATATCTGATTTTAAACTAGATCCGCACGCTGTAAGCAGAACGCTTACGAGCAGCAGCACATAGATTTTTATTTTCATATATCTACTCCTTGCTACAACTATTATACCTAAACAATGCATCAATATAAATACTAATTACTAGCAGAGGTTAATATGCATCCTACATTCAATGAAATACATCAACTTTTAATCAACTTACTGGACTCACCTGTAATCGATGTTATTCATGTCGGCAGTACTGTTTTTAATGAAACAGGCGTGCTCGATGTGCTTGTCATCGTACCGAGTCTGCACGCCATGACCACGCTGGACGAAAAGCGTCTGAACCAGGCAGGATTTTACAGACTGCATCATCCCTACCACAAAAAATGTGTCTTCAGCCAGTTTAACAGTTTGACCTCACTTGACGAAAAATGCCGCCTGCTTATCGTTGAAGAGAACAGTAAAAAAGCAGCCTTATACCTTGAAAGCCAGCACATGCTCGAGCAATCCCGTGAGCTGAGAAATCAGTTTAAAGATTATAAAACCGGTATCAGCCACCTCATAAAAAAAGATTACGAATCTGCGAAGTCTGACTGGTTCAGAATGAATATCGCAAATAAGCGCTAATATTGCTATAATATAGTTTAAGATTGTACGAAAGGGCGAACTCCATGATCGATAATAAAATACTGCAAGAATTGATGACGCTGATTCCTGGTGAATTGATTAAAGTCAATGAACCGCTGAAAAAATATACTTATACAGAAACAGGTGGTAACGCCGACTGCTATATTTCACCGAGACGTTACGAAGAAGTCAGTGCGGTGATGAAATTTGCTAAAACACATCATATTCCTGTGACCTTTCTCGGCAATGGTTCTAATATCATCATTCGAGATGGTGGCATAAGAGGTATTGTTATTAGTCTACTTAACTTTACAGATGTGATGGTAGAATATGATCAGATTACCGCGGGAAGCGGTGCTGCTATTATAGAAGTCTCCCGCGTTGCACGCGACCATCACCTGACCGGTCTGGAATTTGCCTGTGGTATTCCTGGCTCGATCGGTGGCGCTGTCTATATGAACGCAGGTGCCTATGGCGGCGAAGTCAAAGACTGTATCGACCATGCTAAAGTGGTCAATGAAGAAGGCGATATTCTTGTATTATCTAAAGATGAGCTTGAGCTTGACTATCGCACAAGTTCCATTCAAAGTCAGCATCTTGTTGTGCTAGAAGCTACTTTTAATCTTGAACGCGGCGATATTACTGTTATTCAGGCAAAGATGGATGATTTGACTCAGCGACGTGAAGATAAGCAGCCTTTGGAATATCCTTCATGTGGCAGTGTTTTCAGACGTCCTCCAGGTCATTTTGCCGGACAGCTGATTCAGGAAGCGGGACTTCAAGGCCATAGAATTGGTGGCGTCGAAGTCTCCAAAAAACATGCAGGCTTCATTGTTAATGTTGATAACGGGACAGCAACAGATTACGAAGAGATGATTGCTCATGTCAGAAAAACGGTACTGCAGCATGCAGGAGTGGAGCTACAGCCTGAAGTCAGAATTATAGGAGAAAAAACAGCGGACTAGTCTGCTGTTTTTTCATTAGGTAAATAAGATGAATCTATTATTGATCGAAGATGACTTGCGCTTAGGAAAAATGACAAAATTGCTGCTGGAGAAGATAAATCATCATGTCAGCTGACAGACTGACGGCATAACCGGTCTGGATTATGCTCAGTACGCCTCACCCGATGTGATTCTCATCGACTGGATGCTGCCTGGTCTGTCGGGCATCGAAATCGTCAGCGCTTTACGTGAGACACAGATAGATACACCTATCATTCTCCTGACGGCCAAAGGAGAAATAGAAGATAAACTGACAGCTTTTTCTTTAGGTGCAGATGATTATATGGTGAAGCCCTTTGATATTGATGAGCTTAACATGCGGATATTAGCGCTCAACAGACGAGCAGAAAAACGACTTGTCTCCCGTCTCACTTTCTCTGAATTAACGCTGCAACCTGAAAAGGGTACTGTTACATTGGATGACCACCCTCTTGCTCTGACCAAGAAGGAATATCTACTGCTGGAACTACTGATGCATCACTCAGATGGTGTTGTTTCAAAAGACCTTATTCTTGATAAAGTATGGGATATCGATGATGATGTCAGTCAGAATGCTGTGGAGGCATTAATCGGTCGACTACGTAAAAAAATAACACCTATTACCATTCGCTCAATCCGGAATATGGGGTATCAGCTCAGTGACTAAGGAACTAAAAAAACTTTTCATTACTTTCTCAGCTGCTATATTTCTGTTATTACTTTCTTTTTCCGCCATCGCATATTTCAGTCTGGCCTCAAGCATCCAGTATCAGCAGCGACTTGAATCCAGTCAAAAAATCAAAGAAGAACAGCAGGAGCATTTCATCGCTACAGCTGATGGACTCAAGCTTTCTTTAAAGGAATCACAATCTGATGAAGAAGAACCTGTTATTTACTTCATTACAAATGAAAAAAACATGATTAAATCATCAAATTACGGCAGTGCTATTATTGATGAAGTTTATCAGCAGATTAAACCAAACACAAAGGTCAATCATCAGCACTTATCTCTTAACAATAAACATTTCACTGTTGCAGCCAATGAAGTCAGAACGGCTCATGAAGTATACTGGATTTATACCATTCATGATTCTACTGAAGCCTATCACGGTCTCAAGCAATTAAGAGTCACATTGATCAGTCTGATATTGATATACGTTTTACTTATCGGTTTACTTGCCTACTTGTTTGCCAGACGGGCTATCAGACCTTATGAAGAAAGTATTGAACGAGAGCGTCAGTTCATCCAGGATGCTACTCATGAATTAAAGACACCCCTCGCTGTCATATACTCGGCAACTGATATCATTAAATTATTTGATTCCGACCGCTTATCACATGAAAGTACAGATGCACTCTCCGATTTAAGAACAGAAATTCAGGATATGAATCTTCTGGTAACCGATTTAACCCAGCTATCCAGACGCCCGGTACTTGAAAGTGTTAATTTATCGGCTATTGCAGAGGACGCAGCGAGAAAACTATCCATTCATTCGAGAATAAAAAAGGATATTAAAGTGAATGGAGATGAACAATCTTTAAAAAGAATGATCTATATTCTAGTGGATAATGCCAGAAAATATAATCACGATAGTGTCAAAATAGCACTTTCACTCTCCTCAACTGAACAGATGGCAGAACTGACTGTGAGAGATAATGGAGCTGGCGTGGCAGAAGAGGACCTGCCTTTTATTTTCGATCGTTTTTATCGTTCCAGCGGACAGCAGCATATTAAAGGTTCTGGTATTGGTCTGTCGCTTCTGAAGAATATAGTAGAAGCTCATAGTGGACAGTATGAAGCTTATAACGATGACGGATTTGTTGTAAAAATAAAACTGCCAAAACGTTAATTTATCAGTTTATTATCAGTTTGAAGTGTTATCTTTTCAATATCAAATTGAAAAGAGGTTATTATATATGCCATTACATCCATTAATTGTTCACTTCCCAATCGCTTTATTAATACTCGGCACGCTAATCGAACTTGCTTCATTAAAATATAGAGAGCAGTTGAACATGACTGGTACTGTATTACTCATCAGCGGTGTTATAACGGGTGTTATCTCGTATATGACAGGTGACAGTGCAGAACGCTTTGCTGAGATGCATTTCGGTAATATTGAAGCTGTGGTTCATCAGCATAAACAAATGGCTCTTGGTGCTATGTTCTTATTCGGTGCAGCTGCTGCTTTAAAATTATTAACACATTTCACTCTAAGATATAGAAAAGAACTTCTGATTGTTGTCTTAATACTTTCTATTTTAGGAAGTGGTTTCCTCGCCTATACTGGACACCTTGGAGGACAAATCGTATATCAGAACAATAAAATAACAAATATACAAGGAGAATAAAGATGAGAAAAACACTCTCTCAACCTACGTACTATCACCATGTAGAACATTTAAAAGAACAGCAAGGTTCAAAGAAAACATTATGGGCTTCCTTAATCATCACATTGTTCTTCACTTTAGTAGAGTTTGTAGGCGGACTGCTTTCAAATTCGCTGGCCTTACTATCTGATTCTGCACATATGCTCAGTGATGTGCTGGCGCTTGGATTGTCCATGATTGCCATCTATTTCGCTGCAAAGGCCCCTACTGCCCGTTATACATTCGGCTATTTAAGGCTTGAAATTCTAGCAGCTTTATTAAACGGACTTGCACTTATCGTTATTGCCATTGGTATTTGTTACGAAGGTATTATGCGTATCATTCAGCCGCAGACTGTAGACGTTAAATTGATGCTGACTATTTCTGTAATTGGTCTTATCGTCAATATCATTCTGACTATCATTCTGGCCCGTTCTCTCAAAGGTGAGGATAACATCAATGTACAGAGCGCCCTGTGGCACTTTATCGGGGATCTGCTGAATTCAGTAGGAGTGATTGTGGCAGTTGTCATCATCTACTTCACTCAGTGGGTACTGATTGATCCGATTCTCAGCATCCTCATCTCACTGATTATTCTGCGCGGTGGCTACAAAATTGTGAAAAACGCGTGGGATATTCTGATGGCTAAAGTACCTGACGAACTGGATACTGATGATATTATTGCCCGTATGAAAGAACATCCCAATGTACTGGATGTTCATGAGTTTCATTTATCCGCTATCACAACTGGTCACTACACTCTCTCCGCGCATGTTGTCGTCGATAATAAAGGAGATGCTGAGAACTATCAGGTCATCAATGATATCGCCGCTATGCTGAAAGATGATTATAAACTTGATCATACTACCTTACAGATTGAACACTTGCAGGCCAACCATCTCGATGATCCATACTTCGAACAAATAAAATAAGAGCCAGAGGGCATATGCCCTCCGGCTCTTATTTTATTGTGAATATCGAATCATTATGAACATGGAAACCGTCTTTACTTTCTGCGTGCGCTGTCACTTCATATTTGCCTTGCTGTTCGAATGTTTCTGTTCCTTCGTACTGGCCATCATGAGTTTCTTTTAAATCTACCCATTTCACTGTGCCATCCGGCTGTTTAACTTCAAGCCTTGTCATCAAGTCTTTTTTGGCTTGTCCGTCCTTATCCTCTACATGAATCATCAAGTTCACTTCTTTATTTTTTTCTGCAGTGATAGGCATAATATGTACTGAACCCTCATGATGGTGCTCATGTTCATGTGTCGCTGCCTTTGTATCCCCAATCACAATCGTTTTATCCGGCATTGTATGCTGATTTTTAGCTGTCACGTGACTGATGACTTTGTAGCTGTCATCTTCATTAAAGATATAAGGCAATGAATAGACCCCTTCTTTTGATTCTTTCACCATTTTTTTGACGGAGTGATCACTTTCTCCATCTTTGATGATTTCAAACATCACTTCATCTGCATCATCAATCGCTTTGCCGCCCTGAGTCACTTTAGCCTGCAAATTAACTTTCTCGCCCACTTTTCCTTTCTCAGGAACTGTCAGATCTACCTTAACAGGTTGAACGGATTCCTCTGCTGATGCTTTTTCATTCTGTTTTTCCTGAGTCTGTCCACAGGCTGCAAGTGTCAGACCTGCTGTTAAGATAAGTGCTAGTTTTTTCATATGTATGCTCCTTCTGTCTCCTCGATATAAGTTCTATTATCTGGATTACACTTTTATTAATCAATGGCGAAATCGTGACAAAATTCTGAATGGATGGCAGAGTTTTCATTTTTGACATATTTAAATTTCCAGCTTTACAAATTCTTATTTATCTAGTAATATTATAAAACGTAATAATTACGTATTGGGGGTTTGTAAAATGAAAGTACCTATTACGGTGCTAAGCGGCTTTCTTGGTGCCGGTAAAACAACGCTCCTTAATCATATCCTGAGCAATCAGCAGGATAAGCGCATCGGTGTGCTCGTCAATGATATGAGTGAAGTGAATATAGATGCTGAACTTGCTGTCATGAGTCGCAGTGATGAGAAAATGATTCAGCTGCAGAACGGTTGTATCTGCTGTACATTACGCGAGGATCTGCTGATTGAGATTAATCGTCTTGTCAGTGAAAATGACCTTGATTATATCGTCATTGAATCGACGGGTATTTCTGAGCCTCTTCCCGTGGCTCAGACACTGACTTTGGAAGATGAGGTACTCGGCATACATCTCGCTGATAAAACAGTTCTGGATACAATGGTGACAGTCGTCGATGCGCATCAGTTCTGGGATGATTTCGCGTCTGGTGATTCTCTAGTAGACCGTCAGATGGGTAATGATCAGAGCGACGAACGCGAAATCATTGATCTGCTGATCGATCAGATAGAGTTCTCAAACGTCATCCTGCTCAACAAAGTCGATATGATTGATAAGGAAGGTGTCCAGGAACTGAAAGCATTGCTTAAACAGTTAAATCCTGACGCACAAGTTTATGAGACAGTGAATTCCGAGATTAATCTGGACTATATCCTGAATACTCACCTTTTCGATCTTGAAAAGGCCAGTCAGAGTGCGGGCTGGATTAAGGAACTGAACGAGGAACATGTACCGGAGACAGAGGAATATGGCATCGCTTCTTTCGTCTATAGAAGACAGCGACCATTCCATGCTGAACGCTTCAGGAGCTGGCTTGAGGATTTCCCGCTGACTGTCGTCCGGGCGAAAGGCTTCTACTGGCTTGCTACGCGTAATGATATGTGCGGACTGATGTCTCAGGCAGGCAGCTCCATCCAGCTGCAAGGTGCAGGAGAATGGATTGCCACTTACAGTCCTGAAGAAATAGCAGAAGAAATGAAGGAAGATCCAGCACTGAATTCTCGTTGGGATGAGACATACGGTGACCGCCAGACAGAGCTGGTCTTTATCGGTATTGATATGGATAAGGAATTAATTACACAGTCCCTTGATGCCGCACTGCTCACTGATGAAGAGATGAAGATGGACTGGTCTACAATGGCTGACCCATTACCTGCCTACATAGTAGCTGAAACAGAGGCAGATATTATTTTAAATTAAACTAAAAGGAGAATGAATATAATGAGAGTAAATGTCACTTTAGCTTGTACAGAATGTGGAGACCGTAACTATATCACTAAGAAAAATAAACGTAACAATCCTGAGCGTATTGAACTGATGAAATACTGTCCAAGACTTAAAAAATATACATTGCACAGAGAAACAAAATAATAACCAGACATCATCACGATGTCTTTTTTTAATGGAGGCTTATATATGAAGACTTTAATTGTTGGCGGCGGTATACACGGCGTGACTATCGCCTTAAAATTACTGAATGCGGGATATGAGGACTTCGCAATTATGGATCCAGCTGACTTAACCGGTCAGTGGCAGAAGTTGACGACTAAAATCAATATGGGGCATTTACGTTCTCCTGTTGTTCACCATATCCATCCTGATCCGTATGACTTAAAACGCTATGCCAAAAAAGAAGATTACAGTCAGCCATTCAGTGGCTATTATCAGCGGCCGCAGCTCGAGATGTTCAACAATCATATGAATAATCTGATTAAAGAATATCAACTTGAAAATTATCATATACGTGAAAAAGCCGTCTCTATAGAACCCGGCTACATTATCAATGGTAAGCATCAGGCTGAGCAGCTGATACTGGCGACAGGCATCAATCATCTACACTATATACCTGAGTTTATGGCAGATGTCGCCCACTACCAGCATCTCTTCGATTCAAGTCAGCCACTTGCGTCCGACATAGATGTTGTCATCGGTGGTGGCATTACTGCTTGTCATGCTGTCAGAGAACTCACTAAAAAGCGTCACGTTACACTCATCATGAGGCATGCCATCAGGACACATGAACTCGATTCTGATCCCGGCTGGCTCGGTCCACGCAATATGTCAGCATTCAATAAAATAGATGACTATAAAGAGCGCCGCAGTATCATTAAAGAAGCACGTCACCGCGGCTCGATGCCTGCCCACTTAAAGCAGTCGCTTAAATTTCTCGAAAGTGAAGGCAGAGTGACGCTTATTAAGGGTGAAGTCGCCTCAGCAGATCATCAATATCTCTATTTAACAGATGGACGCGTTATTCCTTATCAATCTATCGCTCTTGCGACAGGCTGTGAACAAGCTATCGCGAAAGACCCACTTGTCTCACAGATCATTCAGACATTTAACCCGCCACTCGCCCCATGCGGTTATCCGATTGTCACGCACGACCTGGAATGGTTTGATCATGTCTATGTCTCAGGCCCACTGGCAGAACTGGAACTCGGACCCGTGTCACGCAATATCATCGGCGGACGAAAGGCATCCGCACGTATCTGTCAGGCCATCAGTTAAAGCAAAAAAAAAAGACCTCTGAGGTCTTTTTTTAGTTGAAGATGAAATCTTCGTCTGTCAATGCTTCTACATTTAATGCGAGCACATAGCCATCACCTTTGACACTAAAGAAGTCATGGTTCTTCGTGCTTGTATTGAGGGCATTTTCAATAATCGGATTGAAGCCACGCTCTTCAAAATAAGGTTCGAAACCAAGATTCGCGAGTGCTTTATTGCCGTTATACTGTACATAATTCAGCACATCTTCAGTAAGTCCGACCCTATCATAAAGTGAGCGTGTATATGATTCCTCGTTGCGGTATAAGTCATCGAGCATCGCATACATCTCTTTATCCGCTCTCAGTTTATCATCATCTGATAATTCGTTTCTCAGACTCTGTGCATCAAGACCTGTGAAGACACCGTGGATTGACTCATCCAGTAATATTTTGCGGATGATTTCTCCTGATGTCGTCATCTGTCCTTGTCCTGCCAAGTAGAGTGGGTAATAGAAGCCACTATAGAAGAGGAAGGTTTCAAGAAAGACGGACGCGACGCGTGCCATATACTGGTCATAGATACTAGCTTCTTTAGTCCAAAGTTTATGATACTTCTCTAAAATACGGTCTGCTTTATACGTTAGATGTGGTTCATTCGGCACCCATTCATTCAACAGCTCGTCTGTTTCATTTGTCGGCAGTAATGTCGTAAAGATATGGGAATAACTTTTCGCATGGATATTCTCCATCATGCCCATAAATGAGTAGACAGCTTTTTTACGAAGGTCTGTTGTATGCATCATGATAAGCGGCATTCCGTCATCGGCCTGTTGTGTATCCAGACCGGTCAGACCTGCCAGTGCGTGATTAAATGTATATTTCTCATCTTCAGTCAGCTCTTTCCAGCTGGCGATATCTTTTGATACTTTGAATTCTGTCTCCACCCACATCTGTGAGATATTCTGGCGCCAGAACATATTGGTCATGTCTTCCTGCGTATTCCAGTTAACTGCTTTCATCTTAACCCATCCTTGCTTTAATTAATTAAATCGCACAGCTCGTACATTCTTCAACGCTGAGTAATTTATTACGTGTATAGTAAAGTGATTTCAGTCCTTTATGGTGTGCGTAGACATATAGACGTGACAGTTCACGTGTTGAGATCTCCGAGTTCACAAACAGAATCGTTGAGATACCTTGGTCGATATGCTGCTGAATCACGGCGACCAGATCGATCAGTTTCATCTGATCCGTACTGAATGCTGATTTATAGAACCACATTGTCTCAGGAGACAGGAACGGCATCGGATAGAATGTCTCAGCATTTCCGTAAGTACGACGTTCAATCTGATCAACAATCGGCATCACTGAACTTGTCGCATTCTGCACATATGAAATGCTTTGTGTCGGCGCAATCGCAAGACGATAAGCATGGAACAGACCATGTTCTTTTACTTTGTCGCTTAAGTCCTGCCAGTCTTCTTCGTTCGGGATGTGAATGTTGTCAAATAAAGCTAGAACCTTATCTGATTTCGGTGCAAAACTTTCATTGATATAACGCTCAAAATACTTGCCTGATTTGTAATCAGATTTGTCGAAGTCAGCATATACTTCCTGACGCTCCTTAGCAATTTCCATCGAACGCTCAATAGAATAGAAGTTCAGCATCATAAAGAATGTATTCACAAAATCTTTTGCTTCATCTGATTCATAGGCAATCTTATTCTTCGCTAAATAACCATGCAGATTCATGACACCGAGACCGACTGAATGAAGCTCACGGTTTGCCTTTGCTACACCTGGTGCATTTTTGATATCCGCTTCATCACTGACTGTCGTCAAAGCATCCATACCGATATGTACAGATTCTTTTACTTTACCTGATTCCATCACATTGACGATATTGAGCGAACCTAAGTTACAGGAAATATCACGTTTAATTTCATCTTCAGTGCCATAATCATTAATAACAGATGTCTCCTGTAACTGGAAGATTTCCGTACAAAGGTTACTCATCTTAATCTGACCGATATCACTGTTCGCGTGCACTTTATTGGCATTATCTTTAAACATCAAATAAGGATAACCTGACTGCAGCTGTGTCTGTGCAATCGTGTTCAACATTTCACGCGCATCTTTTGATTTCTTCATGATATTCGGATTTTTAATCATTTCATCATACATCTCATCCAGATTAATATCATCTAATGTCTGACCATACTCCGCCTCAACTGTATGAGGTGCGAACATGTAGAAATCTTTCCCTTCTTTCGCCAGATCGAAGAACTTAGAAGGTACAATCAGACCTGTCGAGATAGTTGACAGACGTAAGTCTTCATCCGCATTCACTTTCTTCGTATCTAAAAATTCAAGTACATCGTAATGGAAAATATTTAGATATACTGCACCGGCACCCGGACGCTGACCTAATTGATCGGCGTAACTGAAGCCCCCTTCAAGTGCTTTAGCAACAGGTAAGACACCCTTAGCGACACCTTTAATACCTTTAATCGCTTCACCACGAGCGCGTAGTTTAGATAAATTGATCGCAACACCGCCACCAATTTTAGATAATTGTTTAGCTGTAGAATCGATATAGTTGATTGAATTGAGTGAATCATCGACTTCAAGCAGGAAACATGACACAAGTTCACCTCGACGTGCACGCCCCGCATTTAGGAATGTGGGTGTGGCAGGCTGATAACGCTGTTCAACCATTGCATTGATCAGTTCTTTAGCTTTTTCTGCATCCCCTTTAGCCAGATAAAGACTGACAATCACGACATGCTGCTTATAGTCTTCTAAATATTGCTTCTTATCGTTCGTCTTCAATGAATAATCTTTGAAGAATTTACTTGCTGACATATAACTCGCAAATTGAAAAGGCAGTTCTTCAGCAGAAGCGATAATTTCAGTCAGTGCTTCTTCTGAGTAAACTTCAAATAAATTATAGTAAAAATGATGGTCTACTAAATAATGCAGACGCTCTAGTGGTGAATCAAAATGAATCGTCTTTGCTTCAACTTCTTCAAGGTAGACAGCAAGTGCTTCCTGGTCTTTCTCAATATCAAAGAAACCATCCGCACGGCGCTTTGTCACCTGGTTATTCAGTTCAATGTGATTATACTGTTTGTCGTCTAAGACTTTCATTCAATTCATCCACCTTTTCATTAAATAATTGTACATCGCTTGGGTTGCCATGAAGTTCGAACTTCATCAGCAAGGGTACATGATATTCTGCCGCAATCAAGTCACCTGATTTTGCAAAATTCTGCCCCCAGTTACGGTTCCCACTGCTCGCTACACCTGCTAAATAATAGGCGTGTCTGTTCAGAAAATGACGCACAGCATCCGGCACTTCTCCGAATCCTATTGTGCCTGTCACCATAATAAAAGGCTCATCGACTGTCTGTGTCTCAAGCAGTGACTCACCTTCAAACTTTGATTTCTGTAAGAAACGTCTCACATTGCCAGTGAGCGAATAGTAGATTATCTTCACTTTTATCACTCCATATGTAAAAAAGCGTTTTCTTGACCATTAAAGAATAAAACACAACATATTGTGTTTGAATTCACGTTAGACCACAAGATATATGAAATATTATAGCACGTTTGTTCGCCATTTCAATCGATTATACCCATAAAAAAATATATTTAGAATCTTGACTTTTAACTAAGATTCTTAACTCGTTGCCCCACCTAGCTTTCAGAAATTATTACATTTTAGTGACACGGTAAATCAGATTTCTTCTCTAAAATAGGCAGTGTGTTAAAATGAATTATTCATTATAGAAAGGTTGTTAAAGATGAACCATTTACAAAAAGGCATCTTTTCTCTTCTCATTGCTTCACTTGGCTTCAGTCTGATGGGTGCTTTTGTTAAACTGTCAGGTGACATTCCTGTCTTGCAGAAAACATTTTTCCGTAATTTGGTGGGCATGGTGATTCCTCTTTATTTTGTGTTCAAAAATAAAGAGAGACTCTTTGGTCAACTGAAAAATCAGCCACTGTTGATCGCAAGAAGCTCATTCGGGCTGTTAGGTGTTGTTTTGAATTACATTACAATTGATCGCATGGTGCTGAGTGACGCCGATATGCTGAATAAGCTCAGTCCCTTCTTTACTATCTTACTCTGTGCACTCTTTCTTAAAGAAAGAATTCGCAGCTATCAGGTTATCGCCATCATCATCGCCTTTTTAGGCTCACTCTTCATCATCAAACCTAGTTTTTCGAGTGATATGACGATTGCGCTAATCGGCGTGGCAGGCGCCTTTTTCGCCGGCTGCGCTTATACAACATTACGCATCCTCGGACAGCGTGAGAAGTTCTATACGACTGTATTCTATTTTTCTTTCTTCTCAACAGTCGTACTCCTGCCGTTTGTTATTTTTCAATATGCACCGATGACGACGGCACAGACAATTTATCTGCTTCTGTCCGGCATATTCGCAACGGTTGGACAATTCGGTATTACGATAGCTTATCAGTTTGCACCTGCAAAAGATATTTCCATCTTTTTCTATGCGACCGTCTTCTTCAGTGCAATCATCAGCTTTCTCTTATTCAGACAAGTGCCTGATATGATGAGTTTCCTCGGTTATATCATTGTCTTCAGTGCCAGTTACTATATGTTCCAAAAAACAAAGCTTGAGTAATCCATCACTTTGTAGTAGTATCAGAACGATTAAAAAAAGGAGGCATTATTATGTCACGTTCCAACGATGAACTTCAGGATATTACACTACTCGGCAATCAAAATAATAAATACTTATATGAATATGACCCTTCTGTCCTTGAGTCATTCGACAATAAACATCCGGGTCGCGATTATTTCGTTAAATTCAATTGTCCGGAATTCACCAGTCTTTGTCCAATTACCGGTCAGCCTGATTTTGCCACCATCTATATCAGCTATATCCCTCACATTAAAATGGTAGAATCGAAATCATTGAAACTTTACCTATTCAGTTTCCGTAATCATGGAGACTTTCACGAGGACTGCATGAATATTATTATGAATGATTTAATCGATCTGATGGATCCTCACTACATTGAAGTATGGGGTAAATTCACGCCACGTGGAGGCATTTCAATTGATCCTTATACGAATTATGGTAGACCCGATTCAAAATATGCAGAAATGGCACATTATCGTCTGATGAATCATGATTTATACCCTGAAACTATTACTAATCGCTAACATAAAATTGTCAGAGAATTAAAAACAGTGTATATTTAATACATTGTTTTTATTTTTTATATAAGAGAGGAAAATTAAGTTTGGCACAACATTCACGCGAAGAAATCGTCAATAGTATGCCGCGGACAGGTTTCTTTGGGCATCCGAAAGGGTTGTTCACCCTGATGATCACAGAATTCTGGGAACGTTTCAGTTACTATGGTATGCGTGCGATTCTGGCATTCTATCTGTATTATGAAACATCCAAGGGCGGTTTTGGTCTTGAGGAAAGTACGGCACTGCAGATCGTTTCTATTTATGGTGCCTTAATCTATATGAGTGGTATCATCGGCGGCTGGGTAGCAGATAGACTGCTCGGTACCCGACATTCGATCCTAATCGGCGCTGTTTTAATAATGATTGGTCATATTTTGTTATCACTACCTAATAATTTCACCGTATTTTTATTTGCATTATTCTTTCTAATTATCGGTACCGGTTTATTAAAGCCGAATATTTCATCAAATGTCGGTGAACTTTATTTAAAGAATGATTCAAAAGTAGATTCTGCATTTACCTTGTTTGTCATGTCTATTAACTTAGGTGCTTTTCTGTCACCTCTTCTTGTCGGCTGGTTGCAGACTCGTTTTAGCTTCCATGCCGGTTTCGCTGCTGCTGCAATAGGAATGTTTATCGGTCTCGTAATCTATATACTGACTGCTAAAAAGACACTGGGTCTTTCAGGTCTCAGTGTTCCGAATCCGATTACAGCTGAAACACGCAAAAAGACATGGCTTTACGTCGGTTTACTGTTCGTTGCAATCATCATTTACATTATGATTTTGAACGTTCTGAACATGCTGAATTTGCAGTCACTCAGTTTAACTATTTCTATTCTAGGTGTTGTGCTGCCCGTTATTTATTTTATAACGATGTTCTTATCACATAAGACAACTAAAGTTGAGAAATCACGTCTACTCGCCTATATTCCATTATTTCTAGCTTCAGTGATGTTCTGGATGATTCAGGAACAAGGTGCGACAGTACTGGCCAGCTTCTCTGACAAGCGTACGCAGCTTGATTTAAATGTCGTCACAAATGGTCTGATTGACTTTACAATTCCAGCCGCATGGTTCCAGTCACTGAACCCACTGTTCATTGTGACACTTGCACCTTTTGTCGCTTCGTTATGGATTCGACTCGGCCGCTTCAACCCACCGACTGTTATTAAATTCGGTATCGCATTAATGCTTGCAGGTTCAAGTTTCCTTGTTATGATTTTACCGTTGATGTCAGGAAACGCATTGATCAATCCATTCTGGCTTGTTCTTAGCTTCTTCCTTGTCACTGTGGCGGAGCTGTGTCTGTCTCCTGTCGGATTATCAACAACAACTAAGCTTGCACCACAGGCATTCACTGCGCAGATGATGAGTATCTGGTTCTTATCTAACACAATGGCCCAAGGCTTGAATGCTCAGTTAGTCAATATTTACACAACCATTGACTCTACACATTACTTCGGTTATTTTGGCGCTATTGCCATTGGTCTAGGTATCCTCATAATGCTCATCAGTCCTTTCATAAAAAAACTGATGCAAGGCATTCACTAAGCTTAAACATAGAGCACTCATTTTTGAGTGCTCTTTTTATTTGCATCTATTTAAGTAATTTGAAAATTCCAACTTTTTAAACAACTATTGTTCTTTTATGTTGACATCTATACAATAATATTAAATCAAACAGACAGGAGTTGTATCAATGAAACACACTAGAGAAGAGATGGTCAACAGTGTACCGCACACAGGATTCTTTGGCCATCCAAAAGGATTAGGTATTCTCTTCTTCGTAGAATTCTGGGAACGTTTCAGTTACTACGGTATGAGAGCCATCCTCGTCTACTATATGTACGACAAGATCGTCAATGGCGGACTGGGAATGGAACAGACAACCGCTGCAAGTATTGCCTCGATGTACGGCGCACTTATCTTTATGACAGGCATCGTCGGGGGCTGGCTTGCTGACCGGGTACTTGGTTCAAGACGTTCACTGATGTACGGAGCTGTACTCATTATGGCGGGTCATATTGCCATGAGTCTGCCATTTGGTATTCCAGCATTCCTGGCTTCAATGTTTTTAATTATTGTCGGTTCGGGCCTTATGAAACCGAATATTTCAAACGTTGTAGGCGGTCTTTACCACAAGAGTGATAATCGCATGGATGCAGGGTTTGTTATCTTCTATATGTCCGTCAATATGGGCGCACTTGCTGCACCATTTATCGTCGGCGCACTGCAGAAGAATTATAATTACCATATCGGCTTTTTAGCAGCAGCTATCGGTATGGCACTTGCATTACTCGCATATATCATCTTCCAGAAGCGTTCGCTCGGGCTTGTCGGTCTTGAACCAAGCCATCCTCTGAACACTGAAGAAAAAGCGAAGTATAAGAAAGTAATCACAACATCTCTTATTGTGTTAATCGCTGTCCTTGTCATCACCTATATGACAGGTATTCTGACATTCGGTACTTTTTCAATCGTTGTAACAGTATTAGGTGTCTTACTGCCCATCATCTATTTCCGTACAATGTATACAAGTAAAGATGTCACTGCAACAGAAAAATCCAGACTACTTGCTTATGTACCTCTCTTTATTGCAGGTGTAATGTTCTGGTCAATCCAGGAACAAGGTGCTAACGTACTGAGTATCTTTGCTAAAGAACATACTCAGCTTGATCTGAATAAATTATATGGTTTTGATTTCATCGTTCCTGCAGCATGGTTCCAGTCTATCAATCCATTCTTTATCGTACTATTAGCACCTTTTATTTCAGCTTTATGGTCTAAACTTGGCAAGTATAACCCATCTACACCTATTAAGTTCGCACTTGGTTTATTATTCGCAGGTGTATCATTTCTGATCATGCTCATTCCTGCCTTAACAAGTTCAGACAGTTTATATAATCCTTTATGGCTGGTACTGTCATTCTTCCTCTGTGTTATCGGTGAGCTTTGTTTATCACCGACCGGTTCATCTGTATCAGTAAAATTAGCACCTGAAGCGTTCAGCTCTCAGATGCTGAGTCTCTGGTTCCTAACAAATGCTTCAGCACAGGCGATCAATGCACAGCTGGTCAAATTAGTAGAGCCACTCGGCTATACCAACTACTTCGGTTTTATTGGTGGTATTGCCATCGTTCTATTCATTATTCTGCTCTTCATGAATAAATGGGTAACACGTAAAATGGAAGGGATTCATTAACTTACACGTCCATGAAGTGGACGTGTTTTTTTAATTAAAATGGGTAAAATAGATGTGAAAGTGAGGTGTCTATATGATTAGTTTCAATAAAGGTATACTCTTCTATCATGACGCAGCGGGTCAAGGTGATGTTCACGCAGAACTGGGAGGCGTTACAGCCCATCTGCTTAAAATCTGTAAAGAACTAGTGATATATAGAAGTGATGCAGAAGGTGATATCAGAAAATACTGCCATACTATCAAAGAAGAACAAAAAGATTATGATGTTCTTTTTATATTAGGTGGCGATGGGACCGTTCACGAGCTGGTGAATGGTGTACTGGAAGCAAATTTAAACCTACCGATCGGCATTCTGCCAGGAGGTACATTTAACGATTTCACTAAAACATTGAATCTACCGCCTACACCTGTTGAGGCAGTTCAAGTACTGGTAGAAGGTCATGTCAGACATATAGATGTGATGAAGGCAAATGACCGCTTTGTGCTTAATTTTATCGGAATGGGACTGATAGTAGAAAATTCTGAAGCTGTCGTTGATGAACATAAAAGTAAGTTCGGGAAATTCAGCTATCTTTTCTCAACACTGAAGACAGTTACAGATCCGACTTTCTTTGATTATGAACTGACAGTCGATGGTGAAAAAAGCACAGGCACCGCTTCTATGATCGTCGTTGCTAACGGGAAATTTGTCGGAGGCAACCGCATTCCGCTGAAGGAACTCATTCCAGATGACGGGAAAATGCATGCTTTTATTTTCAAGAACGGCGGCATTAAAATCTTCACGGAGATGGTCAAAGAAAAAACGACTGATAACTGGAACTCTATCAGCAAGAATGTCGAACATCTTGAAGGAACAACGATGCAGATTCATACGAAGCGAGAGATGGAAGTCGATGTCGACGGAGAAATCGATTTAAAGACACCTGTAAATATTGAAATTCTGAATAAAAGGCTCCGTTTATTCGCAGGACCTGACCAACTATAACTCAAAAGGGGATGGCACATCATGTGCCATCCCCTTTTCACTATGAGTGAGTGCCGAAGAAATAATCTTCAACTTCCTGCCAGCTATGAACGCGGTCAAAGCCTTCTTCATTGATGTTATGTGCGGCATTAAACATAATCCCTTTTCCTTTAAAAGCAGCCAGTTGCTTCGGATTATCGTCAATCAGATAGTCTGTGCCGACAATACCTTTATCTCCACAGAAAATAAAATGCTGTGGATCAAGGAATGGAAAGTGCTCAAGCAGCCATTCGTATTTAGCATCGAATGAAGTGGGTACATCCATTGCTGCTGTTGCAATGTAAACATCATACGATTCTGTTAGACGTTTAACGACACGCACAGCATCCGGAAATACTTCAAGATCTCTGAAAAAACTGCGGTCCAGTAGTAGATTTGACAGGTGATCAACATGCTGAGGGTGAATATCCCGTAATTTCACACCTTGCAGTTCTTCAGCTGTCACCTTCTCTCCGGACGCCTCATTAAATTTAAAAATAACCTTTTTTAGTGTATCAGCGAGTACTTCATCCATATCGATTGCAATCGTTTCTCTCATTTAATCTGCCTCCTTGAAATATTGTTCCAGACTGTCTATAACAACTGTATTCTGGTCATGGCTGCCAATTGTTACTTTGACGCCTCCTGGCATAGATCTTGCAATAATATCTGACTGAAGCAGATAATGATTCAGTTTCATACTATCCACTTCTTTAATATAAACGAAATTCGTCATGCCTTAGAGAATGTCCGTAGTACGATTAATATTATGATAACGCTCTCTTAATTTTATAGAGTCAGGATAATCTGCAGCTGTTACATATTCTACATATGCTTCATCAAGAACAACAGTCGCCTACTTGATCAAGAAATACCATCAGCTCTTCTTCTCTGAAATGAGGATAACTTCATCATGTCACCTTCGATGCTCAACTCTCTTTTAAGAACATCAGCCATTTTTCCCGGCTGATAGATATTGAGCTCTGCAAGTCTTTTCTTCATAACGAACCCGCTTCTATTTAATCAGTTGCTGTTTCTTTAAATAATCATGCGCGACATCAGCCGCTTTCTTTTTCTTATAAGCTACATCATAGTTCATCTGCTGCATTTCTTCATCTGTAATATGTCCAGACAACTCATTCAGAGCATCTGCTACTTCAGGATATTTTTCTACCGTCTCTTTCTTCAGTAACGGTGCTCCTTGATAAGGTGGAAACAGATTCTGATCATCCTGCAGCACGACCATATCATATTTTTTCAGTTCAGCATCTGTTGAATATGCATCAATTAAATCCAGTTTATTACTTTCAATCGCCTGATAGCGAATTTTCGGTTCCATTGTTTTCACATTCGATAATTGAATGCCATATTTCTTCTGAACGCCCTTATAACCATCTTCACGGTCATTGAACTCAAGTGTAAACCCTGCTCTTACTTTATCTTCAACCTTTTTAAGGTCAGAGATTGTTTTCAGACCATGTTCCTCAGCATATGACCGCTTGACAGCAAGCGCGTACGTATTGTTGTATTTCATAGGATCAAGAAGTGCCATATCATACTGACGAGCAATGCTTTCTTTTGCCTGCTGATAAACCGCTTCCTCCGTGTTCCCTTTAGGTGTTTCTTTTACCAGCTCTCCTAGAACAGTTCCTGTAAATTCAAGATACCCGTCAATTTCTCCTGATTTAAGCGCATTGAATAAAAATGATGTTTTACCAAGACCCGGCTGTACTTCTACAGTGACATCTGTCCGGTCCTCGATCAGCTGTTTATACATGTGCGTAATAATCTCAGGCTCCGTACCTAGTTTACCAGCCAGTTCAATCTGTCCTTTATCTTTTGAGAATAAAGGAATAATAGACATCAATAAGGCAAATAAAAATATAGCACCGAGCACCAGTCCAATTTTCTTATAAGACAAATTCTGCATATAGCGCAGCAGCACATCGAAGAAAATAGCAAGTATAGCTGCAGGAATCGCACCTAGTAAAATGAGGGACATATTATTGCGGTCAATACCTAGTAAGATTAAATCTCCCAGACCACCAGCACCAATAAAAGCTGCTAATGTAGCTGTACCAATAATAAGCACCATTGCTGTACGAATACCAGCCATAATAACGGGCATAGCAAGGGGCAATTCCACACGTGTCAATCTACGAAAAGGATTCATTCCAATACCGCTTGCTGCTTCTTTCAGTGAAGGGTCCACTTCTTTGATCCCTGTATAAGTATTACGCAGAATCGGCAGCAGGGCATAGATGACTAGTGCGATGATAGCAGGTACACGACCAATCCCAAATAGAGGAATCATCAGACCAAGCAGTGCAAGAGAAGGAATCGTCTGCATAACAGCCGCTATATTAATGATAGGTTCCGCAATTTTCTCTCTTCGCGTCAGCAGTATACCAAGAGGTACTGCAATAAACATAGCAATCAGTAACGCAATAAATGATATCTGAATGTGTTCAATGAGTGCTGACCAGAGCTCTCCCTGACGTGACTGAAATGTTGAGATAAATTCTTTCATTAGATTTTACCGCCTTTCCCGAGCATCTCAAAGACGGACGAACGCGTCATTGCACCTATGTAATCCTTATCCACTACATTCAGCTGTTCATGTTCAGCGAGCAGCTGATAGAGCTCACTGACAGATGTTCTAGCTGCCACAGACGGGAATCGTGCATCATAAGGTAAATCAACTGCACATTCTGCCGCTGTCCGTTCAATAGATGCGTTACCAATAAATGATTGAACAAAATCATTATTTGGTGTTTCAATAAATTCTTTAGGCGTTCCAATCTGTTCAATTCTGCCTTGATTCATCAGACAGACACGGTCACCCAGTTTAAATGCTTCATTAATGTCATGTGTAACAAAAATAATAGTCTTATTGATCTCAGACTGTAAGGCTAATAAATCATCCTGCAGTTTCTCACGACTGATCGGATCCAGTGCACTGAACGGCTCATCCATCAGAATAACAGGTGGATCTGCTGCAAGTGCTCTAATCACACCGATACGCTGCTGTTGTCCACCTGATAATTCAGACGGATAACGATTTCTGAACTGTTCATGCGGCAATCCGACCATATCAAGCAAACGATTGATTTTATCATCAATCATATTAGTCTTCCATTTTTTCATCATCGGTACTTGAGCGATATTATCGCGCACAGTCATATGTGGAAATAGCGCAATCTGCTGCAGGACATATCCGATATCCCAGCGCATCTCATCCAGTTTGTAGTTACTGATAGGATGACCTTTAAAATAAATATAGCCGCTCGATAAAGGAATAAGACGGTTAATCATTTTTAATGTCGTGGTCTTACCGCATCCTGACGGACCGATCAACACGAAAAATTCGCCTTCTTTTACTTCAAATGAAATATGATCAACTGCTGCTTTCTTACCGTAAATTTTAGAAACATCATCAAATTTTATCATGCCTTCACCTCTCTATCATAATAGCCTCATTAGTATCCATTAAACCGGGGTCTGATATCTTTTTATCGCTTCAATAAACTTAGGACAGTAATGCTTAAGTTTATAGGCACCGACACCTTCTATTTGAAACATCTCCTGCTTTGAAATGGGCTGTTTCTGAGCGAATAATGTCAATGTATGATCCGAGAAAATAGTGAAAGGTGGAATCTTCATCGACTCGGCTAGTTCTTTTCTTACTTCTTTTAATTTTTCGAACAACATTTCATCCATTTCCACTAATGTGTGAATAGTGACCCGCTCATTATAACGAACAGGATGATAATGCGTCATCAGTTTGACTTCATCAAATAAAATGTCCTTTGCACTTTCATGAGCGCTCAGTTTGCCCTCATATTCATCCACATAGCCATTGAACAGCAGTGTATCGATAAACCCATGAATATCTTTCGATTCATATTCCTTCATGAGCCCGAATGTACTTAGATGCGAATAGTCATGATGAGGAAAGTTCTCTCCTCTTATCACTTTAGTCAACACACTTTTACTTACAGCTGTCTTCATACGCAGTAGACAGCTCAATAGTTTTTTAGCTTCTGTTGTCATATCATAATCCGCTTCTTTAAGACAATTCGTACATCTGCCGCATGGTTCTAAATGTTCTGCCGGATTAAAATAATTGATCAGCGTTCCTTGCAGACATTGAGTAGTCTTCGTATACTGCACCATTTTTTCCAGCTTCTCTTTTTTCTTTTCCTGAATAGACTCATCAGCTGTATTACCGATGAAGAACTGCTGAAGTCGAATATCCTGTTCACTGAACAACAGAATGCACTCACTCGGCAGTCCATCCCGACCTGCACGGCCTGCTTCCTGATAATACGATTCCAGATCCTGAGGTAAATTGTAGTGAATAACATATCTGACATTGGATTTATCAATCCCCATCCCGAAAGCATTCGTTGCAATCATGACTGGACAGTTATCATTTACGAAATCACTCTGATTCTGTTCTCTGGTATCTGCCGGCAGACCCGCATGATAGATGGTATGTTTAATGCCATAATCACTGAACTGCTCTCCTAATGCCTCTACCTGCTTACGTGTCGATACGTAAATAATCCCTGAATCCTGAATATGTTCCTTAATATAACGTCTGACCATTTTATCCTTCTGAAACGTCGGATCAACATTAAAAGCTAAATTCTCTCTTTTAATACTGGTCTCAACGACATAGTGATCCGGGATATGCAGCAGTGTCTGAATATCATTTCTGACATCTACTGTTGCAGTCGCTGTTACTGCCATGCACGGCGCACCGAAATGCATCACTTGTCCGACGACTTGTCGGTAGCTCGGTCTGAAGTCATGTCCCCATTTAGAAATACAGTGTGCTTCATCAAAAGCGATAAGCCTGATATCAAGTCGCGCTAACAGATTTCTAAAATGATTCTGTTCGAACCGTTCTGGTGCAACATACAGAAAACGATACTCTCCATTCAACAGCCCTGCTTCAACAGCACGCGACTCCGCTGCTTTCTGCTGACTATTTAAATAAGCTGCTTTAATGCCGGCTGCTGTCAGTGCGTCTACCTGGTCCTTCATCAGTGAAATCAGCGGACTGATGACGAGTGTCAGTCCACCCAGGGCAATACCAGATACTTGATAACAGATAGATTTCCCGCCACCTGTCGGCAATATACCTAATGATGACTGCCCTTGCGTTGCATACTCAATCAGTGCTCTCTGTCCTATTCTGAATTCCTGAAAACCATAATATTTCTGTAAAATCTGTTCCAGCTTCATTCTACTCCATCCGTTCTGCGAGTTCGCTCCACTCTATAAAAGCCTCTTCATATCGCGTATTCAGACTGTCCCGTTCTGCTGTCAGTTCATTCAAACGCTCATAATTTGTCGTCTCTGCTGCCAGCTTACGGTCTGTCTCTTCCATTTGCTGCTCCAGCTGTTCGATTTCTTCTCCCAGCGCCTTGAAACGTCGTTTATCGTTATAACTCACTCTCGTCTGTGTTCTCACTTCTTTAACAGCTGTTTCCTTTACAGGTGAGACCTGCATCGCCTTTTTATAACCCAGGTAATCTTCAAAATCGCCAAGAATCTGCTGAATCGTCATATCAGTGAGATACCAGTATTTATTCACTACCTTATCAAGAAAATAACGGTCATGACTCACTGTCAATACTGCCCCGCTGAATTCCGATAAGTACTGTTCAAGAATCGTCAATGTCTCTGTATCAAGATCATTGGTCGGTTCATCGAGTAACAGCACATTCGGCCCCTCTATCAGGATGCTGAGAAGATAAAGGCGCTTTTTCTCGCCACCTGATAGTCTATGAATCAATGTGCCGTGCGTACAGGATGGAAACAAGAAACGTTCAAGTAACTGGGTCACTGAAATCTTAGTGCCATCTTTCTGAGTGGCTTCCTCAGCTTTTTCGCGCAGAAAATCAATCACTCGCATATTTTCATTCATTTTGCTGTTCGCCTGTTTATAGTAGCCAATTTTCACTGTCTGACCAATTTTCACTGTTCCTTCGTAATCAATCAGATTTTCACTCAGTATATTGAGGAGCGTTGATTTGCCGCTTCCATTCTCACCGACGATACCAATTCTGTCTGTCGTCTGGACAATAGTAGAGAAGTCTGAAAACAATTGACGGTCTCCTAGACTGATGCCGATATGATCTAGTTCAAAGACTTGTTTTCCCAGACGTTGATGATTCAAGTCAATAGACATCTGATCCTTCGTCTGATGCTCTCCAACTTTTTCTTCTATAGACTTAAAACGGTCAATACGTGCCTGCTGTTTCGTTGTTCTCGCTTTAGCCCCTTTTCTCATCCAGGCAAGTTCCTGTTTATAGAGCTGTTTTTCTTTATGCTGCACACGTTCTGCTGTCAGTTCCTCTTCAGCTTTCTGGGCAATATAAGCATCATAGTTGCCTGTGTAATGATGTAATCTGCCATTTCTCAGTTCGATAATGCGGTCAGTCACTTCATTCAGAAAGAAACGGTCGTGTGTCACAGTCAGAACGGCTTTCGGATAACTTCTAATAAATTGAATAAGCCATGCGATAGACTCAAAGTCCAAATGGTTGGTCGGCTCATCCAGCAGAAGAAGGTCAGGTTTAGATAATAATGTTCTGGCTAAGGCAACACGCTTCTGCTGCCCCCCGCTCATAGCCTGTAGGGGTTGTTCATGATTCATAATACCTAGTTTTGTCAAAATAGTTTTAGCCTCTGCCTGGTAGCTGAAACCGTCTACCGCTTCGATCTGCTCCTGCAAAGTGTTGAATTCAGTCATGATATGCTCTGTCATCTCAGTAGACATCTGCTGCAGTACACGTTCGTAATCCATCAGCAGTCTGACGACTGGACTATTAGTATCGAGAACATTCTGCAAGGCATTCTTATCCAGTTCAAGAACCGGATCCTGAGCTGCATAACTGATTTTGAAGCCGTTCGGATGTGTGACAATACCGTTATGCGGTTCAATTTCAGATATAGCTTTAAGGAGCGCACTTTTGCCTGTTCCATTGATACCGACGAGTGCGATCTTCTCACCTTCTGAGATGCTCAAGTTAACCTGATCAAATATCGTTTTGTCACCATATTGCTTTGCTAAATTCTCTATCTTATATGCTTCCATCAGTAACCTCTTTCTGATAAATGTGATATGATATTGATATTGTCAAAATTCATTATTATATTATACACTTTTACTGATAAGGAGGCACTATGTTCGAATGGTTCAGTGAGTTATCACATGTATATCAAGCATTAATTGCAGGTCTCTTCACCTGGAGTATGACCGCTCTTGGAGCAGCGGTCGTCTTCCTCGTCCGGACCGTTAACAACAAATTACTAAATACGATGCAAGGTTTCGCAGCGGGCGTCATGATCGCTGCCTCGTTCTGGTCTCTCCTTGCACCTGCACTTGAATTCAGCGAAAAGGCAGGACAGATTGCCTGGATGCCTGCCGCTACCGGCTTCCTACTCGGGGGTTTCTTCATTAGAGGACTGGATGTCGTCATTCCTCATATGCATGCCCATGCATCACCTGGTCATCAAACTGAGGGCCGTAAAAGCAACTTAAAGAAATCCACTTTACTACTGCTGGCCATCACACTTCATAATATACCAGAGGGACTTGCATTAGGCGTTGCCTTTGGTGCAATCGGTCATGCAACAGGTGAAGGAGCACTGATGGCAGCGGTCGGGCTTGCAATCGGAATCGGTATTCAGAATATCCCTGAAGGCACCGCACTCAGTCTTCCGATACATGGGGATGGTAAATCAAAATGGCAGGCTTTTAATTTCGGACAGGCATCAGCACTCGTCGAACCTATTTTTGCGGTTATTGGTGCCGCTGCTATTCTTCTCGTTACCCCACTACTGCCCTACGCACTTGCATTTGCAGCGGGCGCTATGATTTTCGTAGTGGTCGAAGAATTGATTCCAGAATCACAATCCGGTGAAAACACAGATCTCGCAACACTCGGATTAATGGTCGGTTTTACTATTATGATGATACTCGATGTATCTCTCGGCTAGACAAAAAAACCTTTAAAGCGATTAGCTTTAAAGGTTTTTTCTTATTTAGTCGGGCTTACCGTCCCGTTCTTATATTGAAAATCTGCAGGATTCACTTTTTTGAAGTCTTTATTGTCATAGAAACGAAGTAAATCACCGTTCATCAGACTATCAGACATTTCCAGTTCTGTTGTGACTGTATTTTTGATTTTCGCAGCCTGTTCTAATATTTGCTTATCTTTTACAGGTTCATTCGTTACATTATCATACACCGTGCCATTAACGGATTTAAACGTCGGTGTAATATAGTCACCGTTGCGGAAAATAACTGTCTGATTATGTTTCTGAGACAGTAAATCAGTCCCGAATATCACGTAAGGTTTTGCATCGATTCCCACTAGATGAAGAATCGTCGGCATAACATCAATCTGACTCGCATATGTTGAATCAACATGCCCTTTTATGCCTGGTACTTTCAGGAAAAGACCTGTACGCTGTAAATCCATAAAGTTAACGGGAGTAATATTTTCACCGAGGAATTTGCCCATGCCTTCATTATGATTTTCTGAGATACCGTAGTGATCACCGTAAATCATAATCACTGAATTATCATAGAGACCTTCTTTTTTAAGATCAGAAATGAACTGTTTAACTGATTCATCTAAATAGCGTGCTGTCTGGATATAGCCATCAACTGTTTTATCACCCGTATTAGGAGATTCTATTGTGGCATCTTCAGGTGTAAGCGTAAATGGATAATGATTCGTCAGTGTAATAAGGTGAGAATAGAAAGGCTGTTTCTCAGCTTTTAGATAAGGAATCGATTCCTTGAAGAATTCTTTATCTTTAAGACCTAAGTTTTCTAGATTCTCTTCTCTCATATCGTAATACGTTGCATCATAAAATTTGTTGATACCGAAACGTTTATAAATCTGATCACGATTCCAGAATGTTTTGTAATCACCATGCATCACTGAAGTCGAATAGTTCTGTTTTTGATTCAGGATAGCGGGTAGTGACTGGAAGGTATTATCACTTTTTAATGAGAATGCAGATCCTTGCTGCAAACCATACATACTGTTATCCATTGCGAGTTCGGCATCACTTGTTTTGCCCTGTCCTGTTGAATGGAAGAAGTTATTATAATAGATGAAATCTTGATTGCCGGTTGCCAGCTGGTTCAGGAAAGGTGTAACTTCCTTACCATTTACTTTCTTACCGATCATCACTGTTTGAAAGCTTTCAAGATGAATTTTAATAATATTCTTTTCTTTAGCAATGCCAAAGTACTGCTTGTTCGGCTCTGCATATTTCGTTTTTGTATAGGATTGCAGGCGTGTCAGGTCATCAGCGCTAGCCATCGCTTTCTGCTGATTATTCTGAATCGTTTTAACACCATCATAAATAGTAAAGTTATAAGGTCCTAAATATTTCACTAAATATTTATGGTCGAATGTACGTGTTAACAGTTCAGGACGATCCATTTCAGCGAATGCCAGGTTGATAAAGAATAAAGCGATAGATGCACCCATCAATACGGGTACAAATTTACGTTTAAAGGATTTCAGAGATAGCGCATCTCTTTTCACTGTTAGTAAAATCAGATAGAAAACAGTATCCAGGAAATAAACGAAATCATACCACTGGAAAGAACTCCATAATGCGCCGGACATAGATTCGACATTGCTGACTTGGTTCAATGTACTGAAAGTCAGGAAGTCAGAGAAAAATCTGAAGTAGACGACGTTGCTATAAAGAAGTATCGTTAATAGCGTCCCGCCTGTAAAAATAAACCAGAATCCTTTTTTGCCTTTAAAAAACAGTAACGCACTTAGTACCAGTGCAATTAAACTGTAGGGATTCAATAACAGAATCAAATTCTGGACGATCCCTTTGACTCCGAGTGACAAGTCAACATAATACGCAAAATAAGTCTTCAGTGATACAGTCAGGACCATCATCAGGAAGAAGACAAAAATCGTTATTTTATTCTTTTTAATCATTCATATTCCAACCCCATTCTTGTTGCAGTTCAATCGTTAATTTACATAAAATTAATGTTCTTATTTCAAATTTAATATTCATCGCTTCAATATACTAATTTAACTCTTTACGTCTTCGGAAGCAAATAAAAAATAGCAGACTCGCTATTTTTTGTGTAATATGTGAACTATTTTTGTCCATATTCTGATATTAGACATCAACATAAGATTTAAGTTTATAGGAAAGATGCATCAACAGGCTTTTAAGCCAGTTTTCATATGAAGCATAACGCTGTTCATATTCTTCCTCGCTCACATTTTTGAAGATTAATTTAGAACCCGGTCGTTTCTGTACAAGTTTAGAGAAGTGATAAGGTGCCACTTGCGCCACCGCCTGCTGCCCCTCTGTATGCTCAAGAACAATACGCAGCTTTTGATTGGCTGTCACCTGAATAGAACCCGGTTCCAGCTGCGCAGTTGGACGTTCTCTATCATAAATAGCTGTCCCTTCAATGACATAACTTCCCCGACTTAAAAAGCGTGTCACTTCAAATACTTCATCATCCGGTATGTCGATTGCTGCACCTGGACGTATATGAAATATATCCGAGTAATAAACCCTGGAAAGTGAATAATAATCCACACCCCATGGACATGCGTGATCCACCATCAGGCGATGTATCAGTTTTTTCTGTATATCACTATAGTGATGAGCGAGTTTAAAGACCGCACCTGTTTCGATTGGTTGATCCCTCACATCTTCAATGACTCCTCCACCGACTGCAAGATAAACCCTTGTCCCTTTAGCTGCACGTCTGAAATGTAGTGTTTCGCCCTTATTGATCAAGTAAGGTTTGTACATTTCAACATCCCGCTCTGAAGTATATGCATGATAGTCCGCACCTGCAAGCGCAATAAGGGTCTGTTCTTCAAAATAAATAGCGGCAGGTACAACAGCCATTTCAAAAGTAGGTACATCATATTCATTGCCTACTAATGCATTCGCTATTGTATGGGATAATCGATCATTTTTTGCTGTTTGCAGAGTCGTATATAAACCTGACTGTTCAAAGATCATAAAGAAACCTCTCTTTATTCAGAATAAGCTGCAACTGTTTATCTTAATGATGATAGAACATGTTAAGAAGACTCATCAATTCTTCTCTCATGCTGTAAATAATGACACCGACAATAAGCACAGCAGAAAACATAGCTGTATAAAGCCATATCAAGGCATTCTTCTTGTTGCCTGATTTCAGCATGGCAATAACGCTCTGATTGCAATAATAAATCCAGACGCTTAAACCGATGATAAGTAATAAGGTGATAATCATAATGTTCTCCTATCGCTCTCAAGTAAGATGTTGATATCTATTTTACGCTTTTATACAAAACTTTTCCATGTTTTGTTGTTGAATTTCAATCGGCACCCATTCTCTTAACGAGTTGATCATCCAGATAGACTCGATTTCATGCAATTCTTCAACGTATAATTCCCGGCGTGCTATTTTATTTTGTGCGAGCAGCGCTGCCTGCATACAGCCAGGCAGCTGTAAATCAGTTGCTGGTGTATATAATTGACCTTGATAAGCGTATACAACGTTACCGATATTGAATTCAATTATTTTCTGATCTCCATCATAATAGAGGGCAAGGTACCCCTCTTCTGTTTTATAGTGTTGACGATGAGAGGTTTTATGCTGACGCCAGATGTGCTCACTCTTGCCCATGGGCAGCAATACTGCCTGCTGTAACTGAGTTTCCGGCAGTGTTCGTTCTTCTGCCGATATATACCCATCATAAACAGCTAGTCGATAACAGCCTTCTCCTCGTTTTGTGAATAAATGATTCAACAAGTCTTCATTATATATAAAATCAAACTGTGCCAGACTATTCAGCAGGCGACGCAGATGAAAGTTTTTACGTCGTATTCCTTCACTATCTACTCGCATCGTTTCAATGAGATGAAAATCCTGATATGACGCCAGCTGTCTCAGTATCCTTGTTTTCATCACCATCTCTTCAAATTCGAGTTCCGCCTCTGAGTCAATTGTGATACCGCCACCTACACCATAGACCATCTTTCTGCCTTGTTTTTCGATTGTTCGAATCGGTACATTAAAAACGGCGATATCTGGTGTCATTATTCCGATAGTACCACAGTAGATGCCGCGATGTGTCTCCAGTTCATCGATGATAGACATTGTACTGATTTTTGGAGCACCTGTAATAGAACCACACGGGAAAAGTGCCTTTAATATATCAAATAAACCATACGCCGGTTCAATTAGTGCTTCTACCGTTGATGTCATCTGAAAAACAGTCGGATATTTCTCAATATCGAATAACGCTGGGACATGCACTGAATTTTTTCTTGCTATTCTACTCAAATCATTGCGCAGTAAATCAACAATCATCACATTTTCCGCCTGATCTTTTTTGGACGCTTTTAGCTGGAGATAATGTGCTTCATCGACCTCAGGATCAACGTGACGACTGAGTGTCCCTTTCATAGGTTTAGTCTGAATAACGCTGCTCGTTTTATCATATTTAAAGAACAGCTCCGGCGATATACTGATGATGGCGTGATCCTCATCTTCAATAAAGGCACAGTAATCACCATTGCTCATTTCAGTCAACTTGCAGTAAAGTGCATAAGCGTCGATATCCGCTTCCGCTTTTAATCTTGTCGTATAATTCACCTGATAAGTATCACCTTGACGAATTCTTTCCTGAATATAGCGTATATCATTCTCAATTTTTTCTTTTGTTTCTGTGAAAGCGAATTTAATAGGTGTATCAAGCGCGACATGTGCGAACGGTCCAACTGTTTCATTAAACACATAAAACTTCGCATAACAACTGCTGTCTTTTACTTTCATCAATGATGAAAATGCCCGTGCCGCTTCATAATTTAAATAACCGACAACAAAACACGATGCACTTCTCTTCTCCGCTTCATGAATGACATTTTCAACTTCCTCCAATGTGTAAGCAGTCAGCACTTCAAGTGGGTTTGCAAAGTAAAGTGTACCCACCTCTTTAAATTGTATACATGCTCTCATCGTCTACACATCCTCATAAATTGTTGAAATTGCGCATGTCCTTCTTCAGTCAATATAGACTCAGGATGATATTGCACACCTTCTATTAAATAATCGCGATGTCTGATTGCCATTATGATATCATCCGCAGTCGCGGAAACCTCGAGACAGTCAGGCAATTCGGTTGCCTGCAGTGAATGATAACGTGCGACATTCAGTGGTGACTTCAAATTCATATAGATTCCTTTACCGTCATGATGGATAGACGCTGTATGACCATGGACCGGCTGCCTTTTTTCCACTTTACCTCCAAATGCAGTGACAATCGTCTGAAACCCTAAGCAGATACCCAGTATCGGAATCTGTCCCGCAAATGTCCGGATGACTTCAAGCGTAAGGGTCGCATCTACCGGGTGTCCCGGTCCCGGAGATAGAAGAATTCCTTCCGGCTGCATTTCACGGATGTCTTCAGTCGACAGTTGATGAGGTTGTCGCACGATGATACTTTCGTTCATCCCTTCTATATAATGAACAATATTATAGGTAAATGAATCATAATGATCTATCATTAAAAACATGAGTTCACTCCGTCGCATTAATTTATTTCTTTTAGTATAGCTTTTTTTCTGCTACAATGAGTAACGAATTGAATAAGAGGTTCCTAGCGCATACCCTCTATAAAAAACTAGTCAGACATCTTGCTAGGGTAAAGGTGTCTTTTTTTATTGAAAAGGATGATAAATATGAATTTAAAAAGTAATAAAGCTCTCGTTGTCTTCAGTGGCGGCCAGGATAGTACGACTTGTCTATTTCATGCACTGGAACATTACGATGAAGTCGAACTCGTTACCTTTAACTATGGTCAACGACATGCGCTGGAAATTAAAGTTGCAAAGTCCATCGCAAAAGAACAAGGATTAAAACATCACGTTCTTGATATGTCTCTATTGTCACAACTGGCGCCCAATGCCCTAACAGATCACCATATGCAGATTGAAGACGATGAGATACCCAATACGTTCGTTCCTGCCCGTAATTTACTGTTCATGAGTTTTGCAGCGGCACTAGCCTATCAGATAGAAGCAAAACATATCATTACAGGTGTCTGCGAAACCGACTTCTCCGGTTATCCGGACTGTCGCGATATCTTCATTAAATCCTTGAACGTGACTATCAATCTGTCAATGGACCAGGATTTCGTTATCCATACCCCACTCATGTGGCTTGATAAAAAACAGACTTGGGCGCTTGCTGATTCGCTCGGTCAACTTGATTATATCAGAAATAATACACTGACCTGCTATGAGGGTATCATGACAGATGGCTGCGGTGAGTGTCCAAGCTGCAAACTTAGAAATGCAGGACTTAAAGCTTATCTTACAGAAAGAGGTGCCAGATGATTCCACAACTTTATCCCCAAGTTCCTCATAATTATATATTTGAACTGAATAAGGACATGAACTTTTCAAGTGCTCACTATATTCCTGATGAACGAGCAGGAGCGTGTGCACGTGTTCACGGTCACACCTATTTCCTTAATCTTACCATCGGAGGCAATGAACTTGATGAGCTGGGCTTCCTGATCAATTTCAGTGAACTGAAGCAACTGATTCACGGTCGCTTTGATCATCAATTGCTGAATGAACTGCCAGAACTTGCAGGACGGATACCGTCTACTGAAAAGATGGCTGAGCTCATTCACGAACTTGTGCAGTCTCATCTGAATACATTGCCAAATCAGCCACAATGTCTGCAAGTTTTTTTAAGAGAAACGCCGACTAGCTACGTCGTTTATAGAGGTGCAAAATGATTCCTGTTATGGAGATATTCGGTCCCACTATACAAGGGGAAGGTATTGTTATCGGCCGCAAAACGATGTTTGTCCGTACAGCAGGCTGCGATTTCAGATGCAGCTGGTGCGATTCCAAGTTTACATGGGACGGCACGATGAAAGATGAGATACGGATGATGACAGCTGAAGAAATTTACGGTGAACTCCGCGCTGCGGGAGGTCAGTCATTTAATCACGTGACATTATCAGGCGGCAATCCCGCATTAATCAAAGATTTAGGTCAATTGATCGACCTCCTTCATCTTGAAGGCTGTCAGGTTGCACTTGAAACACAAGGATCGAAATATCAGGACTGGATGAATCGTATCGACCAACTGACAATCAGTCCTAAGCCCCCTTCTTCAACTATGAATCAGGACTTGGATAAGCTGGACGACATCATCAGTCAACTCGATACCGATAAAATCAATTTGAAAGTCGTGGTTTTTGAAGAAACAGATTATCAGTTTGCAAAAAAGATTCATCACTGTTATCCTCAGCTCCCGTTCTACATTCAGGTCGGTAATCCTTATCTGGATGATAGCGTCGATAACCATACAGAGAAATTACTGCACCGATATGAAGCATTGATTGACCGCGTCATGGCGGATGATGAGATGAATAATGTGTATGTTACACCCCAGTTACACACTCTTCTATGGAGTAATCAAAAAGGCGTCTAAAAAAATTTAAATGTTTTTGTTTATGCCCTGTATAGCTGGGTAAATATAAATCATAAGCGATACAGTCTTATTTCTTAAATTTATATTTCGAGGAGGAAACATACTATGGGCTTTATTTTAATGTTAATCATGGGTGGTCTGATTGGTTGGATTGCAGGCATGATCATGGGTACTGATATTCCAGGTGGAAAAATCGGTAATATCATCGCAGGTTTACTTGGTGCTTCAATTGGTGGTACTTTACTTGGCCACTGGGGTCCTGAAATCTGGGGCGTTTACATCTTACCAGCATTAGTAGGTACTATTCTTTTAATCGCTATCGTATCTATCGTATTAGGTATGATGCACAAACGTCGTTAAGAGTTAAATGAGGAGCCGTTTATACGGCTCCTTTTTGTATTAGGAGGAATAGTGATGTTTAATTATGATCTTGATTTTGACTCCATTAATTTCCGCGAACAGCCTGAACTTTATGATATCGGGCGTGGCGAGCAAGGTGTATTGCTCGTTCAACCCTATAAAAGCGAAATTCTCCCTCACTGGCGTTTTAAAACGCCTGAAATTGCACAAGACTCAGCTGAAAAGATATACGATTTATATTTAAATTATAAGAAAGAACATGATTTTGTGGGTATGGATATGACTCGTAAATTCATACAGATGGGCTATACACGTGCTATGCGTTATGCCCATCACAAAAGTGGTAAAAAATATGCTGAAAATGGTTCAGTTTATTTAAACAATGAATCTCCCGAAAAAAGGGAGTCTGCACTCATCTTCAAAGGCTACTGGGATAAAATTCGTGCCGATGAAGAATACTTAGCGATGAAAAAAGAACATAAAGAGAAGCACAGTAAAAAACGATGACCCGAGTCATCGTTTTTTATTTCATCATAAAATAGAAAGCTACAAATAAAGTAATAAAGCATGCATTAGCAATTTCCACAATACCGATTTTCATCGGCTTATAATTTTTACCGTAGAATGCAACTGCACGGATAAAACTTGGTATCATAGCAAGCCCCAGCAGCAGATGGATCCTGAACCCTAGAATTACAAGCAGCAGGTGATAACTAAATGACAGCCACTTATATTTAATGTTTTTCTTCTCCCGTATCATCGTCTTGACGTATAATATTGTGCCGAGAAAATATAGAAAACTAAAGATAAACACTTTTAACATCTGTAAATCCATCTGACCTTTACCAATGAAATAACTGATACATCCTGCTATTGAGAAAATAACGACCGCACTAATATCATTCATAACGTGACGCTCATTACGATTTTTTGCAAACATCAGATTGATATAGCCAAATGGCAGCATAATTAAAAAGAAAACAATAAGTACAGGCTGATGGTTGACGACAATCAACAGCGCTAATGCAGCCAGACACGCCAGCAATCCGGCCATCTTCACATAACCTATCTGTTTCTTGCGCTGTTTGACGTATAGCAGTAGATGATCAGTTGCGAAAAATACTAAAAACCAGCCAATGATAAACGGAATATGATACAACGAGAACTGTCCCGCAAATATACCAAATAAAAAAGGCATGATAAGCATCGCCCATGCGCCGTGCTGGTTAGGTTTTTTAAATTTCATTTCTTTCACCTCGATTTTATTATACTAAAGATACATTTTAAATACTTCTTATATTATTAACAACTTTGTGGCGAATGAGGTAATGAATTGTTATACTGGAGAAAAAAGGGAGATGTTAAGAGATGAACAACCATGAAATAGATTATAAAATTTACGGTGACGATATTCAGTATGTTGAGATTGAGCTTGATCCTGATGAAACGGTTGTATCTGAAGCAGGCAGTATGATGATGGTTCACCCAAATATTGAACTTGCTACTATATTTGGAGATGGTTCATCTCAAGGTGGTTTCATGGATAAATTATTCTCAGCTGGTAAACGTACTTTAACAGGTGAAAGCTTGTTTATGACAACCTTCACCAATCGCGGTCATCAAAAAGAACATGTTTATCTGGCAGCACCCTATCCAGGGAAAATTATCCCGTTAGATTTAAGCCGCTTAAATGGTGAATTTATTTGTCAGAAGGATGCATTTCTGGCCTCTGCCAAAGGTGTTGCAGTTGATATCGCATTTCAGAAGAAAATCGGTGTCGGATTTTTTGGTGGTGAAGGCTTTATCATGCAGCGACTGACTGGAGACGGTATGGCATTCATCCATGCAGGGGGGGCCATTATTGAACGTCATCTGCAACCGGGTGAAGTGCTGCAGGTAGATACAGGATGTCTTGTCGGTATGACCTCCAGTGTTCATTATGATATTGAGCGTATACCTGGTATTAAAACTAAACTTTTCGGGGGTGAAGGTCTTTGGTTCGCCAGACTCGAAGGACCAGGTACAGTTTATATACAATCTCTGCCATTCTCAAGACTCGCAAGTCGAGTATTTGCTGCCGCACCAGGCGGAGCAAATTCCGGTCGCGGTGAAGGCAGCGCACTAGGCGGTCTCTTTGACATGCTGGGCGGCGAATAGCACATATATGATTATGGGACTTTCAAATAGCCTCTCATCATCGAAAGTCCCATAATCATATTAAAGAAGCCGCTACCCTTATAATAAGAGTAGCGGCTTCTTTATATTCTATCTTTTCGGACTGTAATCCAGTTGTCTGAACAGCTCCTCTTTTTCAGCTGCTGTCAGGTCTTTCCATTCCCCTAACTTCAGATCATCCACCACAATATTCATCACTCGGATACGTCTCAACTGACGCACTTCATAGCCCAGCGCTTCACACATCCGTCTGATCTGGCGATTCAGTCCTTGCATCAAGACGATATTGAAGGTGCGATCATTGATACGTGTCACTTTAGCAGGCAATGTTTTTGTATCTAGTATCTCAACACCTTCTGACATCTGTTTAATAAAATCGTCTGTTATTTTTCTATCCACAGAGACGACATATTCTTTCTCATGCTTATTCTCCACTCTCAGAATTTCATTCACAATATCTCCGTCATTCGTCAGTAGAATCAGACCTTCTGAATCTTTATCCAGTCGGCCGATGTGAAATATCCGCTCTGAATGATTAACGAAATCGACAATATTACCTTTAATATGTCGTTCTGTAGTTGAAGTAATTCCACGTGGCTTATTCAGTTTCAGATAAACATAGCCTTTTTCGAGTGTGATGGTCTGATTATCGACTGTGACGTTATCTCCCTCTTCTACTCGGCTTCCTAGTTCAGCCAGTTTCCCGTTAATCTTAACGCGACCGGCATCTATATATTTATCGGCCCCTCGTCGTGAGGTGATACCTGATTCTGATAAATATTTATTGATTCTCATATACTAACCTCCAAAAAAAGAGAGACATATGTCTCTCTCATTAGCTTAAATAATAAAGCGAGCGTTTGTAATAATGATCAAACACAAAGGTACCAAATGGCAGGAATGCGACTATAATAGAAGCGACCAGCCAAGTCGGTCTCCATTTCATTCTGATGGTCATCCAGATAACCATCAGAATATAAAGCGTAAATAAAGCGCCGTGAATCATGCCGAAAACTGTGACAACTTCCGGTTTTCCGGCCATATACTTAAGCGGCATTGCAATAAAGAATAGGATTAACAGTGACAGACCTTCCAGATAACCGAAGAAGCGGAATAAACTATTTAACGTTGCATTCTGCATTAATCCATCACTTCTTCCACGTCTTCTCTTGCAGCATTGAAGTTTCTATGAAGAGCGACTTGCTTAATCTGATGGTTCTCTGCATCCAGCACAATCCATTTATCGAAGTAAGTATCTACATAACCATCTTTATCAATATCTGGATTCTGTGCCTGCATCCAGCCACCAATGGTATCAATATCATCAGACTCCTCAAAATTGATACCAAATTGTTCTTCAATATCGGCTAATAATACGCGACCATTAATCTGGTAAGTATCATCACCAGTCTTAATAATATCATTTACTTCGTCGTCATCAAATTCATCACGAATTTCTCCGACAATCTCTTCAAGTATATCTTCCATCGTCAGAATACCCGCTGTACCTCCGTACTCATCAATAACAAGTGCGATATGTACACGTTCGCGCTGCATCTTAATCAGCGCATCACTGATACGGGTTACCTCATGGATAAGCGGCAGGTCGTGAATATGCTCTTTAATACGAACTGGATCACCTGAAGCATATTTAGTGAGAAATTCCTTAACGTTGATAAAGCCGATGATATGATCTTTATCCCCATCCTCTGTAACGGGGTAACGTGTAAATTGGTGTTCATTGACCACTTCGAGCAGCTCATTGATATCGAATGGCTGAGTTAATGAAATCATCTGTGTACGTGGTACCATGATATCTTTAGCCAGTCGTTCATCAAATGAGAAAATATTCTGCATATATGCAAGTTCCGTACGATTGATTTCACCACTTTGATAACTCTGTGTCATGATGATTTTGAGTTCGTCCTCACTCATGGCCTGTTCATGCCCTGCCGGCTGTACGCCAACCATTCTTAGAATCAATCTGGCTGTTCCATTCATAGACCAGATAAGGGGCTTCATCAGTATACCAAAATAGTATAAAGGTCTTGAGAAGATAAGTGTCATACGTTCAGCATATTGAATTGCCAGTGACTTAGGTGCAAGTTCTCCAAGTACAACATGCAGAAACGTCACAATAAAGAAACTGAGTGCGATAGTAATCGGTTTTGACATTTCAATAGGTACATGCAGCAGATGAAGAATCGGATGAATAACTGCTTCAAAGGTCGATTCACCAATCCACCCAAGTCCCAGTGCCGTAACCGTAATTCCCAGCTGACAAGCTGACAAGTAGTAATCAAGTTCGTGCACCATGTGCTGAACAAGTTTTGCCGATTTATTACCTTCAGATACTAGCTGATCAATACGAGATAATCTCACCTTTACTAAACTGAACTCTGAGCCTACGAAAAGTGCGGTCATTAAAATTAAAAATGCAAAAATTAAAAGCTTAAGTATGGTCGATATGTCCAATTAATTCCCTGGAATTAGGGATTCACCTCCGAAATATTTTATGACTGTCTATGAAAATAACATTTCTTTTCACAGGCAGTCATTTTTTCACTGATAGATAGTTCTATATTATCACATTTCTCTTACGCATGTTGCATAATAAACTGTCTTGATATCTCATTGAAACTATCTGGCTGGTCAATATTACAGACGTGACCGCAATCTTCAATAATCTCTACTTTAAAGTTGCTATTTTCCTCAGCCACTTTTTTTACGGGCGGTATGAATAAATAATCTTCAGAACCCATTATGAATATAGTAGGTATTTTCTCTGTAGATACTTGCAGATGACTTAAGTAAGGATTGATGAGTTTAGTGAGACTGAACCATTTCACAAACTGTTTCTGACTCATCTTCTTTGCCTCATTGACAAAAGCGAGGCGTGATTCTTCGTGTGCTTTACGCGGCATAATAATATAAGCAAAAAGCTTATACAACAGCATAAACGGGATGACTCGTTTAATTGTACGCCCTAGCCATAATAATAATTTAGTACGAATATCAAGAGCGATAATGGCCCCACCCAGAACGAGAGATTGCACCCGTGTCGGATAACGATCTGCAACGGTCTGCGAAACGATAGTACCTAGACTCATGCCGATTAAATGCATCTTCTCAATCCCGAGATGATCACATACTTCAATCACTTCTTCTGCCAAATGCCCAAACGTATCACCTTTTTTCCACTTATCTTCCTTTGATTTGCCGTGACCCCGTAAGTCCACAAGCAGTATATTAAAATCACGTTTGAAATAGCGGATTTGTTTGTACCAGATTGTTGAGCTTCCACCTGCACCATGAATGAACGTGACCCAAGGTGCGATTTCATCCTTTATATAAGTCTTGTAATATAACATAGGATCATCCTTCTTCATCAATTAACTATAATGTTATAAAATTTACCCCTTTTTTACATTATATAACGTTATAAATCAAAAAACACCCGAACATCCGGATGTTTTCTGATTATATTATTCAGCAGCGGCTTCCGTCACCGCCTCAGCCTGTAGTTCTTCTTCTGTTAATGCCGGTTTAATGAAACCATAGATAAGTGCTGAGACTAATGTACCGATCACTAATGCAAGAAGGAACATCGGCCAGTGTGCTTTATCAAGCCAGATGACGAACATACCACCATGAGGTGCTGGGACACGACATCCAAATGCCATAGCTAATGCACCCGCAGTCGCACTACCTGCGATCATAGATGGAATGACACGGATAGGGTCAGCAGCAGCAAATGGAATTGCACCTTCAGTAATAAATGAAGCCCCCATCACTGCATTAGAAACAGTAGAACCACGTTGTACACGTGTAAATTTACGTCTAAAAATAATCATGGCAAGTGCAATAGCGAGAGGAGGTACCATACCACCGATCATCGCTGCTGTAATCGGTGCATAGTTGCCAGCATCAATCGCAGCAATACCGAATGCATAGGCTGCTTTATTGAATGGACCACCCATATCAATGGCCATCATACCACCTAAAACGAGACCAAGCAGCACAATATTCGTACCACTCATATCGTTGAGTGTTGTGGTCAGTAAATCATTTAACCATTTTGCTGGCGGATTGACCAAGTAATACATAATCAAACCTGTCAGGCCGACACCTAGAACTGGATATAATAAAGTCGGTTTAATACCTTCAAGTGCTTGTGGAAGTCCATTGAACAACGCTTTTAAGCCACGTACTAAGTAACCTGCAAGGAAACCGGCTACTAAACCACCGAGGAAGCCTGAACCCCCATGTACTGCCATCAGACCGCCGACCATACCCGGTGCAAGACCTGGTCTATCCGCGATACTGTAGGCAATGAAACCTGCTAAAATCGGAATCATCAGACCAAATGCACCTTCACCGCCACCGATTGTATTCAGTGCTGCAGCAAACGCATTGTACTCTTCGCTCTTAGGATCCGCTGAATGAATGCCCCAGAAGAAGCTAAGTGCAATCAGGATCCCCCCAGCGATAACGAATGGCAGCATATTGGATACACCGCTCATTAAGTGCTTATAAAATCCTTTTCTTTCACCTGAATCACTTGCTTTTGCTTTAGTCGTTGCAGTGAATTTAGGACGTGTATCATCCTGAGCCATCTGAATGAGTTCCTCAGGTCGCTTAATTCCGTCAGCAACAGGGACCATGATGACATTTTTACCATCAAATCGTGCTGTATCCACATTGACGTCAGCAGCAACGATAATCCCTTTAGCGCGTCTGATTTCATCATCCGTCAGTTTATTTTTGACTCCACCTGAACCGTTCGTCTCTACTTTAATCGGCACACCCATTTTAGCTGCTTTATTTTTCAGTGCATCTGCTGCCATATAAGTATGTGCGATACCTGTCGGACAAGCTGTAACGGCCAGTATTAAATCTTCTGAAGGAGTTGTTGTGACTGGAGCCGCTTCCACTTCTTCTACTTCACTTTCATCATGCTGATCAATAATAGAAAGAATCTGTTCTTTTGAATCTGCATTCAGCAGTTGTGCACGGACGTCTTCATTCATCAGTATGCCTGATAATTTAGCCAGCGCATCTAAGTGAGTCTGTGCGCCTCCAGCAGGTGCTGCAATCATAAAGAAGAGATGAGCTGGCGCCCCGTCAAGAGATTCATAATCAACACCAGGCTTCGATTTACCAAATGCGATAGCAGGTGTCTGGACAGCATCAGTCTTTGCGTGAGGAATTGCAATCCCTTCTCCAATACCCGTTGTACTCTGTGCTTCGCGCGCATGAATAGCTTTACGGTATTCATCACGATCATTCAGCTTGCCTGCATTCCATAATGTATCCACTAATTCATCAATAACCTGGTCTTTTGTAGCTGCGTTTAAATCCATTGCAATTGTAGACTTCGTCAATAATTCTGTAATTCTCATCATATTAACCTCCCTAATTAAATAATCGTCAATTGGACGTTCGGTAATATCTGTTGAATCTGTTCATCTGTCGCCAAATCTTCTGTGAAAGCAGTAGCAGTTCCCGATGCAACTGCTAATTTAAAGCTATCAGAAAGAGATAATCCCCGTTCACGGCCGGCCAGCATCCCTGCAACAGTTGAATCACCCGACCCCACTGTGTTCACGACTCTGCCACTTGGCACTTGCGCTTTATAGACTAAACTCTCACTGACAAATAATGCACCCTCTCCACCTAATGACACCATTACATTCTGAGCGCCTTGCTGAATCAGCTCTCTCGCTGCTGCTTTGATATCATCATCAGTATGCAGCTGACAATCAAACATCTCCTCAAGCTCTGTTTTATTCGGTTTAATAAAGACCGGATGATATTTCAGCACTGAAAGCAGCAGGTCTTTTTCTGCATCCACGACGAACTGACACTTGCACAGCCGGGCGATATCTTCATAGATATCTGCCTGCATAGAAGAAGGGATACTACCTGCAATCACTAATGTATCTTCCGCTGTCAACTGCTCAATCTGCTTGAATAACTGTGCTGTTTCCGCCTGTGAAATGACAGGACCTGGCGCATTGATTTCTGTTTCGTTGCCGCCCTTTAATTTAATATTAATGCGGGTGTCATCCTGTATCGCCACAAAATCTGTCGCAATCTCTGACTCTTCAAGCTTTTGCTGAATCAATGCGCCTGGGAATCCGCCGATGAAGCCCAGTGCCGTGGATGGTATACCATGTGCCTGCAAGACGCGTGAGACGTTAATCCCTTTCCCACCGGCAAACTTAAAAGTCTTCTGAGAGCGATTCAGTTCACCGAGCTTGATATCATCTGCAAAGACCACATAGTCTACAGAAGGATTTAATGTTAATGTGTAAATCATTTTATCCCACCTTTATAAATTTCTTATATTTTTTAAGATGCACGTTCTGTTCATGCGTAATGATACTTCCTGCCTTAAGCTCTGAAATTGTTGCGAATGTCACATTGCCGAACTTCGATTCATCAGCCAGAAAATAACAGTGAGTACTCTGCTGAATAGCGATTCGTTTTAAAGCTGCTTCCTCTGGGTCTGGTGTGGTGAACCCCTTATCCAGATCTACTCCGTTGACACCGATAAACGCTTTATCAAAATTAAACTGACTTATCATCTTTTTAGCCTCTGCACCGATACTGGCCAGTGTATTATTTTTAATATAGCCACCTGCCATAAAGACTCGAATGCCTTTCTCAATCAATGGTGCAACATGAGTCAATCCGTTTGTGACAACGGTTAAGTGCTGCTGATTTAAATAAGGGATAATAGAAAGGGTAGAGCTGCCCGCATCAAGAAACAGACAATCATGATCTTCAATGAGAGCAGCTGCCTGCTGAGCCATCACCTCTTTCTCATGCACAAAGCGTGTCGTCTTAATCGCCAGATTAGTATCCTGCTTATTATGTACAGAACAGGTTGCACCCCCGTGGACCCGAATCAGTTTTCCTGCTTTTTCAAGGGCAGACAGATCCCGTCTGATAGTAGATTCACTGCTGCCGGTGATTTCCATCAACTGCTGCAAGGAGACTATCTCATGATAATCAAGCAATTCTATAATTTTTTCATGACGCTTAATGGTTAGCATAGCGCCCCTCCTTATCTCCCCTTTAGTATAATGTTACCGTTTACAAATTTCAATCATTTTCTATCAAAAACAATCAAAAACGTTCATATTAATTTAAAAAAATGAAAATCCAGCATCAGGATTTTCATTTAATTAACTGTCAGCTGAATTGCAGTTGATCTAACTGATCGAGTAGCTTACTTTTATCGAGTGATTCACCAATGAGGACTAGTTTCAAAGGCAGTTGCATTTCTTCTGGTTCATATTGTGGTATGCCGTATGAATATTGAAACAGAACCACTTGTGCTGGATTTTCCCGAAACTTAATATATCCTTTAATTCTAAGAATAGAGTCAGGCAGCTGACGCAGCCAGTCCACAAACCGGTGACTGTCAACAGGTGACGTAAAAGCATAAACCATTGACTGAATACCATGGTGAACGTGTCCTACTTGATGATTAACCTCTCCACCGTGAACGAATATTTCCTCTTCTACCTGTGCATATTCAGTCATGCTTATCTTTGCAGCTGCATTAAGTGTTCTAATCTGTTCTTCGCAGCTTATGAGTTCTTCAGCGGTCATCTGATCTTTTTTATTCAGTATGACAGTATGTGCATAACGTATCTGCTCTTCCATCAACTGTCTTGTTGTGATGCTATATCGAGAACGGTTGAGGAATCTCGGACCATCTACCAGTGTGATAATGGATTGTACTTGAATGAAGCTCGTCAATGAAGGGGCCAGACAAGCATCATATATTTCTACCGGATGTGCTACACCTGTTGCTTCTATTATAATAATGTCAGGTTGATAACGATGTCTGATATCATGCAGCTGGACTTCAACGTCACTTTTAAGGTCACAGCAGATACAACCATTGAGCAGTTCATTCATCGGCGTATCTTCTCCTAAGATTTTTGAATCGACATTAAACTGTCCTAATTCATTCATTAAAATAGCGACTTTTTTGTCCTGCCAGTTCATCAGCATATTTCTTAACAAGGTCGTTTTTCCGCTTCCCAAAAAGCCACTTATGATATATAGTTCTATTTTAGTCATCATTTCCTCCAGTTTAATGCACACTTTCATTGTATTTATATGTTTTTTAACTCTCGATGCCTTGAAAAAAATCCCTCTTTATAATAAGGTTATAAAGGATAACTTAATAATTTTAACATATATTCATATCGATCATTATTTTTAAGGCGGAGAATTAAATGTCAGAAAATTTTAAACTCGACAAACAGCTGTGTTTCAGTCTATATAACGCGCAGCGTAAAATGAATCGTTTCTATACTAACAAAGTCTTTAAAGATCATAACCTGACTTATCCACAGTATCTGGTTCTCTCCATCCTTTTTCAAACTTCTCCTGTTAATGTGAAGACACTGGTTGAAGAATTATCACTCGATACTGGCACCATCTCGCCCCTTCTGAAGCGTATGGAAAGCAATGAACTAATTATCCGTGAACGTTCAGAACTTGATCAGAGAGAAGTATTTATACATCTGACTGATAAAAGTCGCAAGCTGCACCCAGCACTGGAGAACTGTAATAAAATTTTTCAGGAAGCTGCTTTACTTACTGATGAGGAAGCAGAGGATTTAAAACATCTTCTGGATAAACTCATCCACAATCTAGATAACGAACAAAAATAACCTGAGCTGAATGCTCAGGTTATTTTTATTCTTTAATCCAGCCTATTGATACAGTACCATAGCCTGTATGCACACTAGCTACAGCAGCCATATACTCTTGATGAATAATGAGTTCAGGATAATCAGCATGTAAACGTTCCACATACTTTCCTGCTTCTACTTTATCACCGGAGTTAAGGACACAAATTTCTTTTAAGTCTTCTTTTTCAATAGCCTCTTCAACAATTTCTATCATACGTTCAAAAACTTTTTTGCGCGTTCGTACTTTCTCATAAGGAATGATTTTACCTTCTTCCAGACTGAGAATCAGCTGAATACTCAATAAGCCTGCAAGAAAACTTTGTGACGCACTAAGACGCCCGCTTCGTCTCACCTGCTGAAGATTTTTCGGCTGTAAATAGAGTGCGGTCTGAGTAGTCAGACTTCTGACATGCTGCACCGCTTCTTCAAAGGTTCCGCCTGCTTCAGTGATTGCCATACCTGCCTGTACCATTTTTTTATACGGGTAGGAACCTGTTCTAGAATCGATCACTTCTACTTTAAGGTCCACTTCCTGACTCGCTGTCAAAGAATTTTGGTAAGAACCTGTCAGTTCACTCGTGGGATGCACTGCAATGACTCTGTCATACCCTTCATCTTTAATTTTATGGTAGGTATCAAGCATTGCCTGAAAATTGGGCTGTGACGACTTTGCACCTTCACCGTACTGTTCAAGCAGGCGATAAAATTCCTCTGATGATAAATTGACTTGATCACTATAACTCACGCCATTCAATATTACACCCATCGGTACAACGAAGAGCGGATGACCTGCAATCTCCTCTTCCGTGAATCCCGCAGCGGTATCGACTAACCATGCAATTCCTGTCATATTGTCCTCCTAATTAATCATCTGACGTTCTAAAAGAATCCTTTCATAGAAGAATCCTTTTTTCTCCATTAATGTACCGAAGCTCCCTGCCTCTATTAAATGGCCATCTTCTAATATATAAATCATATCAAAGTTATGCAGGATTTCAAGCTCATGACTGATGACTACAATCGTACGCTGCTCCTTCAGATAATCTGCCATTTTTTCACGATTGACTACATCTACACCGTTAAATGGTTCGTCAAGCAGCCATATCGGCTGGTCTCTCAAAAGCAGACGGATAAAATGCAGACGCTGACGTTCCCCACCTGACAGATTACGACCGAACTCATCAATTTCACTTGCAGGTTCAAACGGTAAATTAAATTCTCTCAAATAAAATTCAATACTTTCTACATCATCACTGAACAGATTCTCCTGCACTGTCCCTTGAAAGAAGTGATTGTCCTGCTGCATAATATTCAGTCCCGAGAAATAACTTTCACGGTCCAACTCCTGCATAGATTGTCCTGCAATTTGAATATCGCTTGGATATAGACCTGTTAATAAATGCAGAAGTGTCGATTTACCTGAGCCACTGCTTCCTACAATCGCTATTTTGTCACCTTCATGAATGGTCAGACTAATACCCTTGAGCACGGGACGCTGTTGTTCAGGGTATGTAAAGTCAAGATCTTTCATTGTAATAGGTAACCGCTTCAGCACCTCAGTTTTTTTAACCGCTGGACTAAATGTCATCAGTTGTTCACTGGCACGTTTTGTCTCCTGATAATAAAACGGAAATTGACTCATCGGTATAGCCATCTCAAACAAAGTGATGGTGACCATGATGATACTGGCATACATCAGTACTGTATGATCAAGCATGACATATAAGACGCCCCATATTGCCAACATGCTGAACAAGTTCAGCAGCCAGTCGTAAAAAGCAATCAGCTGCTTTTCTTTCAGCAGATTCTTTTCATAATCGGTCTGCGCCTGCAACAGCAAATGGTCAAAATGCTGATGACGGTCAAAAACTGCGATATCTTCGCGTCCCATACTATAGTCACTTAACCGGTCCATAAAATCTGTCTGACTCGCTCGCGTGGCCTCCGTCATTTTACTGAGCAAACGGCTCGTTGTGAGTGGCAGCACGACAAGAATAACCAGCATAACAGCTGCAATGACCATGACTGCCTGAAGGTCATATACTGTATAGACCAGACAGACCGTAAGAGCTGTCAGCAGAACGACTACAGGTGGATAAATCACTCGAAGCAGCACATTCTGCAGTTTCTCAATGTCGTTGACAGTACGTTGTAACAGTTCTGATAAGCGCCACTGACTATGCAGATTGACAAATTCAGTGACAAGCTGATCAAAAGCACTGACTCGAACCTCTTTTAACATACGGAATGTGGCATCATGGCTGATCAGCCGTTCATAATAACGTGCAACTGCTCTAACAATACCGAGTAATTTAATAGAAGCGACTAAAATCATCAGTGAATAAAGTGGAACACCGTAAGCACTTTTTGATAGCATCAGACCACTTAAACTGAACATGCCAATCGCTGTAAGTCCGCCTATCGTACCCACGATGATGGCAATGATTAACTGTCGATACGTTCTTGAATCTATCCATTTAAACATGTGATATCACCGCCTGATAGTAAGGGTGAGATTCAAATTCATCCGGTGTACCTTGTTCGATCTCCCCATTTTCCATATAGATTAAATATGATGCTGACTGAATAGTAGAACGCTGATGCGCAATAGTATATATAATGGACTGCTTCTTAAGCACTTCAATCGTTTCTTTTACAATTCGTTCAGTTCGTGCATCAAGCATAGCAGTAGGCTCATCAAGAATAATCATCTCTGCAGGACTGAGTAAGGCTCTCATTAACATGATGCGATGAAGTTCCCCTCCGGACAGCTGCTCGCCTGTACGACCGATCCGTGTGTCAAAACCATCCGGCAAATCATCAATGCGGTCCAGCATATCGACTTGACGTGCTACTCTGTACAATTCATCATCTGATACTTCATTGAACATCGTCACATTATGACGTACCGTCTCACTCATAACAAACGGATGCTGTGACATATAGATAATATTGTTATTTAATTTCTCGGGCAATACAATTGAACCCTCTCCGTAAATCTCTACACCTGACAGCACTTTAGCTAAAGTGGTTTTCCCTGCTCCACTCGAACCCATTATAACCGTATGTCTGAGAGGTAATACATCATGTACAGACAGAGTAAAATGAGTGTAAGACTTTGTGACATTCAATTTAATTGCGTTATCAGAGGAGACGCTTCTATCAATCACCTTGTTATGAGATTGCTTCAGCAGTTCTGCATATCCTTCAGCCTGCTTGCCTGTATGAAAGGCAGCACCTAAGTCTTTAAGTGCATTATAAAATTCTGGTGCCAGCATCAGGGCCACAACTGCTGTATAGAAAGACACTGTTTTGAAAACAATCAACCCTAGACCCACTTCGAGTGCGATAATACCGATCGACAGCATAGAGATGAACTCTATCATTAAAGTAGATAGGAATGCAGTCTTCAAGATGATCATCGTCTTTTCTCTGAATCCTTCCGATTTCTCTACAATTCCTGTTCTTACTCTTGCTTCATTGTTAAACAGTTTAATGGTGACGATTCCCTTGATAGCATCCAGAAAATAGCCGGAGAACTGGTTGAGTGCAGTCATCTGTGCTGTCGCTTTCTTCGCAGTGTTAATTCCGATAATAATATAGAAAAGTGGAATAAAAGGTGCAGTAATCAACATAATAAAAGCGGTATTTCTATGGAAGAAAAGCAAAAAGATGATAATAGTGAGAGGTATGATGGCCGAGCGATAAAGCTGCGGCAGATACTCTGCATAGAAACTATCGATACCTTCGATACCCTCTGTCGATAAATTCATAGTTTCAGCAGTTGGGCGTTTATCACTGATCATCTTTCTACGCAGATGATGCTTCACACGGTAACTGAGCATCGCACCCAGCCATTTAAGCATAAAATGAAGCAAGCTTCTACCTATTAATATGCCAAGAATCACACCGATCAGCTGATAAGGGATATCACGTTGTAAAACACCGTCAATCAGCTGACCTATATTTACGCTTTGCAGTACAATCAGGATTGCCAGCAGCACTGCAGCAATCAGCAGCATAAGATGTATATAAAAATAACGTCTGGTCAGACTTGTTAAATAATTCACATTTTCACATCCTTTCTTATTATTATAATGAAAGTGACACAAAACAGAAATAATACGCCTCATTTATAAATACTATTTTTAATGTCTGTTGTGGTATACTTTCATTTGTAATCATAAGACATAAGGTGGTAACGATATGGAATTTTTTGAACTCATTAAAGCAATTATTTTAGGTATAGTAGAAGGTTTGACTGAATTTGCACCCGTCTCCTCGACCGGCCATCAGATTCTTGTAGATGATATGTGGTTGCATTCAGTGGATGTGCTCGGTTCTAAGGAATCGGCCAATACATTCAAAATCGTCATTCAGTTAGGTTCAATCCTTGCAGCTGCCTGGATATTCAGACGTCGTTTCGTTGATATGTTAAGCTTTAAATCTGAACCGATTGAGCGTCGCCTTAAATTATCTCACGTTCTCATCGGCTTAATTCCAGCAGGTGTTGCAGGTCTTCTGTTTGACGATTTCATTGACGAACATCTCTTTTCAGTACCAACTGTACTCATTGGTCTTGCGCTTGGTGCTATTCTGATGATTGTCGCTGACTTATACGCTAAGAAAGTTAAACATCCTCAGACTGTTGACAGCATTACCCACAAGCAGGCTCTTATCATCGGTCTCGTTCAGATTCTTGCGCTATGGCCTGGGTTCTCTCGCTCTGGTTCTACAATATCAGCGGGTGTTCTGACAAAACTTGATCATAAAGCTGCTTCAGACTTCACTTTTATTATGGCTGTACCTATTATGGCAGCAGCGAGTGCAAAAAGTCTGCTCAGTAATTATCAGTACATCCATGCAGACCAGCTCTGGTTCTACATTGCCGGTTTTATCGCTGCCTTTATTTTCGGTTTACTATCCATCAAGCTATTTCTTGAACTCATCAACCGCGTCAAATTAATCCCATTCGCGATTTATCGCCTCGTGCTTGTCGCGATTATTGCCGTTCTTTATTTTGGATTTGGTATCGGTAAAGGAATTTAAAATTGTGTGTTATTTATGAAGGAGATATTATGAATAAATTATCTACAGTTGATTACCATCTCTATCATGGCCAACGGGAAATGATCAAGCATTATAACCGTAATCTGCTGAAGTCTTATGGTATTAGTTATCAACAGTATCTGGTGATGATGGTGCTAAGTGAACATCATGATATGCCTGTACTGAAACTCGGTGAAAAACTGGCCTTTCAATCAGGTACTATCACTCCTATCCTCAAAAAAATGGAGGCAGATGAATTAGTCATCCGCAGTCGTTCAGAGACAGATGAACGTGTAGTGATGGTCTCCCTCGCAAAAACAGGACAGGCATTACTTGAAGATATTCAGCATATACCAGATGAAATGTTTAAAGATTCGAAAGTCACAATAGAAGAATATAAACGGCTCATGTATTTGATGAATAAAATCGTCCATAACATAGAAGTATAAAACGGTTGTCAGGCGACAGCCGTTTATTTATAAGTTATAAGGGTAAATTGAAGTATTAAAAATGACTTTAAGGAGAGATTGAATATGAATGATAAAATCAAGACAGCAGTTAATGTCGGCGCCTTAATCCTGGTTCCACTTATCAATGAACGTCACCGCCTGAAAGAAAATGCAGACTATGTGGCCATTAAAGATAAGACAGTACGTACAGCAGCTGTCACAAAAGATGCAGCTATTAAAGTCAAAGATAAAACAGTCGATACCACTAAGAAAGTAGCTCATACAACTAAGAATGTAAAAGATAAAACAGTCGCTGCTTCTCAATTTGTTGCTGAAACGTCTCACAACATCAAAGAAAACAGAGCTGAAAACAAAAAAGTGAAACAGACTAAACAAATGAACAAACAGCTTGAAAAGGAAATGACTAAGCGTCAGAAACAGGAAGAAAAACAACTTAAAGAACGTCAGAAAGAAATGAAAGAAAATCTGATTCAGGCCAATAAGGAAGAAAAGAAAAAGCAGAACAATGAAAAGAAAAATAAAAAGAAAGCCTCTCATAAAACAGATAAGCCTTCTCTTTTAAATACTTTCAGTCGTCAATCAAAAAAAGAAGCTGTCCCTGCTCGCACATTAAGATTTGATCATGAAGAGGATTACAGCAACGCGCCGCTCTTTGAAAAGCATCGTACAGAAATGGCCGCGCATATTGAAAAACGCGGAAAATTTTAAAGCATGCTGATTGTAGACGCTGACGCATGTCCTGTAATCGACGAGATTATCGATATCGCTGGACAATATCAGCTCAACGTTATATTAGTTCGCAATTTCAATCACTTCACCAGCCGTCAGTATCCTTCCTTTGTAACACTGGACTATGTTGATGACGGCTTTGATAGTGCAGACTACAGAATTGTGCAACTAGCCAGTAAGCAGGATATCGTTATTACGCAGGACTATGGTCTTGCAAGTCTTCTGCTCAATAAGCAAGTGACGGTTCTGCACCATACCGGTTCTATTTATTCACAGGATAATATTGAATATCTGCTTATGGTGCGTCATTCTTCTCAACAAATGCGCAGAGCAAGACATAAGACTAAAGGACCGAAAGCCTTGACGGAAGCTGATCGACAGCATTTTTGTCAGCAGCTCGAAAAAACCATCCGTAATCAATGATTATGGATGGTTTTTGATAGAACTTTTAATTTGAGCAAGCCTTGACGCACGACTCGTTTTCTATCTATAAAGCCTGTTTTAATGAATGCATAATAGCCGCTGTCATTTTTGACATTGACCATCAGATAAAGTTCTTTTTTACCAGCTGTCCGGGCATAATCCTCAATCAGTTTAAGGGCTTGTCTGAAAAAGCCTTTACCTTGATGATTCTGATCGATAGATAGTCCTCTTAAATAAATGGCATCAGGCGAAGCGCCCATTTTAGCAAGAATAGCGCCATCTTCAAGCGCAAAGACACCAATTACTTTATCATCTTTCAATATGACGAATGGCTGGTAATTTTCTTTTTTTCTACTGATGATATAACTCGGATGACCCGAAAAATTCATCTGTCTCATTGATAGTGAATAATGTTGTAATGAAATTTCCATTTCTGCGTTCACTTTCATGATTCTGATCATACAGTCACCTCTTTTCAATAGCACTATCATATCACATTTAAGAAAGGATTTTTTCTATGAAATCAGTCGCAGTATTTTGTGGTTCACGTTCTGGTTCTGATATTTATACATCAAAAGCACAAGCACTGGGTCGTTACCTGGCTGACAATCAAATCAGACTCGTTTACGGTGGTGGAAATATCGGTCTGATGGGAATCATCGCAGATAGCGTCATTGAACATGGCGGGGAAGCTATCGGCGTTATCCCCCAGTTTCTCTGTGATAAAGAAGTCGCTCATAAAGGACTTACTGAGTTGCATATTGTTGACTCCATGCATGAACGAAAGAAGATAATGGCTGACTTATCTGATGGTTTCATTATGATGCCAGGCGGTGCAGGTACGCTTGAAGAGTTTTTTGAGATCTTCACCTGGGCTCAGCTCGACCTGCACACAAAACCGATCGGCATATATAATATTGAGGGCTATTATGACACACTTAACCAGCTGCTCATTGAAATGCATGATAAAGGATTCCTGGATCAACGTTATCTGACACTCGCCTTATTTGCAGATGACCCTGCCCATTTAATCGAAGAGATGACCCTCTAATTGAGGGTCATTTTCATTGAGCACCTGAATATTATTCATTTCAAGAAGTGCAGTAGTCACTCCGCTGCCCATACGCTTTTCGCCATTAAATGAGCCTGTATAGATGTGCTGACTGCCACAACTTGGGCTATTCTCTTTTAATATGACGACTGTAATGCTGAGTGAATGGCATAATTTCAGTGTCTTTTCTGCACCCTCTTTAAATGCTGCTGTCACATCTTTACCTGATAAGGTCATCACACGCGCCGTACCTTGCCAGACATCGACACCCTCTCCACCAACAATTTCTGCCGGTTCGCGTGGCACATTTAACCCGCCCATTAATTCAGGACAAGCCGCTACTGCCTTACCTTCTGTAACGAGTTTTTTAAGTTCACTGTCTAATTGATCCCGACCATCATAACGGACTTTTTCTCCAACGAGACAACTACTGATCAGAATCATATGTATCCTTATACAGCACATGTTTTTCAAGAGGATGGCCTGCCGGAATCATCGGATGATGGAATGTGCGCCACTCTGTCAGACCAATTTTCTGCATCACATTAATACTGGGCAAGTTTTTTACACTGGTCAGACTATAAATAGGTAAATTTACAAGCACTCTACCATAATCAAGCACTGCCTTTGCCCCCTCAGTGGCATAACCTCTGCCCCATGCTTCTTTTCTCAGTCTCCAGCCAATTTCAAAACAAGGCATCTCTTCTAATGAAAACCACTTATTCGGCTCTAATTTCTGCATACCAATAAAACCGATAAAATTACCTGATGACTTTTCTTCAGCTGCAAAAAGACCGAGCTGATATTTTTCGATTTCATTCTGCATATGTTGAAAGACAATTTCTGAACGCTTGTAGCTCAATCTATCTGGAAAGTAGCGTCTGACATCAGCATCCACATTCATTGCCTGGAAATAAAGTAAATCTTCCTGACACCAATCCCTTAAAATTAAACGTTCTGTCTCTAAATAATTCATCTCGTCACCTCACACCTATTATAACAAAGAAAAATGCCACCGAAGTGGCATTTCCATATTATTTATAAACCATAACCTTACCTACAGACTTATCTTTTGATTCAGCTACTACTTTCACTTTCAGACCGTATTGAGGTAAGATTTTACCTGCATGCGGCTGATCTGCGTTAGAGTAGTCATTTGTATCACTAAACAGAGGGTTCGCTTTCAGATTTTTATCCACTAACACTGAACCATCTTCGAGCTTAAAATTTAATGGGTCCTGCGGTGTAAGACTAAATGCTGCATCACGTACCTGATACTGTGTAGAAGCAAATGATGGTGTAGCGCCAGTCCATTTTAGAGCATTCTGGTCAGCATCGACAATACCGATATAGCCATAACCCGGGTGTCTGCCTACATGATTATCTGTATAGCTTTCATCTACATAGAAGACGTTAAGTCCTTTATTAAAGCTCAGCAGATTATCTCCACGTTTAATATGTGCGAGTCCTACATCAATTTTGTTATGACTTCTCCATTGCAGCAAGTAGTAGTTTTTACTGTATTTCTTTCCATCAGATACAGAGAAACCATTCATGTCGAATTTAGAGGTACCTTCAGCATCATCTGCAAAAACAGAAGCACCGTCTGCAGTGACTTTAATATCATCAGCATATAAACCAGGTGCTGTATAACCGCCATCAGTTACATAGAGGTAACGGAACTGCACTTTTTTACCTGCATAAGCTGATAAATCAAACTTTGCATCGATCCATCCATTACTTGTGCCATCGATACCATTCCCTGCATTGGCACCTGAACCTTCCGGATCGTCATTATTAGTAATATTCCCAGCTAAATTCGTCCAGTTTTCACCATCCGTTGATGCTTGAACATATGCATAATCAAAACCTTTTTCGATATCATACCAAGCTTTAAAAGTTAACTCAGCAGATTTTTTACCAGTCAGATCGACTGAAGCAGTCATAGTATTTAACAGATCATCTCCCGATCCACTGAAATAAGTTTTTGTACCTTGTGCAGGCTTAACCACTTCTGTCACTTTATCAGGTAACGTGATTTTCACAGCATCATCATTAGTTCCTTTAGTTGTCGCTTCATCCAGTGTAAATAATTGAGGTGTAGAAGTGACTTCTTTTGCGTCTATCTCACTACCCGTCTGCCAGTTACCTCCGTGAAAATCTTGCAGCATCTCTTTCATATAGGCATCGAAGCCAGTCGGTTCTGTTCCAGGGATTTTACCTGCCCAGCTACCACTTGACATAATAGACCAGAATGAAACAGGCTCTCCTTTACCTGAATAAATTGTATCGTATTCATCCGGCAATCCTAGATCATGTCCGAACTCATGTGCGAATACTCCAGTCGCACCGTCTTCCGGTTGAATAGTGTAATCAATAACACCTAATTCACCGCCGAATTGTTCTTGACCTGACTTCGTACCTGGAATGGTATAAGGTTCACCTTGCTCATTGAAGTCCAGACTCCAGCGATGAGACCAGATAGCATCTGTAGTCAGAAGACCACCACCCGCTTCTTCACCAGGTCCAGCATGTATAATCATCAGATGATCCACGATGCCATCCTTTTCGTTCAGAACGCCATCTCCATCTAAATCATAACGATCCCATTGATCATAGTCTGCCAAGTTAAGGGATGGATCCTTTGCTGCTTTTTCCAGCGCTTCTTTAATGAGTTCTTTCGGACGGCTATCGCTGCCATCTGCATCTGGATAATTGCCACCATAATAAGCAGCAGGATGGTCCGCTGTATACCAGCCATGAACTTGACCATCAATATCATAACTACCACCTGATTGATTCTGATAGTACTGCTTCATACTGATCAGATTCTGACCATTCGGCCCTTTATAACCATTTTCTCCAAATACCATCTGCTGGAAATGATCCATTGGATAGTTTTCATAGAACATATCACTTTCATCTTTTGTAATAGAAGAATTTTTGTAATCCGGGAAATCAATTGCCAGAAGCAGTACTTTATCAGTACGTGTTTCACCGGTATATGCTTCTGGCGTCACCGGTTTAAGCACATTCGCATGTCCTTTTTTCTTGCCGTTGCCTCTTGTGTATTTATTATCACTTCCATTGTTGTTTTTGTCTGTTACTTTTTTATGTTTCTTGATGAATTTACCTTCATTTTGTACTTTGCGAGTAGCTGCATCCCCTTTAGCTCTCACATATTCTTTTACTGCTTTCTCTGCCTCACTGCGCGATGCATCTTTCGCAAGAATACCTTCTTGCTTCAGCATTTTGATAAGACGCTCCTCATTAGCAATGACACCATCAAAGTTAGAACCTTTTTCATATTCATTGTTATGTGCATATGATGTCCCTGCTGTTAAAGATAAACCGAGTCCCAATGTCAATACAGATGAAATAACCTTCTTTTTCAAATGATAGCCCCCTATTGATTAGTTAAATTCATTATGGCTAATTATGAACATTTTGTAAATAAGATTTTTAAATTTTCTGATTTATATTTAATAATTGTAATAATAATGTTCAAAATATATAAAAATAAAAAGAAGCGCCTATAATGGCTTGTTCAGCAATCATAGGCGCTTCTTCAGATTTATCTGGATTTGTACGACAGCAGACGTACTTTAACATGATCCTTTTTAAAATCAATCTTCTGATTTCTTGGTGTTGTGACAGTCGCATCAACGATATCGTTTGTTTCGTTGAACTCATAAGTGATGAGAAATGTTTCGAAATCGTTATCAAAATTGGGCTTCTGAGCAACAATTCGATTGATATCACCATAACTATCTGTCACCGTGTAACCTGTTATTGCTTCTAGTTCGCTCGCTAATTCTCTTAAAGACATCTCTTTATTTTCAATCAGTACAAATTTTTCTTCATGCATTTGCCTCATCCTTTGCTCTAATTAGTCTTACTGCTACTTTCCCCTTGAAAAGCATTTAAAAACATTAACTATGATTATCCAGCAGAATCATTTCATCATAGTTGAGTGATTGGCGTAATTCGATAGCTACTTCACTTGAAATCTTCTCTTTCATGGCAAGCTCCTGCACAATCTCACGTTCAATACCAATGACATTAAGTGCCAGAAGCGTTTCTGCATCTTCCAGTTTTTCATTCATAATATTACGCTTCAGCTGCTGAACACGGTTCAAGTAAATATCTGTGACCATAGCCACTTCCATCCGGTTGCCAGCATTCTGCTCTTTGAGTAATCCTTGCAGCACTGCATAGTGAACTTTACCCGCTACTTTTTCGATTTCCATTAAGTGGCTGCGGAATGTGTAAGGACTCATACCACTAAAACGTTTTTTAAGTTTATGTCGATTCCTTCTTACCTTCAGTAAAAAGAGTGCACGTTTAACAAAGGACGCATGGGCAAATAGCCGCGTTCGTTCGATATAAGCCACATAATTCTGGTAGACAGTCTCAGAGATCGTACCATTCTCAGTCAGTTCCTCAAGAACTTTAGCTTCAATATCGAGTGCTTTGTTCTGAAGTCTAAGCATCTCTTTAGGATTCTCATCCAGGTCATGTATTCGCTTGTAGAAGTTAATTCTCATGGTATTCTCACGGATAAGATTCCCTGTTATCGCCATATTCTCTTTCGTTGTATGACGATGCAGATACTCGATGCCTTTTTCAATAACAAGAACACGCGCTTCCTTGAACGAATAATTAGATGAAGTTTGAACGACCTCTTCTTCAGTAAGCAGTGGCAACAGTAACTGAGCGACAATCAGACTGATCAGTACGACACCCGCTGCAATAAATAGTAAGTCATCACGGAACATAAACGGCTGATGGTTAAATATTTCATAGGGCAGCGTAAGTGCAATAGCCATGGAAATCGTACCGTGAACACCGCAGACAGTTGTAATGAGTGCATATTTAAACCGTGAGGGCCGCTCTTCAGGCTCTGATGCATTTTGATTATTTAAGATCTTAATAAAAGGATTGACCGGTAAATAAAACATATCATATAGCACGAATACCCATAGGAAACGGAATAAGTAAACCAGCAATGACACCACTATTGTCAGTAAAATGAGACCTCCGAGATTCTGCTGTTCATTCTTCAGGATCTCAATGGTCACCTCAGGAATAATATAACCTAGAATAGTAAAAACCATACCATTTAAAATAGTGGACAGCAGGCCCCACGTATAATTGTAGCCCATCTGAAGTTTAGTAGTTGCCTGGCTGAAGCGATCACGCTCTATACCGTGGATGATACCACCGACAACAGCAGCAATAATACCTGATACATGAAAGGTTTCCGCTACCATATAAATAACAAAAGGTGTCAGCAGTTGAATAAGACTGAAAATATATTCTTCTTCAAATCCACCATCCAGTAGACGAATTCTGATTTGTACAAATAAAATACCGATGATCAGACCTACAGCAATACCGCCGAGCGACGATGCAAAGAACTGAAGGGCTGCTCTCTGTATAGTAAACACATGGGCAGTCAGAGCAACAACCGCAATGTTAAAGCTCAAAATCCCAGCTGCATCATTTAATAAGGATTCGCCTTCCAGAATGGTCATAAGCCCTTTCGGTAACTTTTTACCTTTTGCGATAGCTTGTACTGCAACGGCATCTGTCGGACAGATGATAGCGGCCAGTGCAAAACAGGCAGCGAATGGAATAAGGGGCATAAGAAAATGAACAATATAGCCGAGCCCGATGACTGTAGTAAAAACCAGTCCGATTGCCATCAGAACAACGGGCTTAATATATTTAAGCAATCTAATCCGCGAAACATGATTACCTTCCAGAAATAATAAAGGCGCTATAATACCAATCAGAAACATCTCGGGCTCAAACTCCATCACTATAGGTAGCGGCGTAATATATATGAGTAACCCTAAAAAGATCTGAATGAATGCGAGAGGCAGCTTCGGATATTTAAAGTGAATAACCGTCGATAAGATAGTCGCTATAATAAAACTTGATAACATTATAAAGATCTCCATTAACATACTCCTTTCTGTGGTTGATTGATAGAGATAACGGGAATAATATATTATTCAATTAAAAGGGGGATTTTTTATGAAACATACTATTTTGCATAGGCCCACTTCACCTTCAGCACCTAACCATATCATTCTGCCCGTCATTCTCTACCACGACGTTGAAGGCTCTCCTGCTGAATTATTCAAGCAGAATGGCTGGCATCACATATGGGAAAATGGAGTCTTTGATTATCATCATTTTCATCCTAATACCCATGAAGTACTCGGAGTAAAATCTGGTGAGGCAGAATTGCAGATTGGGGGCGAAAACGGTCAGATTGTCACTGTTAAAATGGGTGATGTCCTCCTGCTGCCGGCAGGTTACGGTCACAAAAGATGTTCCCAGTCCGCCGACTTTAAAATAGTGGGCGCCTATCCAACCGAACAGGCTGTCGATACTGAAACAAGTTATAATGACTTAAATGACGTCAATAAAATTATCAATCGTGTCGCACTACCTGAAACAGATCCTGTGCAAGGAACAACAGGACCCGTTTTTAGGGAATGGCATAATATTTATCATTGTAATACAGCACATCAATAAGGTCATACTGATTGGCTCTAGAACCAGTTTCTTTTCTTAAAAAATGCGACCATACCGAATGAAATCACCAGCATTATGATCCATACTGAAAAATAGCCGTATTTCCAGTGGAGTTCAGGCATATAATCAAAGTTCATTCCATATATACCAGCAAGCAAGGTCAATGGCATAAAGATAATGGAGTAGATAGTCAGGATTTTCATGATATTGTTCATTTTGAACGAGTTTAATGAAATATAGTTATCTCTAATATCAGCGGTCATCTCACGTGATGACTCAATCATCTCTGCCTGCTTGATCAGATGATCATTAATATGATGTAAATAGATTTTCTGTTTCTTGGACAGAGTCATGATCTTCCCTTCCAGCAGTCGATAGACCAGGTCTTTCATCGGCAGTACCGTCCGTCTGATCAATAACAGGTCTTCTCTCAGGTCGAATGTTTCATCTATCAGAGCTTCTGTTGTAATATCAACCGAGTGGCGATCTTCAAATGAAAACACTTTATCCTCAAGCTCATAGACAAAAGGGAAATAGTTATCGACTACTGCATCCAGTGTACGAAACATAATTTCAGAAGAAGATATTTTTGATGGATCATTTTCATGGACAACCGAATTCCATGCTCTATCCACTTCTTCTGAATGTTCCTTATGATAAGTCACGATTAACGTGTCATTAATAAATACATCAATCTCTTCCGGTTTCATCGTCGTCAAATCAATCGCGTGAAAGACGTAAAATAAATAATCATCATATTCCTTGAACTTCGGTCTTTGTCTTACTGATACAGCATCTTCTATAGAAAGAGGATGAAAATGAAAGAATTGACTGAGCAACAGATTCTCCTGAATCGTCGGTTCTGAAATATCTACCCAGAGAAGACGAGGTTCTGTCGTCATCTCAGCAGGAGATTCACCGGTCTTCAGCTCATTGTTTATATCGATATATAATGTACGGATCATTTGTCACCTCTATAGTTTAAGAATCATTTTTTCTCCGTCCCAATTATAGCCTAATTTATGATTAAGAGCGATCATGTTTTGATTATCACTATGTACCTTACCTGCGATATAAGGCATACCTGAATTTATACTGATTTCTTTCACTTTATTCTTCAGCCTGGCTGCGTAGCCTTTGCCTCTATATGTAGGTCTCACCCATAGCGACTTAATATAAGTATGATCTGTCAGACTGTACCAGATAAACGCAATCAACTGGTGATCAGCCTGTAAACTGAGAATATGGTCATTGCCTTGCTGTAATAATAGACGAAGTGATTCAAAACGCAGTATATAATCTAGTTCTTCAGCAGACCATTCTTTATATGTCTGCGGAATATTTTCATGTATTGCAGCAATTTCCTTAAGTAGCGGGTCGTCAATAGAGATTTTTTTTAGCATACAGCCATTTTAACATGACAGCTCATTAATGAAAAAAGTCGCTCTGTTATAATAACAGTCATTGATTCTCTCTATGTACTATTACAGTCAAACCGTTGATAATACTGAGTTAATTTATTTTTGATAAAAATAGTTGATTATTGTGACTCTCTTCACAGATATGTTATAATAAATTGTGAAGTTAATCACATTAAGCCAGGGAGGCATATAAAATGTTAAAAGACAATTCAACTCAAACTAGCGCATGGTCAGGATTCAAAACTGGGAAATGGTCAAAACGAATCGATGTTCGTGAATTTATTCAACTGAACTATACTGTTTACGAAGGTAACGATGAATTTTTAGCACCTGCTACAGATGCAACTCAAAAATTATGGGCACAAGTTATGGAGCTCACTAAAGAAGAACGTGAACGTGGTGGCATGTGGGATATGGATACTAAAGTAGTATCATCTATCACTTCTCATGATGCAGGTTATTTAGACAAGGATTTAGAAACAATCGTCGGTGTTCAGACAGAAAAACCATTCAAACGTTCTATGCAGCCTTATGGTGGTATCCGTATGGCTAAAGCAGCTTGTGAATCATATGGTTATGAACTGGATAAAGAAACTGAACATATCTTTACTGAATACCGTAAAACACATAACCAAGGTGTGTTTGATGCTTACTCTAAAGACATGCTTGCTTGTCGTAAAGCAGGTATCATCACAGGTCTTCCAGATGCATATGGCCGCGGACGTATCATTGGTGACTATCGTCGTGTTGCTTTATATGGTATTGACTTCTTAATGGCTGAGAAAAAACGTGATTTCGATAATTTATCTGCAGTTATGTCAGAAGATATCATCCGTTTACGTGAAGAAGTATCTGAACAGTACCGTGCTTTAAATGAACTGAAACAATTAGGCGAAATCTACGGCTTCGATCTCAGCCGTCCTGCTGAGAACTTTAAAGAAGCTGTACAATGGACTTACCTTGCTTACTTAGCTGCCATTAAAGAACAGAATGGTGCTGCGATGAGTTTAGGTCGTACGTCTACTTTCCTTGATATTTATGCTGAACGTGACATTAAAAATGGTGTCTTAACAGAAGAAGAAGCACAGGAAATCGTTGACCACTTCATCATGAAATTACGTCTTGTGAAATTCGCACGTACACCAGACTACAATGAATTATTCTCAGGCGACCCTACTTGGGTAACTGAATCAATCGGTGGTGTGGGTATGGATGGCCGCGCACTTGTCACTAAAAACTCATTCCGTTTCTTACACTCACTTGACAACTTAGGTCCAGCGCCAGAACCTAACTTAACTGTACTGTGGTCAACACGCTTACCTGAGAACTTTAAAAAATATTGTGCAAAAATGAGTATTCAGACATCATCTATTCAATATGAAAATGATGATTTAATGCGTGAAAGCTACGGCGACGACTACGGTATCGCATGTTGTGTATCTGCAATGAAAATCGGTAAACAGATGCAGTTCTTCGGCGCTCGTGCTAACTTAGCAAAAACATTACTGTATGCTATCAATGGTGGTAAAGACGAAAAATCAGGTGTACAAGTAGGACCTGCTCTTGCTCCTATTTCATCAGAATATCTTGATTACGATGAAGTGATGACTCGTTTCGATGATATGATGGAATGGTTAGCAGGTGTTTACATCAACTCACTGAACGTTATCCACTACATGCATGATAAATATAGCTATGAAAGAATTGAAATGGCTTTACATGACACTGAAATTATTCGTACAATGGCTACAGGTATCGCAGGTCTGTCAGTTGCTGCTGACTCATTATCAGCAATCAAACATGCGAAAGTTAAACCAATCCGTAATGAAGACGGCCTTGTTGTCGACTTCGAAACTGAAGGTGAATTCCCTCAATACGGTAACAACGATTCACGCGTAGATGATATCGCTGTTAAATTAGTTGAAGAATTTATGACTAAACTACGTAAACATAAAACATACCGTGACTCAGAACATACAATGTCAGTACTGACAATCACTTCTAACGTTGTATATGGTAAGAAAACAGGTAACACACCTGATGGACGTAAAGCAGGCGAACCATTCGCACCAGGTGCGAACCCAATGCACGGCCGTGACCAAAAAGGTGCTTTAGCTTCATTATCATCAGTTGCTAAATTACCATATGACTGTGCAAAAGATGGTATCTCAAATACTTTCTCTATCGTTCCTAAATCATTAGGTAAAGAAGATAATGCGCAGCAGAACAACTTAGTCAGCGTGCTTGATGGTTATGCAATGCAGCACGGACATCACTTAAATATCAACGTATTCAACAGAGAAACATTACTTGATGCTATGGAACACCCAGAAGAATATCCACAGCTGACAATCCGTGTATCAGGTTATGCAGTTAACTTCATCAAATTAACACGTGAACAGCAGTTGGATGTTATTTCAAGAACATTCCACGAAAAAATGTAATTTACAGCATAGGAGGACTTCAATTGATCAAAGGACACATTCATTCAGTCGAAAGCTTAGGGACAGTAGATGGACCTGGTCTCAGATATATATTATTTACACAGGGTTGTCTGCTGCGCTGCCTATTCTGTCATAATCCAGATACATGGCAGATCGGTGAGCCTTCACGAGAAGTGACTGCTGAAGAAATGGTTCAGGAGATCATCCCCTATAAACCTTATTTTGATGCTTCAGGTGGTGGTGTGACAGTGAGCGGTGGTGAACCGCTCCTACAACTGCCATTCCTTGAAGAATTATTTAAATTACTAAAAGCAGAAGGTATCTCAACCTGCATCGATACATCAGCAGGCTGCTTCAATGAAACACCCGCATTTATGAACCACTTCAACGAATTACAGAAATATACTGATTTATTTTTGCTCGATCTTAAACATATCGATAACGAAAAGCATTTAAAACTCACAAGTAAGCCTAATACACACATCCTGAAGTTTGCACGCATGCTGTCGGACCGTAAGCAGCCCGTATGGATCAGACATGTACTGGTGCCAGGTTTAACAGACAGCAGAGAAGATTTAATCAAGCTGGGTGAATTCGTCAATTCCCTGGACAATGTCGTAAAATTTGAAATCCTCCCCTATCACCAGCTTGGTGTACACAAATGGCAGGCTTTAGGAATCCCTTATGAGCTTACTGATGTAGAACCTCCAACAGACGAAGAAGTTAAGGCAGCCTATGCGCTTGTTGACTTCAAAGGTCTGACCCCACTTAATAGCTAACAAAAAGAAGCTTCAGGCAACTGCCTGAAGCTTCTTTTGTCTTACTGATCATCTCTTGATGAGCCATAGATAGAAGGGATATGTAAATCAGCTTGACGCATTAATACAGACATCTGACCCCGGTGATGGACTTGATGCGTATTAGCTGCATGTAGAATCCCACCTTTTGGCATCGGTGTACCAAAAAAATCCACTTCATCAGATAAGTTGTCATCCGTTACCGAAGACTGATAAGAAGCAAGCACATTTTGATACGTTGTTTCATAAGCTTGTGCAATTTCTTCAGCGGTTTCAGGACGTTCTGACCCAAATGATGCCCCTTCGAATGTCTCACCTGTCAAGGACGCAAATCCGCCTAAGCTTTGAGTGATGTACCAGGCGATTTCTCCAAGCGTACGGTCTTTCTCTGACACCGCCTGCTCAAGTGCTTCGTCATTTAATTCTTTAAAACAGCTAAGAGTGAGTTTCGCTTCACGTTCATAATCTTTAATGAATACTTCTTTAGATGTGTACATATGCATCCTCCTTTAATTGGTAATTTCAGTGCAGTGCGTAATATATAAAAGAACAAATAATAAGTATTATAAATTTGCAGTTGCTTTTTTCTTTAATATTCATATAGAATTAAGAAAAAGAAAGGGTGTGATGTTTTATGGCGAAGTTGATAACCGTTCTGTTTCTACAGCCATGGCTCACACACGCCCTTTAACGGACGTTTTTTCAGTGTGCCCATGGCTGATGCCATGGGTATTTTTTATTAACTGAAAAAGGATGATTGATTTGATTACTTTAAAACAATTAGGTTATACAGGTACAGTTAATGGACTAATCGGACGTATTTCCACACAGTCTAAAGGTATTTATAAAGCAATAACAGAAGAAGGGACCTACCTTGTTTCACTGAAAGGGACCTTCAAATATGATTTAGTAGCCAGAATTGATATCCCTGCAGTGGGCGACTTCGTCAGTATTCAGCCCTTTCCTTCAGAAAAACGCGGTATTATTACAGAGCTACTGCCAAGACACCAGGCATTTATAAGACAGTCAGCAGGTACGGAGACGAAACCGCAAGTGATATCAGCCAATGTTGACTTCGCCTTTCTTGCCATGAGCTGCAATGACAATTTCAATATCAACCGAATGGAGCGCTATTTAATTGCCGCATGGGATTCTGGTGTGAATCCTATTATTCTACTGACAAAAGCCGACCTCGTCAATGACCTGGACAAAGAAATCATGCTGGCAGAGTTATCGGATATAGCTGCTGACGTCCCTATCTATTTTATGAATATGCATACTCATGACCATATCGAGCAGCTTAGAAATCTGCTGCAACCTAATAAATCAGCGACTATTTTAGGTTCGAGCGGTATAGGAAAATCGACATTGATCAATAAGTTGATGGGACAGGAAGTCATGGCCACTCAGGAAATCCGACAATCTGACAGTAAAGGGAAACATACGACGACACACCGGGAACTACTCATCTTACCAACGGGCGGCGTTATCATTGATACACCCGGTATGAGAGAGTTTCAACTCTGGTCAACAGGTGAAAACCTGGGTCTTAGCACGGAATTTGAAGATATTGAATCCTTAATAGCTTCATGCCGCTTCAATGATTGTAGTCATACAACTGAGCCCGATTGCGCAGTAAATCAAGCATTCGATGATGGTTCCCTCAGTCATGATCGCTATCAGCGCTACCAGAAATATCAAAAGGAACTAGCCTTTCAGGAGCGCCGAGGTAATGAAGCACTCGAGAGATTAGAGCGAGAAAAATGGAAGAAAAATTCAGCTATAGGCAGACAAAATCGAATGAAAAAAGGCAGATAAATTAAATAAGGGACTTCCATCGTCTGTAACGGCGATGGAAGTCCCCTACTTTTATTTTATAAGACTTTCGTCCATAACACCGATGCTGAAAGCCCTAAAAGTTAACATAAACATCAGCAAAAAACCAGCTGACCATCAGAACGAGAATTAAAAACTTAGCCATTGTACTCGTCAGGAAGCCAAATAAAGAACCAATACTCGACTGTAGCGCCTGTCTGATATTCCGCGTTGCGAGTAGTTCAATCAACAGTACTGCAATAAAAGGAACGACAATAATACCGAATGGCGGCAGGATAAAGCTACCGACAATCACACCGATTGCAGCAGTAATCTCTCCTGCCTGGCTGCCCCCATATTTCTTAACAAAATAGCTACCCGCTACATAATCACTGACTAAACTTATAACCGTCAGGATGATCATGACGAGCCAGAAAAGCCATGATAACGTTGTGTTATCAATCAAGAAGTGGTAGACGAGAAAACCTGCCCATATCATTAGAACTCCGGGTATCATCGGCATCACCAGACTGACAAATGCAAGTACAAATAGTAAACCGACTAGTAACCACATCAGCCAATATCCTCCATCTTAACCGGCTTTGTAAAAATCAACAGTATAAAGGCAACAGCGATAAACGCTGCTGATACGAAAAAAACATTTCCAAGCCCGACAATACCACTCATAAATCCACCGAGCAGATTACCGACCAGCTGGCCAACAATCATCGCATTTGAAAATAACGTAGAAGCATAACCCGGGAAATCAGGAAGAATATCCTGAAAATAGCTGATGCCAAGACCCAGCAGAATAGCCAGGAAGAAGGCCAGTGCCACTTGACCGATCAACATCGCAGTGACACTATCAAAAACACCGATTGAAAAGTAATAGCCGCCACCGAGTAAAGCACCTATCATTAAGAGGGTCCTTGTCTGCATTTTAGAGGCCATAATACCCAGCACAATCATAAAAGGGACTTCAAGTCCTGCACATAGACTTGCTAAATAACCTACATTGGATTCAGAAGCATTTAAATACTCTGTGATGAAAAGTGGCATATTAAGCGTGTACATCCACTGCCCGATATGTAAGAAGACAAAAGCCAGGAACGGAACAAGCAAATACATATCACGCAGTAAATTGGGCACGATAGGTTCTACATATCCTTTTTCACGCTTGATAACCGGTCTTTCAATATCCTTATAAAAAACTAAAATAGTCAGCAGTGCTACTAAATAACACAGAATCGTCCCACCGAATAGCCCGGCATATCCGAAATGTTTGAGTAAAATAGTGCCTACCAATGGTCCGAAGAGAAAGCCGAAGCTGAACATGGATCTCAGTACAGTGTTTGCCAGTACTGCATTCTTATTGGATGTAGAAGCATTGATACTCTCACGTGCTGATGCATACATCTGCGGCATAGCTGGTGCACCGAGACCCGCAAAAAAGACGTACATCATAATAAAAATGACAGGTGTATGGATAAAGAAATAGCTACTGAATGCAATACTCGACATAATGAGGCTGAACATAATCATATACTTACGTTTAAAACCTGACTTGTCAGAAAAGCGTGCAACAATCGTATTGACCAGGAAGCCAGCGAGAGCAAAAAGAGCCATCATAACGCCATACATACCTCTTGTCATTCCAAGTTCCTGCGTCGCATATAAAATAAAGAAAGGCACTGTAATGGCTAGAGCCATACCCAGCAGCATCATATCCAGCAGGAACAGTTTATAATTTTTTATTTTTAATAATTCTCGAAACATTTTCTCACACGCTTTCTTATAATATTGTATGATGAAATAAAACTTGAGGTGATAATGATGAACTATGACATCCTAAAAATTTGTACAGGTAAAGTAGAAAAAGTGATGCTAGGAGATAAATTCAAAAAAACAGCGGTCAACAAATATCCTATCACTGAAGCGACCTATCTTTCTAAGCTTGGCTTCGCAGGTGATGAACATGAATATAAAGGACATGGGGGTGTCAATAAAGCGGTCTGCCTGTATGACAAACTAGATTATTCATTATGGACTGACTATATTCAGGATATGCCGGACTATGCTATGTTCGGTGAAAATATCACGACAGTCGGTCTTACAAAAGATCAAATTGCCATTGGTGATATTTTTAGATTAGGTGACACCCTCATACAAGTTACAGAAGGTCGCGGCCCCTGTAATACCATCGCCCAAAAACATCAAGTGCCTCAACTTGTGAAATTAATGAGCGCAAGCCATGCAACAGGATGTTATTTCCGCGTTCTTGAAGAAGGCGTGGTACAGCCGGATAGCCAGCTCGAACTCATTCATCGTCATCCGGTTCAGTTCACACTTGATGACTTCAATACATTGATCTATACAGATCAACGCAACCAGATACTCATTCAAAAAGCATTGAAAGTCGATGCTCTGTCTGAGGAACATCGACTTAAATTTGAAAAACGTCTTAAAAATAACGACTAAACTTAATCAACTAATATTGTATTGCGGACCTGAGTCATCTTCTCATCAAGTTTACTTGAGGCAAGTGCTACCTCATACAGCTCATCTTTAAGATCCTGACTCAGTTCCTTTGTATTATATTTATACTGCAGCTTATGTTCTGTTGAAGCAAAGAAATCCATGGCAAGCGTCCGAATCTGTATTTCAGCAGGTACCCATTTGATTCCTTCAGATAAAATCAATTCCGTCTCTACAATCAGATGCAGACTCTTATAGCCGCTCGGCTTAGGATTCTTAATGTAATCTTTCACCCTTCTTATTCTAAGATCATTCCGTCTTTTTAACAACTCATATATCTTATAAACATCATCTTCAAAACTAGTAACGATTCTTAGTCCCACTATATCAAAAATATTGTCACGAATGCCTTCAATCGTAAAAGGTACACCTTTACGTTCTATTTTCCTCTGCAGAGACTGTGAAGTCTTCATGCGTGTCTTGATATGCTCAAAAGGAGAATATTCATAGCGTGTCTGCCATTCAAGTTCAATGATTTCAATATCACTTTGCAACTCAAGGAGGGCCATCTCATACAGTTTGATGAAGTCATTGAACTCCAGGATAATCTGTCTGTAATCTTCATGAGCACCGAAGCTATTAAAAATTGTCTTTAAATCCATCTTTTCACCTTCTACTGATATTGTTTCATCAGACTAATAAACGCCTCCACCTGTGGCAGAGCGAGAACATCATTGTCATAACTCATATAAGTACGACGAAGCAGAGGCTGTTGTCCTGCGCTCAGCAACTTCACTTCAAACTGATTTTTGTCAATATCACCGATCACTATTTCAGGTAATACTGTCATACCTACTCCACTGAGTAAAAGTGCTTTACATGTGGCAATCTGATCCGTGCGGATTTTCGGTATGTATAGCTGATGGAACTGTTCAGTGTACCAGAGTTCAATTTCCTTTAAATAAGCAGTATCCGCCTGAAATTCTATAAATGGCAGCATTTCAAGCTGATCTGCCTTCGCTTTCGGATAGATAAAGTAATGCTTATCTTCAAGAAAAATTTCATTATTCATATTCATGATTTCAGCACCCCTGATGATTGAGACATGGAAGTCATGGTGATTCGCAATAATCTGAGAGCTTGATCCCACTTGCAGCTGAATTTTAACATCTGGATACAGCTCTATATAGCGTCCTAGAACTTCAGGCAGGATAGTCTGACCGATAAGTGAAGAAGAGCCAATGGATAACTTACCATTGATGATACCCTCAGAGGAATGAATCAACTCTCTTAATGTCTCTTCTTCCTTTAATATTTGTCTCGCGTGCTGGATAATACGCTCGCCATTAGTCGTCACTATCAATTTCTTCTTCGTCCGAATAAAAATAGGGGTCCCCCATTCCTGTTCAATACTTTTTAGGCGCTGGCTAACAGCCGGCTGAGAGATATACAGGAGAGCCGCCGCTTTTCTAAGTGTTTCAGCATCAGCAAGTGTGACAATCAGGCGGTAATCATCTATTTTCATCAAGAGCCTCCAAACGATAAAATGTCCGTGTATTCATACGTAGTGTATGAGCCACTGCATCTCGTTTCATCTTTTTAATCACTGTGACCTCATTTATTATAACAGATAGCATGTCTGAAATCTCACTCTTTCCAAATCCTGTATGGGGCCACGGTCCATCTGTTTCAATCATCAGCTGACTAATAGGCACCTGTTCAGCTACTCGTCTCGTTTTATCGTTCCAGAGAATATCAGGAGTCACACTCATATAATGACCAGCAGCTATCACTTTATTTAGTGTCGCATCCGCTGCTTTAAACCAGTGGAAGTGTCCTCTTACTTTATAGTGTTCAAGCAGATGAAGTGCAGTTTCCGCATCTGAATAGACAGCATGCAGAGCAACCGGCAAATCAACTTCAGCTGCCAATTGAATCAGCTCTTCCAGCACGTTCAAGTACCCTTCTTCACTCTGTACTTTACCTTCACGCCGCAAATATTGCGGCAGCCCTATTTCGCCGACTGCAGACAGGTCATGGCGGTGCTGCTTAATCCACCGCTTCAATGCATTCAGTTCATCGGCAGATAACAGTGGCTGCTCAGGATGAAATCCAGCCGCAATCTGAATAACAGGATACCGTTTTCTTAATTCAAGGAGACGCTTGCTGCTGTTCAAGTCAGTTGCAACTGCGATGACACCTTCAACCTGCGGCATAATATTTGCAATCTCAGCGTCCGTATATTGATCAAGGTGAATATGACTATCATACATAAGCATTCTTCTTCCATTTCTTTATATAGTCTTACTTTTCATTCTGAACTTATTTATTGAAAATCACAAATTAAAATCTTAATTTTTAAAGCAGTGTACAACGTTTCATATGATAGTTTAAAAGGTATAACTAATTAATCACAAATTTCAGGAGGTATTTCCATGGATAAATTTGAAAAGATTGATAAAGAGATTAAAGGTTATACACAGGAAGGTCAACCTGGTCGAGAAAATGAAATGGATCCGAAACCTATCGCAGAAGACGATGATTATAAAGCGGGCGGTAAGTTAGAAGGTAAGGTCGCCCTTATTACAGGTGGTGACTCTGGTATTGGTCGTGCCGTAGCTATTCTTTATGCCAAGGAAGGTGCTGATGTTGCAATCGGCTACTTTGATGAAAAGCAGGATGCTGAGGATACTGTCAAACGTCTTGAAGAAATCGGCGGTAAAGCTAAGGCTTATGCTTTTGACTTAAAAGATGTTGAACAATGTAAAAAACTCGCTTCAGACGTTATGTCTGATTTCGGCCCTATCAATATTCTTGTCAATAATGGCGGTGTACAACATCCGCAGGAAGACTTCCTCGATATTACACCTGAACAGATTCAGGAAACATTCGCAACTAACATCTTTGGTATGATGTATTTAACACAAGCAGTTCTTCCTCATATGTCTAAAGGAGACTCTATCATCAACACAAGTAGTGTCACTGCTTATCGTGGTTCTGAGACATTGATTGATTATTCAGCAACTAAAGGGGCTATCACAGCATTTACACGTTCATTGTCACAGCAACTTGCACCTAAAGGTATCCGCGTAAACAGCGTAGCTCCAGGTCCAATCTATACACCACTGATTCCGTCTACTTTCCCAGCTGAAAAAGTGGAAAAACACGGACAAGAGACAGCTATGGAACGTCGCGGTCAACCAAGTGAGAATGCTCCTGCGTATGTCTTCCTTGCGTCACAGGATTCTACTTATATGACAGGACAAGCTATTCATATCAATGGTGGCGACTTCATCACTAGTTAATGCACAGAAAGCCTCTTCTATAGAAGGCTTTCTTTTTTATGTCTATTTTTAGTAAGATAAGCTATGATATATTTCGAGGAGATATGATATGAATCGTCTTAAACTTTGGGCTAAAGAAATGAAAAAACAGCTGACAGTCCTTTACTTTGCTGCGCAGCACCCTAACATGCCTCTCGCTTTAAAATTATTCGCTTTATTCATTGTCAGCTATGCACTCAGTCCATTTGACCTTATACCTGATTTTATTCCTGTCTTAGGTTTACTGGATGATATCATCCTACTCCCTATCGGCATCTATCTATGTTATCGATTCACACCTGCGCATATTATAACTGAGGCGACTGCTCAGGCTGCTTCTGAAAATATAGGGAAGAAAGATTCGTTTTTGATTCTTATATTTATTATGGTGTTCTGGATTGTGATGCTTATAGCTGGCGGTTCATTTTTCATGCATGTAATCAATAAAAAATAACACCTAGAGCATAGGTGTTATTTTTTGTCTGCAATATTCGACTTTTTGTGCAAATGCAATAAAATCTGTACTGATTCGTTGCATGAGTTCATTCGCTGTTTTATATGCTGCCTCGAACTGACTTTGAGTGATTTCACCTTTGCTGAGAGCACGTTTAATATCCGCTTCATCAACCAGCTCATATTCTCCAGTAGGCAGCACCAGAATATCAAGGAACATGTCACATGTTCTTGCCTCGCCCATCTCCAGAATATTGCATTCATTAATATCGATGTAATACTGGACAGGTTTTCCTGCCGAATCGTACATCGCAGTAATGCTGTAGTCTTTATCCTTTGGTAATAACTGCAGCCATTCATAACCCACATCAGCTACTGTGATGAGCTGGCCTACTACTTCTACCTGTAAGGGAGACTTCACTTTCTTCATCGTCACGAGACCAACAATACCGTCAAACGTTGAATCTTCTATTCTCAGTTCCTTGTATTCCTTCTTCTGTAGTCTACGCCAGTATCGCTTATCAATATATTTCGTTTTCAAGTCGCACAACTCCTTAAATATCATTATATAAAAATAAACAAGTTGAAGGAAATACTTTTTCAACTTGTTTATGATTTAGTTATGCTTCATCTGAACGATAATGATCTTTTCCTTTAAGGAAGAAGGACATAATGAATGCAATGGCACTCAATACTGTCGCTACCCAGAAGGCGTCATTAATACCATTGACTGTAGCAAGCTGCTGCATGCGACCCATTATCATCTGTATACCGCCTGCATCAGATCCAATCGCCTGGCCTGCCTGCATCATCTGTCCAGTAATAGCTGGATTTGTTTTGTCGAGCGCATTCGCAATATCACCCATGTGGGCAGTCGTCTGCTGCGTCATGACAGTGACAAGAATGGCTGTACCGATAGAACCAGCAAGCTGACGAATCGTATTACTGAATGCATTACCGTGAGGAATTAATCGGCCTGGCAGTGAGTTCATACCCGCCGTCATAATCGGCATCATAATAAACGCCATACCGAATGAACGGAGTACATAGATACTTAAAATATGTCTATATGTTGTATCCATGTTCAATTTAGTCAGCTCCCACGTGGCATATGTCATGATCGCCAGACCAAAAATAGCCAGAGGTTTAATGCCGACTTTATCGAAAAGACGACCTGCAATCGGCCCCATCAGACCCATCAGCAGTGAACCTGGTAATAGTAATAAACCTGAATCAAGAGGTGAGAATCCTCTGATAGATTGCAGATAGATAGGAAGAAGAATCATCCCACCGAATAATGCCATCGTAACAATAACGTTAATGATTGTTGTAAATGTGAAACCTGAGTATTTTAAAGTAGATAAATCCATCATCGGATTTTTCATCGTTAATTCTCTATAGACGAATAGGGCGATGAAAATAAGACCAATAATCATGGTAGAGATGACAACTGCTGAATCCCAGCCTTTGTTACCTGCTTCACTGAAACCATACAACAGACTACCAAAACCAAGCGAACTGAAAATAACACCTGGTACATCTAGTTTTGCATTGGTAGTCGGCTGAGCAATTTTAAACCAGACAAGTCCGATAAGAATAGCCAGCACACCGATGATGAACATACCGTAGAACATCACATTCCAGTGATAGTTCTGGATCACCCAACCTGTTAATGTCGGACCGATAGCCGGTGCTAAAATAAAGGCAATCCCCATCATTCCCATCGCTGCCCCACGTTTTTCAGGTGGGAAGATAGACATGAAAATATTCGTACCCAGCGGCATCAGAATACCTGCCCCCACTGCCTGAATAAGGCGTCCTGCCATCATCATCGGGAAGTTAGCCGCAATCGCACAGATTAATGAGCCGACTGTAAAGAACATCATGGCTGTCAAAAATAGCTGGCGATAGGTAAAACGCTGGATCAGAAATGCACTGATCGGTACAAGTATCCCGTTGACTAACATGAAACCTGTTGTCAGCCACTGCGCAGTCGACGTTGAAATACTGAAATCATTGATTAAGACCGGGAGTGCTACATTGATCAAAGTCTGATTCAAAATAGCAATGAACATCCCTATCATCAGTACTGTAATAATTTTAGCAATCGTGATATTCTTGCCAAATTTGAGTTTTGGTGCGTGGGCCTTAGTTTGAGCAGCTACTGTTTCCTCTGAATTGTTGCCAGAAGATAACAGTGGCTCAGCGTTACGCTGCGCTTCACTGTTATAGAGAACTTCTGATTTATCATCATGGCGTTCTTCACTATTGTAGGTGATTTGAGGTTCACTTTTTTCAACATGATGCTTGATTGGCTGCTCATATTGAACTTCCTCAGTGTCATGATGATAAACAGGTGCTGCTTTTTCTTTTGATGTCGTTTCTTCGACGTGATCAATCGTCTTCTTAGTACGTTTATTCAAAAGCAATCGATTGATAACAAAGAATATTGCTAGAGATAATAATATATAAACAATGATAAATGAGGTCATACGGTAACCTCCTTAGTTTTTATGAATGCGTACAGTTACATTCATCCCTGGTAAGATGTCTAATGATTTATCTTTAGAAAGGCTGATTTTCACAGGTACTACTTGAGTAACTTTTGTGAAGTTTGCATTACCATTTGAAGAAGGTAATAATGAGAAACTTGAAGCAGTCGCAAGACCGATCTGTTCTACTTCACCATCAAGGGTAGTATCTTTATAACCATCGACGTAGATATCAACATCCTGACCTTTTTTCACGCCATCCAGTTCAGTTTCTTTAATATTTGCTGTTACAAATAATTCGTCCATATTATAGGCATAAGCAATCGGTGTACCTGCACCTACAAAACCGTTCTCAGTCGCTTGTGTTTTTACAATTGTACCGTCCTGAGGCATTTTAAGACTCATTTTAGAAGGTTGACCATCAGTTCCTTGAGCCATTACTTCTCCAATTGTGTCGTCTTTAGCAATATCATCTCCTACTTTTTTATCGAAAGAGATTAATTTGCCTGCCGCAGGACTCGCAATTGTGAGCTGTGTACCGTCCACTTTCGCATTGTCCGTCTTCACATAATTAGTAGCTTCATTATAGAAATGAAATGCTGCAATACCGGCAATCGCAAGGATAAGTAACGTTAATACATTGACTAAAACTATTTTCTTCATTCAAATTCCTCCATTTAATTTTTTCACATAGATATTATTATAACGCCTTCGATTTATGTATCAACCAACAGTTTGTAATGAAATGTTGGAATATAGATGTTTTCTACAATCGGAAGCGATTACATTTACAAAATATTTATATTTTCCTTCTATAATATGAATGAGGTGAAAAATGACTATTGCGGATAAGATGAATGACTATCAGATTTTAAAGAAAAGACAGCCACTCAGCATAGAGCAGAAAGATGATTTCTACAGTGTTTACTATGGATATTCGGGCGAACAATCATTTGCAGAACTATTACCTGCTGTGTCTATAGTCAGAGATCTGCATGTGCGAAGTATTTCTAAAGGTCTTGCGCAGTTCGATATTATCGTTGTACATGATCAGACAGTGACGCATTATGATATTAAAAATTACAAAGGCCAATTTACTGTACAGAACCACGGTCTTACTAATCAATATGGTAAGTATTTCAAGAATCCTGATGATCAGTTAGACCGGGCGCATTACATTCTCGAGGAATATGTCAGGCGATTTAATCCTCATTATCAAGTTGAAAGTTATGTCGTCTTTATTAATGAAGGTTTTCATTTTTCCGGTGATAACCGTAATCCAAAATGGTTGTTCAGAAGCATGCTTAGCAGTCACCTGCAACAATACGCTGATGAGCGTTTTATGGCTTTTGAAAATGCAGCACTCTGTCACTATTTACAGGGAGTAGCTAGTCCGCCACTCAATATAAATCCTATACAACGTTCACCCTTCAATATGAATATGAAAGGACTCAGATGCAACTGCGGCACTTATATCAGTGAACAACTGTATGGGAAAAAGAAAACGTATTGCCCAGTATGTGAGCAGCTATATACGACGAGAAAAGTTGTTTTTAATAACTCACTGGAGTTATATATCAAAAGGTACTGCATTTTCGATTAATGAAGCATTTGAATGGTGCGAACAAATCAGTAAACGCAGTCTGTCGAGGTTATTAAACGAAGAGTTTGAATCAAGTGGACAAAGTAAAGCAACTGTTTATTATAGAAGCAATAAATGAAGTTATTGGGTTATTCTCAGTGAGAATTGGCGCGCTCATTCTTTTCACTACAAAAAACACCTCACGATATGTGAGGTGCTGCCAATTTTCATATTATTGAGCATCTTTTTCGACTTGCTTGATTTCATCTTCAGTTAATTCATGGACGATTTCGCCACCATTAGAATTTTTCTCGATTGCTTTTGCAACTTCAGGTGTATGGTAGTACTCTACAATCTTCTTGTATTCTTTTTTATCTTTGTTTTCTGTTTTCGCTGCAATAACATTAATATAAGGTTTTGCATTTTCTGCATCTGGATTTTCAAGATAAATCGGATCGTTCTTAGTGTCGAATCCTGCTTTCCCTGCGACACCATTATTGATGATTGAAGCGGCTACATCAGGCAGTACACGTGGTGTCTGTTGTGCATCGATTGCTTTAATTTTAATACCGAGTTTATTTTCTTGTATTTTAGAAGGGTCACCGAGTAAGCCAAAATTGTCTTTTAACTTAATAATGCCTGCTGTTTCCAGTAAACGAAGGGCACGTGCCTGATTTGTCGGATCATTAGGAATAGCAACTGTATCCCCTTTTTTAAGTTCCTTAATATCTTTGATTTTTTCTGAGTAAATACCCATTGGTGCGAATACTGTTGTTCCGATTGGTGTAATATCCAGATTATGTGCTTTCTTAAATTCTTCAAGGAACGCGAAGTGCTGGAATGCATTGAGATCGATTTCTCCTTCATTCAATGCATTATTCGGAATCGTATAATCCTGGAATTCCACAAGTTCTACTTTAATACCATCTTTCTGTGCTTTTTCTTTAATGATATTCCAGACTGTTTTATCTTCACCTGTCACACCGATTTTAACAGTCTTGTCATCTTTATTCCCCCCACATGCTGCTAAAAATACAACCACACTTAATACTAAAAATAATAATCTTTTCATTTTCATCTCTCCTTATAATCTTCCTGTATATATATTTGCAACCTTATTGCCAATAAACTGAACAATCTGTACTAAAATAATGAGGATCAGAACGGTAATGACCATCACTGCGACATCGAATCTCTGATATCCATACGTGAATGCAAGATAACCAATGCCACCTGCACCGACTAACCCGGCAACAGCAGAGAATTCAATCAGCGAGACAGTTGTAAATGTCAGTCCTAAAATCAATGCACCTGCTGCTTCCGGGATAAGCACTTTAAATAAGATTTCAAATTTGGAAGATCCCATTGCTTCAGCAGCTTCGATAACCCCTTTATCCACTGAAATAATATTGTTCTCGACAACCCTCGCGATTGTGAGTGATGCTGCTAATGTCATCGGAAAAATAGCTGCCCATATACCGATTGTCGTCCCAATCAGAAAGCGCGTAATCGGAATCAGTGCAACTAAAAAGATGATAAAAGGGATTGGTCTGATCGTATTGATCAGAAAGTTCAATATGAGATTAACCGCTCTATTTTCAAGAACATTGCCACGACCTGTGGCATAGAGCAAAATACCGAGTGGAATACCGATGATAGCCGCGAGTACGAGTGTAATGCCTACCATAATTAGTGTATTCATTAGTTCGTGCAGAATAACTGGATAAAACTCAGATAAATTAGCTTTCAAAACCTTCGACCTCCTTTATTTCAATACCGTGTTGATTCAATTCAATCAGAGCAAGCTGAACTTGATAATCTGGTCCGACTGCTTCAATAAGTAAATTACCGAATAGTCGGTCGGTTAACTCGGTTATACTGCCGTAAAGAATATTGAAATCAACGTCGTATTTACGTCCAATCTGACTGAGCACAGGTTCCAGAATTTGTTGATGATTGAAAATAAAACGATAAACTCTGCGTTTTGTCGTATCGACTTCAATCGGGATATCATCATTTAAAACTGAATGAACAAAACGCTTTGTCGTCGGATGTTTTGGATTAGTAAAGAGTTCAAATACTTTATTCTGTTCTACTATTCGTCCCTTCTCCATCACAGCTACTTCATCACAGATTGTCTTAACGACTTCCATCTCATGCGTAATCAGTACAATCGTAATATTCAGTTCTCGGTTGATTCGCTTCAGAAGTCTTAAAATCTCATCTGTCGTCTCCGGATCAAGTGCAGATGTCGCTTCATCACACAGTAAAATCTCAGGTTCAGTTGCTAGAGCACGTGCGATGCCGATACGTTGTTTCTGACCACCTGATAATTGCGCGGGATAATCATGTTTCTTATCAAGCAATCCTACGAATTGAAGCAACTCATCGACCCGTGCATCCAGCTGCTCTTTTGAATATTTCTTCGATAACTTAAGTGGATATTTAATATTGTCGGCTACGGTCTTTGCCTTAAAAAGGTTAAACTGCTGAAAAATCATGCCGATATTCTGACGTCTTTTTCTTAGCAGTTGCGCTTTCAGCTTCGTAATATCCTCTCCGTCTACCATCACTCGACCCGCTGTCGGTTTTTCAAGCTTATTGATCAGACGGATTAATGTAGATTTGCCGGCGCCAGAATAACCGACAATGCCGTATATCTGTCCTTTTTCAATCGAAAGTGACACATTTGAAAGTGCTTCTACAGCCCCTTTTTTCGTTTCAAATCTTTTGGTAACATCTTCAATTTCAATAATGGCCATAATTTCCTCCTAAAATAATAAAAGACTTCTTAGCTAGAAGCTAAAAAGTCTCATTACGTCCTTTTATCTGCCAAGCTAAGCTTGATGGATTTAGCACAGTGCTCATTAAATGAGTCCGCTGCTGAGATTTCACCGGGCCATATCCCTCAATCTCTCTTGATAAGTTTTATTAAGTTAATGACAATATTACCTATCAACTTATAACATGTCAACCTATTTTTTAAATTTTCGCGATCTTATGATTCATGGTAAAATATATGATTATGTCACATTATTAAAGCGAGCTGTTATGAGAGAAAAACAAACCTTGATTGAAGAAAAATTTATTGCACTACTTGAAGTCCATCGTTTTCGTAAAATTACGATTAAGATGATCTGTGAAGAAGCTCAAATTAATCGTTCAACCTTTTACTCTTATTTTCAAGATAAATATGACCTGCTCGATCGCCTCATTGATCATCACTTGTCTGAACTTGATCAGCTTGTCTCTGAAATAGCAGCTGGAATTAACCGACAGTCTGATAGACGAGAACTGTCATCTATTTACCTGCAGAATCTATTTCAGTATTTGTATGAACACAAAATATTCTTTAAAACATTGATGATTGTCCATCCTGCCCAGAACTTTAACCAGAAACTTATTCAACTGCTTCGTAATAATTACATGAAAGTAGTAGAAAATGTAAAAATGCAAAACGCTGAGTACTTCGTCAACTACACACTCGGCGGTCAGTTCGGTATTATTTTCTTCTGGTTGCAGAATGATTGTCAGGAGCCACCAGATGTAATTGCTGATATTGTCTATCGTAACATTATCAAGACAAATCGTTAAATTGTTGTAAAGATGACTTATCAAAAACTAGTTTCATGTATAATGAACCCAACAAACATTCGGAGGTCTTTTATGCAGTATTTTAAATATATTCTGCCGTTCACATTAATGTCTTCTCTCATGCTGACAACGGCTGCAGAAGCAAGTGAAAAACCTTTACGTGTCGGTCATATTAAAAACATGGATACTATTATTGTTACCAGCAAGAATGCCATGACTAAAAAAGTGGCAGGCGATTATGCCCACTACACGCTATATATTAACGATAAAGTCATAATAGCCAACAAACCATACTACCGCGTGCAGACATCAGAAGATATTAACCATGCAATCGGCTACGTCCAGGAAGACGAACTCATAATTGAACCTGTGAAAATAGTTTCTAAACCTGCTGAGACTATTCAGTTATCTGCCAGTACAAAGGTTTATAATATACCTGATGGAACTGAGCGCCAAGTGATTGACCGCGCTCAAAAAAATGAGACATTGTCTATTGAACAGACGCTTCAAGTCGGCCAGGACACTTATCATAAAATTACCCGGTCAAACGGCTTAACTGGGTGGATTAAATCAGTTTCATCTTCTCCTGTACAACAATCAGAACAGTCAGCAGATAAATCCGTTAATCCGACTCCAGAGCCTGTCGTCAAATCAACATCAGTACCTGGTGCTCGTATCGTCAATACTCGCTTCAATGATGCAGTGACCACTCAAATGAAGCTATCACCGAAACCTCAATATTCTAACGGGATTAAATGGTCTGATGCTTCAAAACAAGCTGTTATTGAAGCGATGGATCCAGGCAGACTTGCTCATGATCCTGTCAATCGTTATCAGTTTTTAACGCTGACAGAACCACAAGGCTTGACGGTCGAACAACTCAATCACCTGTTAAAAGGCAAAGGCATATTAGAAGGACGCGGACAGGCTTTTAAGACAGCTAGTGAACGCTATCGTATCAATGAAATCTATTTAATCTCACATGCTTTCCTTGAAACAGGTGAAGGTACGAGCAAGCTGGCGACAGGACAAAAAGTTAAGGGCGCTGGTAATAAAAAGTATTATAATATGTTCGGTATTGGTGCATTTGATAAAAATGCTGCGAAATATGGTGCTCAGTATGCAGCTAATGTAGGATGGGATACACCTGATAAAGCGATTATCGGCGGAGCTGAATTTATTTCATCAGGCTATTTAAAAGCATCTCAGAACACGCTTTATCAGATGCGCTGGAATCCTGATGCCCCAGGTCAAACACAGTATGCGACTGATGTCTTATGGGCAACAGCCAACGCACGTTATCTTGCTCAGTTTTATCAGCAGCTTGGAATTGAAGGAACGCATTACCAGTTTATTCAATATCAATCATAAAAAAGAAACCTTTCAGAGTGAAAGGTTTCTTTTTTTAGAAGCTTGAGAGTCCTGTGAATTCCTGCAATCTATAGACCACTGTTTTCCAGAATGAGACTTCTTTTTGCACATCATAGCTATCCGTCACGTGCCCTTTTCTATTCTCCCATTTATCATCAAAATCCTGATTCAGTCTGCTGAAGACCGGAAGATGAGACTTGCCAGTTAAGATAACATCTGTCTCCATATTGTTATCATCAATATTACGTCTGGTCAGATTAGCACTGCCTACAAAAAGAGTAGATTCTCCCTGCTGATCGTCTTCAATCAATACATATTTATTATGAAATTGTTCACCATGGGAAACTGCCCACTTTACTTGTATCCGATCATTGCTTTTTGATACCAGTTCATGCGCCACCGGTTTATTCGGTATACCTGGTTTCTCCTTACCGAACGCTTCTTTATTGACATCCAATATCAACTTAATATCTACGCCTCGGTCTGATGCACGAAGAAGCGCATCGATGACATCCCGATCTGACAAATAAAACATTCCTATTTTCATCGTATCGTTATCATTAGTCTTATCGATAGCTTCAAGTAATGCTTCTTTAATCTTACCTTCCGTCACAAGTGTCGTGCCGTAAGCCATCGTATTGTCAAACGCATGGTTTTTAATATGGAAGTCTCGTTTATCAAGGCCACCACCACTCATATTGATAGCTGCAATCTCACTGTTGATTATATCTTCCTGAATACGACCTGATAATTTAACAGCCACATTCTGATGATGACTACTTGGATTATGCGGATTACTGCTCGCGATAATCGCTGACTTTTCCGTTACAACCGTTTTGCGATGATTCGCTTTAAAGTTAAGTAATTCAGCCATTCCTCTAATCGTGACATCAGGTGCTTTTCGCGAAAAGATATTGGTGATATGTCCGTTTTCACTGTTGCCGAGAAAGCGGAAAGTAGAACGCCATAACCCTGAATAAATTGGGTTAGAGTCACGAAGTTTGGTCAGATCAGTTTCATACAAAAATATATCATTTGCTCTTAACTGCTTATATTGTTCAGGAGTATAGCTCCCGTAGACAGAATTGATAGGATCTGTCAGTACATAAATACGTACGTTCGGATTATCCTTCTTTTTATTTACCAGATGCCGAGTCAGTTCACCCGCCAGATCCGGGAACTGGCCGGCACCGTCATAGGCGTCATTGAAGAGGAACATATCGAGAATGATAAAATCATCCGCTTCATCAATCGTCTTAAATACTGTGTTGAAAATTTCGTGGTCATAATGATCAGCATAAGTATTATCAAGCAATAATTCAGCATGATTTGTACGGCTCATTTCAGAACGTTTAGAAAGTCCTGTCGGCATCGGCTTTATAACATTCCATATCGTCACTGCAGCGACAATGAGAAGTAGACTCCCTACAATTAATTTCCCAGTATGACGTTGCTTTTTCTTTGACTGTTTTTTGTTGGGTACCCTCTTTTTAGACTGATTTTTATTAGACACCTTCTTTTTAACCATTTTCTTTTCCACTTTTTTCTGAGCCATAGCATTCTCCATTTCCCGGGTTATAAAGAAATAAGAAGATGCAGGCACCTTCTTATTTCACTTCCTTATTCATCTTAATTATAACAAACATATCATCGGCACCGATAGCATAGATGTATTGACCATTGATATCAGCGTGACCTTCATTTAATGCCTTATCGAAGGCTGACTTATCAACTGTTTTAACTTTGATATTTTTCAAGCTATTTTCATCGACACCAAACTGAGTCTCATCGTAAGCCGGAAGTTTACTGATTTGATACACTGTATCTGCGTTATAAATATCACTCATCTGCGTCATTAGTTTTTCTTTTTTCATAAAATCGACTAAGTTCTTCTGATATGGTGAGAGATTGAAGCCGACTGGAGGCGAAACTGCATCATCCATGAGTTCGATATAAATGTCAGAACTTGAGAGTTTTAATACGGAATCTTCAACAACTGCTGTTTGTGTATCTTTTTTAAATGCATTGATGAAGTCCGCGTTGTTTTCCGATTGAATCATTGTCGTATTTTCTCCAGCCATAATGGAGATATCCTTATCAGCGATACTGTCCCAATCATACCCTTCCGCAATCACTCGGCCATACTTATTGGACACGGTGAGGTCAGTTGCCTTATTGAGTGTACTCTGCGACACATCACTGTAATAACGCTGCTGATAAGAACCATCTTTTAATTTATAACTGATATATACACCGCCAGCCTGACCCTTGCCCTCATTTAAAATCTCCTGATGCAGCTGAATAACTTCTCTGATATAGTCAGGATCTTTGATGTTACTCAGCAGCTGAGATTGCTGGCCATCATCTGCCTGTAATCTGACTGATTCAACATCATTAGCTTGCGGAATCCATTTTTCCTGTTCTTGACTGTAAATATATGTCGCAATCAGAATCACAGCCACGGTCACGAATGTCAGGGCCATCGATTTAAAATTCAATCTGATACGTGGACTTCTCTGGTTTACAGATTGTGCGAGCAGGTAGATGATAATAAAGGCCAGAAAGTAAATGATAGCTATAACAAATAAATTAGACAGCTCTGATGTGAAGATGGCACCTGATACCATTATCCCGAGCAATACAATCAAGGTAATAAACGCCCATTCCATCCATGGATTCTGGAAAGAATGTACAATTCGTTCATTGCGACGATGCTGATATAAGTAATAAGTCAGTGCGAGCAGCAAGCAGGCAATGATCATAACTATACCGAAGTAAAACCAGTTAATGGAGTCCGTGATATTCGATACCATCGATATTGGAAAGGTCATCTTTTCGGCTAATGAGTCGATTTTCTCCGTATCGGTCCCATAATAAAACTGTGTAGAACCTCTGAACAGGTTGCTGTAGAGTCCTGATGCGAGACTGTGGAACACGATAGGCAGCATCAACAGAAGACCTGTCAGCACTAAATGACCGAAGTAATGGTTGATAATCTGACCTACAAATAGTGTGAAGATAAATGTAAAGAGTGAAATAATATAAGTCAGTAATATCCAGTCCGCTATCTTCTGAATGGTGATATCATCATAGTACATCGAGAAAAGACTGATGATCAGGCCATTGATGATAAGATTAACCGTAACAGCTGTGAGAAATGCCGCAAGCATATGACTAAGAATCTGGCTTCTTGTAAAGGGAATACTATGCATAAAATCAGATGCTTCCTCACTTTTCCAGAGGTACGTCATCCCTAGCGCACTAAGTACACTGTAGAACAGTGTTCCAGTGAAGAAGACTGCCAGCACAGCTGAATCATATCCCAGTAGATGCGTGTCATTGATCACATTCGCATCATTGTATTCAAATATAATGTAGCCGAATGGAATCAGAAAGAACGTACAAACAATATTGATAATCATAAAAATCAGATTGTTGTTGAAGAAATGTCTGAACAATCCATTATTCAACGATAATATTTTCGATAGCATAACCATGGCCTCCCATCTCATAAGTAAATATCTCTTCTAAAGTCAGCGGCAGAATATCATACATAAGTGGATTGTAACGAGTGATGACCTTTTCAATTTCCATATCACTGCCCTGTGTAATACACGTTACTACGCGTCCTTTGATTTTGCGATCCAGCGCCTTAAGTTCTTGATAGAACAATTCTGTCGGCAATGTTTCAAAAGCGACTTGAACTTTACTGTGTTCTCTTTTCAGTGAATCCAGTTCTCGATTAATCAGCATCGCCCCTTCATGCATAATCGAGATACTATCACAGAAATCCTCCATCTCACGTAAATTGTGACTGGAAACCAATATGGACATCTGATGATTTGAAACGTCCTGAATAAGCAGGTTTTTAATAGTATGCCTTACTACTGGATCGAGCCCATCAAAGGGTTCATCAAGTAAAAGGACATCCGGGTAGCAAGACAATGAAAGTATGAATGCAGCTTGTCTTTTCATCCCTTTTGACATGCGGTTAAAGCGTTGTTTTGGATTCAGTTGCAATAATTTAACCAGCTGTTTAAAACGTGCAGTACTGAATTTTGGATAAGTCTCTTTATAGAAACCTGCCATTTCAATCAAGTTAGAGTAATTAAAGAAATAAGGGATATCTGGCATAAAAATCATATGCTCTTTGGCCGCAGGATTTTCATATATAACTTCGCCATCGTAAAGAATTTCACCACTATCTGGACGATAAATACCTGCCAGCAGCTTTAGAAATGTAGTTTTACCGGCGCCATTGGAACCTAACAGACCATGAATAGTACCTTTTTCAACAGTCAGTGATGCCTGGTCGACTGCCTTATAACAATCAAACTGTTTAGTGACGTCTAGTGCCTTAACCTCCATACTACTTCCCCCCTGTTATTGTTTCTATTTTTTGCTGAATCTCTTCTTTCGTCAGACCGAGGAATAAAAGTTCTTCAATGATTTTTTCAAGTTCTGTCGTCAATTCATCCACACGCTCCTTATTGTTATCATTTTCAATAGGCTGAACAAAGCTCCCTCTGCCTGGTATTGAATAAGTAAACCCTTCACGCTCAAGCTCTCTGTAAGCTTTTTGAATAGTATTCGGATTGATAGTCAGTTCCTGAGCGAGCTGTCTAACTGAAGGCAGTTGCTCATCTGGTTTCATGACTCCCTTTATAATATGCATCTTAATATTTTCCATGAGCTGTTCATAGAGAGGAATCCGGCTTCGGTTATCGATTGAAATCAATGGATGACCTCCTTATATAAATTTTACTAACTGTATTAATTAAAATAATACAGTTAGTACAGTTAATATGCAATAGATGATTTGAATATCCTGGAATTTTTTTATATACGGTATGAATCACGCTACTCATCTCACTTTCCTCCCGCGAGTGGCGCAAATCACGCCACTCATCTCACTTTCCTCCCGCGAGTGGCGCAAATCACGCCACTCATCTCCATAGTTTTCAGTCCATAAAAAAAGACTTATCCTCATTTCTGAGAATAAGCCTTAAAACATATTATAATGCGGCCCCACTGCCTCCATCGATATTGACTGCTGTACCTGATACATAACTTGCGGCATCCGATACGAGGAATGCAATGACATCAGCCGCTTCTCTTGTGTCACCGATGCGACCAAGGGGAATATTGAACTTCGGATCACTGGCATATTCCTCCCATGTCTTGTCAGGTGCATCCTGCTGCCAGCGCTTTTCAATCTGTCCACTGCGAATCAGTCCGATACAGACTGCATTCACTCGAATATTATACTGAGCTAAATCTTTACTGAGTGTTTTGGTGAGTGCTAATCCAGCTGCACGTGACACTGATGTTGGCGATGACTGCGCAGGTGGAGTTTTACCAGCCACCGCTGCCAGGTTTAAAATAGCGCCCCCTTGTTTTTTCAATTCCGGAAGTGCTGCATGAATCATTCGTAACCAGCCGAATAGTTTAAGGTTCAGGTCGTTCTGCCAGTCGTCAAGACCCACTTGATCAAAATTCTCAGCAAACGCTGAACCTGCATTATTAATCAGAATATCAAGCTGGCCATATTGGTCCTTCACATAATCGATGACCTTTTTCGCATCACTATCTGATGTGACATCGGCAACGACGTAATCCAGCGTCTTGCCAGTCTTTTCTTTAATATCAGCAACTGCTTGTTTAAGACCATCCTCATGGCGCGCCACAAGAACGACTTTTGCGCCTTCCTCAGTCAGAACGGTTGCTGTTTCTTTACCAATTCCTTTACTTGAACCCGTTATCACTGCTACTTTTTCTGTCAGACGTAAATCCATCTACTCACTCCTCAAATCTTCATGATAAGTTCGTCTAAAACCATGAAAAGGCCTGAATCTAGGTACATAATAATCTTTTGACTGACTCGTCGCGAGAAGTTCCATGCGAGTGGTAGGATATTGCTTGTGCAGGTAGTCTAATAGCGCTCTTGCATATCCATGGTTCCGTTTGTCCTGTCTAATAATCAGTTCGCACACATAAAGAGTGACGTACCCATCCGTTAAAGCCCGGACACAGCCGATGACTTCTCCGGCTTCCTCAAAGACATAAGACACGCTATTCCGCCAGCTCTTTAAAGTCTGCTCATGTCTTGCGACTAGATTATCCCATCCTTCTGCACGATTCATCTTTTGAATGGCTGCTATATCCCCGCTTTGAAATGGTCTGATCATGCTGCTAAATTCAGTTGCCAGCTTAATCCAAAACGGTCAACAACCCAGGCAAATTGTCGTGCAACAGGAGGCATCGGTGCTAGTTTCATCAGGACTTCTCCATTGGTTGATAAACGATTATAGAGATGTCTGATTTCTTCTTCACTATCACAGTTAACAACAAATGATAATGCAGGTGTGAAAGGTACATCTGTCCCGTTTGCATTGTCAATGGCCATAAACTGCTGGCCATTCAGTGTAAAGATACTGTGATTAATCGTTCCTTCTGCGCCTGGTCCTTCTGTCCCATAACGATTCATTGTCGCAATCTCACTATTGTTGAAAATAGTTGTATAAAAATCAACCGCTTCTTCTGCTCTACCATTAAACATCATAAAAGGTACTACTTTCTGCATGTTCATTTCTCATCTCCTTCAATTTAATTGTAAAGAAACACTTACTAAATTGCGAAAAAAACGTCCCTAGCTAGGAACGTCAGTTTTAGATAAGGCATATTTTCTGATAATAGTCTCATGTTCTGGATACTGGTTGATCAATTCATCCTGACTGAATAACTTAAATTCATCAAATGAAAATGCAGGTGATACCATACAACCGACCAGACTCCACTCACTCTCGCCTTCTACTGATGAAGCAAATATCGTCTCTTTCGGCACCAAGTACTGCGGCACCTCTCCATTTGCTACATCCAGCCCGAGTTTTACTGCCGTATAGTGTCCATCTGCATCAATCATATGAATAGTCAGTGCGTCACCGCTGTGAAAGTACCACAGTTCATCTGATTTAATCTGATGAAAGTGAGAAATATTTCCTGTCTCAAGCAGAAAATAAATACTTGAAAACAGTGCTTTTCCGCTTACCGTTGTCATATCAGCAAGATAAGTTTCATGATAATATCCTCCTTCTGGATGTGGAATCATTTCCAGCTTATCAATCAGCTGCTGCTTTAATTCGTTTTTATCCATATAGCCTCCTAATAAAAAAGCCGAGATATTCTCGGCTTATAGTTCCACATTGTGATAGACGTTCTGCACGTCTTCTAAGTCTTCAATGGCATCGACTAATTTTTCAAAAGTCGCTAAATCATCCTCAAATAATTCAAGTTCATTTTGTGCCAGCATCGTCAGTTCTGCAATAGTAAATTCTTCGATGCCTGCATTGTTAAGTGCATGTTGCACCGCTGCAAACTGATCAGGTTCTGCATAAACGATAGTCTGACCTTCTTCTTCCATAACGTCACGTACATCAATATCTTCTTCCATCAGTAACTCTAATGTTTCATCAGCAGATTTACCCTCAAAACCGAAGACTGCTGTACTATCGAACATATAGGCAACAGAGCCTGATACACCCATATTTCCACCATTTTTACCAAAAGCGGCGCGCACATCACTTGCTGTACGATTCACATTATTCGTCAGTGCATCCACAATCAGCATTGAACCCGCCGGCCCGAAGCCTTCGTAGCGCAGCTCGTCGTAGTTCTCCTCGCCGCCACCCTTTGCTTTCTCAATCGCCCGGTCAATGATGTGTTTCGGTACTGAGTATGTCTTCGCACGTTCAAGGGTGAACTTCAGATTCTGGTTGGATTCTGGGTCCGGTTCTCCAGACTTCGCAGCTACATATATCTCACGACCGAATTTCGCATAGATCCGGCTCGTGTTTTTATCTTTTGCTGCCTTTTTATCTTTAATATTATTCCATTTACGACCCATAATGACATCTCTCTTTCGAATTAAGATAACTATATTATACACTATTTCAAATAAAAAAAGAGTGACATGACATCACTCTTAATCTCTCAAAATACTTGCCAGTCTGAGCACATCCATGATGATATTCAGAAGATTGATAAATAAATTAAAGCCCATCTCACGGGGTGAAAAGTTACCCCGTTTCATTCTGTTAAAGTCGAAGATGGTATACAGCAGGAATATAGCAAGTCCAGCAATCGTAATCACTAAATGGAACATTGGAATCTGAATAAATATCCCGAGAATACTGGCAAAAATAAGAGCGACTAAAGCAGGAAACAGTAAACGTCCTAAACTTGAAGCATCTCCTATCACAAAATAGCCTAGGAAACCAAAAGCAAAGAATGCAGCTATCGCAAGTCCGACATTCTGATAGAACGCCACTGTACCTAGATCATTCAAATAATACATAAATGATGCATAACTGACGACTCCAATTAAAAACGCCAGTATATTGGCAATTAAAGCACTGAACTTACGTGAAGCCTTAACGAACAGAGATATCAAAACAATCGCTATAATCAGTATAGAAATAGGCATTCTTAAAGTTGCCGGGATAAACTGTCCCGCAAATGTCCCAACTGCAAAAACAATCCAGTAATACATAAAATATAACCATGCCTGACGGATGTTGCTTGACCGTGAGACTGAAGACTGATAATTCATTGGCATAACCTCTTTTAAATTAATGATATTGTGCTATTGATACTACACGATTTAACATTTTTTCTCAATCAATTCACTCTGCGCTGAAAATTTGCAATTCTTGTATACTGTTCAGTTAATGACTGTGCAATATCAAAATAAAGCGGTAAAATTTCCCGGTAAATAGCTACATTCTTAGATTGAGGTGAATGCTCATGCGCAGTTCCTATCCATTCAGTCACGTGAGTAAAATCAGGTTGAAGATCTAAAGCATATTGCCCTAGGACCACGGCACCAAGACAGGAGCTTTCGTAACTCTCCGGCACGATCAGGTTCTCATCAAATATATCTGCCATCATTTGACGCCATAACGCACTGCGCGAGAATCCACCTGTTGCTTTAAGTTCTGTAACAGGTTCATCCATCAACACATTCAGAGCAATAAAGACAGAATATAAATTATAGAGAACGCCCTCCAGCGCTGCCCGAATCATATGTTCTTTTTTATGGGATAGTGTCAGTCCGATATAAGAACCCCTGACATCAGCATTCCACAATGGCGCACGTTCGCCTGTTAGATACGGGTGGAAGATCAGACCATCACTTGCAGGTGGAACAAGTTCTGCAATGCGCATCAGGACATCATAACTATCTAGTCCTAAACGTTTAGCTGTTTCTATTTCACTGGCAGCAAACTCATCACGAATCCAGCGCAGTACAACACCACCATTATTCACAGGTCCACCAATCACCCACTTATCGCGTGTCAGTGCATAGCAGAAAAGTCTGCCCTCTCGGTCAAGACGCGGTTGATCCACTACTGTTCTTATAGCGCCACTTGTACCGATAGTGACAGCGACTTCTCCCGGTTTATAAGCATCTACACCCAAATTACTGAGCACTCCATCTGAGGCGCCTATAACGACTGGCGTATCCGTACTTATTCCCAGCTTATCTGCTATTTCAGGTTTTATACCTTTGAGCACTGTTGTCGTATCTGTCACCTCAGATAACTGCTGCCTTTCCATTCCTAGTTTATTCAATATCATTTCATCGAATTGCATTTCATGAATATTGAAAAGACCTGTCGCTGAGGCAATAGAATAGTCTACAATATAACGCTCAAAGAACTGATAGAAAATATATTCTTTAATACCGATGAACTTAGCTGTGCGGTTGAATAAATCAGATTCTTCATTTCTAAACCACATGATTTTAGTTAACGGGCTCATAGGATGTATCGGTGTACCTGTCCGTTGATATATATCGTGCCCTTCTTCACTGCTATTAAGCTGTTTAGCATAGGCCTGGCTACGATTATCTGCCCAGGTGATACTATTCGTCAGTCGCGCGTGGTGTTCATCCATCAATATCAGACTGTGCATAGCACTTGAAAAACTGATGAATGCAACATCATGGGATACTCTGTCAGTTACATTTCTTATACAGCTGACAACCGCTTCAAATATCTCATCAGGATTCTGTTCAGCTCGATCGCCTTCTGTGAGAAGAGGGTATTCAACATAATGTGTCGCTTGAACAGATCCATCTACAGCATAAATCACTGCTTTAGTACTTGTTGTTCCTATATCGACCCCTATCATATGCATCGTCATCTCTCCTTACTCTTCAATGATTGGCAGCAATTCCTCAATACCATGATGAAATTCATGCTGCCCCTCCTGTTTCGTAATAGTATTCAGTTTTTTGAAATGTTCACGCCAGCATGTCTGGTGACTAATATCTACTCGGTCATCATCTTCTGAATGGATATGATAAAGGAGGATAGCATCTGCCAGCTGACTTTCAGCATCCTCGCTCAACATATTTTCGGCATCGCTGAATTTCTCATCACATCCGAAAAATGGTGAACCAATCAGGATGACTTTCGAAATATGATGCCTCTCTTTTTGTTCAGTTAAATATTTCATCACAACGGTTCCACCAAATGAGTGACCAATTATCATTAATTCATCTTCGACAGGAATATGCTCCAGCTCTTCTTTCAGGACCTGTACCCAGTTCGAATAAACCTGACCCTTATCTCTCGGAAAATCAGGTGTATGCCACTCAATATCCGGCAGCTGACTTTTTAAATAGCGTATCAACGGATTACTGCCGCTATCACGGTGTTGTTCACTGGCACTATGGACGAACAATACATGCTTCATTTTTTATTCCTCCCATATAAAAAAGGTAAACTCATTATAAGTTTACCCTTTTTAAAATATTATAAAAATAACTGTAAAATAAAATAGCTAGCAGCTGCAATTAATGCTGAGATAGGCAGTGTAATCACCCATGTCACTACCATACGCTGCGCAGTTGTCCATTTTACACCTTTTGGACGATGGGAAGAACCCACACCCAGGATAGATGATGACACAACGTGCGTCGTTGAGACCGGCAGATGGATATGTGTAGCACCGAAAATAATAAGCGCAGAACTGAGGTCAGCTGCTACACCATTTGTCGGACGGATCTTCATAATGTTACCGCCGACTGTCTTGATAATCTTCCAGCCACCGACCGCTGTTCCGAGTCCCATAGCAGTCGCACAGGCAACCTGTACCCAGCGCTGAATATCTGTACCTGACTGCAGATCAGCCGAGATAAGAGCCATCGTAATAATCCCCATCGCTTTTTGTGCATCGTTCGTACCATGAGAAAAGGCTTGAAGTGCTGCGGTAAAAATCTGGAAGACTCTAAAATTACGATTGGTCCGGGTTAGATTACTATTTTTAAAGACAACTTTAAAGATGGAATAAATGATATAACCTACTCCAAATGCAAGTAACGGAGAAATAATCAGTGCCATAATGATTTTAATAAAACCGCTGTAGTGCAGGACACCAAAACCTGCTGAAGCTATCGCTGCTCCTGCAATCGAGCCGATTAATGCATGTGATGATGAGCTTGGAATGCCGTAATACCATGTTACGAGATTCCAGATAACAGCTGATAACAGGGCTGCCAGTATCACAACGGAGCCATTTTTCAATGTGAACGGGTCGACGATGTCTTTTGTGAGTGTTTTAGCGACACCTGTTGACCATAGAGCGCCCAGAAAGTTGAGTGCCGCTGCCATCAATATAGCATGCCGGGGTTTAAGTGCTTTTGTTGAGACAGCTGTTGCAATTGCATTGGCAGTATCATGGAAACCATTAATAAAATCAAATATCAATGCGAACGCAACAACCGTGAACGTAATAATCAATAAATTATCCATTATAGATGTAAACCCCTAACTATTTTTCATAATGATAGATTCAAGATTATTGGAAACAGCTTGACACTTGTTTGCAATGCTTTCAAGTGACTGATAGATATCTTTAATCTTCATAATAGTAACAGGATCCGTTTCTACTGAAAAAATATGTTTAATGGACTGACGAAGAATATTATCACATGTTGTTTCATGGTCTCTAATATTCATGGAATGTACACGAATGTGAGAGAACTTCTTACTGCCGATCAGATCAACTGCCAGTTTAATTTCTTCCGCACATGCCTGAATATTTTTAACAAATTCACCCATAAAATCGTCTGAGTACTCAATGGAGTACATCTCAAACATAGCTGATGTTTCTTCCATCTCATCCAGCACATCATCAATAGCATTGCCGAGTGCAAGGATGTCTTCACGTTCAATCGGTGTGATAAACGTCTGGTTTAAGTCTGAAATCATCTGCTGCATTAAGTCATCGCCATTTTTTTCATATGACTTAATATTATCTGCGTATTTCTTCAGGTCGAATGCATTATGGAATGACATATCACCGAAAACAATAGACGCACGTCTCAGGTTTTCGGCCATATCTTCAAGCTGAAGGATAAATTTATCTTTTTTCTTAGTAAACATGGTAAAGCCTCCTAGAGTATCTTGAAATAAACAAGTTCATCACTTAGTTTAAAACAAAATAATTAGAAGTGATAGCTTTTTTGTAAATTTTACGTAAATTTCATTAGGTAAATATTAATTTTCTTAATAAATTGTAATCAATAACATTCAATTTCTATGCACACTTCATCTTTTTTGCTCTTCATTGAACTTTTCAATACGCATATCTACCTCAAAAATCCGCATCGTTAATGCATGGAAAGGGGCCTGCAGAAGCTGATAAAAAAGCCACGACTGCGAAGGCTCATATTGATGAATGCAGACCATTATCTCTTCAGTACCGAGCATACGTCTGAACTCAAGCTGGCCTTGCTGCTCAAGATGAACGACAGCCAGTTTACCACCTCTGATATCAAAGACTTGGCGGTCATTATTAGATAGAGCAGTCCGTCTATGCAGCTTGATGAGATCACGATTCATGCCTTGCAGTATGTAGTCTTCATCTTCAATCGTTACATTTGATAGCCCGGGCAATACATTCTTATAATATTCAAAGTAGTGCGCAGTGAACTTCTCGAGAGTCCATGATTTCGGAATATCAAATCGACGGATGATCCTTACATCATCAGTTCGTGCACTCTGAAATCGTGCAAGCATACCTTTACGTTTGATGGCTACTTCAGTTGTTCTGACAGGCGTCTTATAACTTCTTAATATATTCAGCGTCTCATCATCCTCAACAGCGCCTGATATATAAATGATTTCATTAACATCATTTGCCTGTGCTGCACGTCCATAGTTGTCAGCGGCAAGGGCATTCATATCTTTAAAATTTGCCTCCATCGTTTTCGATGAACGTTTTGTCGGATCAAGAAAATAAATGGCGATATCAATATCTGCCATTACTGTACTGACATCCTGCAAATTGAAGATATCCCCTTGTGCCCAGATGATATCATCATACGGCTGCTCGTACTGAGACAGTACGACAAGTTCATGTTCATGCCGAAGAGATTCATATAAATTTTTACCGATATATCCGCTGACTCCTGTTAATAATACACGCATCTTCACTACCTCCAGTTATTAGTCCTTATATTTTAGCATTTACCCTTTTAAACAACAAAATACAGAGGAAAGATTCCTCTGTATTGATTAAAAATTAAGCGATATGTTTTTTGCCTGCACGTTTACGCAGGAAATATTTTAAAGTAATACCTAAACATAATGCTAGCCCAACGTAGCCCATCAATGGGTAGATGACATCTACAAGCTGAACGAAACCGACGAAACTTAAGCCATAGCCTAAAATCATAGAGCCAAATAATAATAGTTTATAGTTTCTTGAATAAGGTTTCGTAAAACGCGTAACGAATGAGTACATCAGACCCACAATCGTATTGTAGATAACAAGCAACATAATAATACTGAGCGCAATACTAATGGCTGGATGAATCATACGTCCAAGCAGGATTGTCGGAATCGCCGCTTCATTGACTTTATCCAGTTCAGATAAAAGACCTGAGTTCACCATCAGAATAAGGACAAGCAGCAGCAGTCCGCCTATTAATCCACCACGACCCGCAACACCTTTACGACTCGCATCTCCACCGATAGCAAGCATCATACTGAAAGCTGTTGAGAACGCAAGCGCACCGTACAGGATACCATCCCACCACCAAAGATGTGACGGTTGTCTTTCTCTATTGATATGCTGATTCACTTCTCCGAATGATAATGTACCATTAAAGAAGAAATAGACTGCAATAATAGTGACTACAATAATCAGAAATGGTGTCACTAATCCAAGCGCACCTACGATTTTATTGAAGTCCATCAAAAGTGTAAAACTAACTGCTAACATCATCAATACAGAACCTAACCATGTTGGTATTCCAAAACTTTCATGCGCTGCACTACCTGCTCCTGCTATCATAACGACTGACAACGCATAAAGAAAAAATATTAAAACGTAGTCGATGACTTTTCCAAATTTTTCACCAAATAGGTAGTGAATTGCACTTACGTGACTTTCTGACTCAAGCGCATTCCCAATCTTGGAAATCTGCCGTCCAAAGAAAGTTAGCATCAGTCCGGCAATGATAATAGCTAAATAGCTATATGTACCGTAGTTCGTGAAAAACTTTAAAACTTCCTGTCCTGTAGAGAAACCTGCCCCTACGACAACACCGACATAGGCCGATCCTATTTTAACTGCTTCTGAATTTTTTGACACTTCATCTCCTCCTCAAATGTTCGTGTGCTACCTTTAAAGCACGGTACTTTTTATACCCCTTCTTATCTTCGTTCAAACATTTTATAACTGATTAGGTTATAATGAACTGGTAATCAATCACGAGAGGAGCATTTATTTTGGACTTACAAAAACAAGTTGTACATATGCACCTAAAAGAACTTCATGTCCGGGACTTTGAGCAGACTTCTGCTGAAATAACGAAAATGTATCGCATTGATATTGAGCAGCACCCTCAAGATAATGAAGTATTTGAATTCACACTGAACTTTATGTTCGGCCATTTCGGCACACAGGTTGACGGTGTTATTCAATCCACTATTATTGCAAAAAGTGATAATCCAGATGACGATGTTTATCAGGAATTACTCAGTGACGAAAAAATGTATGCAGTACCTTTATTTTCAAAGGCCTCAGCTATTATTACGAAAATAACAGAAGACCGGGGCATGTTCCCTGTTATCGTGCCTGTGGAGATGTGGTTTGAAGATTAAAAAAATCCTCGGATGATCATCATCCGGGGATTTATGCATTTCTCATACGATTGAGATCATTGATATCAACGACACCCGCTTCCAGACCTCTGACAGCTTTCTTCATCAAGTCGCGCGCAATTTTATTATGCGGATCCAGAACAAGAATCTGTTTCGCCACCTGATAGGCCTGTCTGTCAGTAAGCACTGGCTCTGGTACGGTATATAAGAACAGGAGCTGAAGCAGACTTTTGACTTCCTTAGACTCAGTCAGTTGAACTGAACGTTCTGCATGATAATAGGCTGCTTTAAAAGCATCCGTCAGCTCACTCAGTGGGTAAACGAGCAGCAGAAATGCAAGGTCATGCAGCTCTGCTGTCTCGTTCTTTTTCATCTCTTCAACGATGAATGTATAGAATAAAACGGATTCTGTATTTTGTGCAGCGCCTATAAACGCTTCTTCAAATTCCATAAAGTCATGTTCGGTCATCAACTGCCTGACACGCTCAAACTGGCCATCCAGAATCAGAACTTCAATTTGTTCTCTCAATTGATGATCCTCCTTAACTTTTTCAGCATTACTATTGTAACATATTCCACTGTTTCCACCTACTACTTTAAATAGGTAATTTTTCTCCACAGATATTCAAGCGGTCCTTGCTTAAAGCGACTGAAATACCGCCATGAGAAGGCGATAAGACTCATATAAATCACAAGCGCTATACTATAGGTCTCAATAAGATTCAGTTGACCATATAGCTTAAAGCTATAAGTGATGATGAACATGATGACACTCTGCAAAATATAGACAGTAAAGCTCATCCGGCCGAGCAGACTCATCGGCCCTGTAATCTGTCTGAAGCGGCTTGACTCACTCAACTTGATGATACTAATCATATAGCTCGCCGCCACCATCACGCCTCCGATGTAGCCACCTGCTGCTTCAGCGCTATAACGACCATAGAAAATAAGCGATAATGATTTTAGTGCAAGTCCTGATATCATCAATCCTATTGCCCATTTAATATTGCGTTTATCTTCTATTACTCTTTCAAACCATCCCGTTCTTCTCGCATAACTGCCCATCAGCATCAATGGAAGCAGACTGGACAGTCTGAACAGCAGTCCTTGAACATCGGTGACGAAAAAATACTGAAAAAAATGCTGGGCATTCAGCGCAATGATATCAGCATAGTGTCCGCTATTAAAGACCTGCGCGACATACGCGGCTCTGTCAGCATCATTGATGACATAATCATAGCGCGGTAGCTTCAGACCATTCACTACAAATGGCACAATATGATTCATAACGTAGTAACCAAACAATATAATACTCGCGATTACACTGAATTTCTTATCTACAAATAGGAGGGGCGCGCCTATCAGCATGACGACTGCATATGTTTGAAGGATATCACCCGAGAAAAGAAAGATACCATGCAATATGCCGAAAACAAAAAGAGCGATCAGACGCCGATAAATGATAGGAAGAAAGGCGTCCCCTCTTTTATCCGCACTATCCTTCATCATCATCAGACCATAACCGAACAGAAAAGCAAAAATGGGATAGAAAGACTGCTGGATAAAGAGAATATTGAAAGCATAAAGTACACGATTCAAGCCATACTGAAATGTAAAAAAAGGATCAAGATGAAAAATATCGTGTGTAAAACCTACTATATTCATCAATATGATACCTAGTAAACTGAAGCCTCTCAGTATATCCAGGCTATAGATTCGTTTCATATTTTTTTAACAACAGATGATTTCAGACCTATTTGACCAAATCCTTCTATCTTACAGTCAATGTCATGACCATCTTCAGGATCGACCAATCTGATATTCTTTACTTTAGTGCCTTGTTTGATCACTGAAGAAGCACCTTTCACTTTCAGGTCTTTGACGACAGATACTGTATCCCCATCCTTCAGTTCATTGCCATTCACATCACGAATAACCATTGTTTCCTCTTCTTCTGCATGTATGGGCCATTCATGCCCACACATCGGACATACGTAGTTTAGACCATCTTCATAAGTATATTCTGAGCCACACTCAGGGCAATTAGGTAATGTCATCAGTTTCTCCTTTTAATTTTAAGATTTTAATCAAAGTAAGGGATATGCTCTACATCGAGCAGTCTTCTTTTGAGATGCAGTCCACTCGAAAAACCGGTCAGTCTGCCATTCTTTCCTATAACCCGATGACAAGGCACAGCAATAAGTACAGGATTCCTGCCAATCGCACCCCCTACAGCCCGCACCGCTTTCGGTCGACCGATCTGACGTGCAATATCACCATACGTCACCGTCTCTCCGTATGGAATCGTCAGCAGTGCTTGCCATACATCCTGCTGGAACGGTGTGCCATCAAGATGAAATGACCAGTCAAAAGAAGACAGACTGCCTTCTGCATATGCTTTTATATCCGCAATATAGCGAGTATTTTGCAGATCAGCCTGTTCTCCGGTCACACTCCCCTCAACCTTATCATGACTTAATGAATAGACACCTTTATCAGTTGAACAAATGTGTACAGTCTCTCCGAAAAGTTCAAAAGAGCTGCTATACACGGGTTAACTCCATATCGACATGAGGAATCATATCTTCAAAATAAATAACAGAACGCACTTCAAATCCAAATGATCGGTAAAAATCAGCGAGATGCGCCTGTCCTTGTAACTTCACTGCGCGTGCCGGATAATGTTCATTGATATATTCCATACATGTTTTCATAAGTTCTCGTGCAAGCCCTTTCCCTCTGTACTTAGGATTAACAATCACACGACCGATAAATAAATCCTCTCTCTCTATTATCCGCGCATAGGCTTCTATTTCATCGGTGCCTTTAAAAATATGAATTGCACTTAAATCCTCATCATCTACTTCAGGATAAGCACACCGCTGTTCAACGATAAATGTATCAATCCGCAATTTCACAATATCAAACCATTGTTTTGTCGTTAATTCCTCAAACCGTTGAATATGCCACATCTTCCTCACCTCATACTTTTAATTATTTTACTATATCATGCGTGTAAATACGACTTTTTCGGGTAAAGACCAGTAAGGAGTGATAACGTTGAAAAAAATACTAGTTGTTTTAACTAATATAGAAAAATATGAAACGATCAACCGCGCAACAGGCCTGTGGTTAGGAGAAGCTGCACAATTTGTTGAAGTGGTTAAAGAAGCGGGTTATGAAACCGATTATGTCAGCCCTGCCGGCGGACTTGTACCTATCGACCCTGCCAGCTTAACATCAGCAGATGATATCGATTTCAAGTGGTATCATGATGCTGACTTTAAGCGTCATGCTCTAGCTGAAACCCTTAAGCCATCTGATATTAATCCTGAAGATTATGCTGCTATTTATTATACAGGTGGTCACGGAACAATGTGGGATTTCAAAGATAATATCGAGCTTCAGCAGATTGCCGAAAAAATTTATGAGCAAAACGGCTATGTAACAGGTGTCTGTCATGGTGTTGTTGGACTCGTCAACCTTCTTGATACGCAAACAGGAAAACGCCTGATTAAAGGGAAAAAGGTGACAGGTTTCAGTAATATGGAAGAAAAACTGAACCGTACAAAAAAACATGTACCTTTCTTAGCCGAAGATAGCTTAAAAGAAGCAGGCGCAAAATATAAATCTAAACGCCCAATGAAAGAACATGTACGTGTGGATGGACAGTTAATTACGGGACAGAACCCGCCTTCTGCCAAAAAAGTAGGACAAGAACTTGTGAAAGCACTAAAAAACCGGACATCTTAAGATGCCCGGTTTTGTCTTGTTTAAATTAGAAGCGGTAGTAACCTGTTACTGAACCACTGATGTATGATACTGCACGTTGTGCGATACCTTGTTGTGGGTTTAATGCATCGATCATTTGGCCGTTACCAATATAAACACCAACGTGAGAACCGCCGTTGAAGAATACTAAGTCACCAGGTTGTGGAGCTGATACTGGAGTACCTGCTGCCATTTGAGCGTAAGTAGTACGTGGGATTGATTTACCCATAGATGCTAATACTTGTTGAGCGAATGAAGAACAGTCAACAGCTGTTGCTGAGTTTCCACCATAAACATATGATTTACCTGCTGCTACACTGTTTGCAACTGCTGCTACATTGTTGTTTACTGCTGAAGTTGTAGCAACTGCTTTTTTAGCAACTGGTGCAACGGTCGTACGATCTAAGTTTGTGTTTGTAGTTGAATAATTAGATGTAGCTGCTGGTGCTGAGTAGTTAGTTGAGTAATTAGATGTAGTTACTGGCGCTGAGTAGTTAGTTGAGTAATTAGATGTAGTTACTGGCGCTGAATAGCTTGCTGCCGGCGCTGAGTAGTTAGATGTTGAATAGTTGTAACCATTTGAATAGTTGTAAGTTCTTGAACCATCTTGGTTGATTGTATAAGTGTAGCTATAAGATTGATTAGATGCTGGTGCTTGCTCTTGTGTTTGGTTTACTTCGTCTACTGTGTGAGCTGCTGCGTCTGCATGGTTAGCACCTAAAGTTGATAATCCTGCTAAAGTTGTTAAAGCTAATACTGTTTTTTTCATTATATATTTTCCTCCAGAAAATTCTTAAGTGAATTATTTTTTATTTAATGTATGATCAGGACTGATTTGTTTATCAGCTCTTTGCGATGAATTTATATTATCACTTATTTTTCTGGAATAGGGCGTTGTTATTTATTTGTTACATAAGTGATATGTTTAACATCAAAATATTACAGCGCTCATCTCACCATGTAATAATCAAAAAAACCACAACAAATCCTATAACAACAAGGATTGACGTGGTTGAAAACCTCTATTTTCATTCAATTATTTTCCATTTATATTACAAAGATAACATTAGACAGTAGTTGACTGCTGCCCTTTATCCATTAAATATGTCGAATCCAGAGTTTTTTCCAGAATCTTTGTCTCATATCCGAAGAGTGTCATTACGATTAAATGAACACGTGCTTGAGTAAGTTTATAAATTGCCCAAGGTAAGGTCGGCTCATATTCATGAATGGCAATGATACATTCATTCGTATCGAGGATTCGTCTGAATTCAAGTCGAGCTCTTCCCTCTTCACCATCTTTTACCTTCTTAGAGAATTTACCCCCTTTTATCATAAATAAAACACGATCTTCGTCTGTATAATCTTTATTTTTTTGTAAAATCAGAATAGGGTCTTTAAAAATCGGCAAGCTGATTGATAATGTATCACCCTCAATGGCTGTATTGATAAATGACATACCAATGCGTGACAACCAGTTCATATAGTAGTTAGCTGTCTGATCAATCGACCATGATTGAGGTATCGTAATACGTTGCACAGATTTCACATCACTTTTTTTCAGTGCTTCTCCGATTGTTTCTTTCTTCTTATCTTTCTTTTTACTGTCTTTATCTTCATCTAATGCAATCTTAATACTCTCTTCAAGTGGAGTGGGTGCATTAGTAATACCTTCAACATAGTTTTCTTTAGATGGAACCATGTCATGGACCAGACTATCAAGTAAAGGATAAACTAATTCTTTCGGTTCACCTGTCAGCAGACTGACAACCGGTTTTGTAATAGATACCGGAATGATAGGTAAATCTACCATCGGCAATTTTTTATTCATCACCTTTGCTGTCTCTTTAAACATGCCTTTGTAATCTGTTACATCATGATAAATATCAATTGATTCATTTTCTTCCGGATTTCGTTCAATGAGTTTAGCAAGCCCTTCAATTACATCCTTTAAAGCAACGGGTGCTGTCTTACTGTAGGCCCACTTAGGCAGCACGAGTGCAGGCAGACGTTCTGTCAGCTTTTTAAGTACAGGGAATGACGATCCTTTTGGACCAATGATAAGCCCGGCACGTAAAGTAGATACTGGCACCCCATATGAACCTAATATCTTTTCACACTCCAGACGGCTGCGCAGATGATCTGATAAATCCTGTGCATCTTCATGCGGCATAATACCACTCATAAAAATAATGTGCTTAACCCCTTTACTTTTAGCTGCACGTCCAAAGTTATCTGCTAGAATAGCATCCATGTCTACAAATGATGCTTGTGTAAGCTTTGCAGCTGGTTGCATTGAGTGGACAAGATAGATAGCAGTGTCCACGCCCTCCATCGCTTCCTCAACATCTTTGATGGCAAATAAGTCCACTTGCTTCCATTCAACATTCTCTTCATTTTCTTTATTTTTTGTACTGCGGGATGCTGCAACGATTTTATGATTTTCTTTAATCTTTTTCAGCAAGTTACCACCGATATAGCCAGATGCACCTGTCAACAATATCTTCTTCATCTATATCCCTCATTTTCATTAAGATGTTGAACTATACCCCGTACTAGCTTGTATATGTGATAATTCACCTTAAAGTTTTATTAAAAGTTCAACCGATAACTTTATTTCTAAATGAAGTATGCTATATTTTGAGAATAGAGAAAGAAAGTAGGCGTTATGATGATTGTAAGAATGTCTAACCTAGAAGCATATAAAAGATTTTGGACTGAAGCCTTTAATCTGCACGACCGTGCAAGACGTAAAGAATTCTGGGTTCCGTTCCTTATTCATACCTGTCTTTATACCATTGTTTCACTTATTGTCCTTCTATATTATAAAGTTAACGATAATCATATTTACATGACAGCTAATTTTGTGTTTTTTGCGGTGACCTGTATTCCGACCTTTTCTGTTTTCTTCAGAAGACTTCAAGATTTAAATATATCAGGCTGGTGGTATTTGATTATGCCATTCATCAAATTTATAGATGAACTTCCAAGCTACTTCATTTATGAAAACTTGCAGCTGACTATTGGATTTATGGGTATTATTGGTAAAGTTGTACTGCTCGTTGTGATGACATTTGATGGCACTGAAGGACCGAACCGTTTTGGACATGATCCAAAAGAAGTCATCGATGAATTGAATCCGAGGCAATACTAATGTATTTCATTCAAGAGATGACACAAGCAGATCAACAGGAAATTTTAAAATGGCGTTATACAGCACCCTATGAACGATATAATTTAACAGCTGATACATTTGAGCAAGAAGAACACTTTTATAGTGTATTCAGTAAGCCAGAATTAATCGGCATGCTTAAACTACATTATAATGAAGTAACTTGTTTTTTTAGGAATCGGTATGAACCCTGATTTAACGAATCAAAGTCATGGTCAAAAATTTGTGCAAGCAGCGATTGATTTCATTAGAAAACAGGGTTTTCAACATATTCGATTAGTCGTAGCTACATATAATGAACGTGCCATTAAAGTTTATGAACGCTGTGGATTTAAAGAAGCAGATTATGAATGGATCCTCGCTGGAGATGTGTTGGAAGAATTTGTAATAATAGAATATGGGGTGGAGAATAGATAAGTGAGAGTTCTAAGGAATTATCTCCACTTCTCTTCATGAACTGGCGCGCTTTACCATTTCTATTAATTAAAGGAGGGATTTTACCATGTCTCAACTCTGTGATTGTTCACATCTTACTCATATTAATGTATCAGCAGATTATGGAGCTGATCCGCTGTGGTGTGCAGCTTGTCACTTAAACCTTGATGCAGAGTCATTCACTCTTTCTGACTCGCTAGACGATGATTTATTTCGCTGGTCTAATCGCTATGGTCAGTGGCTCGATCTCGAAACGAATACCCTCATTCCAGAAGGTGCTGCACTAGAAACGAAACATAATGAAGAAGGACTGTTCCTTACTAAGCGTCTCCAACATGAATTACCTGCCTATCTTTTCACTTTCATACCTTCTATAGATACAAAATAAAAGCAGCCATTCGGCTGCTTTTATTGTTTAGGTATTAAATTCAGTGCTTCTGATACTTCCTGGTTCACTTTTTCGAACAATGCTTCATCGTCCCCTAATTTCTGTCCATATGAAGGAATGATATCTTTCAGACGTTCTTCAATATCCGGAATCTGATTATTAAAGCATTTAACTAGTACTTGTAACATAACATGCGCTGCAGTTGAAGCACCTGGTGAAGCACCAAGTAATGCTGCCACTGTACCATCCTGTGACGTGATCACTTCTGTACCAAACTGAAGTGTCCCTTTACCTTGATCTGTATCCTTGATGACCTGTACACGCTGTCCCGCTACAACTATATCCCAGTCTTCTGATTTTGCTTCAGGTACAAATTCACGTAGTTCTTCAATACGTTGTTCTTTGGACTGCATGACTTGTTCAATTAAGTATTGCGTCAGTTTCATTTCTTTTGCCCCAGCTGACAACATTGTAAGGAGGTTATTCGGTTTAACTGAACCAAATAGATCCAGATAAGAACCTGTTTTCAGGAACTTAGGTGAAAAACCGGCATAAGGACCGAATAATAAAGACTGCTCTCCGTCAATGTAGCGGGTATCTAAGTGAGGTACTGACATAGGTGGTGCACCGATTTTAGCTTTGCCATACACTTTGGCATGATGCTTTTTAACGATGTCTGGATTTTTACAGACGAGGAAAAGACCGCTGACCGGAAATCCTCCGACATGTTTGGATTCCGGAATATTTGTCTTTTGCAATAATGGCAAGCTATAGCCGCCCGCTCCGATGAATACGAAATCTGCATTATGATATTCCGTCTTTTTCATATCTTCATTGTATACTTTGACTTGCCAGCCGCCGCCTTGCACACGGTTCAAATCTTTAACTTCGTGGCGATAATTCATTTCCACACCTTGCTCAATCAAGATGTTAAATAAATCTTCAGTTAATTGACCGAAGTTGATATCAGTCCCTGACTCCATTCTAGTAATGGCCATTACTTCATTTGGATCACGTCCCTCCATCATAAGAGGAACCCACTGTTTCATCTCGTCTTTATCTTCAGTGATTTCCATACCTTTGAAAAGTGGATTGTCAGCTAATGTCTGGTAACGATTCTTGATAAAGCGAACATTATCCTCTCCGCTTACATAGCTTAAGTGAGGTACAGGCATAATAAAATTTTGAGGTTCTTTAAGAAGGCCTTTATTCACAAGATGTGCCCACAGTTGTTTAGATAACTGGAACTGTTCGTTGATATCAAGTGCTTTTGAGATATCAATATTGCCATCTTTATCTTCTTTAGTGTAATTCAATTCGCATAATGCAGAATGTCCAGTACCGGCATTATTCCATGCATTAGAACTTTCGAGACCAGGTTTATCCAGCTTCTCAAATACTCTGATATTTAGCTCAGGTTTCAATTCTTTTAACAGTATACCTAACGTCGCACTCATAATACCGCCACCAATTAAGATGACATCGGTTTTATTCGTCATGTTCTATTTCCTCCTACCCTTCTACTTGTTTTTCATTATACTCCTTTACATTTAAAGAAAAAAGTATGCGATTACATAATTAATACTTGTCCTCACATAAAAAAGTTCCGTGAATGGCTATCCACGAAACTTAGCTTTGTTCATATTAATTCAAATCTTTTGTTGCCGGTCCTTCCAGCACACAGCCATCTTGATCAAATCTTGAGCCGTGACAAGGGCAGTCCCATGTCCTCTCAGCATCATTGAACTTTACCACACAGCCGAGATGAGTACAGAACGGACTGACATGATGTTCATTTCCTTGTTTATCCTTATAAATCGCTGTCAGTTTACCTTCGATATTGAATATTCCACCTTCATCTACCTTTAATTCAGATGGATCAGTACGATGATCTTTCAGCGCTGCCGCTTCTCCTACTATCGCATCTTTAATCTGCTTACCGATTGCTTTGGCCTGATTGCCTAGTGTCTTGATTCGTGATGGCTCAAACAAGGATGCATAGTTATTTTCACGTCTGTTAATTAAATCTGTAAGAAGTTCCGCCGCAACTGCAGCACTTGCCATTCCGAATTTATTAAAGCCAGTGACAATAAAAAGATTCGGGTTCTGAGCATCATATGCACCGATTAAAGGCATTCTATCAACTGTCATCATATCTTGTGCCGACCAATTATCGGTCACATTACCTTTAAATACTTCAAACGCAAACTCGCTCAGTTTGTCATAAGCATCATCCATATGACTGACCGTTGCTGTAATATGATTCTCTCCACCCACTAATACACCGATTCCATTATTAGTATGATAATGTCTCAATGACCGCTTAGGTTCATCAACAGTCTGAAACATACCGACAGGAATATTCATTCCTTCAGCTGCCACAATATAAGAACGTTCAATCTGGAGCTCAGAAATATAATTATTTTTTATGTTAATAAGAGGAAAATGAGTAGCGACTATCACTTTCTGAAAATCAATCGTCTTTTCTTGATCTGTGACTGCCTGCACTTTATTAATATCTGTAATTAATGTCTCCTCATAAAACTTAACGCCGAGGTTAACACAGGCTTCCACCATTCCAGACAGAAACTTGACTGGATGAAATTGTGCCTGATTAGGCATTTCGAGTGCTAACGTATTTTTAACAGGTAATTTTAACCCTTGTTCATGTAGTTCTGATTTGATGCCCAGTTTTTCATAAGCTTCATATTCTTTTCGAATTGCCTCTTCATTACGACCATCAGTTAACTGCGTACTGGATATTTTCTCAAAGTCACAGTCAATCTGATATTGCTTAACAAGTGTTTCAATTGCCTGGATACCATCCATTTGCGATTGATAGAATAACCGTGTTTTATCTTCACCTTGATTTTCCAGCATCTCCTGATACATAAGATGATGCTGCGCCGTAATCTTAGCCGTCGTATTAGCAGTTGTTTCCTGTACAAGTTTACGCCCTTCAGCAAGCACCACTTTGTGTCCGGCTTCAGCCAGTCGATAAGCAGCTAAAATACCTGCTATCCCCCCGCCCACAACTAGAATTTCAGTACGAATATTCTGGTCCAGCTTAGTAAAGTCAGTAATTGCAGCAGATTTAGTCCAATAAGAAATATTTTCTTTTTTCATGAATAATCCCTCCCTCTCTTTCTTTGCTATACCCTTTTTACATGAAAATACCATTTATCTTTGTAAAATAAAATAGACATTGAGCAGCTGCTCAATGTCTTCTTTACTTACCATCATACGGAATAACATCTTGTCCAAATTCTTTTGTGATATATGCTTTCATATCATCTGATTGCAGTACTTTAATTAAGTCCTGGAACTTCTTATCATTTTTATGTCCTTCCTGAACAGCAAGGATATTGGCAAATGGTGAAGACTTCCCTTCAAGTGCAATCGCATCTTTATGCGGGATGATACCATTGTCTATCGCATAGTTGGAGTTCATGATCACTGCAGCACCTTCACCGTTTTTGTATGTTTTCGGTAGAAACTCTGCACTTTGCTTATTGTTGAATTTCAGATTCTTTTTGTTCTCAATGACATCTGTGAACTTGGCGTCTTCAATTTTCACACCTTCTTTAAGCTTAATAACACCTTCATTAACGAAGAATGACAGGAAGCGTCCTTCTTCAGCAGGATTACTGGATACGAAGATTTCAGCACCGTCTGGAATATCACTCAGTTTTTTGTACTTCTTGCTGTATACGCCCATCGGTGTCGTGAAGACTTTTCCGACTTCTTCTATTTTATAGCCGTGTGTTTTTTTCTCGGCATTTAGATAAGGGATGTGCTGGAACAGGTTAGCATCAACGTCACCTTCGTCGAGTAGTTTATTCGGTACTTTATAATCATTAACAATTTTAACTTCAACATCATAACCTTTTTTCTTCATCTCTTCTGCTGCATGCTTCACTATTTCACCGTGCGGCGTCGGGGATGCTGCGACGACAATTTTATTACTTTCTTCTTTAGCACTTGACGCACCACATCCCGCAAGTGAAGCTGATAATACAATAGCCCCTAATAAACCTAATCCTTTTTTCATAACAGTTTCCTCCTCAAAATTAACTTCAACAATAAAAAATACTTTCTCCATCAAAAAATAGAGAAAGTATCAGCTTCCTCTCATCTTCTAAAGCAATCGCTTTATGTGAATTAGCACCATGTCGTCTGACTGGTTGCCGGGCTTCGCAGGGCACATCCCTCCGCCACTCTGGATAAGAGTTCATTATTAAATTAGTATTATCTTATCAAGCTGAAAATCCACTGTAAATATCAGATTATTAAAAATATTAAATCATTTATATTTAAGACAATTTCATTATTTTCTGACAATGTGTCTGCTATGATATGAAAGAGGTGAAATTATGTCTGAACAACAAAAAGGTATGATCTATGCAGCACTCAGTTATATGATCTGGGGTGTGCTACCGCTTTACTGGAAGCTCATAGATACTATCAATCCATATGAAATACTTGCACATCGTATTATCTGGTCTCTTGCTTTTATGATTTTTCTAATTATAGTTTTGCGCAAGACAACAGAATTCACCGTGCAGACAAAGCGTTTATTCAAGGAACCTAAACAGACGCTGAGTTTATTTACCGCTGCGCTCGTTATAGCCATCAACTGGGGGCTGTTTATATGGGCTGTTTCGAATGGACACGTGATGCAGGCCAGTCTCGGCTACTATATTAATCCACTGATGAGTATTCTGCTGGGTCTCTTCTTCATGAAAGAGCGTTATTCTAATGTCGAATGGATTGCCATCGCATTGGCAGCAGCTGGTGTTTTATTTATGACGTTTTCACTAGGTGTATTCCCCTATATTTCCGTGATGCTTGCGGCTTCATTCGCGGTGTACGGGCTGCTGAAAAAGAATATCCGTATTGATGCCATGTATACTATACTTCTGGAGTGCTTATTTACTCTACCTTTTGCACTCATCGGTATTATTTACTTGAGAAGTGCGAATATGAGTCATTTCGGTCTCAATCAGGATAGCTTTACATTACTCTTTTCGGGCGCACTGACTGCTATTCCACTTATTTTATTCACTGCAGGTGCCCGGCGTATTCCATTATCACTTATTGGATTCTTGCAATATATCGGACCTACACTGATGTTATTGCAAAGTGTTTTTCTGTTCAACGAAGCATTCACACTTACGCATCTCGTGACCTTCAGTTTAATATGGGCAGGACTACTCTTATATAGTTCATCCAAAATCATCGCCTATAGAAGGCGCACTCGTTAAATAATCTATCAGGAGGTCAACGCGTGAACTTTGAAATTCCTCTTACTCTAATGGTATCTCTTATATTAGCACTTGCTATTTTCAGTCAATGGCTCGCCAGTATTCTGAAATGGCCGGCCATCGTACTGATGGCCATTGCGGGCTTATTGATAGGTCCGCTTCTCGGACTCTTTAACCCGCAGGAAATAATGGGTGACGATGTCTACCGCACGATTGTCTCCTTTTCAGTCGCCATTATTTTATTTGAAGGGAGCAGCAATCTAGATATTCGTGAACTAAGATCTATCTCAATCGCCACTAAGCGTATATTGCTGATTAGTTCTATCATCGGCCTTGTACTGGGTACAGTGGCTCTGCATTATATCGTCGATTTACCCTGGGCTATCGCTCTAGTACTCGGCAGCCTCTTTATTGTTACAGGCCCTACCGTTATTCAGCCCCTCCTTAAACAGGCTAAAGTTAAATCGACTGTTGATTCCATTTTAAGATGGGAAAGTATTATCCTGGATCCGATAGGTCCCATTATTGCTCTTTTATTTTTCTATATTTATCAATCTTTTAATGTTAAGAGTTTACTGGCTTTTGGTGCTGGTATAGGTTTCGCAGCCGTTCTTGGTGTAATAGCAGGATTATTGTTTAAAGAAATGATTTATAAAGATAAAATTTCTCAGGAGCTCATGGCACCGATCCAGTTTGTATTTATTTTTCTGATTTTTGCACTCAGTAATACCGTTCTACATGAGTCAGGACTTTTGGCAGTTACTATTTTTGGCTTAATGATGGCCCGTGCTAAGCGAGAACATCTTATTTTCCACGAGTCCAATCATTTTATTGATCAGCTTGCTCTCATCTGTGTCTCAACGGTCTTTGTTCTTATTACAGCTTCATTGACCACTGACATGTTACGCTCTATATTGTCCTGGCAGGTTTTATTGTTTGTCATCCTGATGATTTTTATCATTCGACCTTTAGCTATCTTTATTTCAACCGTTAACACCGAAATTTCATTTAAAGAAAAGGCACTTGTTTCTTTCGTCGCGCCACGTGGAATTGTAGCACTGACTGTCGCAGAATTTTTTGCAAGTAAGTTTCAGCAAACAGATTTAGCAATGATTGATATGATTTTACCAATTACCTTTGCCTTTTCATTTATATCAGTCGTCATATACGGCTTCAGCTTCAGTCCTTTCAGCAAACGTCTGGATCTATCCAGCACTGAACCAGAAGGTGTTATCTTAATCGGAGATAATCAGTTTTCCGTCACGCTGGCAAAACAGATTAAATCTCATGGTATTCCAGTGATGATAGCAGACGTCCTTTCAAGTGGCCCCGTTAAACCTGAAGATGGTATTGAACGGTACCGTGGAAATATATTATCTGAAAAAGACCGCCTGCATGCTGATTTGATCCGATTTAATAAGTGTCTGATTATCACACCATCTTTAACTTTCAATATGATGGCATTTGATATTCTCGCTGAAGAGTTCGGCTTAAAATCGGTTTATATGCTGCAATCTGACAGCGAAAAGGCTAATGAACAACTGAACACCTATATGCATGCCCATATACTCTTTGGTGATAAAGGGTTAAGGGATCTTAATAAGCTAGTCAGCAATCAAAATATTGATGAAATAGAGGCATCTGCCTATAATCAATTATCAGATGATACACTGGTACTCTACTACATCGATGCCAATAATGAAATTTCATTTAAAAGTAAGACACATGACCTTAACTTAAATGATGAAGGTATCATAGGTGTGATAAAACAATAAGAGAGACGCTGACTCACACTCAACGTCTCTCTTATTTTCTGTCTTGCATCATTGTACGAATGAAGAGGATAGTTAGTACTGCTACCAACAACAAGATATGCCAGGATTCAGCGAGCACTTTCAGAGTATCCATCAAACTTAGATCTGTATTCAACTGAGACGTTTCGGGCTTAGGTTGAACTTTATCGCCATCCTTCGTCGTTCGCTCAGCATAGATCAGCAACCGTTCATGACCAGATGGCGTGCAGGTCAGCAGTGTAATGATATCTTTTCCTTTGTCGTTGTGTAATTACGTAATTTCTGAGTGGTAATGGTTTAGTCAATAGCCCTTCCATTGTTATCATACGTTCTTACATAATTAAATATATACGTCGTCGCCGTTGATGGTACACTCTGTTTCTGAACCATCTCATTCGTCAATGTGTTGACAAGATAAATGATAGTGTCCGGTGCTGTTACATCAACTGGAACCTTCTGATAATCAAGCTGTCCTGTTACTTCTTTCAGCTGATAGACAACATCAGATGATTGAATAGGTGCCTCGCTGCTCGTCGTTTCAGCTGTCAAACGATAATTTGATGACTGGTCAATAATATATGTCTTAAGGTTCACTGTATATGCTTGAGTCAAACCATTAATCTTCAATCGGTAGATAGATTGACTACCGTCAGGTTGCGAGACCTCAATTCTCTGTTCTTTGAAAGCTGCATTTAGAGCAGGTAAATCGATTTGATGAGCACCTTGCAGTTTTAAAGTGACGACATCTTTCGACAAATTATTCGACAGTTTATTGATATCAAGTTGCCAGTTAATTTCGGAGTTATTATGAGAAGTTTCAAGTAATTTAATAATGTTTTCGTTATCAGCAGTCGATGTTGTCATATCAGCGTAAGCTGCCCGTAAGACTGAATTGATAACAACTGACAATGTTATTAACATAAATAAAACTTTCTTTTTAGATGATTAATCGTCTTCGCCCCCCTTTCTTATGAGTTTTGTAGACTTAATATTAACCTCTTTTAAAAAAATGGCAATCGTTATTTTTATTAACTTTTCCACCTGTCTAGTCATATTTAATCAACTCTCAAATAAATAGTTATTATAATATAACTATTTTTTATAAACCATTTTTATCCAGCCTTAGAGCTCTAGCGCTTTTAGTTTCAAGTATTAGTATTCGACATTTAATTGTTATTTTCGACATAGTACGACAAATTGTTTATCACTTCTTATCATCGCAAAGTCACAACAAAAAAACCCATACATCCTAGGATGTATGGGTTTAAAAACTACTATTTTTATCATTAGAAGTATCATCATGCCCCGCGCCAGCCTCTCTTGAATCATCACCAGCATTAGAGTCATTTAACTTATCATTTAAATAATCTTATCCTTGCTTCTTTAAATCGTCAAATTTCATTATTGACAATTCCTTCTATAATAAAATGTATAGATTTAGATGAAATTCTTCTTTTCAACTTCTTCAGTGTTTTCGTTCTGTTGCTCAGCAGCTGCGTCCTGCTCAAAACGTTTTTCTACACGTTCTTCTTTAACTTCTTCTACATTTTTGTTTTCTTCTGTCATAACAGCCTCCTATTATAGATGTGATATTTATATTTACCCGCGAGAGATTATTCTAAACTTTTTTCACTATTTGAGATGATGTCTCTCCTCCTTATTGTAATTTAGTCAAATAAATGAATAAAGATTCAAAATAATACTTGTATTTATATTTCGCTAAGTTATAATGAGTTTAATATTCTGAAAATTCAATTATTTTAAACATATGGGGGTCTGGCTATGAAAAAAGGATATGCATTGCTCGCATCATTAATGACAGTATCAGGATTAGCTGCTTGTTCAACTTCAGAGAAAGACAGTAAAAATAACGATACTTCTGCTGATGGTAAACTCAAGCAGGAGCTTAAGCTGATGTCTATTTCAGATATTCCGACACTTGATACTTCTCTTGCTACTGATATGGTTGCATTCAACGTGATGAATCAGACCATGGAAGGACTTTATATGCTGGATGATAAGGATAAAGCTACGCCTGGTGTTGCTATAGGAGAACCTGAGAAATCAAAGGACGGTAAGACATGGACAATTAAACTTAGAGAAGATGCTAAGTGGTCGAACGGGGATCCTGTTACTGCTGATGACTTTGTCTATTCATGGAGACGTACGCTTAATCCTGCTACTGGTGCAGAATATGCATATATTATGTATGACGTAAAAAATGCTGAAGATGTCAATCTCGGTAAGAAAAAACCTGAAGAGTTGGGTGTAAAAGCGCTGGATGCTCATACTTTGCAGATTGAACTTAATACAAACGTGCCCTACTTCCAGGAGCTACTGGCTTTTGGAACTTTCTATCCTCAGAATCAGAAGTTCGTTGAAAAAGAAGGAAACAATTACGGTGTTACTGCAGATTCAACCTTATATAATGGTCCTTTTATACTGTCCGAATGGAATGTTGAGAAAAATTATGTACTGACACCTAATAAACATTACTGGGATAAAGATAAAGTCAAACTTAAAAAAATTGATTATCAAGTGGTCAAGGATCAGCAGACTGCCGCTAATCTATATTCAACAGGTTCACTAGATATAACACAACTAGCAGCGGAGCAGGTCAGCAAATACAAGAATGAGAAAGGGTTTGATGCGCAGCTTGAAGCTCGGACATATTTTATGCGCTTCAATCAGGATAAAGTACCTGATTTAAAGAATAAGAATCTACGTCTTGCTCTTGCGAAGTCATTTGATAAGGCAAGCTATGTGCATACACTACTAAACAATGGTTCAAAAGCAACAGATGTACTGACACCTGCAGAATTCGTTTCCGGTCCAGATGGCAAGGATTATGTTGAGGGTGTGAAATCTCCGCTGAATTATGATAAAGAAGAAGCGAAAAAGTATTATGAACAAGCAAAAAAAGAACTTGGCAAAGATTCATTCTCATTCGAATACTTGACATATGATCAGGATACAGCAAAGAAAGATGCCGAATATGTGAAAGAACAGATCGAAACGAATCTGCCAGGCGTTAAGTTGACCATTAAACAGCAGCCATTTAAGCAGAAACTGAAACTGGAAGCTGATCAAAATTACGAAATTTCGTTTGGACGCTGGGGTGCAGACTATCCGGATCCAATGACGTATGTTGATCTCTTCCTGACTGACGCAACAAACAACGAAACCGGCTGGTCCAATAAGGAGTTTGATCAGCTTGTTCATGACTCAAAAGGAAAACTGCTGGATAATCCAGAAAAACGCTGGACTTCATTACAGCAAGCAGAAACTATTTTACTCGAGGATGCTGCTATCGCACCTGTTTATCAGAGCGGTATGGCTCGTCTTGTAAATCCGAAAATTAAAGGAATGGTTCTTCATAAATTTGCCGGAGATACTTCTTTAAAGGAAGCTTATTTAGAAGAATGATAATGGCCGTCTACAGTTTGCTGTAGGCGGCTATTGTTTTGATTTTCACATGTTAGTAACTTCTTACAATTCTTCTCTTACCTTTGGAAGTCTACTTAATGTGGATTTGTACGCGTTTCATCTGGCATCTCCCTACTTTCATTACATTACCACTAATCAACTTCAATAAATTTCAAAGCCATTAAACCATCATCTGCCCCATTTCAAATGAATCAGATTATAATTATTATAAAAAGGTTGAATTATATTTCTATTTAAATTAGAATAATTATAAATAAGGAGGGAATATGAAATGACTAACGATAATAATAAAAAATTAAGAGGACTATTCGGTGCACCTGTTGGAGACCGGGAAAATTCCATGACAGCAGGTCCGCGTGGTCCATTACTCATGCAGGATATCTACTTCCTCGAACAGATGGCACACTTTGACCGTGAAGTGATTCCTGAACGTCGTATGCACGCTAAAGGATCTGGAGCATACGGGACGTTCACAGTAACACATGACATTACACAATTTACGAATGCTAAGATTTTCTCAGAAATCGGTAAGCAGACTGAGATGTTTGCACGATTCTCTACTGTTGCTGGTGAACGCGGTGCTGCTGAAGCAGAACGTGATATCCGTGGCTTTGCTCTTAAGTTCTACACTGAAGAAGGCAACTGGGATCTGGTCGGCAACAATACACCCGTCTTCTTCTTCCGTGACCCTAAACTATTCGCCAGCCTGAACCACGTTGTTAAACGGGATCCAAAAACGAACATGCATAACCCTGAAAGCAACTGGGACTTCTGGACTGCTTTACCTGAAGCACTGCACCAGGTGACCATTCTGATGTCAGATAGAGGCATCCCAAAAGGTTTCCGTCATATGCACGGATTCGGTTCACATACATATAGTATGTATAATGATAACGGGGAACGTGTTTGGGTCAAATTCCATTTTAGAACACAGCAAGGCATTGAGAATTTTACAGCTGATGAAGCAGAACAAGTCATCGCGCGTGACCGTGAATCTAGTCAACGTGATCTATTTAATGCAATCGAAGAAGGTAATTTCCCGAAATGGAAGATGTATATTCAGGTCATGACCGATGAGCAAGCAAAAAATCATAAGGACAACCCATTTGATCTGACAAAAGTCTGGTTCAAAGATGAATATCCTCTAATTCCAGTCGGTGAATTCGAACTGAACCGTAACCCCGAGAACTATTTTGCTGAAGTTGAACAGGCAGCATTTGCTCCGACGAATATCATTCCAGGTATCGACTTCTCACCTGACAAAATGTTACAAGGCCGCCTCTTCTCATACGGCGATGCACAGCGTTACCGTCTCGGTGTCAACCACTTCCAGATTCCTGTCAACTCACCTAAAGCAGTAACAGGTGGCTGTCCCTTCTCAAGAGATGGGCAGATGCGAATCGACGGCAACCTAGGATCACATACAAACTATTATCCAAATAAGTACGGTGATCATCAGGATGATCCACGCTATAAGAAACCAGCACTTGAACTGGACGGTGCTGCTTACGAATGGAACTTCCGTGAAGACGACGATAACTATTTCGAACAACCAGGTAAGCTGTTCAATATCCTGACATCAGATGAGCAGCAACGTCTATTTGATAACACAGCTAGAGAAATGTCACCCGTTTCAGATGAAATAAAACACCGCCATATTAAACACTGTTATAAAGCAGATCCTAAGTATGGCCAAGGTATTGCATCAGCACTAGGTATTGATATTAATAACGTTAATTTAGACTAATTTAATTGAAAAGGATGCTCATATATGACTAATCAAGAACAAGTACATCGCTCACTCAATCAACAAATCGCGGACTGGACAGTCCTTTACACGAAACTGCATAACTTTCACTGGTACGTTAAAGGGCCTACTTTCTTTGTATTGCACGCGAAGTTTGAAGAACTTTATACACAGGCAGCAACGTATATCGATGAACTCGCAGAACGTCTGCTTGCAATTGGCGGACATCCGGTAGCTACTTTAACAGAATCACTTGAATTGTCTGCCATTAAAGAAGCTAAACAAAAACTCTCAGCAGAAGATATGGTTTCTGAATTATCTCATGACTTCAATCAAATCATCAGCGAACTGAAAAAAGGACAGCAGCAGGCAGAAGATGCTCATGATGATATGACAGCGGATATATTCCTCAGTATGATTACAGACCTTGAGAAACATAACTGGATGCTGCAATCTTATTTAAATGAATAATATATAAATAATAAAAAGAGACCTGAATTAATTTTCATTAATTCAGGTCTCTTTTCTTTTAACCTATTAATTTATTAATATTTTCTCAAGAACGGCACTGGTCGCTGATAATGCTGATCATTAATATATTGCTGAACCTTCAATAGTATGTGCTCAATATCATACGTACGGTTACCGAGTATTCTAAGTGTAAAACCGTTGATGGTCATCATACTAATACCGAAACGTATGTCTCTATCCTCACCTTTAATCATCTCTACAAGATCATCAAGTAAAGTCTGATTAATTTCAGGATGAATAAAGTAACATGAACCTAGATGTGTATAGCCTTCCATAAAACCAATATCACCGATTTCATGTTCATGTGGTATCAGCTTCATATTATCGTATAGCACTAGTTCTTTGTCGACATAAATTTCGTTTAACAGGTGCAGCTGTTTATAACTGAAATCTTTTGCTTCACTATCATAGCCGGGCGTCAATATATCTGTATAGAACATCGTACTAGTCGGTGTCAGATTGAAGATATTCTGCTGATAGTAATCAGCATCTTTGTAAGCAATAATAGGATCTGCTACATATTCAAAATAGGTATCGGCACCTAAATCAAATGTCTGATACTGCTTCACACAATCTTTAAGTGTCTTGTAGATTTTAGTTGCACCTTGAGTAGTCAGCGATAAAGAGGCTTGCTCTTCAAAAGTAAAAAGACATGAGAAAATTGTTTTGTAAAAATGTTCACAAAAGAGTTATTATATTAAGAATTATATTGGATATTATAATATAAGATATTTTGAAACTGTTTCATTACAGTGGATTGTATCTATAATCCTTACTATATCTTTTTATTCTTTATATTTAATAAATTTAATGTCACAATACATATTAAAGTTACTCATTTTAAGGAGGCTTATATGGATAAAATAAAAAATACACTATCTGCATGGCTCATCATAGAAGCTCTTCAACCTGGAGAAATTAAAAATACTGAAAAGTATTTAGAAAAAGAATTTTTTAAAAATCTTGTTAAACAAAAACAAGTAATAGGTGCAGACAGTTATAATCCTATCTGGGAAAATGAAAATTATATCATTTCAGAAACCAAATCCATACAGTATCAGCAACATTTTAAGTTTTATCGTTATGCATTTTATTACTATCAGATTCATGATTATTTTGAAAAACTGAATCCCAATCAATACAAAGAAGAAATATATAATAAATCAAAAAAGTTATGTTTCAGTTACTCATTTGAAGTGAATCATGAAGGAAAAATTAATATGGACACCTTTCATGTTCCTCTGCTGATGTATGTACTTAAAGCAACAAAACAAAATATTCATTCAGAAATCAATAGTGATTATGAAAAGACATTTAATCAGTTTAAAGAGCGAGCACTAGAAATAATAGCAGATGATATTTTAACCTTAGATAAATTGAAAAAATTAGACATGGCTTATTCAAAATTCTTTTATGTCTTTCAGTCTCAAGCGCCATCTACGCATTACATCAGCACTGAGTACATTAAACAGGATCAAGAAAAATTATCTGAATTCAACAGCTTCTTTATTCAAGATATAGAAAAAGCGCGTAACTCTCCTAACCAAACATTAAAATATTATATAGAAGGAAAAAATGAAAATGAAAGAATAAATGTAGATGAAAACAGACAATATATCGAATCTATATTATCTCCAGATTACTTACCTGACGGAAGATGGCCATCATTAGTTGAGCATCGTCTCTCTCTTATGCAGCAAGTTGCTGTTAATCAGATTATACAATCAGATAATCCAATTAGCTCTGTCAATGGACCTCCAGGAACAGGTAAAACTACTTTGTTAAAAGATATTTTCGCTCACTTAGTAGTTGAAAGGGCAAAAGTAATTACTAATTATTCCTCACCCTATAAAGCTTTTACTAAAGTGAAAGTAAACCCTATGGATCAGCATGATATCCCTGTAATTGATTCTGCACTCACTCATTTCAAAATGGTAGTGTCTTCAAGTAATAATGGTGCTGTCGAAAATATTTCCAAAGATTTACCTAAAATTTCAGAGATTATAAGACCTTTAGAGATCCCAGAGAACCCTACAGAGGAGGAACTAATAAAACTAAATTTTGAGCAAGAACTCCATAAATACACAAAAGAATTATCAGATCTCTCATCTATCTCTTCAGAATTAATCAATGAAGAGTCATGGGGTCTATTCTCAGGAGTATTCGGCCGTACCAATAATATCAATAAAGTCGTTGATATTTTAATAGAGAGTAATGAAAATAATACAGATACTAATAAATTAACTGCTATCTTAAATAAACTATCTCGTTCAACTAATATTTATAATGAGTTTTTAAAACAAAAATCTGATTTCCAGCAAACATTGGATAAAATTACAGCGATAAAAAAAGATATTAATGAAGATAAACAAACTTATGTATCCTTAAATAGAAGGATTAATGATATAAAAATCTTAAACTCTAAATATTTAGATTCGTTAAATAAACAACAAAATATCATTCAGACTATTAATTCATTAAAAACAGATAGTAAGCACTTGAACCAAAGACTCCATAATTTACAGGAGAGAATTGATACGCTTGAAATCCTTATCATCTCCGAAGAAAGTAAGCAAAAAAATAATTTTTTAAAGAGTCTTTTTGGGAGACAGAAGAATATCACAAACAATCCTCTGATTGAAGATAGAAATTCTCTGTTACTTGAAAAAAAAAGTTTGCTAACCGAAATAGATGAATTGGAAAAATCATTAATTATTAATGAAGACTCTTTAATGCAAAATGAGATAGAAATTGATCAGTTGCAGAAGGAATCTAATGAAGCTGATCAATTAACTAAGCAGATAGCAGTTATAAAGAATAAATATATTATACCTGATGAAAGTTTTTGGGCAGATGATAATTATGATGAACGTCAATGCAGCCTTCCTTGGGTCACAGATGAATTACAACACTACAGAGGATTATTATTTGTTCAAGCTATGATTTTACATCAGACGATTCTGATTGCTAATCATTCTAAGGTTCTTACTATTCTTAAAGATTTTAAAAATCGTAGGAGTTATCTGGATACTGCGCCACTTAAAGTAGAAAATGCTTGGAATTTAATACATTTAATTTTCCCGGTCATTAGTACTACTTTTGCTAGCTTCGGCAATATGTATCGGACAATGCCAAAAGATTTCATTGACTATTTATTCATAGATGAAGCAGGTCAAGCAGTTCCACAAGCAGCTGTCGGAGCTCTTTATAGAAGCAAAAAAGCTATTGTGGTAGGGGATCCTATCCAAATAGAACCTGTAGTTACTATTGATGATTATCTTCTTCAATTAATCAGAAAAACTTATCAACTTCCAGAAACCATTATTGATAAAGATGTATCAGTACAAACATTGGCTGATCTTTCAAATCCATATGGTTACTATAAAGAAAATGAAGAAAATAAAGTATGGAACGGTATACCCCTTTGGGTTCATCGTCGATGTTTAAACCCAATGTTTACAATAGCAAATGAGATTGCCTATGAAGGGAAAATGGTTTTACCTAGTTACTTTGATACCTCAGGAAAAGTAAAATGGATCGATGAAAAGGGTTCTGCTGTCAGTAAACAGTACGTTAAAGAACAAGGAGATAAGCTAGTAGAACTTCTCATAGAAGATTGGAAAAATACTGAATCTCTGCCAAATGTATATATTATTTCACCATTTTCAGAAGTTAAAGATAAGTTGAAAATAAAGGTACAAACTGAACTTAATAAACACTTAAATATCGATAAAAAGATAATTAAGTCATGGGTTAAGGAATCAATTGGAACTGTTCATACTTTCCAAGGTAAAGAAGCTGACAAAGTCTACTTTGTCACTGGCACAGATGAAACTCAAAATGGAGCGATAAACTGGTCATGTTCCAAACCAAATCTCATAAACGTGGCTGTGACTCGAGCTAAAAAAGAATTTTATATTATCGGCGATAAGTCACGTATTAGTCACCTCCCTTACTATAAAACAATTAATCAAAATACAAATTAATAGATTGGCTGAGTTATTTCTCAGCCAATCTATTATTATTCATTGTCTTGATACTCAAGTATATCTCCCGGCTGACATTCGAGTGCCTTACAAATGGCTTCCAATGTCGAGAAACGCACTGCTTTCACTTTTCCAGTTTTCAAGTTGGATAAGTTTGCGACACTGATGTCGACTTGTTCTGCCAGTTCATTCAACTTGACTTTCCGGTCGGCCATCACCCGGTCTAATCTGACTATAATCATATTCTCACTTCCTAAACCGTCGCGTCATATTCTTCTTGCAGAAACGCACCGTATTTAAAGGCTCTGCCGATAAACCATATTGTAATCGCAATGAGCACAGTATTCCAGTCGAATGTCAGCAATTGATATTTCGTTGAAGCAATAACGTTATGTTCTAATAAAAACTGATCGAGATTCGTACCTTTCATCATCAGCATACCAATTAATGAAATCATCGTCTGAAATGTATGACCTAAAACAAGTACGAGCCAAGCAATACTTTCGATAAAATTTCCATTGTTTTTATGGAAGAACTGATCCTGCTTAAATGCTTTAATCAGTTTGCGTGCTAACCAGACAATGGTAAGTGTTAATGCTAAGTTAAACAGTCCGACCATTAAAACTATTAATAGTAAATTCTTATCCACTGCTAGATGTCCCTGCAGATACTCATTCGCAAATTGATAGGATGTATTACCTATCGAGAAAGTGAGTTTTGTATTCTCCGCTTTCAACAATTGATTGATAGCCGCTTCACTTTGAGTCGATAAATAGATGGTTATACCTAATACAACAATAAAACCAAATGATATGAGTCCAACAGCAATCATATAGAGCACATCGAGAACTTTTAGTAGACCTCTGAATTTACTAGCTTCATTTTGATTCATAACTATCTTCCTCTCTTTTCAAGATAATCTTATTATAAATCACATATTATCATATTACAATATTTAATTATCGATTAACGATAATTATTTTATAATAAATAACAAATAAAATATATATGATATTTTTTAAGAAAATAATCATTTGACATCTAATTCCATATTTTCTATACTATACTTAACTACTTTGCATTACAAAGTAGTTTTTTTACTCCACACTACCTTGTATTACAAACTAGAGAGGTGAAGCGATGAGTATCAGAACTCAGCTCCTGAAAGGACTGCTGGATGCTTGCGTCCTGTCCATTATTAAAGAAAAAGAAATTTATGGTTACGAGCTCTCACAGAAACTGCTGGACTCTGGTCTCGGTAATATTAGTGAAGGAACAATATATCCCGTTCTTCTCCGCTTACAGAAGAAAGAACTGATCACTAGTGAGATGCGTGAAAGTGAACTAGGTCCTAAACGAAAATATTATTTCATTACCGCTCAAGGTATACAGGCACTCGATGAAATGATAGAAGAATGGAATACAATACAGGGACCGATTACGGAATTACTGAATGGAGGACAAACATTTGAATGAGTTTAATGCGATGAACTTAGATTACATGCGTAAAACAAAATATTTAAACGGCAGCAATAAAGCTGCTTTTATGGCAGTCGCTAATTATGTCAGATTCTCTTATACCAAATCTGAGCGTGATGCACATGTCATTTTGTCCGATATGCTCGATCATTTAATTGAAGCTCAAGAAAACGGAACGCAGACTGCAGATTTCTTCGGTGATGATTATCAAGCATTTGCACAGGAAATAACGGCTGAGCTACCTGACGAAAGTCGTTACAAAATGCTGTATCATTTTCTCTTCATTCTTGTTCTAAATTTAGGCAGCGTCACACTCGCTTATGGTGTAGGAGATTTAATCAAGCTTCTTGCTACAGGGACCCACCTAAGATTTCCACTTATCTCGCTCATCATCAGTTGCACTGTATTTGTAGTTACTGTCAGTCTTCTTACTTTTTTTATGATAATAACTGCTAGGAACAATACATCTAAAACGTTAAAAACTAAACTAATCATTTATCTGTTAGTCTTTTTAATGTTAATGGTTCCTTTGTTATTCTTTATCTTTTTCCCGATCGGCTCTATTATGAGTTTTAAATATTATTATGCAATTCCGTCAGGTATTATCTTGTTCGTTTTAGCACGTTACTTTTATAAAAAGATGAGTAGGTGATTATATGCATACAACAGAACTTCTCGGTAAAGAAATTGAAAATAAAGAAAAACAGATGAATATAGATTTTTACAATGACTTCTCTTCCATTAGACGCTATATCATGACTGACTTTTCATTATCACATCATCAGTCATTAGAACTACTGAATGAATTAGCAGATCATATTTTAGAGAGCCAGTCTAATGGCGCCACTGCACAAGAGTTTTTTGGTGATAATCTGGAACTCTATGCGAATGAATTAGTAGAAGAACTTCCTACGGAGAAGACATTTTTTAAGCTATCCGTCATTGGTTATGCCGTATTTAATGTATTAGGTTTATTATTTCTTTTGATGATGATAGTTGAATTATTTGTCACCTTTACAAGCAGTGGACACTTTGAATTTTATCCTGTTGCGTTAATCGTCAGCGTCGCTACATTTTTGTTTGGAGTATTAGGAAGCTTGTTTATCCTTCTAAAGTTTTCACATGTGGAGGAATTTAAGGACCGTAAATATAACCTTTTGAAAGAATTGCCTATCTATGCTGCTGGAGGAATAACCATATTGGGTTCACAGATGATTTTTAAGAACATGGATGTGGGTCCGAAGACTCATCTCAACTGGTATATGTACATAGTTCTGGCCCTTATCGCTGTTGTCATCGGATACCTGTGTTCCAATAAAGCCGACTAGGAGGATAATGAAATGAAATTGGGTTCTATGTCTATTACTATGGGAATTTCTTACGCGATAATGATGAGTGTTATATTTTATCAGAGTATGGGGATATCTGGAATCGCAATAGGCTTGATGTTTGGTCTTTCGATGGCGATGGCCTTTAATACAGATGAAAAGGAGGAAGAAGATGAAGACAAGTGAATTGATAGAACTGAATAACGAGAAGAGAGAATTACTGACTAAGGAAAATATGAGAGAGTATGATAAAGTACTCATCTATCTTCGCTTAGAATGGCGTCTAAGCACTCTTGCTACTGAAGAACTGCTGAATGATTTGCTCGATCATCTACTGGAAGCCCAGCAGAAAGGAATAACAACTGAAGAGTTCTTTGGAGATGATACAGAATTATTTGCAAAAGACCTTATAGCAGAACTGCCTAAAGAAAGCAGACGTAATACAACTGCACTGCTTAGCATTCTCACTATCATGCCTTTAGGCTCTATATTATTTATTCATGGTCTAGTAGACTTGATTGCTTCATTTTTCATTGATCCAAAACCTGTTGATGTGGGGTCATTTATTGTCAGTTATCTATTGTTAATTACCTCATTCTTGCTCATGCTGAATTACGTCATCCGATACTTCCAGAAAGACGAAATGGCGGCAACAGGTAAAGCTTCTACTAAAAAGCGTGTGCTGCAGTTTATTAATCTTTATTTATTGAGCGGTATTGTCTTTGCACTATTCATTATACCTTTGATTTTTCTTCATACACCCTTCGTCTATAACATGCCGGGGTATATCAGCATGATAGCGGGTGGACTCATTCTTACCATCATGTATGGTATCTATAAATTTCATGACTCTTCACCTAACTAGTAGAACATGACCATTTTTTCAGATAACAATGATATAAAAACGCCTGTGAAGCTATCCCTCTATTCACAGGCGTTTTCTATTAAGCATTCACTTCAAAAACTATTGATATTTCTTCAATATCTCTTTCCATTTTGCTTGCGCTGTTTCGTCATTTGAGACTTCGAATTTCTGTGTTGGCGTATAGTTCCCTTTCATTCCATCATCATACTCTCCAAAGCCAGAAGAAAATGATGACTGATCTTTCGGTGCAATCATTTCATAGACAACACCATTATCACCCAACATGTATTTATGAATGCCAGTTCCACCTTTAGCTACGCGTGCATAACCTTCAGCTGTAATGCCTTCAGGTTCATACTTATCGGTCAAACCTTCAGCCGCTGTATAGAAAACGACATCCGCTATCTCATGATTCTGAAAATCACTAAAGCCTGGATACTCATTATCCTGAACCTGCACCTCTCCGTACGGTGTCTCTGCGTACCAATCTTCGCGTCCAGCAGCACCGTACGTAAACCACATTTTAGTCACTGCCATGTTGCCGTTTTTTGTAACTCTGCTGCCCAGTAGTAGAATTCTTCATACATGGCAGTCATATCGCCTTGTTTAAAAGGAACAGATGCCGTTTTTCTCTAAGGTTCAGCAGCTTGTTCAATCAGAGCTACCTGACTATTCACAAAAAGAATCACCACTTGATAGCCATTGTTCGGATTATCGTTATAGATAAAAGTAACACTGCCCACAGTCGACTTCTCTGTCGGTGTGCCATAAGATGCTTCTATCTGTGCCTTAGTTACAACCATTTTTTTACGTTATATACTATGATTATCATAATACATTAATTATTCTCATTTTAAAAAATCTCTACACAGCTGTGCAGAGATTTCTTAAAATGCCGTTTTAGTCGCTGTCAGAAATTCATAGAATCCCGTCAGATCATCTAGCTGACCGTTACAACGATTACTGTCATGACAGATATAATTGCCGTTCTTGGTATAAGTACCATCCCCTGCTACTTTAGTAGTCGCCAGGAACATAGATAGCTTACTATCAGCCTTACAGATCGGGCATATCCCCTTATTAACAGAGGGCGATAAATCACCGTATAAACCTCTGAGTTCACCTTCATGATAGAAAATGATGAACTTCTTCTGCTGACCAGCATCATTCCAGCCGATATAAGTCGACTCAGTCAGGTCATAGTCAGACCAGTTCGGATACTTCAGTTTTTTCACTTTCTTAAAAAGTTTATCCAGCTCCTTATTAGAAGGTGCTTTGAATGGTTCGACATAAATTTTAAGCAGTTCAAGCTGTTTCTCAAGCTGATGACGCGTAATAGAGCCATCCATGACCACTTCAAGAAACGCTTCAATTTCAGGCAGTGATTCAGTAAAAATGCGTTCGACACTCTCCTGGATGAGACTCTGATATGTCTGGTTCATCTTAGGGTCATTCATCGTCTGATAAGCCTTCATCAGACGCAGACTCTGGCGCTTGATGCCGATATATTGATAAGGTAGTATGTTATTCATAAAAGTCAGTCCTTCAGTCATGTCTTGTGGAGTTATTATAGCCTTCAATATGATGCAACTTATAATCTACATCATTTACTTCATCAGGTTTTCCGACTTTAAGAACAAAAGCTCTGACTTGTTCTTCTGTCACTTGATTTTGATGATTCTGTACTGTTTCATCTTTAGTCTGATTTTGTGTAGTTTGAGGGGATAAGTCTCCCTCATCTGTCTCAATTGCTCGAACATAAACGTCAATCCCTGTGAATGTTACAGAGACATGGTAGCCATTCTGGTTATTACCGTCATATATAAAGGTCGGCATATATGCGCCACCCTTGCCTGCCGCTATACCTTCTTTCATATATTGATGTTCATCTAAAGTAGGTTCTCCGTACAATCTTCGAATATCCTCGACATTTAATTTCTCGGTTGGATTAAGAAGAATGGTATCTACGATATCCTGCTGATTATAGACTACAACAATATCTCCATATCTTTCACCAACACCTGTTTGTGCAGATTGTCCAACACCTTGAGACTTATCATAAACAGCTTCTACCTGATTACGTGTTATACCTTGCTTAATATTTGCAAACTTAGTTCTTCTATTTCCTGAGAAATAATAATCCATGAATGCCTGAGAAGAAATATTAACGCGACCCTTGGTGTCAACAAAACTGAAACCTTCAATTTTATCGCTATTTGCTGCATCCTCTTTTTCTTTTGCAACCTCATCAGTATCTTTTTTCTTCGCTTCGGAAGTAGGTTTTTCTGTCATAGTTTCTTCGGTTGTTACTTCTTCTGTGGTTGGTTTTTCAGTCACTGGTTTTTCTGTCGTCATTTTCTCTTCGGTTGTTTCATTACTTGGCTTCATTTTGTTACATTTTTATATTTTTTTATCAATTCTCATTATCTCAATTAAGCTCAATAATAGCATTTTAATTTTAAGAATTGCATTATGCTATTTTCCTCAAAATTAGATATCGTCATGCAATGTCCAGTTCATATGATTGTGAACATATTTTAAATCCAGAGATTAATCTATTTCATTTTTTCAATGTAGTTTGCGAGTCTTTATATTCAACATCAATTAAAAAATGACGTTTTGTTAGTAGTATATATCCTTTTGACTCATAATTGCTCGCACCGATTTCATAATGAATTCTATATTTTCAGCAAGCATTTAAAAGTCCAGAAACCTCCTTCAAGGTCTCTTGATTATTTTAATTCTCTAATTGCTATTGTAGTCTTGTCGTCTTTAATTTGCAGTTTCTCTTTCAATGGTTTCTCCGCTTCTCTATTAAATAAGATAGTATAGCCATGACCTTCAAGGCTGTCTTCAAACTGCGAATCAATAAGCATATCTGTTTCATTCTGATCATTTAGAAAAGTAAATCGATGATATTTACCTGCCATATAGGCATTTCCCTTTTTAATAACAGGTAAAATGGTATATTCATTGAAGTCCGCGTATTGATGTTTATAAATATAGTAACTTGCTGCATCTGACTTAAGAACATCGAGTAGCTCCCCTTTGTCTTCTACTCTATCTGTAGCTGATGCAGCTTGTTCTACTGAATCATAACTTTTCATCTTTTCTTTAGCACCAACTGCAAAATTTGAAGCGTCAAGCCAGTGACCATTACTATCGATATGGATGAGTGAGGGATTAAGACTTCGTTCTACTCGTAAACCCTGCGTATTATCATCATTGACCATCCTAATATCATTAAGGTTCACCCCATTATTCAGATCACCACTTCTAAAAGTAATCTCACCAATCGGTGTTTTCTCCGTCCAAGTCTGCGTCTTGAACTTTTCCTTATTCATAATAGGTGTTAAAAAAGGTTCTCCAATCGTTAACTTACTCTTTCCTGTTTCATCAACCTGTATATAGCTGTTTGTAACATACGTTGTATGCCGTCGTTGTCCGTCCAGAAGTTGATGGATGACGTAGTTACCATTTTTGAGCTTGAAGTAGTCCTGCCCCAGACCGACCACTGACATACCAGCATCAGCCATCGCATCTGATGTCTTTCCATCTGCTTCACTTAGACTCGCATATTCTTTCTCAGTCTTACTTTTATCGAACGGCTTAACATCCATGCCTATCGTATAACGATAAATCTGCCAGCCTGCTAACGCTAAGATAACTAGGATTACTAAGCCGATTAACCATTTCTTCATCTTCAGCACCTACTTCAACTTTTTCTCTATTATGACATAATAAATAAGGAAAATACTGTATTTTTAATATTTTTAATCACTAATATTTATGTAGACTTAATATTGAAATGTTTTCTGTTCATTCAGACGGTCTTCAAGTGGATATTTAGGATAAATATATTCTGATACATAGTTATACCAACGTGCATCACGATATTCCCGTATCTGACACTCTACAGTATCTTCAGATTCAGGATCATAATGAAAATCTGACATATCAAGTTCAAAACATTCATATATTTGAGTAGAGCCCTTTTCTATGACTAAATGATGAGCAAGACTTTCGATATCTGAGATCAGTTCTTCATTACTATATAGATCATTTTCCGGTAGATCAGTAATAGTAAGTATATAAATATCATCAGTTTCCCATATATAAACCTCTAGATGCGTATACTGATAGACTTCCTCCGCATATACAGATCCAGGATACATATACCAGTGCTCTAAATTCGGCAGACGTAGATTTCTTGTTAATGTCATCATCTCACTCCTCTTCTCATATTGGATATTACTTCAATATTCCATTATTTTCTATTATCATTGTATTGAAAGGAGTTTTATTATGCAAAAACAAACAGGTTATGCTTTATACTTAGCCCCGTTTATAATGACATTTTTCAGTTATCATACTTATGCTAATAGTATAATGAAGCACCCTGATGCGTGGCGTATTATTTTGAGCGGATTAGGTTTTACATTTTTCTTCTGTGCTTGGTTCTATATGATCTGGGTTAAGGAAGCATGGGGGCAATAATTTTTTTACAACACCTCGAGCATCTGTATTTCTAATGTTCATGGTGTTTTTTTAGTACAATAAAATAAAGGAGGTTCTGCTATGAATTCTGTTCAAGAACGTGCGATCCAGATTCTTAAAAATACTTATGGACCTGATAGTGAATTCCGTGAAGGTCAGCTCGAGGCGATTACAGCTGTGGTTAATAAGCAGAAGACGTTAGTGATTCAGAAGACCGGTTGGGGTAAGTCGATTGTTTATTTTATTGCGACTAAGATTCTACGCGAGCATGGTGCGGGTCCTACGATTATTATTAGTCCGCTTCTCGCGCTTATGCATAACCAGATTGAGGCTGCAAAACGTTTAGATCTTAATGTCGTCACTATCAATAGTAATAATCGCGATGAGTGGGATGATATTTATGCTTCCTTAAATACAGTTGATGCTATTATTGTCTCACCTGAGAAACTGTCGAACCCTGAATTCATCGAAAAGCTCGGCACGGTGTCTGATATTGAGATGGTTGTCGTGGATGAAGCACATTCCATATCCGACTGGGGTCATGATTTCAGGCCTGATTATCAGCGTATTGTCTACTTGCTGCAGACTTTTCCTGACCATATTGCTATTCTTGGTACGACGGCGACTGCCAATGACCGGGTCATTCAGGATATTAAGGATCAGCTGGGTGATGACTTACAGGTCTTCCGTGGTGACTTAATCCGCGATAATATTTCAATCCAGGTCAATCCTGCACAGAGTAAAGTTGAACGGCTTGCCTTTATTACAGAAGCATTGACGCGTCACCCATTCCTCAGTCAGCAGCAGGGTATCATCTACTGTCTGACGAAGAAGGAATGTGACTCGGTTGCTGACTTCCTGCTTCAGAATGGTATTTCAGCGGTTGCCTATTATTCAGGCGTACAGGATGCATTCGGTGAAGATATTTCTGCGGAAATATTGGAAGAGTTCCATACCGGCAAGACGCGCGTTATCGTCTCTACCGTCAAACTCGGCATGGGCTACGATAAATCTAATATCGGTTTCGTCATTCATTTTCAACTGCCGCAGAACTTGATTGCCTATTATCAGCAGATTGGTCGTGCCGGTCGAGATGGTTCTCCTGCCCTTGCGATTCTGCTGCACGGTGATGAAGACGAGGAAATCATTAAATCCTTTATTGATAGCGCGAATAAGGACCCTGAACTCCTGCAGCAGATTCTGCAAGTCATCGGCAGCAGTGACAATGGCTTAAAGCGCAATGAAATTCTGCAGCACTTCAACTTGAATGTGACAAAACTGACTTCAGTACTGAAATACCTCTACGTTCACAACTATATTTATATGGAGAAAAGTACGTATTTCGTCCATCCGAATCATCACTTCGATGCCGTTAAAAATGCTCAGCTTCAAGCACAGCTAAATGAGACACGGCTTGCTGAACTGGATAATCTGAAAGCCTTTATCAATTTTGACGGCTGTTATATGAAATTTATTGCAGACGAACTGGATGCACCTGATACGAAGGAAAGATGCGGGCTCTGTGCACATTGCAGGAATAGACCGTTCGTTACGTTATCAGAAGATAATGACTACCTGGAAGCTGCTAAAGATTATAAAAATAAACTGCATGGTGTGATCAGTCCGCGTAAACGCTGGTCAAATAATAAGAAAATTGATGATATTTTTGAACACGGCTGGACTTATACTGTTGATGCTTATTCACCGATTGGTAAACGTTTCATGCGGGAACGTGATCAGGGTCATTATTCAGATAAAACCATGACGACTATTAGCCAGTTCCTAAAAGAGCATATTGAAGCGCATCATATCGATGCCATTGTGGCAGTACCGAGCGTCAGACGGCCCTCTCTTGTCAAGGGACTTGCCAGACAGATTGCGCTTGAACATGGTATCTCTTATGTCGATGTACTGAAAAGAAGCGCTGACAATGCTCCGCAACGAGAAATGCATAACTCAATGATGCAGGAACAGAATGTCAGAGATAGTTTACAGACCGTTAATACGGATGCAATCAGAGAGCAAAATATTCTTCTAATCGATGATATCGTTGATTCCAGATGGACAATCACCATCGCCGCCAGCTTACTCCTCGAGCAAGGTGCAAGTCATATCTATCCATTTGCACTCGTTAACACAGGTAGCAGCGATTAAATAAAAAAAACACTTATCAAAAGATAAGTGGTAAGTAATGCACCCTGACGGATTCGAACCGCCGACCCCTTGCTTGTCGAGCAAGTATTCTCCCGCTGAACTAAGGGTGCTGATATTCATTCATTATAGCACCTGAAATCGGTTTCGCCAACAGTTGTATTGGATTTTATTAACGCACCATGCTAGTCTACAGTTACAGACTTTTTGAGGAGGATTTATGGACAAAAGAATATATATCACTATCTTTTTAGTGCTCGCTTTTACACTTTATCAGATTTATGCTGCCTACCAGGCTGTGTCAGCCGGCTCTCTAGCTGGTTTACTCTCACCTTTAATGTATGTAGGCATTATCGGCCTCGTTGCCCATCAGTTAATGATGACGAACTTACAGTCATCGTTTATGCGCCGTTATAAATTACCACAGATCATTCGCTTCCTGCTTATTCTATCAGTCGTTCTTATGGTCTTATATGCTATTCTTCTCGTGATGAATCTTGTATATGGTATTATGTTCTCCGGAATTTTCAGCGCACTGCTTCTTTATTCAAGCTATAACAGTTATAAGCAGACGCAGACACTGAAGAACCAGTACGGACTCTAAAATTGCTCGCATGATTGATGTTGCTAAGTTTTACAATTGTTAATTTTAATTTCAGTGACTGAGATATTATAAAAGTACGTTACATTTCTGACATTATAAGCTTATAATAAGATATCTTATTAGAGCAGAGGGTGTCTTTCATGTTTAGAAAAACAGTATTATCATGGTCTTTAGGTTTGACTCTAGCAACGTCTATCGTCTTCGCAGATGATGTATCAGCTTTTATTACGAAGTATTATTATGATGGTGAACAATTATCTAATCTGAAGGCAGCTGCAAGTCTGGCCGATGATTATCCGAACAGTGAGGTCTATATGAAATATACGGGCTATAATACAACTTCACCTTACAAGGCTGTCGGCTACATTCGCAATACTTATGGCTGGAATGGCGGTGAATCGATGGGAACAGGTACTGTCATCGATGATTATACAGTTCTGACGAATGCCCATGTGATCGATAATAAAAACGGGTACGCCACTGCTGCCAGTCATCTCAGTTTTCTGATGAATCGTGATGGCACTTATATCCCTTATCGTTTTGCCATCAAAGGCGTCCGTAAAGTCCCTAATTCTGATCTTGCCCTTATCTATACCACTAAGAGACTGTCTGCCTATGTAAAACCTCTTACCTTTGCAACTGAGACACAGATTAACAGTCTGAAGACCGGACAACCGCTCTTCTCTGTCGGTTATCCTCGTTTTAATGGGCGATACGACAGACGCGTGTGGAACCGTATTCTCTTCCTCAGACAGAGCTCTAACCATAATGAACTCATGTTGAAGGATATGATACGTGCCGGCGCTTCAGGTTCTCCACTTGTTGACAGTCGCTATAGAATATACGGCGTCCGGACATATGGTGAACGGGTCGACGGCTTCGATGAAAATATTTATGCCAAGTATGAAATCGGTGGTGCATTTGCACTGAAAGGTAAGACCCGCGAATATATTATGCAATATAAACAATAGACAACAAGATCTCAAAGGTATGATACCAATGAGATCTTTTTTATGGTGTCAGTAATCAGGATATAGTCCTGCAAACAGTTAAAAGGTTGGTTTTTATGCAGGTAGATAAATTATTGTTCGATGGTTTTGATGTCATCGGTAGAACTATTTTAATTGGTATTATGAGGAATCTCGCCCTTATTTTTATTTTAAGAGTCGGCGGCAAACGGACACTGACACAGCTTAATGCCTACGATATGATTGTAACTGCAGCACTCGGTTCTATACTATCCGGTATTATGACGAGCAAGGATATCACTATTGCGCAAGGTGTGACCACCTTTCTGACGCTCGTTATCTTACAATACATTTTTACGAAGTTATCATTCAACAGCAAGTTGTTCAGCTTACTGATTAAATCGAATGCAGGCACTTCAATTGAGAATGTGAATGCTGTGATTCTTGAATCTGACGGCACGCGGTCTGTTTTGACAGGTGATAAAAAACTGGATGGATTCATCAGTACTTCGCAACTTAAAACATCATAACAATCAAGCATGAATTTAAAACTCGTGCTTTTTTATATGGGTTGTTCTCCCCATTTATTACGCCACTCCATAGAACCTCTCACAAGCTGCACGAACCCCCAAATCTGCAGGGAGAAATAAGCAAGCGTTGCCACGATAAATACAGTTCCGGATAATTCATTACTGAACCACCCAATGATTAGGTGCGTAATGAGACGCCAGATAACAGGTGACAGAACGAATAATATGACCCACCAACCAGAATGACCAACGTCATGGAAGCGGCGAACCATCACTGCCAGATGAGGAATCAAAACGACCAAGATCAAGATAAGACCGATGATGTAAAGTGCAGGTATGAGGTAAGGAAAGTTAATGGACTTCATCTGAAATAGTATTGTCATAATAAAATAGAGAACCATTAGTATTCCAAAATGAAGCAACTGCGGCACCCAGTACTCCTGACGTGTTGCTCTTCCTTTAAAGTTAAGTCCTTGTTGCCAGAATCGTCGATAAGTTTCCAGAAAAGTATCGTACATCAGTATCTCTCCTTTCCACTGTATTATTACACAAATACCTCAATATTTCCTTAAATTTACTGGAAATTTAATTTTGATTATGATGTCCATGCTATGATAGATAAAAAAGGAGGCTGATTGTATGAAATTAACACGCAGTATGATGTCGATGCGCGCACCTTATCACTGGTGGTCAACTATTTTGTGGGCACTAGGTATTTTCTTTGGTTCTTCTATTTTGACCTCTTTTATTGCTATACCTATTCTTGTCTTCGCTAGTTCTATTACAGATATCAATGAATTGATGCAAGGTGATTATCTCTTTTTCTTAAATATGGCCGTTTTTCCTGTTACATTGATGTTCTTACTTCTTTGTAATCGCTATGTTTATCAGCATCCTCAGCAGGCGCTTGGCTTCTACAAAAAAGACCTGGTCAAAAAATATGGACTTGGAGCATTGATCGGTATTGCTCTGATAGTCATTGTTTTTATTTTTAACTTAATCGCCGGTGCGATTACTACTACATTTAACCCTAATCACAGTGTCCTAATGATCATCTTCATGATACTCGCGTTCGGTGTCCAAGGTCTGACTGAAGAAGTACTGGCACGTGGCTTCATTATGAATAAGACAGCCAAACAGATAGGTGTGCCTGCTGCCATCATTATTAATTCACTTTTCTTCTCTGCGCTACATCTGCTGAATCCTGGTGTTGATGCAATTTCCACATTCAATTTATTCCTGGCAGGTGTGATGTTCTCACTTCTTTTCTACTGGAGTGACAATATCTGGCTGACAGGTGCTGCACATAGTCTATGGAATATTATGTTAGGCGTAATTTTAGGCAGCGAGGTAAGTGGTATGCGGCTTGATCACACCTTATTCATCACTCAATTCGATCAACAACATATCTTTCTGAATGGTGGACATTTCGGTTTTGAAGGTGGCATTTTCACGACAATCATCACATTACTCTTTTCAAGCCTGCTCATCTATTTGATTCAGAAACATCACAGAAATGATATATAAATAGATTGCTTACCCTATAGTACAAAAAAAGCATCCTTACGATGATGCTTTTATATGAAGTAAAGCAGTGCAATAAAATGAAGCGATGCGCCTGCCAGTATAAAGAAATGCCAAATCATATGGAAATAATGACGTGATTTCTGTGCATAAAACCATGTCCCAATTGAATAGGCAAGACCGCCAGCAACAATCAGTATGACGAATGTCATATTGACTTTTTCAATGAGACTCGGGAATAAAATAATGCCGAGCCATCCCATCGCCAGATATAATCCGAGGCTGACTTTTGGGTTCACGTTTTTGGCTACTGCCTTATAGATAATACCGCCGATTGTCACGATCCACTGGATAATCATAATCGTCCAGCCTAGTTTTCCGCCAACAATACTGAGCGCAATGGGTGTATAGGTCCCGGCAATTGCAATATAAATCATGCTATGGTCAATAATACGCATAATATATTTATGGACGGAATGATTCGGCATCAAGTGGTAGATACAAGATGACAGGAACATCAGAAAGATACTGATGAGAAACACAGATATCCCTAATGTCAGTACTGCACCGCCCATTAAATATGTTTTCACTGCAAAATAAGGAAGTGAAAGCAGGATCAGAAGCGCTGGTACCCCGTGAGATACAGAGTTACCGATTTCCTCACCCATCTTAAGCGCACGAATATCTCTAAAATTATTTGCTGATGACATCTTTTCACCTCTATATGTTCTTTGCATTTATTTTAACACGATTTGCGAGGTGATGACGATTATGACTCTTTAATAATAACTGTTTGAGCTTCATCATCAATGACAAAGTAGATAACATCACTTTCTGTCTCTTCATATTTAACATCGCCGTTACTTTCAGTGGCAGTGACTGATCCTATTTCTTCTATAGAAAGTGTCCCGTCCTCCATCGATACCTCATCAGTTACAATGATGCTATCTTCAAGTTTCGCAATCTTATCATCTGGATAATGTGTCTCATTTTTTATTTTCCAGCCATCAAAATGTGCCATTATATCCTCTCCTTTTATCAAGTATTAGACTATACCCTTTCAGAGTACTTATAATGATTGAATGAACTTCTCGATTTGTCGGGGTGATTTCAATATGATGAGCTGTTGATCCGATGGAAGTTGATTCAATTTTTGCATGATGCCCGGCTTTTTATTTTGCGGGAAATTCCAGATCCACGACAAAAACTCAAGATCAAGCTTCTCGGTACATCCTTCTGCCATATCAGGTCTTACTACCCCTCTGTTATGCCAGTACCGTCTGATTGCCTGGTAAATACAGATTCTTTTACTAATATCCAGAAAGATAACTGTATCCGCTTCGTTAAGTCTTACATCCATTGTACCGGAATAATTCCCGTCTATAATCCACTCATCCCCCTGCATCAACTTCTGCTGAATCGACTTCTGTTCCTCACGTGAACTAAGCTGCCAGTCACGCTTCCACATATGGGCGTCGAGATGATGGACTGGCAAGTTCAGTTGGATTCCTAATTTTCGTGCAAGCGTCGATTTACCTGAGCCACCTGAGCCGATAATCATGATTCGTTTCATCGCAGAATGTCCTGAATATTTAGCCATACTCTTTCTTTATTACCATCGATAACTTCACCTGATTTAATGAATGCTTCAAGGTCTTCTACATCGATCCAGCGGTAGTCAATAGTCTCTGTCTCCTGCAGAACAACACTGTCTTTGCTTTGATTCGTTTCTGCGAGGTAACCGAAGTAATGTGTCTTATTCTGATCACTCGTCAGCTGATAGATAGGTATCAACTTATCCACCGCTATACCTGTCTCTTCTGCTAACTCACGGATAGCTCCGCTTTCAATGGATTCTCCCTTATAAACACTGCCACCTGCTGTTATTTCAAACAGACCCGGACCCCCACGTTTATTCCAGTCTCTCTGCATCGCAAGAAAAGAACCAACACTATGTCTCAGTACCACTTCAACAACAATGTGATAATGACCCTCAGGTATCTCCTCTCCACGTACGAGATCAACTCCCAGTTTATTCAATTTTTGATCATAAGCATCCCAGATTTCCATAGTAACCTCCTTAAATGTAGTCCTTCTATTATACAGAAAACTAAAGCTACAAGTTAATCCCATCTATCATTGCTCTTTTTATAACTTCTATATAAAAAAAAGAGCCGGATACACTGGCTCTCGGTGTTTAGCTATAAATGGAAATCACAGTCAGATAGCCTTTACTGTCAAACGCTGCGAAATAACCACCGTTTTTCGTTTCGTATTTCAGGAAAGTTTCGCCTGCTTTATTAGTTGTCGTTCTAACAAGCTTGTTATCTTTATGGGCTTTAATAAAATCAGCTTTAGCAATGGTACCCTTTTTGACCGGGAATTCAATTGTGCTAACTTTACCACTATTATCTTTAACAATAGTTGTATCGTAAACTTTAGATTTCTGACCCTCTTTACCTAATTTAGCATCAGCTGCAACTTGATAACCATTGAGCGTGAAATTCTCACTCTTCAGTGCTGTCACGAAATATTTATCCGTTACAAACTTACCGTCATATTGTGTATAGCCCTTATAGTTATAGTAAGGTTTCTGCGCCGTCTCTGTCTTCGCCTGAGCAGGTTGCTCAGCTACTACTGTACCCGTTACAATCGCTGAAGCCAGCATGCCAGCTCCTAGCATTTTAGTCCATTTATACATAATACCACTCCTTAATTTATTGCTCATCAAAAGCTACATATATAGTATATACCTAATAGCCAATCATTACAAAAATTTACCTATTAAACATGACAAGACTCCTAATCACGTGATTAGGAGTCTATCCATTATTCTACTGTAACTGATTTCGCTAAGTTACGTGGTTTATCGACATCGCAGCCTCTGTGAAGCGCTGCATAGTAAGCTAAGAGCTGTGTCACGACAACTGATACAAGAGGTGCCAGCATTTCATGTACGTGAGGAATCACATATGTGTCACCCTCTTGTTCTAAGCCTTCCATTGTAATGATACATGGATGTGCACCACGTGCAACAACTTCTTTCACATTACCTCGGATTGATAAGTTAACCGCTTCTTGTGTTGCCAGTGCGATAACAGGTGTACCTTCTTCAATCAGTGCGATTGTCCCATGCTTCAGTTCGCCTCCAGCAAAACCTTCAGCCTGGATGTAAGAGATTTCTTTTAATTTTAACGCGCCTTCAACACCTACATAGTAGTCCATTGTACGACCGATGAAGAATGCATTGCGTGTTGTTGAAAGGAAATCACGTGCTATCTGTTCCATTGTGCTTGCGTCGTCAACAATCGCTGTAATAGCAGCTGTTACTTTTGCAAGTTCTGGTAATAAATCAACATCCACTTTAATACCTGCATCTTTAGCTACGACTTGTGACAGAATCGCTAAAACTGCAATCTGAGCTGTGTATGCTTTAGTTGATGCAACAGCAATCTCAGGACCTGCATGAAGAATAAGTGTATGATCCGCTTCACGTGATAATGTTGAACCTGGTACGTTTGTCACTGTTAAAGCTGTGTGACCTAATTTTTTGATTGCAACAAGGACTGCACGGCTATCAGCTGTTTCACCTGATTGTGAGATGAAGATGAATAATGGTTTCTTAGAAAGTAAAGGCATGTTGTACACGAATTCTGAAGCAACGTGTACTTCAGTTGGTACACCCGCCCATTTTTCTAAGTATTCTTTACCTACAAGACCTGCATTATAAGAAGTCCCACATGCAACGATATACACACGGTCTGATTTACGTACAGCTTTAATGATATCTTTATCGATTTTCAGTTCGCCTTTGTCATCCTGATATTGCTGGATGATTTTACGCATAACACCTGGTTGCTCATGAATTTCTTTTAACATGTAGTGAGCATAAGTGCCTTTTTCGATATCAGAAGCATCGATTTCAGCTTTATAAGGTTTACGTTTGATTTCTTTGCCGTCTAAGTTTTTGATTGTGACGCCGTCTTTTTTAACAAGGACGATCTCACCGTCAGTCAGTTCAACGTAAGTATCTGTTACTTGCAGCATAGCCATCGCGTCTGATGCGATAACATTGAAGCCTTCTCCAAGACCAACAAGTAATGGAGATTTGTTTTTCGCAACATAGATCACTTCTGGATTTTCTTTATCTAGTAAACCAAGCGCATATGAACCGTGAAGCAATTTAAGAACTTCAACAAATGCTTTCTCAGTCTCAAGACCTTGTTTTGAGAAGTATTCAACAAGTTGAACAATAATCTCAGTATCAGTATCAGAAGTGAAAGTCACACCTGTTAAGTATTCTTTTTTAAGTTGTTCGTAGTTTTCGATTACACCGTTATGCACTAAAGTGAAACGTTCTGATTCTGATTGATGCGGGTGAGAGTTGTCGTGATTCGGCACACCGTGAGTCGCCCAGCGTGTATGACCAATCCCTGTTGACGTTTCAAATGAAGCATCCACGACTTTACGCAGTTCAGCAATACGGCCTTTTTCTTTGTAGACACGTACATCTTCGCCCTTACGTACAGCAATACCTGCTGAATCGTACCCACGGTATTCTAACTTCTCAAGCCCTTTTAATAAAATCTCTTTTGCATCCTGTGTTCCAATATAACCAACGATACCACACATAAATAATTCCTCCGATAATCTTATAAGTTTAGTTTAATACGATCTCGGTTTAAGTATTTGCTTATGCTGAGTGTCTTTGTTCGACCAGTCACCTGGAAGTTTTAACAAACAGCTGTCGAACAGCAAGTCCGGAATGGCATCCGCCGAATTTTCGATAACCATTCTCCTCGTCAACAGTCGAAACTGTACTGGCGCTGTAGCCCTAAAAATTCCCTATCCTCCTAAAAAGTTAAACCTAACTCATTATACAATTAATAAGTTGTAGATACAAGTTTGAACTGTAACATTTTACTTTGTCATTAGACCGTGTGACAAAGTTGAATTTACTAATGATAGAAAAAACGACGTACACGTCTTATTATGGAGATAACAAATCTAATATTAAAGGAGAAAAAATATTATGGCAGAACAAAAAAGCGGTATCCAACGTCGCGTTCAGGCATTCGGTTCTTTTCTGAGTAGTATGGTAATGCCAAACATTCCTATCTTCATTGCATGGGGTTTTTTAACTGCCCTTTTCATTGAAAAAGGTTGGTTTCCTAATAAGGATCTTGCAACAATCGTTGATCCAACAATTCATTATCTTATTCCTATTATGATCGCATTTATGGGTGGTAAACTCGTTCATGACGTTCGTGGGGGTGTGGTCGGTGCAGCAGCAACAATGGGTATTATTGCTGCGTTTGATCAGCACATGTTACTCGGTGCAATGATTATTGGTCCATTAACCGCATGGCTAATGAAAAAATTTGATAATGCTGTTCAACCTAGAATTCGTACTGGCTTTGAGATGTTGGTCAACAACTTCTCAGCAGGATTCATGGCACTTGGTATGATGATTGTGTCATATTTCCTCTTATCACCCATCGTCGGTTGGATTATGTGGGCTCTCGGCAAAGCTGTTCAATTTTTAGTTGACTTGCATATCTTGCCTTTAACGTCATTATTAATAGAACCTGCAAAAGTTTTATTCTTAAATAATGCCATTAATCACGGGGTATTAAATCCACTAGGTATTAATCAAGCAGCAGAAGCCGGACAATCTATTCTCTTTACATTAGAATCAAACCCTGGACCTGGTTTCGGTATTTTACTTGCCTATATGTTCTTCGGTCGCGGCACTGCAAGAGCAACTGCACCTGGTGCTGCATTAATTCACTTTGTAGGTGGCATTCATGAAATCTATTTCCCTTATGTATTAATGAAACCTGCATTAATCATCGCAGCAATTGCTGGTGGTATGACAGGTGTAGGTTACTTCTCCTTAGTTGACTTCGGTTTAAAAGCAGCACCTGCACCTGGTTCTATTCTTGCTTACATTGCAATGACACCTAAAGGTGAATTTATTCACATGTTTATCGGCATCGCGTTAGCGACATTAGTTTCATTTATTGTTGCTTCATTGATTCTCAAGTTCTCTAAAAATAAAGGTGAAGATGATATTGCAGCAGCAACTGCTGAAATGGAAGCTCGTAAAGGTAAAAAATCATCAGTTTCTGATGCGTTGACTGGCGCTTCTGCTGGTGCTACAGCCGGAACTGCTTCAACTTCTGACCGTGTCAATGTCGTTGAAGTGGATAAAGATGAAACGACTGAACCTGATTTACTTGCTAAATATGATACTGAAAATGTTGATGCGCATGATTATTCTAACGTCAGCAAAGTCATCTTTGCTTGTGATGCTGGTATGGGTTCTAGCGCAATGGGTGCTGGTATGTTACGTAACAAGTTCAAGAAAGCAGGTATCAATGCTGAGATTACAAACTCTGCAATCAACCAGTTACCTCAGGATGCACAGCTTGTTATTACACAGAAAGTACTGACAGACCGTGCGATCAAGCAAGTTCCTGATGCTATTCACATCTCAGTGGATAATTTCCTGAACTCTCCTCGTTATGATGAGCTGATTGCTAACTTAAAACAAAATCAGTAATTAGACATTTGAATTTATCAGCTTTAGAATAAAGATATGTAATTGAATAATCTTCTATAGGAAGGGAGTGTGGATATGCAAATCAGTCATCGTGAGAAAAAAATCATCGAGTCGCTGCTTAAAAATCCTCGCTCCTTTCTGTCTATTCATCAGATTGCTCAGAATTTAGGTGTTTCCAGTCGTACCGTTCACCGCGAACTGAAGTTTGTCGAGGAGACACTCAGTAAAATGAACCTGACGCTTGAAAGACAGACTGGAAAAGGTCTGAGGATGACTGGCAGTGATATTGATTTTGCTTTACTGAGTGAACAGCTTGAAATGTCTACTGTCCTTGATCTCTCTGTTGAAGAGCGTAAAGTCATTATTCTGTATACGCTGATTAAAGCGAAGGATCCTGTCAAAATATATAGTCTCGCCAGTGAAATCGGTATCTCAATCAACAAGCTGTCCAAGGAACTTGAAAATCTGGAGAGTGATCTCAGTCGTCAGCGTCTGACGTTACAGAAAAAACGCGGAGAAGGATTACAGCTATTAGGCGATGAACTGAACAAGCGTCAGCTGCTCGCTGATATTATGCTTGAAAAGCTCGATTCTACTAGTGTCTACTCTGTCATTGAAGATCATTTTGTATATCAGACATTGAACGATACAAATCTTAAAGACCTGGTCGATATGGATCAGATCTTCAGTGTAGAGCGTCTTCTGATGGATGAATTATCTGAACTGCCGTACGTCTTACTGGAAACCGCTTATCTGACATTAACCATTCATATCGTGCTGGCTATTGAGCGAATTCGTAATGATGAACAAGTTTCCATTGCAGATGATATCATTCAGTCCTTAAGCGTTACTCCCGAGTTTAAAGTCGCTGAACGATTGGCCGATTCTCTATCGGAGGCTTATCAGATTAATTTCGACAAGGAAGAAGTCATTTTTATCACCATGCACTTGCGAGGTGCTAAACGCAGAATATCAGAAAGTGAAGTCACTGTTGATATCTCTCAAAAAACAGATCAGCTGATTAACGAAGTCTCTTCTCTCACTCATCATGACTTTACAGACAATCATACTTTAAGAGAAGGACTTCTGCTCCATCTTGTTCCTGCATTAAATCGTATTTCCGGGGGAATAGATACTTATAATCCACTGACTACCATGATCAAAGAGGATTATAAAAGGCTCTTCCAGGCTGTCCATTCAGCTCTCGAATCTGTATTTCCAGATGCCTTTTTCCCTGATAATGAAATTGCTTTTATTGTTCTTCACTTTGGTGGTGCCATGAAACATAGCAGTTCAAGTGTGCTGATTGTCTGTACGAGCGGGTTCGGTACAAGCCGCATTCTCTCAAAACTGATTGAAGAGCAGTTCCCATCCGTCCATGTATCAAAACTCGCTTCAGTCAGCGACTTGAAAGCGCTCGACCTAACAGCATATGACTATATCATCTCTACTGTCGGTCTCGATATCAACCAGCCCTACACAGTTGTCAATCCGTTGTTACCGGAAAGTGATCAGCAGTTGCTGCAGCAGGTGTTCAGTAGACCTATATTGTCTCAAGTGCAAACTGCTAAAGTGAATGTGTATAATGAAGTCGTGCCATACGTCATTGGGGCACATCAAATCCTCAGCTCTGTTCATTTCAGAACGCTGACTATAGACAACTGGCCAGCCCTCCTTCAAACGTATAAAGTGGCTGATGAACTATCGGAGCGTGAGAAAGTACAAGGATTTGCTATTACCGGTTATCCAGTTGCCCTTCCTCATATCGTCCATGCTGATATAGACTTACCAATTATTGAATTTGTGACATTAACATCTCCCGTTAATATGAAAAATATGGATGACGCGGTGCAGCAGGTTCAATATCTTCTTATCATGCTGCTTCCTGAAAAAACACTTGTACGTCCGTTTGTCAGTGAATTAAGTGTTTTACTCATGACTTATCTGGATATACCTGACAAAATTTTTAATGATAAAGATTTTGTCATACAATATATGCAACAAACGCTGATCAAACAAATCAGTGAAAAAATCTATTAAATGGAGTGAATCAAACATGTCAAACTTAATCCCAACAGAAAATATTTTAGTAAACCAGCAATTCGCAACAAAAGAAGAAGCGATTGAAGCAGCAGGTCAGAAATTAGTTGATGCAGGTGCTGTTAATCCCGGCTACATTCAAGCGATGAAAGAACGTGAAGCAATCGTTTCCACTTACATGGGTAACTTCCTTGCTATTCCACATGGTACAGATGATGCAAAGGCAGAAGTCATCCAATCAGGTATCACTTTATTACAAGCACCTGATGGTATTGACTGGGATGGCAATGTCGTTAAAGTCATTGTCGGTATTGCTGGTAAAGACGGCGAGCATTTAGACTTATTATCACAGATTGCGATCGTTTTCTCTGAAGAAGAGAACGTAGACCGTGTTGTCAATGCGCAGTCTGCTGAAGAAATCAATGCAATCTTCGGGGAGGTTGAACTATAATGAAAGCCGTTCATTTCGGTGCCGGCAATATCGGTCGTGGCTTTATCGGTAAAGTACTTTATGACAACCACTATGACATCACGTTTGCTGATGTCAGTGCTCAAATTATCTCGCTCATCAACCAGGAAGGTGCCTATGATGTTATCATCGCTGAAGAAGCTAAAACACGTCAGCATGTTGAAGATGTAAAAGGTATTCATAGTGTCGAGCAGCTTGAAGCGCTGGAACAGGCAATGATGGAAGCCGACTTAATCACAACAGCGGTCGGTGTTAACATTTTACCGATCATCGGTAAATCAATCGCTTCTGCCCTCGCTAAACGCGATGCATCGCATCCAGTGAATGTCGTAGCCTGTGAAAATGCAATTATGGCGACTGACCAGCTGAAAAAAGCAATCGTTGAAGAAGTTGGAGAATTAGGCGAACATGTCCATTTCCCTAACTCAGCAGTTGACCGTATTGTACCGATCCAGAAGCAGCAGAACCCACTTGACGTTATGGTTGAGCCATTCTTTGAATGGGTGGTTGAAAAAGATGCATGGCATGGCAAACAACTTGAAGGTGTTAAATATGTCAGTGACCTGCATCCGTTTATCGAACGCAAACTTTTAACAGTTAACACAGGCCATGCATTTATCGCTTACTTCGGTAAATACAAAGGTTACTCAACAGTAGACGAAGCGATGAAAGATGCTGAAGTCGTTGAACAGTTACGCCAGGTACTCAGTGAAACGAGCGACTATCTGACAAGTAAATATGACTTCACGCAGGAAGAACAAGCGGCTTACGTTGATAAAATTATCGGTCGCTTCCAGAATCCATATCTATCAGATGATTTAAACCGTGTCGGTCGGTCCCCTCTACGTAAAATCAGTCCGGAAGACCGTATTATTAAACCTCTGAACTACCTTGCAGCAGAAGGAAAACCTCATGAAGGCCTTGTCAATATGGCTGCATACTTATTGCGTTATAATGACGAACATGATCCAGAAGCAGTAAACAAAGATAACTACATTCAGGAACATGGTGCCCAAGCATTCCTTACTGAATATGCAAAAATAGATGAAGCATTAAGTAAAGAAATCACTGATAAATATCAGGCATTATAATAAAAAAGCAGTGAGATTCACGATCTCACTGCTTTTTGTATTCATTATAATCCCATTTTCTCCTGCACAACATCCGCAATGCTATGAACGAAGCGTTCTGCATCCTCTTCTGTTTTCGCTTCAACCATAACACGTACGAGTGGCTCTGTACCTGATGGACGAACAAGTACACGGCCTTCACCGTTCATCTCTTCCTCCACTGCTTTAATAGCCTGTGCCACATCTGTATTTTCTTCTACTGCATGTTTATCAGTTACACGAATATTGACTAATCGCTGTGGATATTTCGTCATCTGTCCAGCGAGTTCGCTTAATGTCTGACCTGATTCTTTAATAATAGAAGCTAACTGAACACCTGTCAGCAGTCCATCACCTGTCGTATTATGATCCATCATAACGATATGACCTGATTGTTCACCGCCAAGGTTATAGCTCCCACGTCGCATTTCTTCAACTACGTAGCGGTCACCGACTTTAGTTTTATTACTGTCAATATCGAATGTTTCTAATGCTTTGTAGAAACCAAGGTTACTCATAACGGTAGATACAACCATATTGTCTTTCAGTTCACCACGTTTACTCATCGCTTGAGCGAGGATGAACATAATCTGGTCGCCGTCCACAATCTGACCTTTCTCGTCTACCGCAATGATACGGTCGCCATCACCATCGAATGCGAGACCGAAGTCACTACCGCTTTCAACGACCAATTCTGCCAATGCTTCTGGATGAGTAGAACCTACTCCGTCATTAATATTATTACCGTCCGGGCTACATCCCATGGTCACTGTATCTGCTTCTAAATCACCGAAAAGATAAGGTGCGAGTGAATGCGTAGAGCCATGAGCGCCGTCCAGTGCTATCTTCAGTCCTTCTAAGTCCCCGTCAATCGTTGACTTCAGGAAGCTTAAATAACGCTGACCACCTTCAAAGTAATCTGAAGTGTGTCCTAAATCTACACCTGTCGGACGAGGTACTGTATCTTCTTCCGCGTCGATAAGCGCTTCAATCTCCGCTTCCTGATCATCTGTCAATTTGAAACCATCTGCACCGAAGAACTTAATACCATTATCCTGAACTGGGTTATGACTGGCAGAGATCATTACACCTGCCTGCGCTTCCAGTTCCCGTGTTAAATATGAAACACCCGGTGTTGAGATCACACCGAGACGCATTACTTCTGCACCTGTTGATAGCAGACCTGCTACAAGCGCTGATTCAAGCATCTCTCCAGAGACACGTGTATCGCGTCCAACAAGTACAGTCGGTTTACCATGTTCTCCGTGTGCGAGTACGTAACCGCCGAAACGTCCTAATTTAAATGCAAATTCCGGCGTCAGTTCACTGTTCGCGACACCTCGTACACCATCAGTTCCAAAATATTTACCCATAATATAATAACTCCTCTATTTCTTATTTTTTAGATACATCAACTTTAACGGTCACTTTATCTGGATCTACTTTAGAGACATCACCGGGTAGCGGAATCTGCTTATCAAGTGTAGTATCTGTAGTGATTGTATCCAGATTAATCGCAATTTCAATATCACCAATGCCATCCAGTACAGATCGTTTGCCTTGTAGTTTAGCTTCTTCAACTGATAATGTAATACCCTCGAGCTTAAGATCTGCCGGCAATGTACCTGTCGTTACTGGCACAAGCTTAACAAACTTAAAGGACGGCTGTACTTCCATCATCACTTTTACTTTAGCCGGTTTAACAGTCACATCCAGCTTATTAAGATTGTTATCAAAAACTCCAACTTCTGCTTCTTCAGTCGTTGATTCGGATAGCTTCGTGTTGTCATTCAATGTTGCTTTCACATAGGCTACTTTCGCAATTTCATCGCTACTACCTGTGATAGTGACCTGCGTCGGATCAACTTTTTTCTCTATCAGTTCATACCCTGTAGCCAGTCTACCTGGATTCACTTCCGCTTCAACAGTATTAGTGACGCTCACCTTCTCAGCCAGCGTGATGTTCGCAGTCTCGGGTATCACTTCATAGTCAAGCTTATCAGAAAGACCTTCCACTTTGAATTTCTTCTTATGGTCACCTACTAAGTCACGCGACAGATCCAGCTTAACATTGAAATCCTGCATGCTCTCAGCTGTCTTCACTATCGCTTGAGGCCCTGCAATCTTCACGTCAACCGTTTGCGGTGCTCCTGACAAATAAAGATTAGTCTTATCGTAAACTGTTTCAACTGGTACATCACGAATGATGACTGAATCCTCTTGACTCAGTTGTTCCTGTGACACTACATTAAAGATATCATTGACTGATAGAAAAAGGACAAGTGCCAGGACAAATGAGATGATTCTCAGTCCCCATTTAGACTCCAACATTGTCATCTCCACCTTTCTTATCCAGGTGTGAACTGAACCAGTGCTCCGTCAGAAGTGCTTCAAATACTTCGAGCGAGACTTCTTTACGCAGTCTGCCGTTATAAGTGACGGAAATCGCACCTGTTTCTTCTGACACTACAATTGTGAAGGCATCAGAGACTTCCGATATACCGACAGCAGCACGGTGTCTTGTTCCAAGACTCTTCTGTATTTTAGCAGAGTCTGATAAGGGTAGATAACTCGCTGCAGTGGCTATTTTATCACCCTGTATAATCATCGCTCCGTCATGCAGAGGTGTGTTCGGAATAAAAATATTAATCAGCAGTTCTGATGAAATATTTGCATAAATAGGAATACCTGTTTCAATATAATCCTGTAATCCTGTTGATTTCTCAATGACAATTAATGCACCAATTCTTCGTTTTGCCATATACTGTACAGATTTAACCATATCTTCTGTCAGTTTTTTCTGATTGATGTTATGTGTTGAACTTCGTTTGAATAGACTACCTCGCCCTAACTGCTCCAGTGCTCTTCTAAGCTCCGGCTGGAATATGACAATAACAGCAAGAAAACCCCATTCAAGAACGAAATCAAATAATCGCGTTGTCGTCGTCAATCCTAGCAACTGACTGACATACTTACCGATTAAAATGAACAGAACTCCTTTAAGTAACTGTATCGCTTTAGTGCCCTTAATCGCATTGATGATTAGATATAGGACATACCAGACAATTAACAGGTCGAGGATGCCAATGATGACTTTAAGGCCATTCAAATTGCCTAATGAATCAAAAAACTGCATTGCATCTCCTCCATGCTCAAACTCTTCCCTATTATATCATGTCCGTTACAAGTTCATCATAGAACTGCACACTTTTTTCATAATATTCTAAGGATTTATCAATCTTACCGATTTTACGGAAAAGGTCAGCTATCTTCGGATAGAGTCTCGCCTTATATAACTGCTCATCCTTCGTCTCGATAGACTTCTTATAATAATCGACTGCCTTTTCCATATGACCTTCGAGCATCAAAATATCTCCCATCAACTCGTAGCCGAATCCCTGAATACCTTCATTCTCAATTTCCAGGTTCTTTTCAACAAGTTTTTTAGCTGCTTCAATATCACCTCGGATAGCGAGCACTTGACCGTATCGCAGTTCAACTGTTGATTTAAAAGGGACATTTAACTGATATTCATTTAATATGTCCATTGCCTCTTTCAGTATTTCATACGCTTCTTCATACTGCTTCGTCTTGATATGTAGAATACCTAAATTCGTCTTTAATCCTGTCCGGTCCATCGGGTCTTCATCAATCTCCGCATATTGAATCGCGCGTTTAATATGTTTCTCAGCTTCCGCGTAATTTCTGATGCCATAAAAGGCTTTAAAAAGTGAGTTTTCAATATCCATACCCCTATGATGTATATTGAGCTTCTTATTCAAGAGTAGTGCATCCCTGTTAAAGTTAATAGAGACATAGCTCTCACCCATCTGACGATAAAATTCACCTAAATAATAGAGAATCGAAACACGCAGTGTATTAGAAACATTCTCATAGATAGTCACATTGTTCGCTTTAGTCAGTTGCTGAATGGCTTCATTTGTATGATAGTTTTCATATTCGATACGTGATAATAGAATTAAGCAGCGCAAATAGAGATTAACTTCCTTTATGCCTTCAACAATTTCAATAGCCTTATCAATCTGCTGACGTGCTGAATTGAAATCTTCTTTATTGAAATAGTAACTGGCTCTGACCCAGTAAGTTGCTCCGCGTTCATATTCAGTGATGCTATCCAATGTCTGATAGTCTTTATTGATAAACTCATCTAACTTTGAAAAATCATTGGTTTTTACATTGTTTTCAGCCCATTTGATTTCTTTTTTTATATCCAGCAGACTCAAATTACGTCCAGATGCTGTCGTAGTGAAATCATCGAGCGTACAATTGAGTTTTTCACTTAATTTTTTCAGTACATTGGTTGAAGGATGAACGGTATTCTTTTCAATAAGACTCAAGTAAGTCCTTGAAATAATGCCATCTGCTAATTCTTGCTGTGTCATATTTGCTGCATTTCTTAATTCTTTTACACGTTGACCTACCATCATGGAACCTCCCTTTTTGTTTATTATATAATATTTAACATAAAAAGTTTATACCTCATTTTTTAATTTTTTGCTAAATTTTAGTTAACTATATATAGTGATAAATATATCAATTCGTGTATAAAGTTGACATCTATACTTAAGAGGATAATAATAAAGTAACTATGTATGTAAAAGGAGTCTCGTATGCAGGATACTATATTGATTGATAACCTTGCACAACTAAAATGTATCAGTGATCCTTTCCGTATTAAATTACTTGAATGTCTCTATGTGATGCCTAAAACAGGACAGCAGCTTGCTGATGAACTGGATATTCCTCGTGCTAAGATTCATTATCATCTGCGTGAAATGGAGAAGTATGGTTTTATTGAGATTGTTAAAACCGAACAAAAAATTAGTATTATACAGAAATTTTATGCACCGACTGCTTCTGAATTTATTCCTGCACCTTATCTGCTGCAGTTTCATGAAAAATCCTCTGAACATGTAGAATCTAAAGCTTTAAAGCCATTAAATATTCACATCAATGAGGAAGATTTCCCCCATTTTAAAAAGGAACTTAAAAAGTATTTAAAAAAGGCTTCAGTAAAATCTGCTGATAGCCAGTATGAAATCCATATTCAACCAGTATGAAATCCATATTCAACCGGTAAATAAATAAGAGCAGCCTGCAGGCTGCTCTTATTTGTTCAGAGAAGTTTATCACCGAAGAACGTAACGAGTAATCCAACCGCTTGATTCGCTGTTTTATTATGCAGATCAATCAAAGGATTAACTTCAACAATTTCCATTGATGTGATACGTTCTGAATCATGCAGCATTTCAAGCGCAAGATGACTTTCACGATATGAGATACCACCAGGCACTGTTGTTCCTGTTCCGGGTGTTTCGAGAGGATCTAGAGCATCAACATCCAGCGACAGGTGAATGCCGTCAGTATTCTTTAAATGAGCAAGGGTTTCCTCAATCACTCGTGCCATGCCTAAACGGTCGATATCTGACATAGTGTATGTTTTAATGCCTACTTCTTTAATATAGGCTTTTTCGCCTTCGTCAAGATCGCGCATACCAATGAGGACAATGTTTTCTACTTTTACTTTTTCCTTATAGCCACCGATATTTACTAAATCCGGATGACCATCCCCAATTAATGCACGCAGAGGCATACCATGAATATTGCCTGATGGAGAAGAGTCCGCTATATTTAAATCACCATGCGCATCATACCAGATGACACCTAGATTATCATAATGTTTTTTAACTCCTGAAATCGTGCCCATTGCAATAGAATGATCACCACCGATAACAAGTGGATATTTACCTGCTGCAATAGTGGCATCTACTTCTGAACAAAGTGTCTCACAAAATTCAACGACCTCGGGTAAATTACGTAGTCCACCTTCTTGTTCACTTCTATACTTTTTCATATCGATGGCCGGACTTTCGATATTGCCTTTATCTTCAACTACACGTCCTATTGCTTCAAGTCTTTCGATTAAATCTGCATACCGCATTGCATCAGGCCCCATGTTAACCCCTAATTTACGCTGACCAAATGCACTAGGTGCACCAATGATTTCAATCGTTTTATTCACTTTACTATCCCCTTTAGTTAAAATAATGAAAACGCTATCAGTATTATTTTAAACGAGTTATTCAATGAATACAATTAAATTATGCAGTCATGTATAAAATACTATAATTTTCCATAATAGGATACAAAAAAACCATATCCAATTAGATATGGTTTTAGATGAGCCATAGAGGATTCGAACCTCTGACCCTTTGATTAAAAGTCAAATGCTCTACCAACTGAGCTAATGGCTCTAATGGCTGGGGTAGCTGGATTCGAACCAACGAGTGACGGAGTCAAAGTCCGTTGCCTTACCGCTTGGCTATACCCCAAGAATGGTGGAGGGGGGCAGATTCGAACTGCCGAACCCGAAGGAGCGGATTTACAGTCCGCCGCGTTTAGCCACTTCGCTACCCCTCCAGTTTATATGTATTAACTTAACTTTAAAATGGTGGAGGATGACGGGATCGAACCGCCGACCCTCTGCTTGTAAGGCAGATGCTCTCCCAGCTGAGCTAATCCTCCAATATGACCCCTACGGGATTCGAACCCGTGTTACCGCCGTGAAAGGGCGGTGTCTTAACCGCTTGACCAAGGGGCCTTGGCTCCACAGGTAGGACTCGAACCTACGACCGATCGGTTAACAGCCGATAGCTCTACCACTGAGCTACTGTGGATAAATAAAAATATTGCCCGGCAACGTCCTACTCTCGCGGAACGTAAGTCCAACTACCATCGGCGCTAGAGAGCTTAACTTCTGTGTTCGGTATGGGAACAGGTGTGACCTCTCTGCCATCGTCACCAGACAAATTGAG
>NZ_SCWE01000038.1 GCF_004359505.1 Macrococcus hajekii
CACTAACGTCGATGTCACATCAAAGCTAAATCCAGAGAATCTAAACGGCACTGGGATGCCTAACCAACCGGCATGATTGACTTGATTAATATCGACCATCCCAAGTAAGCCAGCACCTATCGTTCCTAAAACGAGTCCAATTAATATGGCAATACTCTTAATAAATCCAGTTGTGAATCTTTGTAAAAGAAGAATAATGATTAATGTCATTAAACCTAACAAAATGTTCTTAACATCTCCATAGTCCTTTGCACCTTGACCTCCAGCTAAGTAATTCATTGCTACTGGCATTAAATTGATACCAATGATAGTAACAACACTACCCGTTACTACTGGTGGGAAGAATTTTACAAGATGTGAAAAGAAAGGCGCGATGATAATAACTAATA
>NZ_SCWE01000039.1 GCF_004359505.1 Macrococcus hajekii
CTAAAACACTGGTCAACAAAGACGGTGATATTCAGCGCCGAATCATGGCCATGTTTTCAAATTGAGCTAGCGGCAGGCGGACAATCAGGGGCTACGTGTTAACGTTCTGACCATGATTGTCTATCCTGCATTGCTCTTTTGCCGCCTCAAAATCCTTTTCGTGTTTTTGCTCCCCGTTCTCCAGAAAAAACCGAGCCGCCACGGTTCCGGCAGCGCCTTGAGCGCTACCGGAAACCGTCTGGGGAGAACCCCAGACCCCCATCGCTGCAACACCGACGGTCTACGACCACCTACCAACCGCATGGCTGCCTGTTCCGTGCAAATGGGCTTTGCAGGGGGCTGGCGCGGTTCCTGGCGACCTGAAAGCCCCTGGTTAGGGGT
>NZ_SCWE01000040.1 GCF_004359505.1 Macrococcus hajekii
TCACGAATCCAGATGGCACGACAACAACAACAGTGATCAAAGATGGTGCGGACGGCGAATCACCAACGGCGACAGTAGTCGACAATGGAGACGGCACGCATACAGTGACGATCACAAATCCAGATGGCACGACAACAACAACAGTGATCAAAGACGGTGTTGATGGAGTAGACGGTAAAGATGGCGAATCACCAACGGCGACAGTAGTCGACAATGGAGACGGTACACACACAGTGACGATCATGAATCCAGATGGCACGACAACAACAACAGTGATTAAAGATGGTGCGGACGGCGAATCACCGACAGCGACAGTAGTCGACAACGGCGACGGCACGCACACAGTGACGATCACAAATCCAGACGGCAC
>NZ_SCWE01000041.1 GCF_004359505.1 Macrococcus hajekii
ATTAATAATGTGATGTCTGTATGAATACAGACGCGCGATTTTTTGAGAATTCATAAAATAATGAACTCACTCGGTTTTGCTTGGTAAATCAATTTTTTCTTACTTTATCTAGTTTTCAAAGTACAATATTAATAATGGTGGGCCTAAATGGACTCGAACCATCGACCTCACGCTTATCAGGCGTGCGCTCTAACCAGCTGAGCTATAGGCCCATTATGAATGTGTGAACCATAGGTTCAATGAACATTCAAAACTGAATACAATATGTCAAAGTCAATTCCTAAGAGACATCAAGTGTCTCTTTTCCGTAATATCCTTAGAAAGGAGGTGATCCAGCCGCACCTTCCGATACGGCTACCTTGTTACGAC
>NZ_SCWE01000042.1 GCF_004359505.1 Macrococcus hajekii
TCACGAATCCAGATGGTACGACAACAACAACAGTGATCAAAGATGGTGCGGACGGCGAATCACCAACGGCGACAGTAGTCGACAACGGCGACGGCACGCACACAGTGACGATCACAAATCCAGACGGGACAACAACGACAACAGTCATCAAAGATGGTGTTGACGGAGTAGACGGTAAAGATGGTGTATCACCAACGGCGACAGTAGTCGACAATGGAGACGGTACACACACAGTAACGATCACGAATCCAGATGGCACGACAACAACAACAGTGATCAAAGATGGTGCGGACGGCGAATCACCAACGGCGACAGTAGTCGACAACGGCGACGGCACGCACACAGTGACGATCACAAATCCAGACGG
>NZ_SCWE01000043.1 GCF_004359505.1 Macrococcus hajekii
GATGGCACGACAACAACAACAGTGATCAAAGATGGTGCGGACGGCGAATCACCAACGGCGACAGTAGTCGACAACGGCGACGGCACGCACACAGTGACGATCACAAATCCAGACGGGACAACAACGACAACAGTCATCAAAGATGGTGTTGACGGAGTAGACGGTAAAGATGGCGTATCACCAACGGCGACAGTAGTCGACAATGGAGACGGTACACACACAGTAACGATCACGAATCCAGATGGCACGACAACAACAACAGTGATCAAAGATGGTGCGGACGGCGAATCACCAACGGCGACAGTAGTCGACAACGGCGACGGCACGCACACAGTGACGATCACAAATCCAGACGG
>NZ_SCWE01000044.1 GCF_004359505.1 Macrococcus hajekii
TCTGGATTTGTGATCGTCACTGTGTGCGTGCCGTCGCCGTTGTCGACTACTGTCGCCGTTGGTGATTCGCCGTCCGCACCATCTTTGATCACTGTTGTTGTTGTCGTGCCATCTGGATTCGTGATCGTTACTGTGTGTGTACCGTCTCCATTGTCGACTACTGTCGCCGTTGGTGATACGCCATCTTTACCGTCTACTCCGTCAACACCATCTTTGATGACTGTTGTCGTTGTTGTCCCGTCTGGATTTGTGATCGTCACTGTGTGCGTGCCGGCGCCGTTGTCGACTACTGTCGCCGTTGGTGATTCGCCGTCCGCACCATCTTTGATCACTGTT
>NZ_SCWE01000045.1 GCF_004359505.1 Macrococcus hajekii
GCTAGCCGTCGAAGGTGGGACAGATGATTGGGGTGAAGTCGTAACAAGGTAGCCGTATCGGAAGGTGCGGCTGGATCACCTCCTTTCTAAGGATATTACGGAAAAGAGACACTTGATGTCTCTTAGGAATTGACTTTGACATATTGTATTCAGTTTTGAATGTTTATAGGACCGATGGTCCATATCATTCAGATTGTACTTTGAAAACTAGATAAAGTAAGAAAAAATTGATTTACCAAGCAAAACCGAGTGAGTTCATTATTTTATGAATTCTCAAAAAATCGCGCGTCTGTATTCATACAGACATCACATTATTAATA
>NZ_SCWE01000046.1 GCF_004359505.1 Macrococcus hajekii
GATGGCACGACAACAACAACAGTGATCAAAGATGGTGCGGACGGCGAATCACCAACGGCGACAGTAGTCGACAACGGCGACGGCACGCACACAGTGACGATCACAAATCCAGACGGCACAACAACGACGACAGTCATCAAAGATGGTGTTGACGGAGTAGACGGTAAAGATGGTGTATCACCAACGGCGACAGTAGTCGACAATGGAGACGGTACACACACAGTGACGATCACGAATCCAGATGGCACGACAACAACAACAGTGATCAAAGATGGTGCGGACGGCGAATCACCAACGGCGACA
>NZ_SCWE01000047.1 GCF_004359505.1 Macrococcus hajekii
TGTCGCCGTTGGTGATTCGCCGTCCGCACCATCTTTGATCACTGTTGTTGTTGTCGTGCCATCTGGATTCGTGATCGTCACTGTATGCGTGCCGTCGCCGTTGTCGACTACTGTCGCCGTTGGTGATACACCATCTTTACCGTCTACTCCGTCAACACCATCTTTGATGACTGTCGTCGTTGTTGTGCCGTCTGGATTTGTGATCGTCACTGTGTGCGTGCCGTCGCCGTTGTCGACTACTGTCGCCGTTGGTGATTCGCCGTCCGCACCATCTTTGATCACTGTTGTTGTTGTCGTGCCAT
>NZ_SCWE01000004.1 GCF_004359505.1 Macrococcus hajekii
CTCCATAATAGATTGCTTGATAAAGCTCTTTGACTGCTTGAGCCAGTCACTCTTGGGAATAGCATAAATGCTACTCAAATTATTGGAATTAACGTTGACATATTGTCATTCAGTTTTCAATGTTCATTTGGTGTTACAAGATTAAATTATAACAGCTTCAATTTTTAATTGCAAGCTTTTTCTTTTAGAATTTTACATTCTCTCGAAAAAACTTATTATTTAATTTCTCGGCTGTTTCAACCTGCATTAAATATTTTACTCGAATTAATTGTTGATTACAAGTATCTTTTTTACACTTTCGAAACTTCTTATTTGCTTTTTCGTTTCAAAGTGTTTGTCGTTTTCAGCGACTTTTATATCTTATCAAGTCTTCTTTACTTCGTCAATACTTTTTTCATTATTTTTTATAATTCTTCTGGAGAGTTATTATAATTATTTGTGCTATACTTTTTTCAGTATCTTATTTAAGGAGTGTATATTATGAAATGGAGCAAGAAACCAACCAGTAAAATCAATCGTATTCGCTCATGGGCCCTTGGTCTTATATTTGCAGCCATGATTGTAATGTATCTTGGTGTTGTTCTTCTATATATGGCACATAGCAGAATACTCTTTGGCATTTTCCTAATACTCGGCACGCTTGCCTTTGCTCTTAGTTTTGTCGTTTACTTCTGGATAGGCATGCTTTCCATGCGTGCAGTTACAGTTCTCTGTCCTAACTGCAATCATTATACTAAGATGTTAGGTAGAGCTGATATCTGCGCAAACTGTAATGAGCCTCTTACGCTTGATCCTACGCTCGAAGGTAAGGAATTCAATGAAGACTACAATAATAAGAGAAAAAGCGAAGCACTCGAAAAAAAGGAAGGACGCTAGATTAGCGTTCTTCCTTTTTTGCACATTCAGGACAAATCCCGTAGATTTCCATTCGGTGATGTGTAATCTTATGTCCTGACAAGTGCTGTGCTATCTGCTCGACCTCATCTAAGCGTGGATACTGAAAATCAGTTATCTTGCCGCAGCTTGTACAGATTACGTGATAATGATTAGCTGTATCAAAATCATAACGACTCGCTGCGTCTCCATAAGTCAGTTCAGTAACCAGTCCGCTTTCTTTAAAGACCTTCAGGTTATTATAAATGGTCGCAACACTCATGCTCTCAAAGTTCGGACTCAGCGCTTTATAGATCTCATCAGCTGTCGGATGTGTATCCGCTTCGATTAGGTAGGCTAGTACGGCCTGGCGTTGCGGCGTGATTCGGACACCTTGATTTCTCAGCTGCTGAATCGCTTCCTGCAATTCTACTTCCGCCGAATAATTTTCTACTGCCATACTATCACCTTCTTTCACTTCTATTTCTATTAATGATACATCTTTAGTGACGAAACTTCAATACTCCCTACTTATCAAGCAATTCTGTCAACTGGTTTTTAACTTTAACATTGTCTATTCTTTTCTCTATTTGCAAATCTTGTCCGACAAGGAGCGTTGTTCTGACTATTCCCATCGATTCTTTACCGAATACCTTCTTCATTTTATAAATATCCAGTTCTTTGGCCAGCTTATAATCTTCATCGACCAGAAGATCAAAACCGATGTCATGCTTGGCTATAAAATTCTGATGTTTCTTCATGCTATCACCATTTACACCATATACTTGGATGCCTTGCTGCCTCAGTTCCTCTAGATGATTGGTAAAATCAACCGCCTGTGTAGTACATGTGGGTGTATTATCTCTCGGATAAAAATATAGAATTGTTCTTTTCCCTTTAAGTGCTTCCTCTGTAATGATATTGCCGTTCTGATCTGTCATTTTAAATGCTGGTAATTTCATCTGCATACCTCCCACTCAAAGTTATCTTATATTTATGATACGATAGTGACGAAAAAATATTAAGTGAAAGAGGTTATAGTATGAAATTCACAGAATCAGAACGGATTCAGAATGAAGCAAATGATTATATTCTTGGAGGCGTCAACTCCCCTTCCCGCTCGTATAAAGCGGTCGGCGGGGGCGCACCGGTCGTAATGGACCATGCAGATGGTGCCTACTTCTATGATGTTGATGGCAATCAATATATTGATTATTTAGCGGCTTACGGTCCAATCATTACAGGACACGCGCATCCTCACATCACTGAAGCCATTAAAAAAGCAGCAGAAAATGGTGTATTATACGGGACTCCAACACGACATGAAGTCACTTTTGCCAAAATGCTGAGAGAAGCGATTCCTTCATTAGAAAAAATACGTTTTGTTAACTCTGGTACAGAAGCTGTCATGACTACTATTCGTGTTGCTCGTGCCTATACGAAACGCGATAAAATCATTAAATTCGCCGGCTGCTATCATGGTCATTCTGATTTAGTGCTCGTCGCTGCAGGCAGCGGTCCTAGTCAACTGGGTACTCCCGACTCAGCAGGTGTGCCGGAAAGTGTAGCAAAAGAAGTTATCACCGTTCCTTTTAACGATATCGAACCTTTTAAAGAAGCAATCCATCATTTCAGCGATCAGATTGCCGCTGTACTGGTTGAACCTATTGTGGGTAACTTCGGTATTGTTGAACCTGCTGAAGGATTCCTGCAGGCAGTTAATGATATTGCCCATGATAACGGAGCTTTAGTCATTTATGATGAAGTCATTACTGCATTCCGTTTCTGTTACGGTGGTGCACAGGATATGCTCGGCGTAAAACCTGACTTAACGGCATTCGGTAAAATTATTGGCGGTGGCTTGCCAATTGGTGCTTACGGTGGCCGTCAGGATATTATGGAGCATGTCGCTCCTTTAGGTCCCACCTATCAGGCTGGAACGATGGCCGGTAATCCACTCAGCATGCAGGCTGGTATAGCACTCCTTGAAGTCATCAAGGAAGAAGGAACTTATGAATATCTTGATCGATTAGGAAAGCAGCTTGAAGATGGCGTAACAGAGCTGATCAATAAATATCAGATTCCAGCAACAATCAATCGTCTGAAAGGTGCTATGACCTTATACTTCACTGAAGAAAAAGTCGTTAACTATGAGCAGGCTGAAAACACAGATGGAGAAATGTTTGCCAAGTTCTTTAAATCAATGCTTAATCAAGGTATTAATCTGGCTCCTTCTAAATATGAAGCATGGTTCATCACCATCCGTCATACTGAAGACGATATCGAGCAAACACTTCGTGCTGTCGAACATAGTTTCAAGGAATTGTCGCTTGTCAAATAATGATTCATCCTGTATAAGTGAATTATTATGTTAAACAAAGAGGTTAGTTAAATGAAATTAGGCGCTAGAATCTTTAAAACCGGCATCGCTATTATGCTGGCACTCTATGTAGCTCAATTGTTAGGTACACCCGGTTATGTCGTTGCCGGTATCTCTGCTTTGTTCGCCATGCAGCCTAGTGTTTATCAATCCTATAAATCTGTTCTAGAGAACTTGCAGGGTAATACAATTGGAGCCGTACTTGCTATTATTGCCGTGCAGTTATTTGGCAATCATCTACTTGTTATCGGTCTATTCACCATCATTCTGATTTCATTATTAGCTAAACTTAATTTACAGAACGTAACCGGTCTCGCCGTTGTCACTCAGTTAGTTATTATGGAAGCAAGCGGCGATGACTTTATGACTGCGGCACTTACACGATTTTCCTTTATTATGATCGGTGTCCTGAGTGCAGCATTAGTCAATCTGCTCTTTCTGCCTCCACAATATGAGACTAAACTGTATTATAGTTGCCAGCAGATCTGCAATGACATCTTTAAGTGGCTGCGTCTCAGCATAAATGGTTCAACGGAGTATCATGTCGTCAAGCATGACGTTGAGGACATTCGCGACCGGATTATAGCACTTGAATCTAAGTTCAATCTTTATAAAAACGAGCGCGCATTAACCCGTAAACAGAACTACCGCAATATCCGAAAAAAAATCCTCTTCAAAGAACTTATCATGACAACCCGTCGTGCTTATGACTTACTCAGAAGAATCAATCGATACGAAAACGATATTCTCCATCTACCGGAAGAACTGAGAGTTCAGATTAAATTCGAAATGGACGAACTGATGACACTGCATGAAGGCATATTAATGCAGGTCAATAATAAACTTTCTCCCGTTCACCTGTCAGAAGAATCATTTATGAATGGTCACTTCAAAAAAGACGTGCTGGAAATGATATTGAAAGAATTACAGGGTATTGAAGACCCCCCTTATAATAAACAGCATATCATCCTCGTGTTAAGTGCCCTATTTGAATACCGAGAAAAACTTGAGCATCTCGATAAACTGACGCACAGTTTTCATCATTATCATCAGGATGATAATAAAATTAAAGTATCTGACGATGGACAAGACATATAAAATAAGGCTGACTCTCTAAGAGCCAGCCTTATTTTATTGCCATCCATTATTAAAAGCAGGCTTTACACGGTCTTTTGATACGTGAGGATTTCCTGCAACTGTAAAACGATAGAGATAGTCAACTGCTTCTTCTTTATTATCTATACCAATTCGTTTTGATTCCTTAATAACTTCAGGTTTCTTACCTTCGCTTAAAGTAATTGCACCTTCATTTAACCGGAGGCCATTATGGAGGTCGCGCCTGATGCCCATACTTTTAGTCAGCTTTCCGGGTCCATCTGTCAGGTGATCTGTTCTTCCACGCCTTTTCTGCATTATCTCGAAGCCTTCTGCAGGTTCTAAGCCACGAATAAGTACCCCTTCTGGTGACGCTGCATCGCGTGTAATAAAGTTCATACAATGATGACCATGCATCGTATAAATATAGATCCCACCGTAATCCCGGTACATCATTTCATTCTTTTTAGTACGTCTACCTTGATATGCATGTGCCGCCTTATCTTCGAACCCCAGATAAGCTTCGACTTCCGTGATATAGCCGGAAGTAACCTCTCCTTCAACTGTTGCCGTTACTTTCTTACCTAACAACTGTCTCGCAGCTGTCAATGTATCTTGTGCCATAAAACTTAAATCCAATTTATACCGCCTCTTTCAGTGCCCGGTACATGCGGTTAACATACTGCTCTCCTGTTATGATATCGCCGCGTTCTGTCTTGTAGAGCAGATGTTTAATTGTAATATCAGTGGGCGAGACCACACCGCATGCCGCCGCAATATTGAACAGTCCTTCATGCATACTGATCATATAGTTCGTTACCCGGTACTGTTTCTCTTCAATCACAAGACCTTTCTCACGCTGTGGATTAGTCGTTGCGACACCTACCGGACAATCATTCGTATGGCACTGCTGAGCCATAATGCAGCCGACACTCATCATCATGGCCCTTGCAACATTAACAAGATCAGCGCCCAGCGCTAATGCGATAGCCACTTTGTCCGGTGTAATGAGCTTTCCGGATGCGATAATTTTAATTTCATCACGCAGTCCGTTCTCTTTAAGCACTAAATCTAAAATAGGCAGAGCTGAGAATAATGGCAGTCCCATCGTATCTTCCAGCTCCTGATACGTGGCCCCTGTTCCACCTTCTCCACCATCAACCGAAATAAAATCAGGATAGATGCCCGTTGCTTTCATATCAGCTACAAGACTGTATAGCATATCAAGATTACCTACAACCATCTTAAAGCCGACCGGTTTTCCGCTCATCTGCTGAAGTTTTGCGATAAATTCCAGCAGGTCTCTATTGTCATTCATAAAGGTAAACCGGTTGGGTGAGTTAATCGTCGTATAAGGTTTGACGTTACGGATCGCTGCAATTTCTTCTGTTACTTTATCTGCCTCGACATGTCCTCCACGGGTCTTTGCACCTTGTGCGAGTTTAATTTCGAAAGCTTTAACATATGGATTGTCAGCTTTTTTTACAAATTCGACTTCGCTGAAACGACCATCGTGATCACGTACGCCGAATAAACCAGGTCCTATCTGAAATATAATATCTACTTTCCCTTTCAGGTGATGATCACTTAAACCACCTTCACCTGTATTCATCCATGTCCCAGCAGCAAGTCCGAGACCGTGGCTCAGTGCAGAGATGGCATTCTGTCCAAGTGCACCGTAACTCATACCCGACTGACCCACGAGACGTTTAACATGGAAAGGCTTAGCACGACGTGAACCAAGTACGACTGCATGTTCGTCTGTCAGCAGATAAGGATCGACCAGTTCAGTTTCACGATGTTCATCTCGATCGAACAGCCCTTCTTTGTCCAGTTTATATATGCTTGTTTTAATTTTAACGGATTGATCAATATGAAGCTCTTTCGCCTCTTTAGGGAAAATAGAATTCTGAAGGTAAAAACCAGGCTGCGTAAAATCTCTTCTGGATCCAAAGCCACCAATACGTGATTTATATTTACCTGCTTTAACCACATCCAGATAATCTTTGCGAGAAAAAGGTGTCGCTTCGTTATCAGACTGTATTAAATATTGTCTGATTTCAGGTCCAATTTTCTCAAAAAAGTAGCGTACACGTCCAAGTACCGGAAAGTTACGTAAAATACTATGTTGCTGCTGACTGCGGTCAGCAGCGACTAAATAAAGGATAAATAATGCAAGTGCAATGAATAAAACTAGAATAATCGTATTGACGATTACTTGAATCGTCCACAATAAATCCATAAAAAAATCCCCCTGTTATATGATACTTCTATCATACAACAAGGAGTAAGCGCTTAACTATCTAAATTTTGAATTGTATAGAGATTGTAGTAATGGGACTGATTGGCCATCAATTCATCATGAGAGCCCTGTTCCATAATTTCACCATTCTGAATAACCACAATTTTATCTGCATGGGTAATGGTTGATAATCGATGAGCTACAATCACTGTCGTACGATCCTGTGATAACGTTTCTAGTGCTTCCTGAATAACCGCTTCACTTTCAAGGTCAAGGGCACTCGTCGCTTCATCGAGAATTAGAATCGGTGGATTTTTCAGGAACACACGTGAAATGGCAACACGTTGTTTCTGCCCACCAGACAATTTAACACCCCGCTCGCCGACTTCAGTATCATAACCGTTCGGCAGCGTCATAATAAAGTCGTGGGCATTAGCAAGTTTAGCCGCATAAATCATCTCTTCTTCGGTTGCGTCAGGTTGGCCAAGTAAAATATTCTCCCGTATAGAATCTGAGAACAGAATATTGTCCTGCATGACCATGCCGACTTGATTGCGCAGACTATCAATCGTAAAATCTTCAATTGCATGACCATCAATTCGAATCTGACCACTCGTCACATCATAAAATCTCGGAATCAGACTGATCATAGTCGATTTACCGCCGCCACTCATACCTACGAAAGCGACTGTTTCTCCACTCTTGATATCCAGGTCGATATGACGCAGCACTTCAGTATCCTCATCGTTATATTTAAAGCCGACCTGCTGAAACTGAATATCCCCGTGCTGTATTTTTAAGTCACGTGCCGTATCTTTATCGGTCACATCATAAGGTTCGTCAAAAAGCTGGAACATACGGTCCATCGATGCCAGACTCTGTGTCAATGTTGTAGAACTTGAAACAAGACGTCGGAGTGGACCATACAATCTGTCCAGATATGCAATGAATGCAGCGAGACTTCCGACTGTCATACCATCCTGAATAACGAGATAAGCACCAAAGCCAACAACAATCAATGGACCCACGTCTGTAATCGTATTGATAACTGCGAAACTTTTAGCATTCCATCTGGCATGATTGGTTGCCTTGGTCAGGAAATTCATATTCCGCTTATTAAAACGTTCGCTTTCGTTCTCTTCGATCGCAAAACTCTTAATAACGTTCATGCCTTGTACACGCTCATGTAAAAAGCCTTGAACTTCAGCAAGAGCCTGGGAGCGGTTACGTGTTAATTTACGCAAGTTTCCAAAGAAATAATAAACACTGAACATATAGAAAGGGAATACAACAAGAGATGCGAGTGTCAATTTAACATCCATCGTAAACATGATGGCAAGTGCAATGATGATAGTGACTAAATCAAGCCAGACATTCATCAGGCCTGTAATAATGAAGTCCTTCGTAGACTCCACATCATTGATGACACGAGAAATGACTTCTCCTACTTTATTATTTGAATAAAAACGGACACTGAGTGCCTGCAGATGTCGATACAATTTCTTGCGGATATCATAAAGAATCTTATTGCTCGTCCACTGAGCGAGATACTGTCTGAAATATTCGACTGGCGGTCTTATCACTATAAAGATAAAACTGAATATCAACAGCACTTGCCACAGTGCGTCCTTCTTATCAGCAACAGACATCGACTGATTGCCGATCACATCATCGATAACGTATTTAATCAGCAGTGGAATGAGTAAGGGAATACCAAATTTCAGTATCCCGATTAATATAGTCAGTACAATCAGCCAGCCATACGGCTTGACGAACTGGAGGTAACGCCTTAGCATCCAATCATCTCCTCAAAATTAAGAATCAACCTATAATTTATAGGTTGATTCAATCTTCCATCATACGCTTCTGTAAATGAAAACGTTCCTGCCAGACCTTAATAAAATCCGGCGCAAATGGTCCTTTTTTTCTTTCAATCCATTGTTGCAAAGTATCAACGTTTCTTTTCAGGATCTGATCAATCTCAGCGGGATAGTTCATCTGTTTCATATGCTGCTGATATTCATCTTCATCCAGTAGATGATATTTACCATTCGGATAGACTTTGATATCGAGATCATAGTCAATATATTTAATGGCTTCTGTATCATAGACAAAGGGCGAAGAGAGGTTGCAGTAATAATAGACGCCGTCTTCTCTGAACATGCAGATGACATTGAACCAGTACTCCGCATGAAAATAAACAATAGCGGGTTCACGTGTTACCCAGGTCCTTCCGTCACTTTCAGTAACAAGTGTTCTGTTGTTTCCGCCGATGATGACATGATTGGTCCCTTTTAAAATCGTTGTTTCAGACCAGACACGATGGATTTTTCCGTTATGCTTATAACTTTGAATCTGTACGCTCTGACCTTCTTTTGGTATGGATTCTTTGACCATGTTCCACACCACCTAGTATTTAGTATTTGCAATCATATTATAGCATACATTAAATATGATGAAACCTATTTGACTTGCTGGTAATGACTGAATATCTTCGACATAGATACTGGGAACGTATAGTTTTCTTTCTCATTTTCAGCTATAAATTGAAAGTCATGACCAGGCTGATCTGTCGTTCTCGCAATGTAGACATCAAGTATCCAGTCCAGATGTGTAAAGCCATGAGTCACTGTATGAAACTTTTCTTTTTTATCCATCAGCTTCATATCGAGAACTGCTTCAATATCTTCCATCGGCATATCTTCATCGAACATCGGAAATTGCCACATGCCGCCGAGCAGTCCCGTCTTTGGACGCTGAGTGATCAACAATTCACCTTTATCATTAATAATCAGCATTACTTTATATCTGAGTTCCTTCCGCGTCATCTTTTTAATTTTGACTGGTCGTTCAAGGACTGTTCCTGCTTCAAAGGCTTCACAGTGCATATTGACCGGGCACAGCATACAGATTGGATTACGCGGTGTGCAGACTGTAGCACCCAGTTCCATCAATGCTTCATTAAAATCACCCGCTCGTTCCGGTATAACCTGCATCACTTTATTTTCAAAATGCTTACGTGCTGACGGTTTTGCTGTATCAGTCGCATCATCATCGAGACGTGAGAAAACACGGAAGACATTCCCGTCAACCGCCGGATAAGGCTGATTGAATGCAATGCTCATCACGGCTCCTCTCGTATATGGGCCCACCCCTTTTAATGCAAGAAATTGTTCTCCATCGTCAGGCACACTGCCATATGTCTCAGCTACTTCTCTGACAGCACTCTGGAAATTACGAACGCGTGAATAATAACCCAGACCCTCCCAGTATTTCAGCACTTCATCTTCATCCGCTTCTGCCAGTGTTTCAATCGTCGGAAATCGTTCTATAAATTTTAAGTAATAACTTCTAACTGTATTCACCTGAGTTTGCTGGAGCATCACTTCAGACAACCAGATTTTATAAGGATCTTTTGTCTCGCGCCACGGCATCTCTCTTTTATTCACATCAAACCAGCTGAGCAGATTCTCAGCAAATGTTTCTCTTTCCTTCATTCAAGCACCTCAATATAATTTAATTTTATGTAAATCTATCTTGTTTCATTTATAATGAACTAAAAAGGAGGACTGTCTTATGGATACCGCTACACATTTTGCGATGGGTGCTGCACTGGCCGGTCTCGCTACAGTCGATCCTGCTGTGACAGCTTATTATCCAGCCATTGCTACTGCTGTAGTTGCCGGCTCACAAATACCGGATATCGACACCGTACTCAAACTAAGAAATAATGCTATCTATATTACACATCATAGAGGGATTACTCACTCTATTCCTTTTACATTGATGTGGCCCCTTCTGATTGTAGGTCTTATCTATTTATTTATACCCACTATCAATATCCTTCACTTCTGGATGTGGACGCAACTTGCTGTTTTTCTGCATGTTTTTGTAGATATCTTTAACTCCTATGGTACTCAGGCACTGAGACCTTTTTCTAAAAAGTGGATTCAGATCGGGATTATCAATACATTTGACCCGATTATGTTTATCATCTTGCTCACAGGTTCTGCACTTTGGGCGCATGGTGAGAACCCGGTTCCTGTCTTTTTAGCCATCGCACTGATTTTAGTCATCTACTATATCATCAGACGTCTCCTGCAGCAATACATCAAAAAGCAGGCACTTCATATATTGCCACATCATGAGACTGTACTAAAAGCTTTTGTTGCTCCTACTATTCGCTTTTTTGAATGGCGTGTTGCAGTCGAGACGCACAGCCATTATTATATCGGCCGTGCCTTTAAAGGGAATGTTAATTTCAGTGACCGCTTTAAACGGACACCGCTGCCATCTGACGAAATTATGGAAGATGCAAGAAATGATGCCAACTTAAAAGCTTTCATCAGTTTCAGTTCAATCTATCGTTGGACACTGGAAGAGCGAGACTACGGATATGAACTTAGATTTATCGACTTAAGATATTTGAAAAATGGTCATTATTCATTCGTCGCTATCTTAAAACTAAATCATGACTACAAAGTTACGCATAGTTATACCGGCTGGATTTTTTCAGAGAAAAAACTTCTGCAAGTACTAGATAGACATCCTATAAAATAAACAGATAACAGGCATCCCTGAATCATTCAGTGATGCCTGTTATCTGTTTATTACGACTGTCTATTGATTTCATCTTTTAACTTTTTATAGAAATAGAACGTCCAAATATACATCAGCACCAGCTCACAGTAGAAAAGGAGATGCAAAGGTATATTATAAAATGCGCTTGTACCTTCCACAGTTGCAGTTTGAAAGCCATTAATCAAAAAATAAAAAGGATTTAAACTGAGTACTTTTATCAATAACTCCGGCAAGCGTGCAGGTACCCATAGTATAGATACTGAAATCAGCAGCAGGATCAGGAAAATAATAACATTGCGTTTCATATTCCGACTATAATATTCAATCAGACTTAATAATATACCAACAGGAATCAGCAATAGATAAGTCAATATCATAAAATAAAGCATCCCTGTCACACTCATATTCGCAGGTATATGATTGGTATAGGCAACGAATACTAAGAATGCAAAAGAAACAATAAACTGCAGCAGAAAGTTAACGATATGAACATTCACTAATACATGCAGAGGTAAATGGGTGATATTTAAAATAAAACCGCGACGCGACAGCAGTGAGCTGGAGTAAAAAAGCGAACCTGCTACCCAGAAGAAGAGCAGATAACCACTCAGCTGAAACAGCAGCCTTGATTTATTATTACCTGTTGTTGTCATCAAGTTCATTAAAAAGAAAGTGAAGAAAATAATCACTATATTAACTAATAACCACCAAATATATTGTTTTAAGTTATAACGTAAATCTATAATCGTGTTCTTCACGATATAAGGGATATAAGTTGTTAATTCGTTCATTCCATCCACCTATCTCCGGAAATAAAGCCACATATTAGCTTCCAGGTCAGCCACTGCATAACCATCGTCTACTTTAACTATCCAGTCTTTTTCCTTAAGATTGAATTTTTTCTTCATCTGTTCTGCCTGAGTCATCGGGAAGCCAATGCCATTCACTTTATTCTGATCATTAAAATGCAGATAAATATCATTCTTAGTCAGTTTGATAACGTAAGGCGCACGTGTCTCCGGAAATAATTCCGCTTCAACTTTAGTTCGACTTGCACCTAAAAAACCATTAAAAAACTCATTAAAATTAACATAATTGCTGTACATATAAGGTTTTAAATCCTCAAAAGATCGTTCATCATATAAAGCGGCTGGATTGATATAGACCACGTTCTCCCGGTCAACACTCATTTCTTTATTGTTAAAAGCGATTCGGTAATCTTCATTCCCGATGCCAGTCACTTCTATTAACGAGCCTGCCGGCAGTTGTAATGCTGCTTTATTTCTATGCATGAGTTTCGTATTTTCTTTGGTAACAGCAAGCGCATATTTATCGGTATATGTTTCTGCTTGTTTATTGATAGCGGCTGTCTGCTGTTCAACTACTGCTGGTTCATATTTAATATCTCTAAGTATCAAAGTAAAGAATAGCAGTCCGAGCAGAATAATGCCTAAAGAAATAGGAATCCATTTTTTCAGCTCACTGTCCAGATATGTACGTACATGTCGATTGACCCGTTTTAACTCATGTTTTTCCTCTGTCTCACGTCTGACTTTATAGTCGAGATCAAATAAATCTTCTTTTTGACTACCTTTTACCTGCTCACAGCGCTTATAGTATTCAAGATACAGAGGCAGCACCTCACCCGGCTCACCCGATTTTCTTAACTGTCCATGACTAAGCCAGTTAACATATTCAGCTTTATAAAGGACCAGGTCAGGATTTTCTTCCATTAAGACTACAGATTTGTCATGAGCAATCAGATGATCGATGACCTGTGCAAACTTCTTTTTAAATGACTCAGAAAGATGCTTCGTCAGATCATTATATATCACCACTTCCGGCATCAGAAAACGCGTCAGGGCGATCAGCATCTGTGCTCTTTCTGCAAGTGTGAGCTCATTTACTTTCATCTTATCCTTATCTGTCAGCTCTGCAAAAATTAAAATATCATGCTTGAGTTCTGCATATTCTATAAGGGGTACATTATAGCTGAGCAATACAGTTTCTATGAACTGATTCACTGAATGAGTGGTGGAACTATGGGTCGCAAGAAATGTACTGAAATGATTGCGCACTCTTCCACTATTAGGTTCAATCACTTTAGCAATCAGCTGTCCAAGAACAGTTTTGCCCGAGCCTGCTACACCTACAATTCCAAGTGTTTCCCCTTTATAGAGATGAATAGTTACTTTATTAATACTTGTATGCCGATTTTTATCGTTTTGAATAAAACGTTCATACACTGACTGTCCAGCTTTATCTTGCCTGAAATACTTTGTTACTTCAACTAATCTTACGAGAATATCTCCAGACATTTTGAAACTCCTTTATTGATCAAGTTGCAGCAGTGAAAGTGGTATGCCTTCTTCATAAGCTTCGCCGTTCAGACGGAACCCCCATGCAAACACACCCTTTACTCTTTCTACTTTAAAATAAGCATCTTCTGTCCCTATCATACGATAGACTTTACCTACTGTAATATCGTCGGGATTAACGAGATAACTTTCTGCAATCAATGCTTTTCTCTGATAAACTTCATATTCGTTAACAATACCCAGCATCTCTGCTTTTCGTGCCTTTTCTCTATATATTGCAATGACATCCCGCAACTCAGAGCCAGACATCTGTATCCATTTTTTTTCTTCACTCATCTTCAATACCACTTTCTTTCAATGCTGAATTGATTGCATCGTATTTATAACCTTTTCGCATTAAGACGGTTACTACCTTCGTCTTCAGTTCATATCCTTCTGTTTTTTTCGACCATCTATTCACCTGTTTCTCAAGTTCCTTTAAAAGAGCTTCGTGATCCGTCACATCTTTATGGTCTAAATAAGGCATGATGTTATCCAAATTATAACCTTTTTGGATAAGTGTTTGTATTGTTTTTTGTACGGCCATATAACTGGATGCTTTACCTTGATGTTTTTTAAGTTGTTTGTCGATAAGCTTTTCCATACGTTCAGCAGTTATTTCTTCTGTATATATGTCATAATAACTATCAATAATGGGGCGCTCAATGCCTTTTTCAAACAGTTTCTGTCTGAAGACATCGGGTCCTTTATCGGTCGTATTGATCATCGTATTCATCAGACTCCGCGCATAATCATCATGATCAATGTAACGATTATCATAACAGTATTTAATAACTGCATCGACGATTTCTTCCGCTGTCTCATTCTTTTTTAAGTATTCTCTTATTTCTTTTTCTGTTCGCTTCTTATATGACAGATAAACAACTGCTGAATTAATGGCGCGTCTATAATCATCATATTCTTTGATCGCTACTAACTGCTCCTCAGAAATGACATCGCCTTTCTTCAGGTTAAACTTCACATAAGTCGCACTATCAATGCCCATACTAAAATCGCCATCAATATACAGATTGAAACGATCTTTATTATGCTTCTGTACTTCAATAGTGGTGATTTTCATGTTTATCACTCCTCAAAAAAACTAACGCCTCTGCGTTAGTTCGAGTTAGGTATACCAGTTATGGCTTCGTTATACTGTTCATCAGTAATCAATGATTGATCATGCATCTTATCAAGTGTCGATCTTGTTCTTGCCTGCAGGGCGGTATCAGATTCAAAATCATCCGGATGATATTCGCTTGGTGCATTGATGGTACTGGCAAGAATAGCACTCTGGAGCACCGTAATCTGCGGTAGGCCTTGGTATGTTACATCTGTTGTCGTGCCAAAATAAGTATTGGCTGCTTTTTCGATATTATAGATGCCATCACCGAAATAAATAGTTGTTAAGTAAGCACTTATTATATCATTTTTCGAGAAATTATTTTCTATGCGCTTAGCAATCATCATCTCATTTAACTTGCGACTTAATTTTTTGTCGCTGCTTAAATAAAGGTTTTTTGCCAACTGCTGTGTTATTGTGCTGCCACCTTGACTTGCTGTTCTGTTTTTCAGTGCAACACCTGCTGACCGACCCGTCCCTTTCCAGTCGATACCATCATGCTGATAAAATCTTTTGTCTTCTACTGCAATGAAAGCGTCAGGTACATATTTTGGCATATGATCTGCTGATACAAAATATTGATTTGACTGAAGTTTCTTTATTTCATCTAAGTCTACTCTGCCACTGATAAAATAGAAAAAGCTGCTGACGATAAGAACTACCACTAATAACAGGGTGAGTAGGCCACATCCCATTTTTTTCATATTCACTCTCCTTATCTTACTGCTAGTTTAGCAAATAAAATAAGGGCGTTATACGAATAATCACTGAAAATCTTATAAATCAGTCTTAGGACCGACAAAAAAAGACACCGCAATAGCGGTGTCTGATTAATATTATTTAAGAGCATTAACGATTTCTTTATTGAAATCTGGTAAATCATCAGGTGTTCTTGAAGTAACTAAGTTGTTATCTACAACTACAGATTCGTCCACAACTGTTGCACCTGCATTTTCAAGATCTTTACGGACAGATAAGAAACTAGTTAATTTACGACCTTTTAATTCATCAGTATCAATTAATACTTGTGGTCCATGGCAGATAGCAAATACCGGTTTATCTGCTGTCATAAATTCTTTAGCGAATTTGCCGAATCGGCCTTCTTCATCACCGCGAAGCTGGTCAGGTGAGAAACCGCCAGGAATCAGTAATGCATCGTAATCGGCTGCATTTGCTTCGCCGATTGCTTTATCGATTTTAACTTCTGTATTTTCTTTTTTGCCTTTTACAGAAGAACCTGCTTCTTTACCGATTACAGTAACTTCATGGCCTTCATTTTTAATGGCCTCTACCGGGCTTGTATATTCAACATCTTCGAATAAGTTATCTAATACTACTGCTACTTTTTTAGTCATTTAAAATTACCTCCTAAGTAGTAATAGTATTATTTACCCGTCTCATATTAATCAAAACATTACAGTCTTTTCTTACGAGTCAGCTTGACCACAGCCTCAACTTGAGTCGTCTGCGGAAACATATCAACGGGTTGAATATATTCAACTGTGAATGCACGTGTTAAATGAGCGAGATCCTTGGCAAGTGTTGACGGATTACGACTGATATAAATAAAGACAGCGGGTTTAATTTCAATAATGGCATCGATCTCGTCAGAAGTCAGACCAGAACGGTTCGGATTGATCAGAATAACATCCGGGAAAAAGCCATCCTCTATCCATTGTTCTAATTTATCAACGGGTTCGCCTGTTTCAAACAATACATTATCAATATTATTTTCAGCTGCACTGTACGTGGCATTAATAATTTCCTGGTCATTGAAATCAGCACCGCGGACCTGGCAGGCTTTCTGTGCTAATTTTAAGCTACTGCCTCCAGCACCGCAGAATAAATCGGCTACATTTTCACTGCCTGACAGATCTGCTGCCTCAAAAATTGTAGTGTACAGTACTTCTGCCTGCTCAATATTGATTGGGAACGCACTATCAGCCGTTACTTCATGCTCTGTATCACCCAGTGTCTCATGAATGGTCTGCTGGCCATCCAGAATAACAGTCTCTTCACCAAGCAGTAAGTCACGGTCATCGTTAATATTGAGTCCGAAGCTGACAACATTCGGTATACGCATAATACGTTCAGTCAGCAGATCAAGTTTTTTCAGGTCACGTGTTGTTGAGACTAAAATCACTTGAATATCATCTGAATGTTTAGCGACACGTGTCATAATAGAACGCACACCTTCATCTTTATTCACATTTTTCGCAACATCAATATTCAATTCACTCATGATGACTTTGACAGCCTGTGTCGTCTCCATCGTGCGCTTATCCTGCACGATACACTCATCAAGATCAATCAATGTATTGGATTGCTCTTTGTAAAGACCTGCTCTTATTTTTCGGCCTGATTTCTCAACTGGAAACTGATTCTTACTGCGATAACGGAATGGCTTCTGCATACCGATTGTCGGCTTAACCGCCCCAGGCTTTACATGACCGGCGTATTTCTCCAGTGAATCAATAATGATCTGCTGCTTAAAATTGAGCTGCGCATCATATGTCATATGCTGGAGCTGGCAGCCACCGCACAGAAAGAAGACGGGACATGGTGGATTTGTTCGTTCCGGTGCTCTTTCTCTCACCTTCAGTACTTTTCCTTCCAGGTAACGCTGATTGACCTTCGTCACCTGAGTAAGAACGACCTCACCCGGCAGTGCATCTGGTACAAATGTGATTTTACGTTTAAAATAACCGATACCTTCACCGTTAATTCCGAGACGTTTGATGGTCAGTGGAAATTTCTGTCCTACTTTTACTTCTATATCTTTCATTCCATTCCTCCTATGATTTAATAGACTTTACCTTCTGCTCGAGCTGATCCAAGATAGCAAGCCATTCATCAATATCCGCCATATCTGTTGTTTCCGGATTGACCGCATCGATTTTTTCTATAAAATCACTTAATTTCTCTTTAATTTCATTCAATGATTCATTCGCCATGATAATTCTCCTTTAAATTGTCTTGATATCGCCCTTTATTATGAACGAGAACATGATAACTTTCAATCTATTGTCGTTGACAACTTATGACACTCTGAGATAATGAAAAAGATTATCTCTGGAAAGAAGGACAAATAATGTTAGTCACAAAAAAACGTATCACCCCTCAGTTCGATCCGTGGGAAGCTTATAATGAAGTTGCCAAGTACGGTGAAAACAAATTATCCAATATCGAATTCACGACCACCACTTTATGCAATATGCGTTGTGCGCATTGCGCTGTCGGCTATACGCTGCAAGTTAAAGACCCCGATGTCATGGATATGAATCTAATTTTGAGACGTCTTGATGAAATCCCTCACCTCTCTACTATCAGTGTGACAGGTGGAGAGCCGATGTTCTCTAAAAAGTCGATCAAAGAGACTGTCAAACCTATTCTGCAGTATGCACAGGACCGTGGCATCTATACACAGATGAACAGCAATCTTACCATGCCTTATAATCGCTATGAGGATATCTTTGATTTAGTCGATGTTATGCATATTTCACATAACTGGGGAACAATCGATGAATTTGCAGAAGTCGGCTTTCATGTAATGGATAAGAAACCGCCCATCAGTGCACGCTACAAGTTATACGATCAGATGATCAGCAATGCACGTCAATTATCTGAAGGGGGTATGTTTGTATCAGCTGAGACGATGCTGAATAAAAACACCGTGCCCTATCTCGAGAAGATTCATAACGAAGTCGTTCATGAGATGAAATGCGCACGTCATGAAATTCATCCGATGTATCCTGCTGACTTTGCAACCGATCTGAATATTCTATCGTTAGAAGAGATGAAGAGTGCCATTCGAAATATACTGACATTTCGTGATCAAGAGACGTGGATGTTATTTGGTACACTTCCCTTTTTCCCATGCTCAATGAACTCAGACGACCTGGAACTACAGCAGCAACTGCACACTGATCAGACGATCACTATACGTAACGATCCTGACGGACGCTCACGTCTAAATGTCAACGTTTTTACCGGAGATGTTATTGTTACGGATTTTGGTGATGAGACGGGCACTATCAATAATATTAAAACGCACTCACTGCAATCCATCTATGATAAATGGCAGGAAAGTACACTCAATAAACAGCTGAACTGTCACTGCGCACCTGTAAAATGTCTGGGTCCTAACCTGCTGGTGAAAAATATGTATTATCCCGGCATTGATTTCAAAGAACGAGAACGCCACATGCATCAGCAGTTCAATCTTCTGCACTAAAAATAGCAGGCTCTCATATGGAGAGTCTGCTATTTTTTGTCCATTTATTAAATAATGCAGCTGCTGCAATTCCAGATATCATGACGACAATGCCCCATTTCAGATAAGGAGGCGTGTATTTAATGGTCACTTTCTGGTCAGTCATCTCAACAGGTATACCTGTCATCAAATAATTAACCGGTTCAATAGGACGTTCCTCACCATCTACTATCGCCTTTAAACCATTGACATACGGCATAGGTACTACAAGCGTGCCTTTATCTCCTTTTAGATTCACCTCATAGGAGAATCTTTTCTTTATCAGTTTCAATGGCTGATGCTTATACTTCTGGTAAGCGTTCTTCAGGACGGAGTAGTCCTCACCCTGCAAACTAATTAAATTAATTCGATACTTGCCTTTCGGGAAACTAATACGAATCTCATCAGCGGCTTTAATATTCATGACCACATCTTTTGATTCTCTTCTATATTTGTAATTTTTTTTCGGCTTCATCAGCTTCTTCTCATTTACTTGAATATAATAATCTTTGTCTTGCGGGACAATAATATCTGACTTCATCGTTAAATAGAGTTCAGTGTAAGGTGTTATTTTTTGCTTGTTCAATTTAATGATGAGGCTACCTTCTTCTCCGTCGACAGTCAGTATGCTGTTACGCCAAGTCGCCTGTTCAGCAGTCAACTGAGTCCCTGCTAGAAGATCAGGTGCTCCAAAATGTCCAGCCGCTCCCTGCTCTTTTACGACCCCTTCTAACATGGCCCGCTCTTTCTCAAGCGGCGTATGTAATGAAGAAGCAGCAAATACTTTATCAGCCACTCTCACACTTGGTAAGGGATAAGGATTAGTTGACACTTCGTACTGACTACCCCCTGCCTGAAATTTGCTGTGCTTGTCAAAAAGGGTCGGATGATCACCTGACGCTGTAATAAAGTCATCTACATTATACAGACTCGCTAAATTCGTCCGTCCGGATAGCATGGCATAATAACTATTTTTCTGTTTATGCTGTGCAATCTTTAAATCTTCTTCGTAGAACTTCAATATTTGTTTATCAAATATACTTGAATACAGCATCGTACCATTGAAACGGTAATACATGGGCAGATTGACCGACGAATTATCTGATAAAGTAATACGTCTTAAATCATCTACCTGATTTTTTTTCAGTTGATTGATGGCTTGCTGCATCTGTTTGTTATAAACATGCTCCGTCATATAGTCAGTCGTTTTAAAATATTGATGCTGAATACCATAATGATAATCTTGAATCAATGTTAACTGACAGAATGCGACCGCTAAAACAATTATATTCATCAACCACTGACCTCTATATTTTAAATAACAAGCCATGAGGATGATAATGACTGGGACATAAAAGAGCCAGTATTGAAAGTCCTGTTGAACAAGGACGGAAATCATCAGGATAATAACTACCGGCAGCGATGCACTCAGTAGTTGTCGTATGGATAGTTCAGACAGATGCTGTATAAAGAGACCTGTCAATATAGCAGTGGCGAATGCCAGTATATAGACCCATCTGCGCTGCGACATCGAGAATCCATTAAACATACTGCCTACATAAGGTGTCAGTGAACCAACCATCATTATCCACGTAATAACTGAAAACAGACGATAATAGTAATAGCGGTAGAGCGAAAAGCTGCACAATGCAATCGCAGCGACAAAAATCACTACCAGGTGGAATCCACCGTAGAAGAGATTATTCTTTGCCGACCAATCAATCAGCAAAGGAACCTTTAATTTTTCGAGCGTACGGTCATTATGAAGAAATGAACTGACACCTGCTATAAAACCAATATTACCCATCATAAAACCTATGACTGCACTCACTATCACTGTAAGCAGTGCCTTAACTCCAGGCAATATATCTTGATCATGTTGACGCACGAGACGAAGTAAAAAGTAGATGCCTACTGCAATCATCTCGTAATAAGCCAAATAAAAATTTGAAAAGACTGTAATTGCTATGCTCAAAATAAAAATAAGCGGCTGATTACGGCGTAGAAGTCGTTCAAGACCAAGTATGCTGAGCGGCAGGTAAACCATGACATCACTAAAGAAAGACCAAGTATAGGTAAAATAATAAAATATGGTCGACCAGCTATAGAGTATGCCACTGATCAATGCACTTCTATGCTTCATACCGATTTCTTTTGCTGCATAATAAGCCGCCGCAAAAACTAATGTGCATTTGATGATAGCCGTGACATATTGCATATCCACCAATTGTTTTACGACTGAATGATGATCGAACAACTGGTAAAAGAAGAGCAGGATAAAAGTAATATAAGAAATGGGTGACGTGGAATAATAGTAGCTGAGATTAGTGAAATAGTCTCCTCCTAATCCAAAATCAGGTGCGTACCATATACCGGAATGCTTAAAATGCTCAAATAAATAGAGCTGAAAGGGAATCATCTGCTTTAAACCGTCACCCTTACCGATATAGAGTACTCCTTCTGCTATATAGCGGTAAATATCAGGTGCATAAAAAATTAAACTCATCATTAATCCGATGAATAGAATACGAATAAAACGTTTTAACATATATTTTCCCTCTGATTCTGTCTATATTTACCTTCGTCATTATAGCAATTCCAACTGTTTAAACAAAATAATTACCGGTTAATCTCCATGATTCACCGGTAATTATTTTAAGTATAGAGTTTTGTAGAAAAGAATTTAAGCAGTTCTTTGCTCTCAGCAGAACGTTCCTTACGCTTGATAGCACGTATGGCACCTGTTTCATTCAGCCATTTCTGGTCCTCTTCTTCAGCATAGACTTCAGGCACCTGAACAGGACGATTATGTTCATCCAGTGCTACGAATGTCAGAAAACTAGTTGCTGCCAGTTCCTTTCTATTCTCTAGAATATTCTCAGCAATCACTTTAACGAATACTTCCATTGAAGAGTTACCCGTGTAACTTACAACTGCGACCATTGAAACGATATCTCCCGGACGGATCGGTTTAACGAAGTCGACTGAATCTGTAGATGCAGTAACAACTGAATATCCGCAGTGTCTTGTAGCTGCTATAGAAGCTACATCATCAATGCTTGCCATCAACTTACCACCAAACAGTGTATTATGATGATTGGTATCAGATGGAAAGACCTGCTGCGTCTTAACAGTGCGAGACGCTGTCATGGATTTTCTTTCTCTCATTGAATGGACCTCCTTCTCTATAAAATAAAGGAGATAGTTTCCTATCTCCCGAAGTGTCCTTATTTAGTGAACGTCATCTGCAAATACTTTCTTCTCGAGTGCTTCTTCCGGTGTATCAATAATGTCTGCTTCTTTAGAGTCAAAAGCAGCTCTTAAGAAGAACATCAGCATACCGCCGAAACCAATAATCGAGAAAAGAAAGGCGATAACCACAAACCACATCATAGCTACTGACATGTCCAGCCTCCTGCTCTTATCATGATAAAATAATCATATCATTATATACCCAAAATTAAAACGCCCAATTACCTTTAATGAAAATAGGTTCTTCCTGCCCGCTTTCAGTAATACCGCTGATGTTCATCTCTGCGCTACCGATCATAAAGTCCTCATGTGTAATAGATTGATTGAGACCTGCCGCATCAAGTTCAGCATCATCCATCTCTTTGCCACCTTCCAAACAGAAAGGATAAGCAGATCCTAACGCTAAGTGACATGAAGCATTCTCATCAAATAATGTGTTATAGAATAAAGTCTGGCTATTTGAAATTGGTGAGTCATGGGGCACAAGTGCCACTTCACCTAGTTGCACCGCATTTTCGTCTGACTCAAGGAGACCCTTTAAAATATCATGACCCACTTCAGCATGATAATCCACTACTTTACCGTCTTTAAAGGTAAGCGTGAAGTTATCAATAATGTTCCCGCCATAACTTAAAGGCAATGAATTTTTCACTACACCATTAACCTGATCCTGATGGGGAACTGTGAAAACTTCTTCCGTAGGCATGTTCGCCATAAATTCAGTACCAGCTGCACTGATAGAAGATGCTCCGCACCAAATATGTCCCTCTGGCAATCCAATAGTCAGGTCTGTTCCAGGTGCTGAGTATTTAAGTGCTTTATATGATTTTTTATTTAAATATTCTGCTTTAATATGCAGGTTTTTATTATGCTCTTCCCATGCTTTTACAGGGTCCTGTTCATTGGCACGGACTGTATACAGCATAAGTTCAAGTAATTTATCAACCGCTTCTTCAACGGGAAGTTCAGGATAAACAAGTTGTGCCCAGGCTTTAGAAGGATAAGCTGCAACTGTCCATGCAAACTGGTCAGATTGCATCATACGCATATACTCACGATAAGCATTACCATACGCACGCATCATCGCTCCGACTTTATCCGGATCTGCTTCCTTCAGATTCTCAGGACTTGATGAAATCAACGCCAGCTGTGCTGCACCGTCACGTGCATAATCCATACGCTCATCCACTAAGTATTGCGGTACACTTTCGAATGCTTCCTGCGGACGATACTGAAGATTCAGCTGCGCTAAACGGTCATCACTGTAGCTTACCTTCACATCTTCTGATCCTGCCTTATACGCTTCCTCAACAATAAGATGAACGAAATCAGCCGCATCGACGGTTGCACGAATATAGACGCGCTGCTTAGGCTGAACATTCATCCCGACCTTCACTAAAAGCTGTGCATATAACTTTAATCTTTCATTCTGATTTTCTATCATGCTGTTCTCCCCTTTGATATCTTCTATTTTCTAAGCTGACCTAAAGCATCTGTAATAGCTGCAATCTCACTTGGTGAAATATTATCGCGCTTCATCACCATATCGTATAGATCCTGTAAATCTTGCTGTTTTGAAGCATCTATATCTTCAGCATTAATAACACCCTTATTGATCAGCTTTAACTTGGTTGTAATAGCTGTCAGCATTTCTTCATTCGTCATAATTGCCTCCTCAGATTAACATCTGTCAATAAATTTTAAAATTTCATCTGCAACAAGTTTACCATATTATATATTAGGATATATAATAGTATTATCAACACATTAACTTATTGGAGGAATCATCATGAATAACAAATTAATTCCTGGTATGCTTATCGGCGCTGCTGTAGGTGCTGCTGTAGCAATGATCGACAAGAACACACGCTCTTCTGTCAGAAATCAAGTAAGCAATGCAAATGAACTTCGCAAAAATCCATCAGATGTGAAAGATAAATTTTCAGGTATCAAAGAAGAGGTTCTTTACTGGAAAGATCAAATCGAAGAAATTCGTCGCAATAACCCAGAACTCGAAAAAGCAATTCTTGATACTAAAGATATGTTAACTAACAAAAAATAAGACCGGCTTGTAATTTTATAAATGAGGAGTGATTCATTTGGCAAAAGACCAAAAAAGCTCTTCTAAATTCCTGACTCAGGCGGCCAATCCGTCTGAGTCTAATCATTTAGAAGAAAATTATGTAGAAACTCAGAAATTCAAATCGAAAGATGCTAAAAAAAATGACACAGAACTTCATGTGTCTAAAATCAATAAACCTGTCAAATACAAAGAAGATGGCAATTTCTTCCAACGTCTTTTATACCGTATCGGAAAAGATGATGCAGCGGGTCTATCGGCTCAGCTTGCTTATTATTTCTTACTTTCACTTTTCCCATTACTTATCTTCTTATTGACTTTATTACCTCTTTTTAAATTAAAACCTGAAACTATTACAGACTTTATTGCCGGCAATGCACCCGGTGATTCTGCAGATACCATCAACACTATCATCAGTGATGTGATGGCAAATTCTTCTGGCGGTTTACTGTCATTCGGTTTAATCGCTGCCCTCTGGACAGCTTCGAATGGTATGACAGCGTTAATGAATGCCTTTAATGTCTCTTATGAAGTAGAAGATGCCCGTAATCCAGTAGTTGCTAAGTTACTGAGTGTCCTCTTCACTGTTATTATGATTCTCGTCATCGCAATCACACTTGCATTGCCTGTATTCGGAGAACAATTAGGTAATGTTCTATTCGGAGCAGTCGGTCTCGGTGATCAGTTTATCTGGGTCTTTAATCTGATTAAAGTCATATTACCCTTAATCCTGACATTCGTTGTCTTCACAACGCTCTATGCAATTGCGCCTAACATTAAGCTTAACTGGAAATCAGTTCTGCCAGGTGCACTGTTTGCTACTATCGCATGGTTGGGTGCCAGTTATCTATTCGGACTCTATGTTAATAACTTTGCTAACTACTCTAAAACATATGGCAGTATCGGGGGCGTAATCGTACTGATGACCTGGTTGTACTTAACAGGTTTCATCATCATCATCGGTTCTCAGATTAATGCTATTTTGCATCAGAAAAAAAACAATCAACTACCAGCGAATCGATAGGAGATAACAATGACTTTACTTGATGATATTTTAGGCTTTAACGAGAACTTTGTAGCAGATAAAGTTTATGAAAGTTATGAGACATCTAAAGTACCGACAATGAAAGCTGTTATGCTGACTTGTATGGATACACGTCTCCTTGATTTATCAACAAAAGCACTTGGTTTTAAAAACGGTGACGTTAAAGTAGTTAAAAATGCAGGAGCCACTATTACACATCCGTATGGTTCTACAATGAAAAGTCTCCTGGTCGGTATTTATGCTCTAGGTGCTGAGGAAATTATCATCATGGGTCATAAAGACTGCGGTATGGGTGGTATCAATGTAGATCAAGTGCTAGGTACGATGAAAGAGCGTGGCATAAAAGATGAAACAATTTCTGTACTTGAACACTCAGGTATTGATTTAAATCACTTCCTCGGTGGTTTCTCAGATGTCCGCGAAAATGTTCGCGCCAACATTGATATGGTATTTAATCATCCTTTATTTGACCAGTCAGTACCTATCCATGGACTTGTAATCGATCCTCATACAGGTGAAGTTGAATTAATACAGAACGGTTACGACAAAGTAGTCAGTAATTAATAAAAACACATTCCATTTTGTGGAATGTGTTTTTATTTTGAATCTAACGTTCTGTCAGATGGTGTTTAAAAGCGTAAATCACCGCCTGCGTACGATCCTGAACCTCTAGTTTACTTAAGATATTGCTGACATGCGTTTTAACTGTCTTGATTGTAATATGGCTCGCATCTGCAATTTCCTGATTTGACATTCCTTTAGCAATCAACAGAAGAATTTCCATCTCTCTTCCTGTCAGCATTTCATAAAGTTCTGCTTTCTGCTGAAGTCGGTTACGCATTTTAGTCATCACTTCAGCTTCAAATACCGTCTCTCCTGCATAAGTTTTACGAACGACTTCTGCAATTCTATCAGCACTTGAAGTCTTCAGTATGTAACTGTCTACTCCTGCATCTAATGCGGCATAGACTTCTCTATCATTGATAAAACTCGTCAGCATAATGACTTTAATTTCCGGCATAGCACTCTTAATAATAGTTGTCGCTTCTATACCATTCATCGGTTCCATCACCATATCCATAAGAATGACATCCGGTCGAAGTTTCTGAGCCTGTCTCACGCCTTCTTGGCCATCGCCGGCAGCACCGACTACCTCGATATCAGACTGTGTCGACAAAAAGCTGGATATACCAATTCTGACCATCTCATGGTCATCTACGAATAATACTCTCATGCTCATCCTCCTCATTAATTGGCACTTTAATCTCTATACGCGTCCCGCTCTCAGGTGCTGATATAATCTGGCAGCTGCCACCAATCTCCAGTGCCCGTTCTTTCATCGTATTAATACCGTATCGAGTCTCATCCCGCAGTGCCATATCAAATCCTTTTCCATCATCTGCAATTCTCAGGATGAGACTGCCATCAATCTGGAACAATTCAATCACTAGTCGTTCTGCGTGGGCATGACGTAATGTATTGGATATTGCTTCCTGAGTAATTCTGAACAACTGATCTTCTATCCCTTTAGTCAAATTAATGAGTGCCAGATCAAGCTGGATATCTAACTGCGTCTTCTGTTTTAAATCCATCGTTAAATCTGTGATGCCATCAATCAATGACTTATTTTGAAGAGCGAGAGGTCTCAAATGAAGGAGTAGTGCCCGCATTTCCTGCTGAGCCTCATGCAGCATGCGTTCAAGTAAATCAATCTGCTGTCCCATCTCGGTATCGACTTCTCGAGTTTTCAGTGCTGATAGCATCATACTTGCAGCAAATAACTGCTGGCTGACTGAATCATGTAATTCACGAGCAAGTCGCTGCCGCTCCTCTTCAACAATTTTTTTGACGATTTGTTCATTGACATCACTAGTCGCTATCTGATTCTGATATTTAATCGTACGTAAAGTTTCATTCAGCTTGATGATACTCGTCATAACTTCCTCTGTTTCTGGATGAAGCTCAATATGATCCGAACTGCGTATCGCGTATCCGTCATCAATCGCACGAATCTGTTCCTTTAACCAGGCATACTGCTCGTTCTGCTTATAGGCTACAAGTGACCCCATAATGATACAGGATAATATAACGATAACATTGAGTAATAAGAGTGCCGGTACGCCAACAATATGAGAATTCAGCATTCCTTGAAAGTAGATGATATTGGTGAAAATACGGTCAAGAACATAAAAGACAAATAGCAGGCTGTAAACCAAAATCAGCATCACGCCTATAAAACGGGTGTAGTTGTTCATCGATGAATAACCTCCAGATCACCGATAATAGAAGAGACCATTACTTTAATAACGACACCGTTCTGATACGCGGGTGTTAAATAAGTAAGTCGCTGGTTTTTTGAGCGTCTTCTAAACTCTTCGTCTATAGATAGCTGTCCATATAGAGCTGAGTAATCTACTTTCACCTGATAGTGATGAGGTACAATGATCGTCGTCTTACCGAGCAGCTGGTGGACCACAATAACATTGCCATCCTTTAAATTTGCAGCCATCGTCAGATCGATCAATATATCTCCGATAGCATGCTGCAAATGAATATCATCAAATTTATAGACTTCATCAGGCGTCTTCTTCATATTAAACCAGTTTTGTTCTGACACACGTAAATCATTGCTTTCCACTGTAATCACTGCCGGCTGACGTCTGGCAATAAGATAGCGGATAGATAGAATGATTAAAAAACTGAATAATAAAATCAGCGTATACGGATTCGACAGCATACCAAAAGCTATCAGAACAAACCCTATCCACAGTAAAACTAGTCCTCTTAATTTCTTATTATAAAACTGGCTGCTATAGATGAGCAGGAACCCTACTAGAAGAACCAGTATCATGCCTGTCTTCATAAAGAACAAATAATATAAGTTTGAGATAATCAATAAAATAATAAATGTAATTAATATCTCGGTCGAAACAAGCTGTTTCACATACTCACTTCTCTCTCATTCAACTTCTGCAGCATCATTATCTCATATTGCACTTCTTCTTTCATCGATTCAATCATAGCCAGAGAGATTTCTATTTCATATAGTTCATTGTCGAGCTGATTCAGCTTATGAATATGCGTCATTCTATTAGAGCGAAACTCACGTTTGCTCCCATCTTCCGAGTCAAAAACTGTCAACTTAAAGTTATAGTGGTCATATTGTGTAAGCAATTCCTGCTGCTCACTTGACTTGGCCGCTTTCTGAACATTTAACTCAGTTAGTTTATGCTGCAGTTCAATCATTTTATCGAACAGACTATGACTTACCGCTTGCTTCACTGTACGTGTCAGTATAGATGTAATATGGCTCATGCTCTCATCTCCTTATCCCCTACATTATAAAAAAAGTTCCTCATAACGTAAAACGTCTGAGGAACGATTTTATTCTCATACTTTAGTCGGAGATGCGCTCTGTTAATAACAGCGGACCATCCTGAGTCACTACGATAGTATGTTCAATTTGTGCAACGAAACTTTTATCTTTTGTCTCGAAGGCCCAGTCATCTTTGCCATCCCCTACAATTGTAGCTTTGGAAGAAATAAACGGCTCTACTGCGAGTACCATGCCTTCTTTTAATAAAATTTTATCGTGTGGATCATAATAGTTCAAAACGTGCTGAGGTTCTTCATGCAGACTTGTCCCGATACCATGACCTGTCAGATTTTTAATCACTGTCACACCATTTTTACGGGCTGTCGCATTGACGGCGCGACCAATCTGACTGAGTTTAGTACCTGGTTTCACTTTTTTCATCGCCTCTTCAAAAGCCATCAAGGCAACATCTACGACTTTTTGTTTTAATGGATCTGAACTCTCTCCTACTACAAAAGAGATACCTGTATCTGCATAGTAACCATCTTTACAGCCCGATACATCGATATTGACCAAGTCGCCTTCTTCAATGACACGTTTACCGGGTATACCGTGCGCCACTTCTTCATTGACACTGATGCATGTATAACCTGGGAAATCATATTCCGTAATAGGGGCTGATTTAGCACCTAGTTTATCAAACATTTCACCTGCAATATTATCTATTTCTTTCGTGGTAACACCCGCAACAGTATGTGCTTTAAGTGTGTCCCTGATTTCTGCAACAATCTGACCGATTGCCTTTAATTTGTCGAGTTCTTCGTTCGATTTAATAATCATCTAATCTCTTCTTTCATTCGTTTGTCTCTATATTATAGCAAATATTTAATGGTATACTAAAATAAAAAACAGGATGATTCATATGAGCTTTAAACATATCCTTGGTCCACGCATCATAAAGACGGGACTTGCAACCTTTTTAACTGCTTTAATATGTCAGCTTTTGCATCTCCCTGCTATATTTGCTGTTATCACTTCTATAGTTTCCATTGAACCGACTGCAAAAGCTTCTCTTAAAAAAGCCTATATTAGATTTCCGGCATCCATTCTAGGGGCCTTTATTGCTGTTATGAGCACTTATTTCCTAGGTGACTCACCTCTTTCATATAGTCTTGCAGCGACGCTCACCATCATCGTCTGCTATCAGCTGAAATTATTCGATGGCATGTTAGTGGCCAGCCTGACTGCTGTGGCCATGGTTCCTAATATTCATGATGCTTTTGCATATAATTTCTTTTCAAGACTTGCAACAACGACTATTGGACTCACTACAGCCGGACTTGTGAACTATCTTGTACTGCCACCTAAATATCAGAATCAGATACAGGAACTCATCAGAGCCATTGAGAATGACAGCAAAAAGTTATTCATCCAGCGCAGCAAAGAAATATTGATCGGTCAATTTAAATCGGCTGCAACCATCCGCCAAATAGAAATGATCAATACAAAAGTGAGTAAAGCACATCAGCTCATTAAGTATGAGCACGAAGAATACCAGTATCATAAAGATCTGACACGTAAAAGAACGATGACTGAGCTGGAAAAGAAATTACAGATCAATCAACTGATTATTCTTCACCTGTCCAATATGATTTATTTACCTGCTGACCAGTACTTTGATTTCACTGCAGAAGAAAGAGAGGCCTACGTAAAAATATTAAAAGCGATGGAGCGGCGAGCCGCCATTCCTCCCGCTGCTCTCTCCACCTTTAAATCAAGCGTTAAAAACCTCTCCGAATTTGATGATAATCAGCTGAAAAGTCATTTTATCTATGAACTTCTAATGATCCAGAAACTAATAAAAGACCACTGACAAGTGGTCTTTTACTAGTTAGAAACGCTTGAATAGAACATTGTTCTCAAGGTGCACATGATTGAATGTATCTTTCTCAAGCTGTTCGAGTCGTGAGAAGACAAGGCGGTAAGTCCCACATGCATCCATCGGCGGTGTGAAGTCGTGTGTCAATTCTCTTAGACGCTTAAGTGCATTACCTGCATTTTCGTGTTCTGTTTCAAGTTCATCGATATGCGGTTGCAGCTGGCTACGTAAATCTTCTGTCGGGGTGTGAGTATAATTAATAACGAGTGGGAATACATTGTCATCTTCATCCTGTGTATGATCCAGCAGTTCATTTTTCAGTGCGGTAAAAACTTCTTTAATTTCAACAAGTTCAGGATGACGTTCACCGTGTACACGCGCTACTTTTGTGACGTAAGGCGTTAAGTTCTTCATTTCTTCACGTAGTGGTATGTGATATTTATTCTGGATGTAATTAATCAGGCTCGCATTATCAAGATATTGAACATCCAGTCCTTCTCCTGCACTATTCGTCTGCAGACTATTGATTTCTTCTAACAGTGTATCAAGTGATTCACTCTTATCATTCACTGCTCCGGATAATGGAATCTGTCCGCCACAGCAGAAATCTATTCTGTTATTTCTGAATATATCTGCACTCTTTGGAATTTCCTTAACAATATCTGCAACTAACATGTCCTTAGTAATCATGGAATTGCCTCCTGTAGTTTTCTTTTCTGAACACTTATGATTATACACCCTAAAGATATATTATATATACATCTTTACGAACGTTCTTAATTTTGTCATAAATAAGACGTCATATCCTTTTGGATATGACGTCTTATTTTGAAGTTATTGTTGTTTCTCTTCTTTTTTGTCGCCTGGTTTATTCTCCAGTTGTTCTCTCACTTTACCGTCGACCAGACCAGGTGTATCATCTTTCATACGTTTGGATGAAGTTTTTGCATCTTGCTCTGCCATGATAAACCCTCCTATCAAATAGTGATAGTTAACTTTACCCCTTAAATAGCGACTTAACCGTGGTACTATTTTTCTGATAATAGACGATCAATGATTACTTTTTTTGCATTTTCTTCAGCTACATTATTATTTTCCAAAGGCCCAAATTCAATATTTTTCCGCTCACAAGCAGCCTGCAGCAGATAATCAGTGATTTCATGATTCTTTGGTAAGATCGGGCCATGCAGATAAGTACCGAGTAAATTTTTATAATGCAGGCCTTCTTTTTTATCTGTATCATTGTTACCGTATCCTGAAATTACATCTCCGAGTGTCCCGTAATTGTGATAAGTACGTCCTCCATGATTTTCAAAACCGACAATCTGACCAAATGTTGCTGATTCTATGACGATATTACCTGTCAGACGTTCTTTTTCTGATTCTGTATAGAAGTCCAGAATATTCAGGCCCTTTAATTCGTGTCCATCCGGTGTGACATACTTCTCACCTAGGAACTGATAGCCTCCGCAGATTGTCAGGGCAGGTACACCATCCTCGATTGCAGACTTAAACTCATCTTTAATTTTGAAGAGTTCCTGTGTAGCAATCGCCTGCTCCCGGTCACTTCCTCCACCGATAAAGAGAATATCTGCATCTGTTAATGACAGACCTGCTGTTTCTTTGACATCTGTTACTTTGACATCAATTCCGCGCCATTTCGCGCGTTTGGACAATGCAATAATATTGCCGATATCACCATATAAATTCAGTTTATCCGGCATAAAATGATAAATATGAATCGCTGTCATTAGTGCGCCTCCTTAAAGTATGTCGTAAGTGTCGTATGCATAGGTTCAAGTGACGTATAGTTAGGAATACAGACAGTATAGCCCGGCAGTTTCATCGCTTTCAATGTCGCCTGTTCTATCGAACGTTCCACTACTACTTCTGCTGAAATTTCAGCATACTTCAGTCTGACAGCGAGTTCTTCTGCACGATTACCCGTGCAGATGATATGGCTGATTGTCTGTCGCTCCAGCTTCTCAAAATCAGCATCCCATATCCATGAAATATCTCTGCCATCTGCTCCATTGTCATTTAAGCTGATTAAATAAGATTTATTACCCTCAATTTTCTCACCGACTGACAGACTCGCATTTAATCCAGCAGGATTTTTGGCTAAATTGATAATTGCTTCTTTATCAGCATTTGAAAAATACTGCATGCGACCATTGTCAGAGGCATAACTTTCGAAACCTTTTCTGATGGACTCATCACTTAATCCCAGCTCTCTAAGCACGCTGTAGGCAGCAATAATATTAAAGACATTGAAATCACCAGCGAGCTTCATATTAAATGTTTCATCATTTATTACAGGCACTAAGTATGGATTCTCTGACAGCTCTTCTACTTCATACTTAGGTTCTGCACGATTGAATCCACATTGACATGTATAATGGCCGATCTGATTGTAGTGAATCGCCTCGTAGTTCAGCAGACGACCACAGTTCGGACAATACTTACTTTCTATCATAGTACTCTCTTCAAACTGATGAATACCTGCTTTCATTCCATAGTAAACGACTTCCTGACTTGCGATTTTAAGTCGTGAAACGAATGGATCATCTGCATTTAAAATCAATTTAATCCCTTTATTTTTGATGTGATCTGCTATGCGATCAACTAGGATATCGATTTCCCCGAATCGATCCATCTGATCCCGGAAGAAATTTGTAAAGACCATCATTGTCGGTGTCATCTCATTCAGAACACGCGGAATAGAGCCTTCATCGATTTCAATGATGGCAAGTTTTGTATTCTTTTTTGACTGGGCAATAAAACTTGAAGTGATACCTGCCGCCATGTTGGCACCTTCAGTATTATGAATGATGTCAATACCATTCACCTTAAGCGTATGGCCGATTAAATTAGAAGTTGTGGTCTTGCCATTCGTACCTGAGATAAAGACGACATCATCTACAGCAGATGCCAGTTTTCTCAAGATTTTCGGATCAATCTTACGTGCCAGCTGACCGGGTAAATCTGTTCCTCTTTTACCTGCAGCGATACTTGCCTGTCTCGCAATTTTTGCGATAAATTTAGCTGAAAAAGTTCTCATAATGACCTCCTTGATTAACAATTTATTATAACATTTGACAGTAAGAAATTATATCTATAAGAAATACAGTTTTTTATGAATACGTGTTCATTATAGACTTGAGTCACGCACAAGTCCGTGATAATATGTAATTGAAAATGATTATCAAACTCACAATAGAAGGTGTCCTATATGCTTCATGCAGCAAATGCCCAAATTGGCAATACTTATTCAGTTAAATCTATGTCTTTCGACAATCCCGTGCTGATGCATCGCTTGAATGCTCTAGGTCTTACGGTGGGCAGTCTGCTCAAAGTCCAGCGTAAGAGCTTGTTCAAAGGCCCTTGTGTCTTCGATGTTGATGGTCAGCATATTTGTATACGCAATTGTGATGCTTGCAAGATTATACTGGAATCTACTCATGACTAATACATTTTGTATTCTAGGCAACCCCAATGTAGGGAAGACCTCACTCTTTAATGCACTGACTGGTTCTTACGAATATATCGGCAATTGGAGTGGCGTTACAGTCGAGAAAAAAGTAGGTAAACTTAAAAAAAACTATGGCAATCTTGTCGACTTGCCCGGTACGTATGATTTACTTCCTATCTCAAAAGATGAGGCTGTCGTCACGCGTTTTCTTCTTCAGGAAGATTTTTCAGGCATGATCAATATTGTCGATGCCTCACAACTGCGCAGAAATCTATTACTGACGATTCAGCTGATGGAATTCGGTGCCCCGATGCTGATGGGACTTAATATGGTGGACGTCTCAGCTAAGCGCGGGCTGCATATCGATATTAAATTGCTGATGCGCCGGCTTCGTATTCCTGTTATTCCTGTTATTGCACGGACAGGTAAGGGCACTCACGAAGTGCTTGAGGCATTCAACGATCATAATCTATCAGCAGCGAGAATGACCATCCGCTATGATGAACAGATTGAATCAGCTATCCAGCAGCTGTTACCTACTTTCAGTGACCTCCCCTTAAATAGAAGACATCATCGTTTTCTCGCTGTTCAGTATTTAATGGATAATCCAGCTGTACTGGATTTTATTGGTCCCAGCGCAACCCGGCAAGAAATAAAGGATCAGCTTAATCTTCCAGTTAAAGAAGCTATTTTAAAAGCACGTCAACAGAAAATCACGGAACTACTCGATGGTGTTATCACTAAGCCTGCTGAGCAGAAAACTTATCTGACAGAAACAATCGATAATATCGTGACACATAAATACTTAGGTATGCCTATCTTCCTCTTTCTGATGTGGCTTATATTCCAGACTACCTTCACCTGGATTGGAACACCGTTATCAGATCAGCTCGATGGCTTCTTCGGCGGACCGTTGACAGACTGGACTAAAGAGCTCATGACACAGTTAGGCATTGTTCCTTTTCTACAAAATCTTATAACGGATGGTATTATTGCAGGCGTCGGCGGTGTACTTGTCTTTGTCCCTCAAATACTTGTCCTCTTCTTCTTCATCTCTTTACTAGAGGATTCAGGTTATATGGCACGAATTGCAGTTATTATGGACCGATTGATGGAGTTTTTCGGTTTAAACGGCAAATCTTTTATACCGATGATTATCGGCTTCGGTTGTAACGTTCCAGGTATTATGGCGGCACGTAGCATTGAGGAAGAGAAGGAACGCTTGACGACAATACTGGTCGCACCTTTTATGTCCTGTTCGGCACGACTACCGGTCTATGCACTTTTTGCAGGTATCTTTTTTAAGGAAAATCAGGCACTCATCGTACTAAGTCTCTATGTCATCGGTGTTGTCGTCGCTTTATTGATTAGTTTTATACTGTCTAAAACTGTGCTTAAAAATGACACCTCTATTTTTGTCATCGAGCTGCCACCTTACCGTTTGCCATCTCTTAAAACGCTATGGCGCAGCACATGGGAAAAAGGAAAAGGATTCGTCAAAAAAGCGGGTACTTTTATCTTCGGAGGTTCAGTATTGATCTGGCTCCTGAACTATACAGGTCCTGGCGGTCTGAATGTAGATATTGATGATAGTTATCTCGCAATGATCGGCAATATTTTTGCTCCGCTGCTAGTACCACTTGGTTTCGGCACATGGCAGGCAGGGGCTACACTGATTCCTGGTTTTCTGGCGAAAGAAGTCATTGTCAGTGCAATGGCTATAATTTATGCGGTCAATGATGATGCACTGATACAGGTCATCCACAGCCAGTTTACACCGCTATCAGCTTATACCTTTATGCTATTTATCCTGCTTTATATTCCGTGTCTATCGACAGTCGCTGCTATTAGAAAAGAAACGACTTCATGGAAATGGACATTTCTTGCGATGCTGTATCCGATTGCCATTGCTTATATTCTAACTTTTGCTGTCTATCAGATCGGCAGCTGGTTTATCTAAGGAGGCACTTATGTCATTACTCATCAATTTATTGCTCACTCTTCTCATCTTCGGCTATGCCATTTATACACTCATTAAATTTTTCAAAAAATCAAAAGAAGGCAAATGCAACAGCTGTTCAGTCAACCAGGATTGCGGTTGTCATACACCAGGAGACAAACCTTTATAGGGTTGTCTCTTTTTTTGTATAATAAAGTAGAAGGAGGCTTGTGATGAACGAATTTATAGCGCTTGATTTCGAAACCGCCAATGGACAGCCTGCAAGTATTTGTAGTGTCGGCATGGTCAAAGTCCAGGGTAATATGATGACCGAGACTTTTTACACTCTCATTAATCCAGAAACATATTTTTCAAAAGGTAATATAGCTGTACATGGTATTCGACCTGAAGATATCGAAGATGCTCCTACCTTCCCTGAAGTCTTCCCTTATATGATGGATTTTATCGGTGACCTGCCTGTCGTTGCACACTTTGCTCGTTTTGATATGAATGTGCTCTATCAATCAATAGAGAGATACGAGCTGGATATACCTCAGCTTCCTTATTTCTGTTCTTGTAATATGGCGCGTAAAACCGTCAAAAATCATAGCTACAGCTTAAAAAATATGATGCAGTTCTATAACCTTGATTTCCACGGACATCATCATGCATTAAATGATGCCAAAGCGAGCGCCATGATCACACTACGGCTTCTTAAACATTATGATTCGCTTGAAGACTACTTGAAGCGTCATCGTCTCTATTTATCTGGTCTAAGATATAAAACATCCAAAAAGCAACAGATAAACCGTTATAATGAAACGCTATCTGCGATTAAACCTATGGCCGAGACCTTTGACATCAGTCACCCCTTCCATGATAAACAGATCGCCATATCAGGCACTTTACATCTGAAACGTAAAGATATCGTGCAATATATCGTTAATCACGGCGGTCAGTATGAAACTGATATTGAAAAAGCTGATATCTATATTTTCGGGAAGCAGAAAAGTGATAAGCCCTCTGCTCAAGATAACGCTGTTACAAACCGTCTTGCCAGAGGAGAGGATATATTATTGATCAGCGATGACAAACTGCGTCAGTTAATTGAATTTTACCAATAAAAAAACATGTCCCGCGGACATGTTTTTTTATTTACGTATAGTTCTACCTGTCATATTATGCTTAATACTTGAACGTGAAACAGGTCTCTCCAGTTTATGGTCAACCCAGAATAAAAAGGCAGCAAGTGCGACTATACCTAGCAGCTTCCATAGATCAAGACCATGTTGCCATGTATCCATAATAAATAAAGCCGTTAATAATGCTGTAATTGCAATAATCGAAAATTTAAACTTCATCTCACTCACTCTTTCGTTGTATAAAATCATATATAGTCATATTTTCGAAGCTCTTTTCTTTTAAATTCCCCATTGTGACGCCGATTAAACGTATCGGCCGCTCTGTCGATTTAAGTTCTGTATATAGACGATAGCTGATATTATAAATATCAGCCGGCTCAGAAATAGGATCAGGTAGTTTCATCTGTTTAGTTACCGTCTTAAAATCGAACTCTTTCAGTTTAACGGTTACTGTATCACCGACAAGTCCATGTTGGCTCATTTTTTCACTGACTTGCTGTGATAACTTCCTGATAACTGCAAGAATTTCTTCATCCTCATTCTTATCGACTTCAAAAGTAGTTTCTTTACCGATGGACTTGCGTACTCGCTCAGATTGCACCGTATCATCACCTTGTCCACGTGCATAACGAAAAAGCTTCGGGCCCCGTTTACCGAACCAATTGATCAGATCACGTTCACTCTGATTAAATAAATCTTGTCCTGTATGAATATCAAGTGTTTTCATGCGTTCTTCAGTCACTTTTCCAACACCAGGAAAATCCCCTATTGGGAGTGGCATCAATATATCATGAACATTACCATGATGAATAATAGTCAGTCCATTAGGTTTATTCATACCTGATGCCATTTTTGCGAGAAATCGATTATAGGACACGCCTGCTGAACAAGTCAAATCTGTCGCTTCAAGTACATCTTTTTTTATGAAGTCTGCAATTCGTGATGCGGGCATATCACGTCTGACAAGATGAGTAATATCAAGATAGGCTTCATCTAATGAGACAGGCTGGACATAATCTGTATAGCTCCTGAAAATATCCATAATGATACTCGATACTTCCCGGTAGATATTAAATCTTGGTGTGACATAATAACCGTCCGGGCAAAGCTGATGAGCGCGAGTCATCGGCATAGCTGAATGCACACCGAATTTTCTCGCCTCATAGCTAGCAGTCGAGACAACACCTCTTGAGCTGGATTTACCTCCTACAATGACAGGTTTTCCTTTCAAGCTTGGACTATCACGCTGTTCTATCTGCGCATAGAATGCATCCATATCAACATGAATGATTCGTCTTTCCATCTTCTATCCCTTTAAGGTCATCTTACAGACTGCTTCGACATGGGTGGTCTGAGGAAACATATCTACAGGCGTAATTTCCTCAATGTGATATTTCTCCTTCAGCAGCTGTATGTCTCGCATTAATGTGGACGGGTTACAAGATACATAGACGATGCGCTCAGGTGCTAATTCCAATAAAGTCTCAAGAAAAACAGCATCACAGCCTTTTCGTGGTGGATCGACCATAACAACATGCGGTTTAATGCCTTCCTGCTGCCACTTTACAATTATATCCTCTGCTCTACCTGTTTCAAAATGTGTATTCGCCAGATTGTTGTTCTCAGCATTGCGCTTTGCGTCCATAATGGCTTTTTCAACGATTTCAACCCCGTATACGCGTTCAGCATGACTTGCCATAAAGAGACCGATCGTACCGATACCGCAATAAGCATCGATAACATTCTGACGTCCTGTCAATTCTGCATATTGGAGTGCCTGATGATACAGTTTCTCTGTCTGTGCGTGATTGACCTGATAGAAACTCGTATCTGATATCTCAAATAACAGGTCATCCAGTCTGTCGTGTATGTGATCATTTCCTTTAATAGTTTTAGACTGATGCCCTAGAATAACATTCGTTTTATCAGGATTAATATTTTGACGCACACTGGTTACAGCAGGGAACTGAGTCATTAATTCGTCAGCAATCGCTTCTATGTTCATCATTTTATGACTTTTAGTGACAAAGACTACCATCGTTTCATTGACTTTCGTACCACTTCGAAGAATGATATGTCTTAAATTTCCTTTATGCTTTCGTTCATCATAGATACTCACCTGATATTTCTCAAGCAGCTGTCTTATCACATTCATCAGGTGATCATGGCTTTCCTTCTGAATCAGACATTCTTCAATCGGAACAATGTCATGTGAGCGTGGTTTGTAGAAACCAGTGACAATCCCGTCCTTATATTGGACAGGCAGCTGACTTTTATTGCGATAGCGCCATGGATGCTCCATACCCATAATCGATTTCACTGGTACATCCAGCTTAGTCATCTTCTGTACTAGATTTTTGACCTGGTTTTCCTTCATTGTCAACTGTGCATCATAATTCAGATGCTGGATATTACAGCCTCCGCACTGCTGGTAGTAAATACAGGGTGGTGTCACGCGGTCCTGACTCTCTTCTTCAATCGATATCAGTTTGCCGATACCAAAACCTTTGTTCTGTTTAATCAGTTTAAAAGTGATTTGCTCATCTTTAACGACATGCGGTATGAATATCGGATAGCCGTCTATTTTAACAACGCCATTACCTTCATGTGTATAGTCAATAACAGTGCCGGTTAATATATCATTTTTTTTCATTCATTTCTCTCTTTCGTATTTACTTCTACTGCTATGAAGTGACCTTCCAGTTCTTCAATGGTAACGGCCGGATAGTTATCAATCACTTGTTGTGCATGCTTACTTGTCTTAATACGGTACAATCCTTCTTCTGTAAATCTGAACGGCCATACCGGTTTGAAATCTGCACCTTCTTCTTTGATATAGTTGATGACCGTCTCTCTGACATCAATATCTTCCGTTACTGCTGTCTGGTCTCTTAAGAACGGTGTAAAGTTCGCCCGGTAATCGTTCGTCAGTACAGTATATATAGTATCATTTTCAATTCTATGACCTTCAAATGTAATATCTCCGACTCTTTCACTGTCACTGATCTGAATACCCGCATGATTATAGCGGGCAGGTTGATGAAGGTCAATCACATAGTCCAGCTCATAGAAAATATCCATATTATAGCTCGGGAATCCTGCGACTGATTGATTGTCTTTCAGGAGGTATTCATCTTGGTAAAGATTAAAAGCAGAAGCACTCCATTCAAGCCATTCTTTGAGTATTGCTCCAGTCACTTGAACCGCTGTCAATTTATTCGGAAAGCGATAAATACTGATGGCATCCTTAAGCGTAATATCTCCTGGTGGAATCATTACGTAATCATTGACACCATCCCGTCCTGCTTTTAGTGGTGCTGATGTTGAAATTAAGTTGGCAGTCATTCCGTATTTATCTATATATGCTTTTTTTCCACTTCTCGCCACAACTTCGACCGCCGTACTTGGCAGTACTTGACTGAAGAAACTGTCGATATAATGTGATGATGCACCTATCTTCTCCTGAATATAATCAAGAACAGCTTCATGAGTCTCACTATTCAACTGGACGAGCGCATCATCGATATCTGAATGATTTTTCAGTTCAATGACTGATGTCTGTCCTGAAACCACTTCAAATCCCTCAGCTGTCCGCTTCAGCTGTAGTTCAATTTTACCCAGATGACTTGCAAACGATGCCGGTTGCACAGCATAAACATGATGGATACGGCCGTCCTCAATATAATCAGCAGTCACATCATCTGATGGGAATAACTGATGTGTATGGCCGAATATGATCGCATCAATATCAGGTATCGTCGTTAATAAGTGCACTTGATTCTCAAGACCCAGTTCATTATTTTGGCAAGCATCGAATCCAGTATGACAGAGACAGATGACGATATCACATTTATTCTTAAGTTCAGGCACACAATTTTGTACAGCCTGATACATATCTTCAACCTTCACCTGATTCTCCAGCCACTTGTCATCCCACATCATAATCTGCTCGGGAACTACACCAGTCACGCCTATTTTAACAGTGGTGCCGTCATTGAATGTTCTGTCAATAATCGTATATGGCGGAAATAGATAACTGCCATCCATTGTTCTTACGTTACAGTTTACGACTGGAAAATCAGTTTCTGACATTGTCTCTTTCAAATAATCGAGCCCGTAGTTAAATTCATGGTTGCCGAGCGTCATTGCGTCATAACCAATTGCATTCATCATGTTAATAATCGGATGTGGCTGCGGATGTTTATCTGCTGCATAATCTGCTATCAGACTGCCTTGCAGGATATCTCCATTATCGAGTACGACAGTCGCGATATCATTAGCGCTATTCTGTTGTCTCAGTGACTTAATTGTGCTGCCTGCAACAATCAGACCGTTTGTCTGCTGCTCACTCTCCATAAAATAGTCATAAAGACTGATGTGTGCATGTACATCGGATGTACCAAGAATCATTAATTGATATTCCATCTATCTCCCGCCTTTCTCTTTTATTTTATTCTACTCCTTATTCATTGTCACATAGATTAGGCGCATCCAATACGGGTATAGTGAGAACAAGACTATGACAAAGGAGTTTTTATGATGTATAACGATTTAAAAGATAAAGTTGCCCTTATTACAGGTGGCGCTTCAGGAATCGGTAAAGCGATTGCTGAACGCTATGCTGCTGAAGGTATGAAAGTTGTCATCAACTATCGTTCTAGAGAAGACGAAGCACAGGAACTTGTTAAGTCCATCAAGGACAAAGGCGGGGAAGCGATTGCCCTGAAAGCTGATACAACGAATGAAGAAGAATTTCTGAATTTATTTAAAGAAACAATTGATTATTACGGTGCGCTACATGTAATGGTCAACAATGCGGGCATGCAGGAAGACATTATCAGTCACGAAATGAAAACTGAAGAATTCGATAAAGTAATGAATGTTAATTTACGTGGTACATTCATCGGTTCCCGTGAAGCGATTAAACACTATATGGAACGTAAATATAAAGGTGTCGTTATCAATGTATCAAGTGTGCATGAAATCATTCCATGGCCACATTACGCGCAGTATTGTGCAAGTAAAGGCGGCGTTAAATTACTGACACAGAGTCTTGCGCTTGAATACGCACGTGTGCAGATTCGTGTGAATAACATTGCCCCAGGTTCAATCAATACACCGATTAATGCTGAGAACTTCTCTACTGAGGAGAAGAAGAAAGAAGCTGATGGTTTTGTACCAATGGGTTACGTTGCTGAACCAGAAGAAATGGCGAATATTGCTGCTTTCCTTGCCAGCAAAGAATCTAAGTATATCACAGGTCAGACGATTGTCGCAGACGGCGGTCTATCACTCTACCCTTCTCATCGTAACTGGGAATATGATGAACTCGCTGCAGAATTTACTGATAATCTATAAACAGAAATAAAGCGTGCCAGATGGCACGCTTTATTTATTCTATTTCAATCACTTTATACTGTTCATCGATCTGCTTCATCTTCTCGATATTATTTGAGCGTTTGATATCATCAAGCGGACTGAAAATCTGCAGATGACTTGCTAAGTTAACGAAATGAGCAGGTAAGACCCCTCCAAATTCACCGTCTACATTCAATTCCATCTTTTCATATGATGATACTTTAATGTCTTTCGCTTTAATGTAATGAACTTTTGGGTGATTAAGATGTTCACCTCTTGAAGCTAACGTCAGTAAATGCCCAAACTCTGCCAGATTAACCTTTTCGAGAAAGAGCAATGTAAAATATCCATCATTGATTGAAGCATCCGGCACCAGTTTTTCAAATCCACCGACCGAATTCGTCAACCCAATAAGAAATAACATTACTTCACCCGTAAACACATTACCATCCGCCTCAATTCTCACATCTGTCGGCTTGATTTCCGGCAGCATTTCCAGACCTTTAATATAATAGGCGAGTGGTCCGATTACTGTTTTCAGTTTACTCGGTGCTTCGTAGGAGACCGATGTAATTTTACCGCCACCGGCAATATTAATGAAATATCGACTGTTCATTCGCCCGATATCCACCGGAACAGTATGGCCTTCAATAATGACATCTACGGCTTCCATTATATCTTTCGGAATCATCAATGCCCGTCCGAAATCATTGACTGTGCCCATAGGAATAACGCCAATACTAGGACGGTAAGGCAGTTCGGCAATACCATTTACGACTTCATTCAGCGTCCCATCTCCGCCTGCTGCTATAATGATATCGAATCTATCATTGACAGCTGCTCGTGCTGCAACTGTTGCATCACCTGCAGCTGTCGTCGCGTGTGCGCTTGTTTCATAACCAGCTTGTTCTAGTTTGATCAATACATCCGGCAATGTTTTTTTGAATAATTCACGGCCAGATGTTGGATTATAAATAATTCTTGCTCTTTTTTTCATATTTTTTCACCTTTTCTTATAGTACCCATTTAAATCTATTGGTTTTATCCTTGTTTAACGTCTACGTCCTCCGAAAATATTGCGCACAATCTCTCTACCAATCTGTCTACCGACTGAAGTTAATACGGATGTGGCCATCTTCTGCAGTTCTGAAGGTTTCTCTTTTTTCTCTGCCTTCTTCTCTTTTACTGCTACCTGGTCAGCCGGCACTTCTACCGTCAGTTTCTGCTGTAAGAGTTCATAGGCACTCTGACGATCAAGTTCATCCTTGTAAGTGGCATAAAAAGGGTTAGAATCGAGTGCAATCGGCCGATCAAGTACACCGATCTTACTTTCGGGCGGTCTTATCCAGGCACGTTCAACGATGCCCGGCTGTCCATCGCTATTCAGGAATGAAATAAGCGCTTCTCCCGTCTTAAGTTCACCCATCACTGACGCCACATCAAGGTCTGGATTTTGTCTGAATGTCTCAGCTGCACTTTTGACAGCTTTCTGGTCGCGTGGTGTAAATGCTCGAAGGGCATGCTGTACGCGGTTCCCGAGCTGTCCTAATACTTCATCAGGTAAATCAATCGGATTTTGTGTAATGAAATACACACCTACCCCTTTAGAACGAATCAATCGTACAACCTGTTCAATCTGTGTGACAAAGGCTGCATTCGCATCTTTAAATAAAAGGTGGGCCTCATCAAAGAAAAAGACCAGTTTAGGTTTTTCGATATCACCGACCTCCGGTAATACTTCAAAGAGTTCGGTGAGAAGCCATAATAAAAATGTAGTATAAAGTAACGGCTGCCGATAGAGTTCAACAGCATTCAGGATATTGACGACGCCTTTACCATCCTCTTGCTGTATAAAATCATTTAATTGCAAAGCAGGTTCACTAAAGAAATGCGCAGCTCCCTGGCTATCCAGTTCAAGGAGTTTACGTTGAATCGCTCCGATTGATTGTTTAGTGACGTTACCGTACTGAGTCGTATACGTGCCGGCATGTTCGCCTATATGATTCAGCAGAGCCTGCAGATCCTTTAAATCGAGAAGAGCAAGCCCTTCATCATCGCTGATTCTAAATGCCATGTTCAGAATACCTGCCTGCGTTTCATTGAGATCAAGCAGACGAGCTAAAAGTAGCGGACCCATTTCAGTGACTGTCGCACGAATAGGTGTCCCCATCTTACCAAAAATATCCCATACTCTCACCGGAAAACGCTGCGGTTGATAATCATCCAATTGCAGTATATTGATTCTTTCCTGTATTTTATCGTTGAGCTGCATAGGTTCGGCCATACTTGTTAAATCGCCTTTAATGTCCGATAGAAAGACGGGTACGCCCGCTTTTGAGAATTGTTCTGCCATTACTTTTAATGTGATTGTCTTACCTGTCCCTGTTGCCCCGGCAATTAACCCATGACGATTTGCCATTTTTTCCTCTAAAGCTATCGAGTGATTATTTTTTGCGATTTCAAGCGCCATCTTAGTACCTCCCTTTGTTTTTAATTTCATTGTATCTCATTTGGATGAATATGCAATTGAACACAAAAAAAAGATTCTGCTCAGAATCTTTTTTGCCATTCTATCGCTTCTTTTATAAGCGAAGTCATATATTCAAGTTCATTTAGCTGATAATCCATTTCATTACGTGCCTGCTGTTTATTTTGCAGCTGAAAATGTGCAAAACGCTGCTTCGCTTCGGCATTGTCTCTTAAGTAATTACGGAGGAGCAAAGTATTCTGCACTTCATTCATATTACTCTGTTCTACCCATTTCACTCTAATAAGACGATTATACTCCTCTTTCTGGCACAATCTATAATCTGATGTGCGCTCAATCATCTCATAACCTTGTGCTTCTAATGCTTCCAGGTGAATATCAAGACAGTCAAGACTCTTCACCACTGGCAAAATATTGATTTCATTATTAAATGGCAGTCCTGCGACGGCTGAGCTGCCATAGTGATGAAGTTCCGTAATATCATTACCTAATATTTCGATTAATCGTTTGGATTCTTCTATAAATAAAGTTCTATATTGCTGAAAACTATACGGCATTTTATCAATCATTATATTCCCTCGCACATATCCTCTATAAATTAACCCTTAAGTAGAATTAGAGATATATTAGGTATACTTTACCATTCCTTGAAGCAATTTAAACATAGGATGCTGATGGTATAAAGTCGTGCTTAATTTATGCTAAAATAAAGATACTGACTAAATGGAGGATTCAAATGAAAAATATAATGTTCTGGCTGTATGTCGTGATTGCCATCCTATTAATCGGACTCGGTTACTACTACTGGCAGTCCAAGGTCACCACATCTGACGAAGTAAATCAGACTAAAAATGTGACATTTAATGATAAGGCGCTGCAGAAAAAAAATAAAGATCAAGATATGGATATTGTGATGATTTCTACACCTTACCAAGTTACAGATAACAACAACAGTGTCTATGAAGAACTTAAAGACCGCTATGATTCTCTTAAATTCACTGAAGTAATGGTAAGTGGCGCAAGTGATCAAGTTGATATTAAAAAAATAACATCCGCTAAGCCAGACTTAGTGATTATGGATGCTTTGACACTCAATGACTTCACTGAAAATGTTTCTGCTGAAGATCATAATAAGCAAATATTAGATATTATCGATAAGCTGGAAGCGAAAGATATCACTGTACGAGTTTTGGGTACACGTCCTTCGTCGGATAAAGATTTTAATAAGTATCAGCAAGCTGAAGAAAAAGAGCTGGTAGATTCAAATGTCTATACTGCACAGTCAGATAAATGGCAGTCAGATGATGCGATGAATGATTATTATCACAAAGATAGTCAACTGCTTACACGCAAAGGATTAAATCGCTGGATTCAGACAATTACCGATTCACTTTTTAAATAGCAGCATCAAAAAAACAGAGACTTCGTGAAGTCTCTGTTTTTGTTATCTCTTCTCTAGTTCTTCTTTTAAGATCTGGTTGACCATCTGCGGGTTCGCCTGGCCTTTTGAAATTTTCATGACTTGTCCGACTAAGAAGCCCATCGCACGGCCTTTACCATTTTTGAAGTCTTCGATAGATTGTGGATTCTGGTCAAGTGCTTCAGTTACAAAACCACGCAACTGTTCTGGATCTGATACTTGGACCAGACCCTGCTCTTCCATGATGACTTTTGGTTCTTTACCTGATTCCACCATGTCAGCAAATACTTTTTTCGCGATTTTACTTGAAATCGTTCCATCAGCAAGTAATTTAACCATCTCAGCTAAGTTAGCAGGTGTGAGTGCAGTCGCGCCTAAATCCTTCTGGTTCTTATTGAGATACTCATTGACGCCACCCATCAGCCAGTTAGATGATAATTTCGCATCTGCACCGAGCTTAAGTGTCTCTTCAAAGAAATCAGACATTTCTTTAGTTAATGTCAGAACATGTGCATCATATGCAGGAAGACCATACTCCTCTACATACTTCGCTTTACGCACGTCTGGAAGTTCAGGAATCGAATCGCGTACACGTGCTTTCCATGCCTCATCGATATATAGCGGCACTAAGTCAGGTTCAGGGAAGTAACGGTAATCATCAGAACCTTCCTTAACACGCATTAGAATTGTTTTACCAGTTGATTCATCGAAACGACGTGTCTCCTGCAGAATCTCTCCGCCAGCAAGCAGCACTTCTGCCTGACGCTTCTCTTCGTGTTCAAGACCACGCTTCACGTAGTTGAATGAATTCAAGTTTTTAAGTTCAGTCTTCGTACCAAATTCCTCGCGCCCTGCTGGACGTAAAGAGATATTCGCATCACAACGCAGTGACCCTTCCTCCATCTTACAGTCAGAAACACCAGTATACTGGATGATAGCCTTTAATTTTTCAAGATAAGCATACGCTTCTTCCGGTGTACGAATATCCGGCTCTGACACGATTTCAACAAGAGGTGTACCTTGGCGGTTTAAATCAACAAGAGAATAGCCGTCTTTATGCATCAGTTTACCTGCATCTTCTTCCATATGAAGACGTGTAATGCCGATTCGTTTCGTTTCGCCGTTCACTTCAATATCGATATAACCATTCTCACCAATGGGTTCATCAAACTGTGAAATCTGATAAGCCTTCGGATTATCCGGATAGAAGTAGTTTTTACGGTCAAATTTAGTCTCTGTTCTGATATCCATATTAAGAGCCATTGCTGCACGCATTGCCCAGTCTACTGCCGTACGGTTAACGACTGGCAGCACACCCGGATAGCCCAGCTCAACGACACTGACATTAGTATTAGGTTCTGCACCAAAATGGGCAGGTGAACTTGAAAACATCTTAGATTCTGTCTTCAGTTCAACGTGGACTTCAAGTCCGATTACTGTTTCGAAATGCATCTCATCGTCTCCTTATAATGTTTGATAGCGGTCATGCAGGTTAAATTTCTGTTCATACTGATAAGCAACATTGTATATTTTCTGCTCATCGAAAGGTTTACCGATAATCTGCAGACCAATCGGACGACCATTATGTTCGCCACAAGGAACTGATAATGATGGCAGACCTGCTAAATTGACAGGAATCGTTAAAATATCATTGGCATACATCGTCAGTGGATCATCGATCTGCTCACCGATATTGAATGCCGGTGTCGGTGCTACAGGTCCGACAATGATGTCATAGTCTGCAAATACTTTTTCGAAGTCCTGTTTAATCAATGTACGGACTTTCTGGGCTTTCTTATAGTATGCATCGTAGTAGCCTGAGCTCAGTGCATAAGTACCCAGCATAATACGGCGCTTCACTTCATCACCGAAGCCTTCCTGACGCGTCTTCTTGTATAATTCTTCTAAGTTTTTAGCGCCTTCAGCCTGATAACCATAACGGATACCGTCAAAACGGGCTAGGTTCGCAGATGCTTCTGATGATGCGATGATGTAATATGTCGCAACGCCGTATTTTGCATTCGGTAATGATACTTCTTCAATCGTTGCGCCGAGTTCGCTTAATTGCTTGATTGCCGCTTCGATTGACGTTCTGACTTCAGATGATACACCTTCTCCTAAGTATTCTTTAGGTACAGCGACACGAAGACCTGTTAAATCTTTTTCGATGTTTGATGTGAAGTCAACGTTATCGACTGGTGCACTCGTTGAATCCATCTTATCGTGGCCAGCAATCGCTTCAAGCACAATAGCATTATCCTTCACTGTCCGTGTCAACGGGCCGATCTGGTCAAGTGATGAAGCGAAAGCGACTAAGCCGTAACGTGATACACGACCATATGTCGGTTTCATACCGACAACGCCACAGTATGATGCTGGCTGACGAATAGAACCGCCTGTATCTGAGCCGAGTGTGAAAGGCACAAGACTTGCTGCTACAGCTGCAGCACTACCCCCTGATGATCCACCGGGTACAGCCGTGTGATCAAATGGATTCACTGTTTTCTTATAGTGAGAATTCTCAGTAGAACCTCCCATCGCAAATTCATCCATGTTCAGTTTACCGACGAGGACTGCATTCTCATGATTTAATTTCTGCATAACTGTTGCATCATAGACAGGATTGAAGCCTGTTAAAATTTTAGATGCACAAGTTGTCTCTACTTCTTTCGTCACAATATTATCTTTAATCCCCATCGGAATACCGAAAAGACGGCCTTCTGGTGATTGATTATCCAGCTGTTCTGCCTTCTGAATTGCCTGTTCTTTATCTAATGCTAAGAACGCATTGATGACACCGTCTTCTTTTTCGATATTGATAAATGTATCTTTAACGAGTTCAGACGGCTTGATTTCTTTATTATGAATCATTTTTGACAATGATTCGATGGATTCATATCTTAATGACATTCTATTCTCCTCCTAAAATTGAAGGCACACGGAACTGGCCATCTTCTTTAACGGGTGCATTTTTAAGTACTTCTTCCTGGCTTAAAGTTTGTTCAGCTGTATCCGGGCGTAAAACATTCTGTAAATCCAGAACGTGGAATGTCGGCTCAACGTTATCAGTATCTACTTCTTCCAGCTGATTAGCAAAATTAAGAATCGCTTCAAGCTGTCCACTGAATTTAGTTGCTTCTTCTTCTGTAATCGCAAGTCGTGCGAGATGTGCAACGTGTTTAACCTGATCGTTTGTAATCGTCGTCATTTTTGTCCTCCTAAGCATATATAGCATCTATAAATTTTAACAAACTTCGCCCTAAAAATCTAAAAAAACTAAAAATAGTTATATAAAAACGCTTTATCACGATATATAATTAATTTATAAAATGATTATTTATAAGTTTGGAGGTAAATTTATGCTTTTAGGAAACACATTTCAGAATGTAAAAATTGAAGCGACTTGGATGACCTACGTCATGATTGCTGTATATTTTCTAATTCTTCTTGGTATCGGCTATTACGCCTATAAACAATCAACGAGTACACTGGATGAATATATGCTGGGCGGTAGAAGCCTCGGTCCACTTGTAACAGCACTGTCTGCAGGTGCAGCTGATATGAGCGGCTGGATGCTGATGGGCTTGCCTGGATCTGTATATTCAACCGGACTATCTGCCACCTGGATTGCTATCGGCTTAACAGTCGGAGCCTGGCTGAACTATATTCTCGTTGCGTCTCGACTACGCGTTTATACAGAACTCGCGGACAACGCAATCACGATTCCTGATTTCTTTGAAAAACGTGTGAGCGATCATACACGCGTCCTTAAAATTATTTCTGGTCTTGTGATCATCGTATTTTTTACGCTCTATACACAAGCAGGTATGGTATCAGGCGGTGTGTTATTTGAAAGTGCATTCGGCCTCGACTATCACTTGGGACTTATTTTAACAGCTGGTATCGTCATCATCTATACTTTATTCGGTGGTTATCTGGCTGTATCACTGACTGACTTTTTCCAAGGTGTTATCATGCTCATTGCACTCGTTTTAGTACCGATTGTGGCGATGCTGAAACTGAATGGTCTCGATACGCTGAACGATGTTGCATCACTTCAACCGACAAATCTGGACTGGTTCAAAGGAACTACAACAATTGGTATCATTTCGCTACTTGCCTGGGGTCTTGGTTACTTCGGTCAACCTCATATCATTGTACGATTTATGTCCATCAGAACACATAAACTACTGCCTGCTGCCCGCCGCATCGGTATCTCATGGATGGCAGTATCACTGGTTGGTGCCTGTATGACAGGTCTCGTCGGCATTTCTTTCGTACATGAATCAGGGCAACCACTTGATAACCCTGAAACTATCTTCGTTGTGATGAGTCAGATTTTATTCCATCCATTAATCGCCGGATTCTTCCTGGCAGCTATTTTGGCAGCGATTATGAGCACCATCTCTTCACAATTGCTTGTCACTTCCAGTTCTTTAACGCAGGATTTCTATATGCTGTTGCGTAAAACTAATATTCAGGATACTTCTCGTGAAAAAGAATTTGTGCTGGTAGGCCGCTTATCCGTCCTGTTAGTTGCCGTAATAGCAGGCGCCATCGCCTGGAGTCCGAATGATACTATTTTAAATCTCGTCGGCAATGCGTGGGCAGGGTTTGGCGCTGCCTTTGGTCCGCTCGTCCTGCTGTCCTTATATTGGAAAGGTCTCACTAAAGAAGGGGCCATTACAGGCATGATCTTAGGTTCGATTACTGTTATCTTCTGGATCATCATGAAAGCACCTGAAGAGCATGCCGCTATCTTTGATTTATATGAAATTATTCCTGGCTTCTTAATCAGTCTCATCTCTACTGTACTAATCAGTATGATCACTAAAAAACCTGACCGTCGTATACTTGATGAATTCGATGAAATGGTTTATATCGTTAAAAACTAGAAAAATGCCTGTTTCCATGGAAACAGGCATTTTTCTATTGCTGATAAATATGAATGTTCTGCTCACCGTCTTCTCCTTTTGCAATCAAAGCGAGCGGCTTATTATTGTCTGTCAATGAAATTTCATAACGATCAACACTGTCAAAGTATTTTTTAGATTGGTCTGCTATATGCTGGGTAATACCCACTACTTCAGCTCTACCATAATAGTCAAAAGGAATATTGATCGTCAGAGTCTCAACCTTATCATTCATAACATATGCTGTACCAATACCTTGCGTGTAATTCGGGAAGTAACTGCTGAGCGATTCATTGAACTGCTTAAAATTGTTATTCAGATTCTGATTGATTTTCTCCGCCTCATTTGAAGGTAAAAGAACATATTTTTCATTTACTGCATGCCATTTCTTCATGCTGTCTCCTTCATCACTTGTACCATATGCAACAAAATGACCCGGCGTAATACTTTCAGCAGGTGACTGCATAAACAATGCAACTGTAATCGGAATATTCTTTAGTTCAGGCTTTACTCTCAGCCTTGAAAGAATCTCATCTGCCATCTCTTTACCTTTTTTCTCACTGACTTTCGGATCCAGATTTTCACTGAATACTTCACCGTACTGTTCCTTCTGATAGTAATAGACACTATTCATGGCAAGTCCGATGGTCATGGCTGAAAGCTTCTGATCCTTTGCATCTGACTCGGTGTAGTAATCCTGTTCTAGTATATGAGAAAGATAAGCGGGTGAATTCTGCGCAATTTTTACAGGATCCGTCTCCCCATTGTGAGATGGATTAAGTCCAAAGTTCGCATAAGCATTGCGTTCAATCCGTGTATCTTCATCCATTGCATCGATTTCTTTTTTAGTGAACTGCGGTTCAAGATAACTTTTTACGGCTTCTTTTGTCAGCAGCTGACCATCACGATAGAAATAATCATCCGGTGAATAGACACGTTTACTGATTCTAAGCAGGCCCTCTTCAAATGCTTCTCCGTTATACGTACTCGCCATATTAGTACTTGTCAGACCTCTCGCCTGACTTTCTTCAAAAGGGAGCAGCGTACGATAATAATCATTTGAGATCTGCGCATCTGTGGAAATCTGTTTTTCATCACTGCTTTTACTTGTGTCACTGTTATTACAGCCTGTTAATAGTAACGCCGATAACAATAAGATTGATGCTTTTTTCATTGTTTCACCTTAACCTATTTCCTGTAGTTTATTGATAAGCTGTTCTTCATTCCAGATATCAATATTCAAGCTTTGTGCTTTATCAAGTTTACTGCCGGCCTCTTCCCCTGCGATAAGAAGGTCGGTCTTTTTGGTCACACTGTTCGTCACCTTCGCACCAAGAGAAGTCAATTTCTCAGCCACTTCATTTCTTGTCATAATTGAGAGTTTACCTGTCAGTACAATTGTTTTTCCTGCGAATTCGGTGTCATTGACTACTTCGACTTTTGTGCCTGTATAGTTCATATTAACACCTGCTGTCTGCAGTTTCAGAAGAAGTTCCTTAATATCTGCATTATTCAGATAAGTGACAACCGATTGTGCAATCTTATGACCTATTTCGTGTATATGCGTCAATTCTTCTTCAGTCGCGGCGGCAAGACGGTCCATCGTGCCATATTCCATTGCCATAATACGACTTGCTTTCGCACCCAGATGACGAATACCAAGTCCAAAAAGCAATCTCTCCAGTGAATTAGCTTTTGATGCCTCTATCGCGCTCAGCAGTTTATCCACTTTCTTATCCGCCATGCGTTCGAGCGGCAGTAAATCTTCTCGCTTCAAGTAATAGATATCTGCTACATCCCGAATCAGGCCAGCCTGAAAGAGCTGTTCTACAATCTTCTCTCCTAATCCATCGATGTTCATCGCCTGACGCGACACGAAGTGAATAACACCTTCCACAAGCTTAGCATCACATGCAGGATTGATGCAGCGCAGTGCTACTTCTCCTTCTATACGTACCAGTTGATGACCACATGCGGGACAGGTCTCCGGCATGTGATAAGGCATTGCACCATCTGGTCTTCTATCCAGTACAGGGCGAACTACTTCTGGTATAATATCACCCGCTTTACGGATGACAACCTCATCACCAATACGAATATCTTTCTCTCTGATTGAATCTTCATTATGAAGTGACGCACGACCAACAGTTGTTCCTGCTACTTTAACAGGCTCTAAGATAGCGGTCGGTGTAACCGCTCCTGTCCGTCCGATTGATATTTCAATATCTTTCAGTTTTGTCACCACTTCTTCTGCCGGGAACTTATAGGCGATAGCCCAGCGCGGAGATTTAGCTGTAAAACCAAGTTCCTCCTGCTTAGCGAGGTCGTTGACTTTAATGACGATTCCATCAATATCATAACTGAGATGATTCCGTTCCTCAGTCCAGTGCTGAATGTATGCAAGCACTTCATCCATATCGCGGCATAATCGACGTTCATGGTTCGTCTTAAAACCGATGTCATCCAGTTTATCCAGTGCTGCGCTCTGCGACTGAACATTCAGTTCACGTAAATCATTGACACTGTATAAAAAGATGTCGAGCTTTCTTTTAGCAGCCAGCTTCGAATCCAGCTGTCTGAGTGAGCCTGCTGCCGCATTTCTCGGGTTAGCAGCTAACGGTTCACCATTTTTTTCTTTTTCCTCATTCAAATGAATAAATGACTTACGCGGCATATAGGCTTCACCGCGCACTTCAAATGTCAGAGATTCGCCGATTACGAGCGGAACGGCATAGATAGTCTTAATATTTTCTGTTATATTTTCACCTGTTGTACCATCGCCTCGTGTCAGTCCCTGAACAAGACGTCCTTCTTCATATTTCAGGGACACCGCAAGCCCGTCTATTTTCAGTTCAACCATATAGTCAACCTGTCCGACACTGTCCACCACACGTTTGTCAAATGCACGTAAATCTTCTTCACTGAAAGCATTGCCCAGACTTAGCATCGGCGTATCGTGCCGAACTTTTTCAAATGAGGAGAGAGGGGTTCCTCCGACGCGGACAGTCGGTGAATCTGCGGTCTTAAGATCGGGATATTCTTCTTCGATTGCAATTAGTTCGTGCAGAAGCTTATCATATTCTCCGTCGGGAACAGATGGCGCGTCAAGCACATGATATTCATAGTTATACTGATGTAATAAACGGTGTAATTCTTCTACTCGCTGCTGCATTTTCTACTCCTTCTTCTCGATGGGTGCAAACTGGCTTAACAGCCGCTTCATCCCAACAGATTTGAATATGATATCAAGCTCCTGTGATCCACCTTTGTCCGTCACATTGCTGACCAGACCCTCGCCCCATGATTTATGGATGACTTTATCTCCAATTTTATATTGGCCTGGTGCCGGCTGATGAGTAGTAGTGCGACGAGAGAAACCACGTTTTTTGATAACCGGCGCTTTACCTTCAAGTAAATCCTGCGGTATTTCGTCCAGAAATCTTGAACGACGGTTGGACTGACTACGTCCAAATAGAGTTCTTGAATCAGCATGTGTCATATGCAGATGTTCTTCAGCCCGGGTAATAGCCACATACATCAGTCGACGCTCCTCCTCCATCTCACGCTCTTCTGACAAGCTGCGTGAATGAGGGAAGATAGATTCTTCGAGCCCTGCGATAAAGACGACTTTGAACTCAAGCCCTTTCGCAGAATGGATGGTCATAAGCGTAATACCTGCTTCAAGATCTGCATGATCAACGTCGCTGACCAAAGATAAATCAGTCAGAAAATTAACGAGTGACTGTTCTTCAATCGGTGTATTCTTCTCGTAATCTTTAGGTACACTTAAGAACTCTTCTAAGTTTTCAATACGCGACTGGGATTCAAGACTGCGGTCACTCTTCAGCATATCCATATAGCCTGTCTTCTCCATAATTTGTTCTGTCAGCTCTGTGATTGAAAGGAATTCCTGCTGCTTCATGAAGCCGTCCATCATATCGTAAAACTGAACAAGTGCTTCTGTCGTTTTCTTTGGCAGTCCTATGAAATCTACCTCACCCAGTGCATCGAAGTAACTGATTCCATTCATCGTTGCATAGGCGGCAATCTTATCAAGCGCGCCGGGACCGACACCGCGTTTAGGCGTATTGATGACACGTGTGAAGCTGATATCTTCATTACTGTTGGCAATCAGTCGTAAATAACTGAGGATATCTTTGATTTCTTTACGATCGTAGAACTTCGTGCCGCCGACCATTGTATAGCTGATATTGGATTTCAGTAATGTTTCCTCTAATACACGCGACTGCGCATTCGTCCGGTATAGGATGGCCATATCATCGAGACGATAGCCCTCGCGCTGTTTATTCTGAATTTCTGAGATGATGTATTCTGCCTCATGACGCTCGCTCTGTGCTTTGAAATATTTAATTTTACTGCCATCGTCACTCTCAGTCCACAATGCTTTCGGTTTACGTTCTGAGTTATTACGGATGACTTCATTCGCTGCATGCAGAATATTCTTAGTAGAACGATAATTACGTTCAAGGAAGATAGTACGTGCATTGGCATAATCCTCTTCAAAACTCAGTATGTTGTAGATATCTGCTCCTCGCCAGCCATAGATAGACTGATCGGAGTCACCTACTACACAAATATTCTCGAACTTCTCCGCCAGCATTTTAACAAGCAGATACTGCGCGCGGTTTGTATCCTGATATTCATCCACATGGATATACTGGAATTTATTCTGGTAGTAACTGAGTGCTTCTGGTACACGTTCAAACAACTTAATGGTCGTCATAATCAGATCGTCGAAATCCAGTGCATGGTTTTTCAGCAGGATAGACTGATAACGTTTATACGTCTTAGCAACGACTTGTGACATAAAGTCATTCGCTTCATTTTCAGCATCTTCCGGTGACTTCAGTTCATTCTTCAGATTGGATATCTGTGCGAGGAGTGAACGCGGTTCATAGCGTTTCGGATCAATATTCTCCTGCTTCAGCACTTCTTTCATGACTGAACGCTGATCAGTCGGATCTAGAATTGTGAAGTTACGCTCAATGCCGATGCGGTCAATATCACGTCTTAAGATTCTGACACACATTGAGTGAAAGGTTGAGATCCAGACTGCTTCTGCTTCTTCGCCAATCAGATTCTGAACACGTTCCTTCATTTCCTTCGCTGCTTTATTCGTAAACGTAATCGCCAGTATATTATAAGGATTCACATTTTTTTCCTGTATCAGATAAGCGATACGATGTGTCAAAACACGTGTTTTACCCGATCCTGCTCCCGCCATAATCAGAAGAGGACCTTCAGTTGCTTTAACAGCTTCGCGCTGCTCGTCGTTCATTCTATTCAATAATTCATTCACAGGAATTATCCTTTCTTTCCTTTGATTTTAACCGTTTCAAGTGCTTGCTTTAAGTCACTGTAAATAATGTTCCCGACTACAATAGTATCAGCATACTGAAACATCTCTTGTGCCTGCTGCAGTGTTTCGATGCCGCCGCCATAAACGAGTCGCGTGTTCTGGAGCGCAGACTTCAGTTCAGCTACTTTGCTGACATCGCCGTATGTACCGCTGTATTCTATATAGCAGACTGGATAGCGGTAGAAATGTTCGACCATCTGACCATATGCATAAAGAGAGTCGCTGTCGAGCGACGTATCAGCCGCCGTCAATTTCGCTACTTTACTGTCAGGGTTCAGTACGATATAACCCTCCATCGTAAATTCCTCGAAATTAAGCATATGACCATATTGTTTCAGTGCTTCAATCAATAAGCCATTATGAAACTGTACATTCGGACTATTCAGTACGCTTGGGACCAGATAACGATCGAAGCCTGGAATGACACTTTCAAGATTTGATATCTCAAGAGCACATGGGACAGTATAACGACGTATACGTGACATAAGATCGAGCACATTATCCATCGTGACATCGTCTGTTCCACCTACAATAATGGCATCAGTCCCTGATTCGCAGATTTTCTGAAGTGCATCATCATCAATTGATTTAGCAGGATCTAATTTAAAGGCATGCTGCCAGTCATTTATCTCATACATATAGAAACTCCTTTAAAAGACATATTTATAATTATAGCATTTTAGAGTGATGATAACGAAAAAAAGCCAGTCGTTAAGACTGACTTTCAGCTGGTTTTACAATGCCGTAGTATTCCTCTAATGTCAACTTACTTTTGTAGAGTGTCTGAGCCAGATTCTTGCCTACATAGCGAATATGCCAAGGTTCATATTGATAACCTGTCACTCGTGTCTTGCCTTCCGGATACCGGATAATGAAGCCGTAGAGATGCGCATGATTCTGCAGCCATTTCCCTTCAGGGGTGTCGCCGAAAGAAATCGTAAAATCTTTAACTGATTCCCGACTACCGAGATCAAAAGCGAGTCCAGTCTGATGCTCGGAATGTCCGGGCTCTGCACTATACTTATCCGCAGCTTCTTTGCCATCTCTGGCAACGTAGCTATGGTACAATGCATCCTGTTCCGCATAACTTCTGTAACCACTCCTGATCGCATAATGGAGACCTTCTGCTGAACCCGCGGACATCAGACGTTCAAGTGCAGTACGTGCCTCAGCATTTTCACCCGGTGCATAATCGGCAGGAAGCAGGATATTTTTATTGACGATTAATGTGTCACCGTAATAAGTCACACCATCAACAACAGATTTGTCCTTACGTGCTGACCATTTACCGAGAGGATTGATTTGTTTGATGTTCTCGATGATAGACGACTCATCATGCACTTGTTCTGAACAACCAGATAAGGTCAAGCATACAAGACCTATCATTACCAATTTTTTCATAATACCCCTCATTTCCAGTCTATTATAAGACAAAAATGGTACTGAATCAATTCAGTACCATTTTCTACCTATTCTTCGTCCAGCCGCTCCATCACCATTGTATAAGCATCATTTCCCCATTGTAATGTTCGCTTTACACGTGAAATCGTCGCCGTCGATGCCCCTGATTCCTTTTCTATCGTTGCGTACGTATGACCCTGCTTGATCATCATCGCCACCTGCATACGTTGTGAAAGTGAATTCAGTTCGTTGACTGTACATAAATCATCGAAAAACTGGTAACATTCCTCACGACTTTCAAGTGCAAGTATTGCATCGAATAAATCATCGAGACGTTTACCTCTTAATTTCTCAATCTGCATTCCGTTCATCCCCTTGACCAATATAGTCCAAGTTTAGCGCATTAATGGAATGAAGTACAGTATTATTCATTTGATGATAGTTTCTCTTTACCTTTAGGTGTCAGATAAGCACCGCTGACATCCATCATCGTATACTTATCTTCACTTTTTCTAAGCAGAACATCCTCAGCTAACTTGTTCTGCTTTATATAAGACAGTGCATCTCCTACCTCATCACGTTGTAAATCCAGTTCACGGATCGCACTGCTGTTATCGTTATCAATTGTAGATAATACGACTTCAACTGTCTTTTGATTCATCTGATTCACCTCACTCCCATAATCCTATCAGATGTATTTTACCTTAAAAAGCAATTAAAAAATAGAGGAGATTTCCCTATAAAAAAAGACACTGCACCTGCGTGCAGAGTCTTGTGAAACTGTTTATTCCAATCCAGCGCGTTTAAAGAGTGTATCCACCTGATTTAAATGATGTTTTTCGTTGAAGCATTCGTCCAGTTCTTCTGGAGATAATAATGCAGTGATCTTATCTTCTTTTTCGATAAGTTCACGGAATGGTGTTTCTGTCTGCCATGATTCCATTGCTTTTGGCTGTACTAAGTCATACGCTTCCTCACGCACCATACCTTTGTCGATCAATGTCAGCATGACACGCTGTGAATAAGTCAGACCGAATGTTTTCTCCATGTTGCGTTTCATATTGTTCTCGTAAACCGTTAAGTTCTCGATGATATTAGAGAAACGGTTGAGTGCATAATCAAGTGCAATTGTTACATCCGGCAGCATGATACGTTCTGCTGATGAGTGTGAGATGTCACGTTCATGCCATAATGGTACGTTTTCATAAGCTGTTGTCACGTAGCCGCGGATTACACGCGCGATACCTGTAATATTTTCTGAGCCGACTGGATTACGTTTATGCGGCATTGCAGATGATCCTTTCTGGCCTTTAGCGAACGCTTCTTCGACTTCACGTGTTTCAGTTTTCTGAAGGTTACGGACTTCGACTGCGAACTTCTCAAGTGATGTCGCAATCAGTGCAAGTGTTGCAACGTAGTAGGCATGACGGTCACGCTGTAAGGTCTGGGTTGAGATCTCAGCGAAACCGATACCGAGTTCTTTACAGACATGCGCTTCGATTTCAGGTGGGATATTAGCAAATGTACCGACTGCACCACTCATCTTACCGACTTCGATTTCAGCACGTACTTCTTTGAAACGCTTCAGGTTACGCTGCATCTCCATATACCATAATGCCATTTTGAGACCGAATGTTGTCGGCTCAGCATGCACACCGTGCGTACGTCCCATCATTAATGTATTTTTATATTTTAATGCTTTTTCTCTTAATACTTCGATAAAATGTTCAAGATCTTTTTCGATAATTTCATTAGCCTGCTTAATAACAAAACTTAAAGCTGTATCTACCACATCTGTACTTGTTAAACCATAGTGTACCCATTTACGTTCTTCGCCAAGTGTTTCACTGACTTGTCTTGTAAATGCAACGACATCGTGACGTGTTTCCATCTCAATTTCTTTTGCACGTTCAACGTCTACTTTTGCGTTCTGACGAATTAATTTTACATCTTCCTCAGGAATGATCCCAAGTTTACTCCAAGCCTCACATGCTAAGATTTCAACTTCAAGCCATGCTTCAAAACGATTCTGCTCGCTCCAGATATCAGCCATTTCTTTTCTTGAGTAACGTTCTATCATCCGTATTCTCCTATCTGATTAGATTTCACTTCTATTATAGCAAACGTTTCTATAGGCGTACATTAAATATTTATAATTATTAAATGTACGGAAAAAACCTAAATAAATAGCCTGTCTGTTAAACAGACAGGCTATTTATTCGATTTTCTTCCCTACAAAGACAATTTGCTGACGGAGCACTTCAATGCCTGCTTCTGTTTCGTGGAAAATAGGTTTTTCCATTCTTTTAACCGGTGTGAAGCCTTCTTTCCGCATCCGTTCCAGACATTCTGCAATTGTTTCATTCTCAGCGACTTCAAATTTCATCGGTATCATACGCTCTCAGTTTCTTACTGCGCACACCTTTAACCCAGAAGCCACCATGAATATTTTTCGGTTCGTAAGCAATAATAAATGCTTTTGGATCCAGCTGCCTAATCGTTTCAGTCAGTTTAATCTCATACTTACGGGGTGTCAGAATCTGCATAATCATACGATGACCATCGCGTCCATGTGCAGCATAGTGTGTGACACCATAACCTAGATCACGAAGTGTGTGAGGAATGTCCAGTTCATATTCCGCTGTTGTCACATTGACTACAATGTAACCAAGTGCAATTTTTTCTTCCAGCTTCATACCTACTATAATACCCGCACCGAAACCGAATGCGTAAGCAAGTACATTCCAGATATTATCCAGACTGTTCATCACAAGTCCAAGACCTACTACATAGACCAGTACTTCAACAACTGACACACCAGCTGCAAAGTAACGGTAGCCCTTGAGTGTCAGAATCATTCTCATTGTCAGACAAGTAACATAAATAATATTAATAAAAAATATAACCGCAACCATAATCCAAGGATTATCTATCAATGGCGCACCTCCTAATTCATAGGCATTCTATCAGACATTAAGAGGTTGCACAAGACTAGCGAATCAGTTCATTCAGATTATAACGGTTAAGCGGCATCATACGTTTATGCTGTGTCTTCAGAAAATGTCCTTCAATCACTTCTTTATCGTGCTCACTGACCGCCTTACCTTCAAGATAATCATCAATAGCATCATATGTAACCCCTAACGCTACTTCATCTGGCAGCTGTGGCTTATCTTCTTCTAAGTCAGCTGTCGGTTTTTTATTATACAGATGCTCCGGGCAGCCTAATGCTTTCAGAATCTCTCTGCCCTGACGCTTATTTAAACCAGCAAGGGGCAGAATGTCAGCTCCTCCGTCACCGTACTTCGTGTAAAAGCCGGTAATACTTTCAGCTGCATGATCCGTACCCAGAACAATACCGCTGTTTGCTGCCGCTACTGAGTACTGGACTTTCATACGTTCACGTGCTTTTTCATTCCCTTTTTGAAAGTCAGTCAGAATAATACCTTCCTCTTTCAGCGCCTGAAGACTCGCTTCAACACTTGGTTTAATATTAACAGTCAATTCTCTGGAAGCATTAATAAAATCCAGTGCATCCTGACAATCCTGCTCATCTTTCTGAATACCATACGGCAGACGAATAGCGATAAACTCATAGTTCCCCCCTTCAGCATTCAGTTCATCTACTGCCATCTGAGCAAGCTTTCCTGCTAATGTCGAGTCCTGTCCACCGGAAATGCCGAGTGTCATCGACTTTAAAAAAGGATAACTTTTCAGATAATCTTTCATAAAATCAACAATGGCCCGTGTCTCCTGTTTAACATCAATAGATGGTCTGGCATTTAATTCCTGAATAATACGCGCTTGTAAGTTCATTGTTCCCACTCCTTTATTCTGTCTGCTACTTCATGAATTTTATTATTTTTATTTTCCCAGCAAGCTGTACTTAAATCAACCGGATACTCTTCAGGGTTCATATAACGTTTCGTTTCTTCCCACATCAGGTCAAGATTATCTAAATGAAATGCTCTGATCTCATCCAGCGTAGGCTGGTTATAAACATATTGACCTTTATCAAAAATGGGCTGAAGCAGTTGCTTCGCAGTAAAATCTTTAAGCCATTTTTGTCTATAAGTGTAAATCGGATGGAACATCCTTAAGACTGGCTCATCCTGTGGATTTTCATATGCGAGTGTAATATAGTCCCCTTCAGATTTCCCTGTCTTATTGTTGATAATTCTATATAAATCTTTTTTACCAGGCGTTGTGACTTTTTCAGCATTATTAGAAATTTTGATACGATCCTGAAGGACACCGTTATCATCTTCGATTGCTGTTAATTTATAAACTGCTCCTAAGGCAGGCTGATCATAAGCCGTGATTAATTTTGTACCGATGCCCCAGGCAGTCACTTTACATCCCTGCTGCTTTAAATTAATAATAGTGGCTTCATCCAGATCATTTGACGCAAAAATTTTCGCTTCTGTAAAGCCGGCCGCATCCAGCATTTTGCGAGCTTCCTTAGAGAGATAGCTTAAGTCGCCTGAGTCGAGACGAATCCCAATAAAGTTAATTTTGTCTCCCAGTTCCTTCGCCACACGTATCGCATTGGGCACACCGCTTTTAAGTGTATGGAATGTATCAACTAAGAAAACACAATTTTTATGACGCTCTGCATATTTTTTGAAGGCCGTGTATTCATCGTCGTATGCCTGTACCATTGCATGCGCATGTGTCCCAGATATCGGTATACCGAATAATTTACCGGCACGGACATTACTCGTTGAATCAAATCCTGAGATATAAGCAGCACGAGCACCCCAGATGGCAGCATCCATCTCCTGTGCACGACGTGTACCGAACTCCATAAAAATTTCAGCTGGAGCAATATTTCTGATACGGCTTGCCTTAGTCGCAATCAATGTCTGGAAATTGACGATATTCAAGATAGCCGTTTCGAGCAACTGAGCTTGGATAAGTGGTGCCTCAATTCTAAGAAGCGGCTCATTATTGAAACAGATTTCACCTTCCTCCATCGATACAATATTTCCAGTAAATTTGAGATTCTTTAAATATTCCAGATAATCTTCCTGGTAACCTTGTTCACGTAAATATTCGATATCTGTATCAGTGAATCTGAATTTTTTTACATAATCAATGATTCTCTCCAGACCTGCAAATACTGCATAGCCACTATCAAATGGCATACTTCTGAAATAGACATCAAAAACAGCAGTATTTTCATGAATCCCATCAAACCAGTAAGTTTCGCCCATATTGATCTGATATAAATCAGTATGCAGCATGAAGCTGTCATCATTTTTCCTGAACATGCATATCCCTCATTTTCCGTGTAATGGTAATCATCTATTCAATATTAACATACCCTGAAATAGAGCAATAATGCTACAATTTAATTAACTACTAAATGAGGTCAGCTTATGAAAAATAAACAATTTGTCTTAATTTTATCTGCCGTTGTATCTATTTCCGGCTTTTCACAAGGGATGCTGCTGCCACTGATATCCTTCATATTTGAGCGAGATGACGTACCGAGCTTCATCAATGGACTTCACGCTACTTCACTGTATATCGGTGTCTTTCTGACATCGCTCTTTCTTGAGGGATTACTGAGAAAATGGGGTTTCAAACCACTGATTATTACAGGAGGTGCAATTGTTACCCTCTCATTTCTATTATTTCCTATGCTGAAAACAATGACCCTCTGGTTTATTCTGAGGTTACTTGTTGGTATCGGTGATAATATGCTCCATTTCGCTACTCAGTCGTGGCTGACACAAGTTACTCCACGGTCTCAACTGGGTCGCGCCCTCGCTTATTATGGTCTTAGTTTTTCGTTAGGCTTTATGTTAGGGCCACTACTCGTACCACTCGTCAATATCCATGAAGCATTGCCGTTTGTTGTCAGTGCAGTGATGTCGCTTATTGCATTCACTCTCGTCTTCACACTGAAGAACAGTATGCCAGTTCAGGACACCCATCCAGTTTCATTGTCCTCTACGTTCATTAACTTCCGCCGGGTCATCAAGACGTCATGGATCGCCTTTTTATTTCCGATGGTATTTGGTGTGATTGAGAGTTCAATCAACAGCAACTTCCCGGTGTTCGCCTTGAAACACGATTTAACGCTTCATGATATCACCTGGATATTGCCGTCCTTCAGTTTAGGCACTATTCTTTTCCAGGTGCCTATCGGAAGTCTTTCAGACCGAGGCAACCGCAGTCATTTATTGCTTGTGCTCACACTCATCGGCGCAACCGTGTTCCTGATGGGAGATTTTTTCATCGCCTATCGATATGTCATGATAGCTGTTTTTTTCATAGCAGGTATTTTTGTCGGTTCACTCTACTCTCTCGGAGTAACTTATATGACTGAGCTGACACCGAAGCACTTACTGCCCGCCGGTAATTTAATGTGCGGCATGGTTTTCAGTATCGGCAGTATAGCAGGTCCTATCATCGGGGGTGCAACGATCGAGTCCTCAAATAATCAATTATTTTTTATTGCTATCAGTTCCCTTATTCTTGTGACAAGTATTGCAACGCTCGTCTTTATTATGACTAACCGTCAATTAAGGAGTGATTAAATGTATGACAAAGCTGAAATATTCATCAGACAAATGCATGATGAACTTGAATTTGAACAAGCAGTAACTGAGCAGAGGCTGCTCGCTATAAAAGAGGAGATAAAGAAAACCGGATCCTACCACCATACAGCTGAAGAACTCGAGTATGGTACTCGTGTTGCTTGGCGTAATAGTAACCGCTGTATCGGACGCTTATTCTGGGATAAACTGAAGGTCATTGATAAGCGAGATATCAGCGATTGTGTCAGCTTCGAAGAAGCTGTCACCTCTCATATCGTTGAAGCAACAAATAGCGGGAAAATCAGGCCGACTATTACTATATTCCCTCAAGCGACAGCACATGAAGTGCCTTTCATCATTTTGAACGATCAGCTCATCCGATATGCAAGCGACCCATTAGCAGAGCCTATCAGACAGTTAGTCCCCAAAATTGAGAATCGTTTTCTTCCTATCGTATACAGACATAAAGGCGAGATGCATCGTTTTTCTCTCCCTGATAATATTGTGCTTGAAGTGCCGCTCATCCATCCTGACTACCCTGACTTCAGCAAACTGAATCTCTCATGGTATGCTGTGCCGTTTATTTCAGGTATGGAACTCAGGATAGGAGGCATCACTTATCCATGTGCGCCGTTCAACGGCTGGTACATGGAGTCGGAGATTGCTTCAAGAAACTTACTCGACTGCTATCGCTATAACCTGATCGAAGAAATAGCTGACAGCTTCCACTTCGACCGCTCAAAAACAGCTACTTACTGGCGTGACAAGACGCTTGTCGAATTGAATTATGCAGTCTATCATTCCTATAAATCGCAGGGTGTCGCTATCGTAGACCATTACACTGCAAGCAAACAGTTCGAGAAATTCGAACAGCAGGAGCTGCAGTCAGGACGCAAAGTAACGGGCGACTGGACGTGGTTGATCCCACCTATTTCACCGTCTCTCGTTCATAATTTTCATAAAGGGTATGATAATACTTACCATGATCCTAATTTCTATTACCGAAAAAAAGGCTGTCCTTTTTCAGGACAGCGTACGAATTAAATATCAGCAACCAAAAAGAACGTTGAATGCTCACATTCAACGTTCTTTCCTTGTTTAAAGGTCGCTGTATAAGCCTTCAACGTGTTCATCTTTAAGGGCGTTCAGGTGATGGTTGTTATGACAATAGACATCCTTTGCCTCTTTTAACTTTATAACGCAGTTCTCATTTTCACTGAACGTATTATCATAAATATAAATATCTGAATTTTTTACGCCTTTATAGCTTTTAATTAAAATAACTTCTTCATTTTTAATAGATTGAAATTCATTGCGGCTGATAATAACCTCTTCCCCGGCCTGAACTCCTTTTTCCTCTCCTTCAATAGTTGTCGAGTATTTACCTTTATTAACAGCTAAATAACGGACACCACCAGCACAGTTGTAAAACTTGTTGCCTGTGACATGAACAGTTTTTGATTTTAATAAAGTGACTGCATAGTCGCCCATTCCTTCAAATGTATTATTCTCAATAAAAATATTTTCATAGTAAATATCATACTGACTGGCATGTGAACCGATTGCACGGTTCCATGGCTGCATCATCGACTCACCTGAATTACCGAAATAGCATCCTTCAATGATGACATTTTTTGTCGGTGTGCCGTCGTAATAACCGAATTTCGGAAAAGAATCTTTCAGTTGCAGATCAATCTGAATCGCTTCGCTGAATTGGCGTTTACCTGAATCATCTCTAAAACCAAGGAAGTGACAGTTTTTCACGTGAAAACCATCCAGTCCGCACGCATCTATCGCGTGACCGCCTACTACATTCTTGAATGTGACATCTTCTATTTTAATTTCACGAGCATGGCCCAGCGACATGATTGTATTATTGAAGTTCAGTACATGACCGAACTGATCAAATGTACCGCCTTTTATTTTGATATGCCCATTACCTTCATAGCCTTTATAGCCTGGCTTTTCACCATTTTTCAGCAATGCACCATTGCTTATTCTTCTGATCACTGCATCTTTATGAAGAATCAGGGTAGTGTGATGATAGATCACCAGTTCCTTAACGATATAATATGTGCCGACCGGCACATAGATTTCTACCGGCTGCTTCTTAGCTTGATTCAGTGCACGCTGAAAGCCGATTGTGTCGCAGATCAGATGGCGCCCTTTTGCTCCGTATTCTGTTACTGTTATTTTTTTCATTTTCTTCATCCTTATTATCGTTTATTATTTTTAATAACTATACCCCATTGAGGAGGATCATGATGGACAAAGCATTGATTATTATCGATTATTCTTATGATTTCGTGGCGGACGATGGCAAGCTGACTTGTGGTAAGCCGGGTCAAGCCATTCAGCAAGCCATCGCTCACAAATTTGAAACTTATATCACTGAAGGCAATCCAATCTTTATTATGATGGATCTGCACGATGTAAATGATATGTCTCATCCAGAATCTAAGTTATTTCCGCCTCATAATATTAGAGGTTCCGCTGGGCGTGAATTATATGGTGCCGTTAAAGAAGTATATGAGCAGCATAAGGACAACCCTCTTGTCATTGCACTGGATAAAAGACGTTACAGTTCATTCGCAGGTACGCCGTTACATCAATACTTAACAGAGCGGCAGATTAAAATAATTGAACTAACAGGTGTCTGCACTGATATATGTGTACTTCATACTGCTGTTGATGGTTATAATCTCGGCTATACGATGCTGGTTGATAAAGATGCGGTTCAGTCATTCAGTCAGGAAGGACATCAATTTGCACTTTCTCACTTCGAGCATTCACTCGGCATGACGATTACGGGCCAGTCATGATAAAATAAAAGATATTCACATTAAAGGAGTAGAACCCATGACAATTTTAACTTTTGGACACCAGAATCCTGATACGGATACTATCACTTCATCACTCGTAATGGCTGATCTGCAGAATGCTGCAGGTAAAGAAACAGAAGCAGTACGACTGGGGGAAATTAGCGCTGAGACACAGTATGCTCTTGACCAGTTCAAAGTAACTGCACCTCGCGTTATCGACAAAGTAGACGGCGATGATGTTATTCTCGTCGATCACAACGAGTTTCAGCAGTCAGCAGAAGGTATTGAAAATGCAAATATCCTGATGGTAGTGGATCATCACCGTATCTCAAACTTTGAGACATCAGCACCTCTCTACTATCGTGCTGAACCTGTCGGCTGTACAGCAACTATTCTCAATAAAATGTATAAAGAGAATGGCATTGAAGTAAAACCTGAAATCGCTGGTTTAATGCTATCTGCCATTATTTCTGACACATTACTTTTTAAATCACCTACTTGTACAGAAGAAGATGTGAAAGCTGCCGAAGAGCTTGAAAAAATTGCATGTATCAACAAAGAGACGTATGGTCTTGAAATGCTTAAGGCCGGTGCTTCTACTGCGGATAAATCAGCTGAAGATTTACTTAATATCGATGCAAAATCATTCTCAATGGGTGACAGAGAAGTTCGTGTCGCACAAGTTAATACAGTTGATATTGATGAAGTATTTGCGCGTCAGGAAGAACTTGAGAATGCCATCAATGCTGAGACTGCACAAAATGGTTATGATTTATTTGTTCTAGTTGTCACTGACATTATCAATTCAGATTCTAAAATTCTTGCACTGGGTCAGGAACAGGAAGCTGTCAATAAAGCATTTAATGTATCATTGGATAAAAATACAGCACTATTAAAAGGTATCGTTTCTCGTAAAAAACAAGTGGTTCCACAACTTACTGACGTATTATCTTAGGAGGTTTTATAATGGAAATCCAGCAATCAGGTAATCGATTTTATATAGACGATAAGGCTGAAATCACATTCTACACGCAAGACACAGATACAATCGTTATCAATCACACATTCGTTGATCCGTCACTCCGCGGTCAAGGTATTGCAAAACAGCTCGTTGACAAAGTTGTTGACTATGCTCGTGAAAATAATCTTGTGATTGTTCCTGCCTGTTCATATGCGCGTGTCGTAATGGAACGAGATGCTTCAACACATGATGTACTGAAATAACATAAAAACCGGTATTCGTCACGAATACCGGTTTTTTTCATACCATTTTAAGTCCTACAATTGAAACAATGATGCAAGTTACGAAAATAATCTTCAGCAGGCTGACTTTCTCATGATAAAAAATCATACCCACTACTACACTGCCCATTGCACCAATACCTGTCCAGACCCCGTAGGCAGTGCCTAGAGGAATCGTCTTGATGGCAACTGACAATAAAAACAGACTGAGCAAACTGAAGATAAACCAGATGACTGTCCACTTCTTATTGGCAAAGCTATCGGCTTTCTTCAAAGCAGTTACCATTAAAATCTCCATAACGCCTGCGAGAATCAATATAAGCCAGCTCATGCCTCTTCCTCTCCTTCAATCAGTTTCAATCCTAAAATCGAACCAATAAGTAATGCTAGAAAAAGAAGTCTCGGCAGTGACAGGCCTTCATCCAGGAAAAAGACGCCATATAATACAGTTCCTACTGCACCGATGCCTGTATAAATAGCATAAGCTGTGCCTATCTCAAGCTTTGATAAACTGTAACCAAAACAATAGAATGAAAAAATCATGATAACAAGTGTGATAATAGTCCATTTTAAATCAGTAAAACCATGGGCATACTTCAGACCGACTGCCCATCCGACTTCAAGTAAGCCGCCTATAATGAGCAGCGTCCATGCTTTATTAATATTCAACTTAACCCTCCTATTGTGTCTGCTGCTTGATCGCTTCCATTACTTCGAGTGTATTGAGACTCATCTCTTCATTTGCAGTCGGCCATGCACCTTTTTTACAATTCTCTATAAACGCCGCTACTTCATAAGACATGGGTAATGCATCATGGCTAAATCGCTCAATCACTTCACCTTGCCGATTCTGTTTTTCAATAGCTGCAGGGGCTGATATTTGATCGATTGTAATAATCCCTGTTTCACCGATGATTTCTGATGGCAGATGACTGTCGATGATTTTCGAGAAACTTAAAACAGCTGTCATTTCCTTATAACGTGCCATGACCGTACCTTGTCCATCAGCGCCTGTCGATAGTAAATAACTATCTGCCATAATATGCTGCGGACGACCGAATAATCTGACAAGCGGTGCAATGGTATAGACACCAATATCTGTAAGAGCACCGTTACCTAGCTCCGGCTTGAAGGCATTCTCGATAATCCCTTCCTTCAATTTGTCATAACGTGATGAATACTGATTGTAATGAAAATTAACTCTTCTAATCGGTCCGATATCCTGCACCCAGTCTTCCAGCACTTTAAATGCTGCTGCTTCTGTCGATTTCATTGCTTCCATCAGCACCACACCATTTTTGCGGGCACAGTCAAACATCGCCCGACCTTGCTCAGCGCTTAATGTAAGTGGCTTCTCACAGAGCACATGTTTGCCTGCGTTCAGTGCATCCAGTGACTGCTGAGCATGATATAAATTCGGTGTCGCAATATAAAGTGCATCAAATGTATCACTAGAAAGAAATGTCTGCCAGTCCGAGAATCGATGCGGGATATCATATTTATCACCAAAGCAATGTGCGCGTTCAATTGTCCGCGAATATACAGCTGTCACTTCAAAATCTTCTATTGTCTGTCCTGCTGTTATCAGACGTTCAGTAATCCAGTTTGTCCCTACTATTCCAAATTTCATTTTATCACCTCATATAAGTTCAATTGATTTTAACATGTCACGATGTATTGTACACTAAATACAAACGACAGACAGAGGTGAGGGAATTGTATCAAGCTGAATTAGAGCACATGAATCAATTTTTTAATACGGATGCAACAAAAGATTTAAAATATAGAAAAAAACAACTTAAAGCTTTACGCAAAGAAATTAAAGCACGTGAAAAAGATATTTTAGCGGCTCTTGCACATGATCTCGGCAAAAGTAAAGTCGAGGGTTATGCGTCAGAAATCGGTATTATCTTAAAATCTATCTCTATGTTCATCAAAGAAATGAAGAATTACAGCAAGGTCGAATCTATAAATACCCCTCTTCTTCAATTTCCAGGTAAAAGTTATGTGATGCGGGAACCCCTTGGTACAGTTCTGATTATCGGACCTTTCAATTACCCATTTCAATTAGTTATGGAACCTTTAGTTGGCGCACTTGCTGCGGGTAACTGTGCAGTGATCAAGCCTTCTGAACAGACACCTGCGACGAGTCAGGTCATCGAAGAAATTATCACTGCTACATTCGATTCAAATTATGTTCAAGTCTTTCAAGGTGAGAAAGAAGTGACCGATGCACTGCTGAAGCTGAAATTTGATTTTATCTTTTTTACAGGCAGCACAAAAGTCGGACAGATTGTCTATGAGGCGGCCAGCAAAAACTTAATTCCGGTTGCGCTTGAACTAGGTGGTAAAAGTCCAACTATCATTGATAAAACTGCAAATATTAAAGTAGCTGCCGAACGGATTGCATTTGGTAAGTTTATGAATGCTGGTCAGACATGTGTGTCACCTGACTATATTCTTATCGACCGCAAAGTAAAGGACTCATTTATTGAAGCGATGCGCACGACGATTAGAGATTTCTATGGTAAAAACCCTCAGAAATCAGAAGACTATGGTCGTATCGTCAACGAACGTCACTTTGATCGTCTGGATCAATTACGCCAGCATGCAGCAGATAATATCGTGATTGGTGGAGAAGCAGATAGAGCTTCACGTTATATGGCTCCGACTGTGATTGATCATGTACAGCTCGACGATGCACTGATGGAAGAAGAAATCTTCGGGCCCTTGCTGCCACTTATGACATTCGATGACCGCGATGAAATCTTTGATATTGTTAAATCTTATTCAAAACCGCTCGCTTTATATATCTTCAGTGAAGATGAAGACTTCGTCAAAACAGTATTTAAACGACTTTCATTCGGTGGCGGTTGCATCAATGATACTTTGATGCACGTTTCAAATCCTTATCTGCCCTTTGGCGGTGTCGGTGCGTCCGGTATTGGTCACTACCACGGGAAATATTCATTCGACCTCTTCAGTCATCAAAAAGCTTATATGTCAAAAGGCACTAAGCTTGAAACAGGTCTGTTGTTCCCTCCTTATAAAGGTAAATTCAAATATATCCGCCAAATTTTTAAATAATAAAACCCACTCAGCAATGTGATTAAAACATTGTTCTGAGTGGGTTTATTCTATTTAGTATAAATCTGTTCGTCTTGACTTGAATACTGGAATAGCCTGACGAATCGCTTCAGACTGTTTGATATCTACTTGGACTATAACAGTTTCTTCATGCGCATCTGCCTGTGCCAGTACTTCGCCACCTGGGTCAATGATCATCGATCCGCCACCAAATTGAGTACCTTCACACTCACCTACCGTGTTACAGGCTACAATATAGCATTGGTTCTCAACCGCCCGGGCTTTTAGCAGCGCCATAAAATGAGCCATCCGCTCCATCGGCCATTCAGCGACTACATAAATAATCTCGGCACCGTCCAATGCTAAGTGCCGTGAGAGCTCAGGGAACCTGAGATCATAGCAGATAATAATGCCCATCTTTTCATTCATCAGTTCAAATGTGCTGAACTGATGACCTGCTGCCAAGTAGTCAGGTTCATTCAGCATAGGTACTAAATGAATTTTATCATATTGATAGATTATTTCACCTTGCTGATCAATAATGATGCTTCTGTTATAATGCTGTCCGTTACTTTTAACCGCAATTGACCCGCCGACGATGTGAAGAGCATGCTGTTTTGCCATCTTTTGCAGAAAACGAATTTCACGTTCTCCTTCATCATCCGTCAGCTCATGCAGTCGCGTCAATGTATAAGAAGTATTCCACATCTCCGGCAATACGACTATGTCAATCTGACTCAATGTTTTAATCCATGCTTCTATTTTTTCCATCGCACGGTGCGGATTACCGGGAACGACTTCCATTTGATACAGTGCTATTCTCATTGTAAAAACTGAACGCAGACACCTTCTGCTGCTTTCTTACTGTCTTCAAGCATCGTCAGCTTGCCGCTTTCAATATCACGTTCAAATAAGACAAGATTACCGCTTACTTCATGTGCGCAGACCAAAAACTTATCATCATTTGAAATATTAAAATCACGCGGCCAGTCACCACCGCAATCTGTAATCTCTACAAGTGACAGCGATGCACCATCTTCCTTAACTTTAAATACCGCGATACTTTGATGACCGCGATTAGATGCATACACGAATTTGTTGTCGTGGCTCATTCGAATAGCGGCGCCTTGTGTATTATGTGTGAAGTCTGCCGGGATAGCTAAATGCTGTTCAATCAACTTGAAGTGTCCGTCATTATATTCCAAGACAAAGACTTCATTGCTCAGCTCCGTTAAAACATAGGCGTAGCGTCTATTCTGATTGAAGACTAGATGTCTTGGTCCCGTTCCTGCCGGTACTTCAAGTGTCTGTTCACGTTTTAGACCTTCCTCGCCGTAACTGAACGTGATGATTTCATCCGCTCCTAAGTCTACCGCGACTGCGTATTGATTGTCTGGTGTCGGTGTAATAAAATGCGTGTGTGCTTTATCCTGACGGTCTTCATTAGGACCGGCGCCTTCCTGTACCACGACATTGATGAGTTCTTCAATTGCACCTGTTTCAGTATTCAGGCGATAGAGTCTTGCCTCTGCAGCACCATAGACTGCTTCGAAGAGATAACGGCCATCTGCGCTCACTGATATGTGACAGCCTGACTCAGCAGATTCCAGACAGTCATTGATGAGTTCAAGTGCACCTTCTTCACCAATTTTATAAGCTGCAACCCCCGCCTGATCATTCTCTTTTTTAATACCATAAAGGAAAGCACCGTGCTGCACCACGTAAGTAGATGCAGGTACTTCATAACCTGTTTCTACTCTGACAATCTGTTTGACTGTTTCATCTAAAACGAAACGATAAATCCCTTTGCCGTCTTTCTTTGTATAAGAACCAATGTATCCTATAGTTTGTGTCATCATAATGCCTCCTTTTTCTTTTATCTTAACAGACTATTCCCCCTGTAAGAAAACATATGCAGATTATGAATTTTTTCTTGTAATTAGTTTAGTAATACATTACAATTTGTTTGGTAAAAATAAATTAGTAGTAATATAAAACCTCGAGTTAAGTAATACTATATTTTACAATCATAATCTTGAGAGGTGCTAGATTGATTAAGTCTCATGAACTCAAACAAGTACGACCCGTTAATAAAGAGCTGCATCAGCAGACACCTCTGTTCAGCGCATTGAAGCTGTATGAAGAACAGGACGTCATCAGCTTCGATGTACCAGGACATAAGCGAGGCCTGGATCCAGAAACGGATCTTCATTATTATGGCTCATCGACATTACGTCATGACATCAATTCCATGCCGCAGCTTGATAACTATGATAATCCAAAAGGTGTTATCAAAGAGGCGCAGTCACTTATGGCAGACTTCTATCTTGCTGATCATGCTCATTTTCTGGTGAACGGAACGACTGAAGGTATTCAGGCGATGATTTTTTCAGTCTGCAAACCTGGAGATAAGTTGATTCTGCCTCGCAATGTACACAAATCTGTTCTGAACGCTATGGCACTTGCTGACGTTACACCTATATATGTACTGCCTGAATTTGATACAGAATTCGGTATCGCACATAACTTAAGTCTGAATACAGTAAAAGAAACGATTGAGCGTCATCCGGATGCTCGTGCACTCTTCATTATGAATCCCACATACTTCGGTGCTGTCAGTGATCTGAAGTCAATCGTGGATTTAGCACATGACTATGATATGCCTGTGCTGGTTGATGAAGCACATGGCGCTCATTTTAGATGCTCACCCGAACTGCCGCTTTCAAGTATGGAGGCAGGTGCTGACCTTGCAGCCACCAGCCTTCATAAGACGGGCGGATCATTCACGCAGTCCAGCGTACTGCTCGTGAAAGGGGACCGGGTGGATGCACACAAGATTAAAAGTGTCATCAATATGCTCACCTCAACATCAGCATCATATCTTCTGATGTCATCACTTGATATCGCTCGTAAACATCTGGCTTTGAATGGTCAGCAACGTTTTGAGACACTGATGCCACATGTGCGTCAATTTAAAGAAGCCGTCACAAACATTCCTGGCTTCCATATGGTGAACGGCAATGAATTTAAGCACTTATATCACCAGAACCTGGATGAGACAAAGCTGACTATTTATGTCGATTCCACTATCAAGCTCTCAGGATTTGAAATCTATAAATTATTGCGCAGTGAATACCATATCCAGATGGAACTGGCAGAACCTAATGTTGTCATGGGAATCGTCTCAGCAGCTGATAATCTACACGTTTTAGAACGCCTACTGGACGCACTCACTGATATCAGTGCACGTTATCATGATTCAAGTCGTGCAGTACTCGCCCCTATTCTGAAGCAGCTGGCTATTCCTGAACAGGCAATGGGGCTGCGCGAAGTCTTGTATGGTGAGAAGTACCCCATCTCTATCGAGGATGCGGTCGGAAAGATTTGCGCAGAATCACTGATGATTTATCCGCCGGGCATTCCTATCGTGATGGCCGGCGAACGTATCAGCCAGGACATCATTGACTACTGGCAGTTCATCAACAATCAGCCGATTATTAAAATCGGCACAGAAAACTCAAATCAAGTTTATATCATAGAGAAAAGAGGACAATAATAATGAAATTAACAACTTTAGGCAGACACGTATTAATCGAGTACTACAACTGTGACAAGGATATTCTGAAAGACCATGATAAAATTGAAGAGATTATGAATGAAGCTGCACGTGTATCAGGGGCTACTATCGTTGAAAGCTGCTTCCATACATTCAATCCTTACGGCGTATCAGGGGCAGTCATCATCTCTGAATCTCACTTAACGATTCATACATGGCCTGAATATGGTTATGCATCAGTGGATGTCTTCACATGTGGAGATACTGTTGATCCATGGCGCGCAGAAGATTTCCTTGAGAAAGCGTTAAAAGCAGAACTATCAGATTCATATGAAATTGGTCGTGGTATGGCAGATAAAATCCATAAATATTCAAAAGGTGAGATTGTTGTAGAATCATTCAAACCTGTTGAAATTGAAGTTAAATAAGGAGGCTAACCATGTTAGATCTTTGGTATACAGAAAATCATACAGATAACGTCCGTTTTTCAATTAAGACCAACAAACAGCTTCACTCAGAGAAATCTGATTTCCAGCAGATTGATTTCTTTGAATCAGAGGAATTCGGTACATTCTTTACATTAGATGGTCTGATGATGGTCAATGAAAAGGATGAGTTCGTCTACCACGATATGATTACGCACGTGGCAATGGCAACAAATCCTAACATCAAAAAAGTGCTTGTAATTGGAGGCGGCGACGGGGGTACTGTGCGTGAACTTACACGCTACGACTCTATCGAGCAGATTGATATGGTGGAAATCGATGAACGCGTCGTGCGACTGTCGCAAGAGTATCTGCCGATTACAGCAGGCAAGCTTGAAGATCCCCGTGTCACATTATTATTTGAAGATGGTCTTGCTTACGTCAAGAACAAAGAAGAAGGCTATTACGATCTTATTTTAGTAGATTCAACTGACCCGATCGGCCCTGGTGAAGGATTATTCTCTCACGACTTTTATAATAACTGCTTCCGTGTTTTAACGGATGACGGCATTCTGATTAATCAGCATGAATCACCTTATTACCCAAGCTATGCCCACGAAATGAAACGTGCACACTCTAAAATTAAAGGTCTTTTCCCGATTACACGTGTGTATCAGTTCCATATGCCGACTTATCCATCAGGTCACTGGTTATTCGGTTTTGCCTCTAAAAAATATGATCCATTAAAAGATGCTGATCTGGAAGCATGGAATAAACTCGGTCTTAAAACAAAATACTATAACACTGATATTCACACAGGTGCATTTGCACTGCCGACGTTCGTCAAGGAGATGCTGAATGATGCAACCGAATAAGCATGTCTATATGGCCTGCGAAGCAACATTTGAAGAAGCATCAACCGTCATCTACGGCGCCCCATTCGATGGCACAGTATCTAATAGACCTGGCACACGCTTTGCAGCAGATGCCATCCGTTCTGAATCTTATGGTTTAGAGACTTATAGCCCTTATTTAAATAAAGACCTGGAAGATGTGCAGATCATGGATTCAGGCGATGTCGATATTACAATCGGCAACAAAGTCAAAGTACTTGAGGAACTGGAAGCAACAGCACGAGAAATACTGAAAGCTGACAAACTGCCTTTTATGATCGGTGGCGAGCACCTGGTGACACTCGGTCCTTTCAGAGCCGTACATGAAAAATATCCAGACGTTGTCTTAGTGCAGCTCGATGCACATACAGACTTACGTGACGACTATATGGGTGAGCCCTTAAGTCATGCAACTGTTGTACGACGCATCCATGACATCACAGGTGATGGTGGCATCTATCAGTATGGTATCCGTTCAGGTACAAAAGAAGAATTTGACTGGAGTGACACGCATACGACGCTTGAAAAGTTCTCCATCAACACACTGAAAGACCTCCCTGACCTGCTGAAAGATACACCGGTCTATGTCACAATCGACCTCGATTGCCTGGACCCCTCTATCTTCCCAGGGACAGGCACACCAGAACCCGGTGGTCTGACTTACAAAGAACTGGAACCTGCATTCAAAGTGTTCGAACAACTGAATGTGGTTGCAGCAGATATCGTAGAACTCTCCCCACCTTATGATGCATCCGGTGTTTCCAATGCCGTTGCAGCAAAAGTAGCGCGTGAATTGATGCTTGCGATAACGAAATAACTCAGAAAATACCATGGACAATAATTGTCCATGGTATTTTTTTGGATGCTATATTTACTTTGCATCAGTCACTTTATGCTGTCCTCCAAATAAATTGTTCATCATAAAGATACTCCCGACCATAACAATGACGAAAACGACGACACTCATCGCATACGGGTTCAAGTATGCACCAACCACAAGCGAACCGTTCGATAGGAGTTGCGCACCACTGAACGTAAAAGAACTGAATGTATTATACGACCCTCTTTTATCTTGTGGAATAAGAGATAACGCTTCAGCATTTTTAGTAGGCGCATAAATCATCTCACCGAATGTCGCTATGAGAACTGCTATGATAATCAACCACCATGTATTGGCAGAAGTCAGTACGGCATAACCAATACCATAAGCAAGTAGGCCAGCACCTAATATACGATGAACGCGAAAACGTTCAGCAAATTTACCAACGAGCAGTGAACAGCTGACCACGGTAAGTGTATTGGTCAAATTAATGAGTGTAAACATTCGAACGCCGTTGATACTGAATCCTAATAGGTGAACTATCTCGAATGTTTTGTTCAATCTGACGGCCACATATGTACTGGTCATCAGTTCGACCGTCGCAAGCAGCATGCCACCGATGACCACCATCACGAATCGTTTATCTCTTGATACGGTGCTGTAGGCAGAGAATAAGTCTCTGAAGACATTGTCATGTTTTTTCTGTCGTATGAAGCTATGGGTTTCTTCAATATACTTCGCATATAGCAATGCTAATATTGAGGACACGAGTGCGGTCAGAAAAAAGAGCCACTCTTTATGGTGCGTATAGAGTAAACCGCCAAGTAATGCGCCGACAGCAAGAGAAAGGTTGACCAGCCAATAATCCATGCGATAAAGTAACTTTTTATTTTCAGGTGTCGCTGAATCTTGAACAATGGCACTCATCGATGGTCGTCTAAAGGCACTGAAAACCGTGAATAGTACATATGATAAGAGGAATAGTATCAGCCAGGAATGGACCACTGTAACCCACATCAAAATCAGCGCTACCGCTTCCAGACTTGATCCAAAAATCAGCATCTTCTTCCGTGGCATAAGATCTACGAAATAGCCACCCCATATATTGCTGATAAACTGGACAAACACGCCTATTGCTAAAAATAATCCTGCGAATGAAGCATGAACCTGATCTGTTAAATAGAGTGCCAGGAATGGCAGTGTCGCACTATACGTACAACGGTTGACAAAAGAACCCCAGAGTCTCAGATGAATATTCAATGGTAAATCTCTTACTCTCATATTGTTCACCCCTTCTGCTATATTAAATCTTATGTTAAAGTAGACTAAAAAATTAAAAATGGACAATTAATTATTTCAGTCCACTTTACAGAGGTGAACATGGAGCCCTTATTACTTTCATTCTATAATCTCAGTGCTCCATTGATTAATCAAAAATTAATCAGTGAGCAGCTTAATATCAGTCAGAAGCATTTAGCACGCAGTTTGAAAAGATGGCAGGCACATCAGTTCCTTAGTTATACCAGTGGCAGAGGACGCGGTCATATGACCGAAATAGAATGGCATCTCAATATCGACCACCTCTACTTCCAGAAGGTGACGACTGCCTTTAAAAGAGAACCGCTTGATGAAGTTGTTCACTATCTGACTTGGAAGTGGTCTGAATCATCGAAACAGTCCTTATTATTACAAGCTAACCAACTGCTTGGTATAGATAGAAAAGAAAGCGATAAACTCATCATTAAGAAACGCTATGCCCCTTTAACATTAAATCCATTAGAAACTCGCGACATTAACAGCTTCAATATATTAAGTAACATCTATGATACGCTCGTCGCATATAAAGATGGCACCTACCACTATAAAATTGCTCATCGTATTGATGTTACAGAGACTGAAGCCATTATTTACTTACGTAAAAATATTCAGTTTCATGATGGTCAAATAGTGACTGCTGAAGATGTATGTCACTGTCTTCAGACCGCTCAATCCTCCGTCCATATGCACGGCTTACTTCATTGTATCAACTCAATTGAGATTATAAACCCTCATCAGATGAAAATGACTTATACTGAATGTCCCTACCTGCTGGATATCCTGTGTACACTCAACTTAAGTATTTATAAAGTTGAGAACGGCCGTTATATAGGCACAGGTCCTTTCTATATAGATAAGAATACAGAGACATATTCTCTCCTGAAAGCATTCGATTATTATTACGGCTACCGCCCTTTCCTTGATGAAGTTGAAATGCTTTATATTCCTGAACAGACATATGATGAATTCTCGTTACAATCTAATGGACAGTACGCTCCTTATACAGTGAGAGATGGCTTTTACTATATGTTATCCTTACGAAACAATCATCTGACGAACGCTCAGCAGGAAACTATTCATTACATTATGCAGACTTATCTCCGTCAGACAACAGAAAGAAAAAATATCGCGAAATCTGCTCCAGCTGTCCTCAGTTATTCGCGTTATTTCCGACATCAACCTGAACTCTTAGAAAATTTCACTGTTCGCTTTGTTTATCCCAGTTATATCAGAAAACTGATGAACGACGTCAAGCACTTGCTGAAACGCTACAATATTCAAGTAGAACTCATACCGGTTACTATTGACGATGCCCTTCACTCTCAACTGGATTATAAAGGCGATTATTATATTCATGGCGCTTTCCTGAACGGTGCAGAGCATTACGAATATTTCAGCTTCCTATTCCAGAACAATGCTACACAGTATCATTTATTTGCTCAGTACCCACGACTGACAACTATTTATCATCACTACTTGAAGAGTCCTGTTTCAAGATGGTCACGTCTTAATAGGATTGTCGACCGGGAACTTGAAAGACGTCATTTGCTCATTCCTCTTTTCAATAACCAGAAGACAGTTTATATTCCACATAATCTTCGCAATGCGCGAATTGTCTTACACGGCTTCTATAACTGGAGTGAAGTATATATAGAGTAAATAATATAACATATATTATTTTTTCACTTTTAATATTATAATGTAACTACTATTACGAAAAATAGAGGATCACCTATATGAAATTCTCACAATTTCCTTCCAATGTTAAGCTCAGGATTATCTGCGGTTTTTTTGATCACGCCGCAAGTATGAGTGTGATGCCTTTTATGGTACTCTATATTGCTGATGAGCTCGGCAAAGTGACATCTGGGATTCTGCTGAGCGCTAACGTTATTTTCAGCCTACTCTGTAATTTATGCGGAGGTTATTTCGCAGATCGTTTCAGTCGTAAAGGGCAGCTTGTTGCCGGACAGTTACTATTCGCCATCATTATGATACTCATGGCTATTTTTATTCATCCAGCTATCAATATGCCATGGATTGTTTCTACCCTGTTTATGTTATCTGCTATAAGTGGTGCAATGATTTTTCCAGCACTGGAAGCTCTCATCATCGATTCAACGACAGAAGAAATGAGGAAGTCTGTCTATGTCACTGCATACTGGACCAACAACCTGGCGACTGCTATCGGTACTGCTATCGGAGGTCTCTTTTACAAAGAACACCGGGTTCTGCTCTTCACTTTAATTGTTGTCATCATGCTGATCAATACAGCAGTTTTTCAGCGCTATTTAATTGATCCGACTGTCAACAAGGTCCGTAAAGTGGTCGAAGCTCACTGGGTGCGTGATTTACTGAGCAGCTATAAAGTAGCTATGAAAGATACACGCTTCGTCGTCTTCACAACTGCGATGATTTTTGTCTTTTCAGCTGAATTTGCTCTGACCAATTATATCGGTGTGCGTCTACATAATGTGTTTAAGCCATTTGACTTATTCGGTATTCATATCGATGGTGTGCGTATGATGAGTATCCTCCTTATCGAGAATACATTGCTTGTCGTTACAATTACTTTCCTGATTGCAAAGCTGACAGAGCGTCGTAATCAAGTCTATGTTCTATTGCTCGGCACCTTTCTTTATACAGGAGGTTATGGTCTTGCCCATCATTTAACGGCCTGGTATCTGCTGATCATTGTCATTTTCATTGCGACAGTCGGTGAACTCATGCAGACACCTATTATTTCAGTCTTTCAGGCGAAGCTCATGCCAGAAGATAAACGGGCAAGTTACATCGCCTTTAGTTCACTCGGCTATAGCGGTGCTGGGCTTGTTGCGAGCTCCGGACTGATTATCGGAACTGTGCTGAATAGTATGATGATGTCTATCTATGTCATCATACTCGGATTAATCGGTATGCTGCTCTTCTATCTATCTGTGCATTCCCATTTATTTAAGCAACCGATTCCAGATTAATTACCACTTTCAAACCCGTCTATTTCTTCCTGGGAATAGACGGTTTTTTTGATGCATTTAAAAATAAAAAAATTTATAGTTGCAAAACAGAACATACGTTCGTATAATAAACTTACATCAATGAAAGAAGTGATGTTATGAAACATCCGATTTATGGTGAGCTGGATTACCGTAAGATTGAACGGAGTCAGCTGAATCCAAACATTCCTCAAGGGCGCGGCATGATTAAATGGGCACCATTTGCAACGATACCTGAACAGTTCCAGGATGTCAGACAGCAAATAGAAAATCAGAACAAAATTAAAAGACCCGAGTTATCGGATGACCGTTTAGAAGAACTGGATATTCAGCTTAAGGAAGCCTATCACCGGCAATGTCCTGTTGTCATTGAGTTTTATCGCGATGGTTACATCAATGATTTAACAATGACGATTGAGCGCATCGATACTTGGGCGTTTCATATCATCGGAACGAATCATGCCAATCAGCAAATGTGTTTTGTTTCATTTATGGATGTCATCAATATCACCCTTAAAACTATCTGATTCATTCAGATAGTTTTTATTAATTTAATAAACTTTTCTCTTCACAAATATTATTTATTAGCAATGATCTGGATGTCATTGACATCTGTCAATCAAATAAAGGCAGGTTATAAGTCAGAAATGTAAAAAAGCCTAAGTAATAATGAATATTTTATCTTATATGTAACTCCATAGTTATAGTCTCTGACTTCTGTCATAATTTATCAGAATACAAGGAGGAGATGAGATATGAAATATTTCAGTTTACTTTTAGTCACTTTATGCCTGTACTGTAGTGTATCAGATGCTGATGCCAGTCAATCAGATAATCAGATAGATGAAGTTCAGTCCACATCCTCTCTTCAGCAATGTACTGAAGAACCTCCAGTGTCAGAGGTGCCCTCTAACGAACAACAACCAGATGAATCTGCTCTAACAACAGAAACTCCGACTCTACCGGTAGAAAATCTGCCGCCAGCAACTGATACTGAAGATTCCACTATTTCTAGTACCGAAACAATGATTTGTGACACGGACACTGATCAGACACTACTCGATGCACCAATGCCTCAACCCAATGGAAAAGAAGTATTGACCGACAAAAAGGAAAATTTATCAGAACCTGATGCTTCTGACACACTTGCTTATCAAAATCGAACAACAGCTATTCAAGACGGTGAACAAAAAGATTTTGCTGTTTATCACCAGAAAATAAGGTCTATAGAAACTCCCTCAAATACAGCTTCTGAAGGACCTGTTCCTTATTCTAACGATATAAGCCGCCAAGTTGTGAATACACTCAAGACTGACACTGTCTCTCATCCTCTTATCATCCAGAAACCTACCAGAAAAGTTGTCCGCATTAAAAAAACGCAGTCTACTGAAACAGAACCAGTATCATCCAATAAAAAGACTGATATCCCTGTTTCTAAACAACATGATAACCCTAGTCCTATTAAACCAGTACGTCCCCTTCCTCAACAGCAAATAAATAAGAAGACAAAGAAAGCAGCTGTGACGAAACCTCAGCTGCCTGTCGTTAAACCGACCGTTGACCCTCGAGTCGATTCTCTAAAAAACATATCCATGCCTTCACATATCCTTAAACCTGTTTCTCCTAAAAATAAGATCCTTTTACCGCAAACAGGTGCACATAGTTTCTTGAAGTGGTATAGTCTTCTTGCATTTTTAGCCGGCTGTTTTTTCATCTGGCTCTCCAGAAAAATCAGCAAATAAAAAAGAACTTACCGACTGGCAAGTTCCTATGGGTTTTGTGATTCAATTTGAGCCACGATATCTTTTGTACGACGTTCAATATCTTCGAAGTCAGCTTTGAAGCGAGTAAATAATAATGCAGCGCCACCTGTTACTACGATTGCTAACAAGAAGACAATAAAGAATAGACCTTTAAAAAATCCCTTCATTTGTTTCACCTCTATCTCTATAATAACTTTATATTAACATATATAATAAGCCTAAAGAAATATTTCATCTTCTATATGCCATAATATCTTAAAACTAAATTGTAAAGGACTGAACGACTTGTCATATGTACATTTACTTGCTGCCTGGCAGCACCAGGATTTAGAAGAGGTCAAATCATTAATCGATGAAAATGTAATTGCAACTCTCGTTCATCCAGATGGACTGGTGTCAAATTTAAGCTATGAAGGCTTAGTCGATTTTTTTCATGAAAGGTTCAGTAGACAACAGGACTGGAACTTCGAAATTATTTACAAAACAGAACGTGACACGCAGTCAATCGTTATTATGAAGATGACAAGAGAAGATAAAGACTTTAATGGAGTTGACTCTCCCTCCCTCAGTTTACTTACTTTCAACATGTCTGAAGGTGTCAATAAACTGATACGTGCTCACTTCGAACTCGGTCTTAATCAATAATTCAATTTCAGTATTTATTTCTTCGAAATAAATGCTATTTTTATGCGAAAAATCATTGTTTTAACTTTATTTGCATTTTTTAAATGTTTTTATGAATATTTTTATTGCAATTATCATGTAATTAATTATAATAGGTGTATGCATTAAAAATACTTGTAAACAAGGAGATATATTCATGAAAAAAATAATTGCACCTGCTCTTCTTTCTACTGTCATGCTTACTTCACTCATCCCAACTCACATTACAGAAGCAAAAACTGACGGCTCAAAAGAACTGAAAAAAATCGGAAAAGTACATAATAAACAAGATGCTAAAAAAGCTTTAAAAAATTTACCAGGTGCAAAGGCAGTCAAAAAGAACTACAAGCAATATGAAGTAGTTGCAGCAGAGACTGATGCTGAAGGGTTTACTCACTATACACTTAAGCCAAAAGTAAATAACAAAACGGCACTTAATACGGAAGTTAAAGTTCACGTTAATCCAGCAGGTGAAATTGTTCTGGTCAATGGTGACCTTGAACAAAAAGAAGTTGCACCTACAAATGTTCAGCAGATTTCAAGCGCTGACGCTGTTGCAAAAGCCTTTGAAGCAGCAGGTGTGAAATCAACTGAAGTTAAAAATATGGACCGTAAAGTTGTAAAAAAATCAGATTTAGTTATTAATGCAGAACAGAATAAATATGTTTATGACGTTCAGTTGATTTATGTGACTCCTAAACCAGCTAACTGGAAAATCCAGATTGATGCTCAAACGGGTGAAGTCGTGAAAAAGCAAAACTTAATCGAAAAGATTGCTACAACTGGCTATGGTTATGGCAATAAAGGTGATTATAAACCTCTTAATATGGCTTCTGATGGCAGACAGTATGCACTTATTGATCAAACACATAATGGTAATATTGAAACATATGATGCTCGTAATACAGATTACAACTTCTCCTTGATGACTGATTACGATAGAGCATTCACAAGCCCTGGTCAGCGTGCAGGTGTTGACGCTCATTACTATGCTGATCAAGTATATGATTATTACAAAAATGTTCACGGTCGTGATTCTTATGACGGCAGAGGCGCAGATATTTATTCTGTAGTTCATTACGGTTACAACTATAACAACGCATTCTGGAATGGTGAAGCGATGTTTTATGGTGATGGCGACGGACGTACCTTCTCTTCTCTATCAGGTGCAAATGATGTTATTGCTCACGAATTAACACATGCAGTAACAGAATATACAGCTGGTCTTGTCTATGAGAATCAACCAGGTGCCTTAAATGAATCATTCTCTGATGTCTTCGGTTATTTTGTAGACCCTGACTTCTTAATGGGTGAAGATGTTTATACACCAGGAGTGAGTGGCGATGCGCTGCGCAGTATGTCGAATCCTGAGCAATATGACCAGCCGTCACATATGAGAGACTTCCAGTACCTCCCTAATACTGAACAAGGTGACAATGGTGGTGTTCATATCAATAGCGGTATTCCAAATAAAGCATTCTATAATACAGTAACCGTTATGGATAAATCAAAAGCAGAAAAAATTTATTACCGTGCCCTTACTTACTACCTGACACCAAACGCTTCATTCAGTGATGCAAAAGCAGCGCTTGTACAATCTGCACAGGATTTATATGGTTCAGCAGATGCAAATATAGTAGCAAATGCATGGAATAATGTAGGCGTTAATTAATAGTCACAAGAGGACTTTCAATTAGAAAAAAGTCCTCTTTTTATTGTGTAACTTTATTATTATTTTTCCTTTTAACTAACAATATCTGACATTGCTTTTTTAGCTTTTTCATGTATAGTTATCCTATAACATTTTAACGTACGAAAGGAATAAACATGAAAAAGACACTTACTTCAGCTTTATTATCAATGGGTTTACTTGCTACTCTCATCCCTTCAGGAAACATCTCTGCACAGACAATTGTAAAAACACCTGAACAAGCTCAATTAGCACTTAAAAATTTACCAGGCTATAAAGCTGTAAAGAAAAACTATAAGCAATATTCAGTTGTATCAGCTGAAACAGATACGCTTGGTTTCACTCACTATACATTAAAGCCAAAAGCAAAGGGCAAATATGCTTTAAATACAGAAATAAAAGTCCATGTGGATGCACAAGGCAATCTTGTCATGGTTAACGGGGATTTAAATCAAAAAACACTTGCTCCTGTGAACAACCAAGTGCTGACACAAGCGCAAGCTATAACTAAAGCGTATCAGGCTGCAGGCGTCAGTCCTCAAGCTGTCAGTAATATGGGACGTAATATCGTTAAACAAGCAGAAGTAGTCATTAATCCTGAACTTAATAAACTTGTCTATAATGTTCAATTGATTTACCTGACACCTGAAGCTGCAAACTGGCATATTCAGATTGATGCTGAGACAGGTGCAGTTATCAAGAAACAGAATATACTTAAAGAAACGGCAACTACTGGATCAGGTACAGCAGTCAACGGTTCAACACGTCCATTAAACCTTGATTTTTCAAAAGGTAAGTACTCACTTATCGACCTGACTCACTCAGGGCGAATCGAAACATATGATGCTAAAAATACAACAACAACTTATAGTCTCATGACTAATAAAACTAAATATTTTACTTCACAGACACAGCGCGCTGGCGTTGATGCACACTATAATGCTGACCTTGTATATGATTACTACAAAAATAAGTTCAATCGTAATTCTTATGATAATTTAGGTGCACCTATCTATTCTATCGTTCATTATGGCGTTAACTACAATAATGCATTTTGGAGTGGCGAAGTAATGGTATATGGTGATGGAGACGGCAGTACATTCACTACATTATCAGGTGCAAATGATGTCGTTGCTCATGAACTGACGCATGCGGTTACCGATTATACAGCCGGACTTATTTATGAGAATCAGTCGGGAGCTTTAAGTGAATCATTCTCTGATGTATTCGGTTATTTTGTTGATCCAGGTGACTTTTTAATTGGTGAAGACATCTACACACCAGGTATAACAGGAGATGGACTGAGAAGCCTCTCTAACCCGGAACAATACAATCAACCAGCTCATATGAATCAGTATCGCTATCTTTCTAATACAGAAGCTGGTGATTACGGTGGCGTTCATAGCAATAGCGGTATTCCAAACAAAGCTTTCTATAACACAGTGACACAACTTGGCAACTCAAAATCAGAACAGATTTATTACCGTGCCTTAACGCTTTACTTAACACCTCAAGCAACGTTCACCGATGCACGCGCTGCACTTGTGCAATCAGCTACTGACCTTTATGGTGCAGCTGATGCACAAATAGTAGCAAGCGCATGGGATCAAGTAGGCGTCTATTAAACAATAGTGAGATAGCGTCAAAAGACGAGCAGAATATGACCTCGCTGTTCAATTTCGCCTAAAATCAGACTACTTCATAATAAAAGAGCGATAAAATCAGATTTCTATCGGATTTTATCGCTCTTATTATTTTGTCAGCTATATATTCAGGCTACTTGCTTGTCATCTATTCCTAGATAAACAAGTTCATCTAATTTATCAGGATCGCAGAAGAACATGACTTTACAGTCATCCCAATCTTCCATCACCTTATCAATACGAGCAATATGCCATGGGTTAAAGAACGTCTGACCTGACTTATTGAAGCAATAAGTATCATCAATGACGTAACAAGCGTGCACCACAACACCATCCTGTTCAAAAACCAGTACGCTATCTTTAGTCGCACGGTCAAAACGCTTCAGATGATTACGCTCCAGCATATCAAGAAACGACTGACTATGCACCCATTCTTCCAGTAAAAAGGATTCATCTGCAACTCCGTATAAAGCAGCAGCAAAACAATTGCCACCATGCTCTTCCGGAAACTTACCATGAAGTCTCTGAAAACGCTCAGGCATATTTGAAATATCAATATCTTCAATCGGCTCATCATATAAATGAATCAGCTTCTGCTGCTGTTCAGTGGATAAAGAACGCCAGAAGTTTTGAGTAATCAGCAAATCACCGAGCATCAGTCTAGAACCCGTACGTTTCTGCTCCTCTAAAATCAACTGCTGCATTTCATCATTCAAACCTTCGTACCAGCCCGGTTGCGCCACAATAACGTAATCATAATCAGCAATTCGCCAAGTACGATGACAGTTGCTGACATGGAAATTTTTATAGAGAATATGCCCTTTAAATTCATCTTTAGGACATACCACGGTCGTTTTTAAGTGTTCGGTTAATAAGTTATACGCTGAACTGTCGATGAAAAAAAGATCCTTCTCCTGTTCAAACGTTCTCATTCTATCACTCCTCATGTATAGCTTAAGAGAAAATAGACGTGAAGTCAAAAAAAACGGGTTGAATAAATTGTCAGAAAACAATATGAAATGCATATAAATCATAATAGATAAAAGAAAGAAATCATCATCCAAATCTCAAGGATATATTGTTATATTTTTTTAGCATAATAGAAACTGGATAAACCTTGGGCCAAAATGATAAGACCAAGATAAATAATAAAAGCATCTTCACCAGGTAGCTGTATTCCAAACCAAAAGTATAATGAATAGAAAATAAATGCTAATATAATTGTAATGATAAAAGTCGCTTTAAAACCCTTATAGTTAATCATCTGTTCACGTTCATCGAAAGATTCACCTTCAAAAATGAATGAACGTAAAATCAAGACAATGCCTAGCACAAAAGTTGTCCACCATAAACCTAAGTTTTGCATCCCTACAATTAAACCTATGCCGCCACCTAACAACAAAAGAAAAATCCCAAATCCCAGCGACATCTGCTGATTAAAAGAGCGTTTCACTTTAACCCCTCCTAGTAATCTGTTTCTTCCAATATAAAAATCTCAGTCACATCTACTTCAAACAGTTCTGCAATAATAAGGCCAAGTGGTAGTGACGGATTATACTTACCTTTTTCTATCGAGATAATCGTTTGTCTTGAAACCTTCAGTCGATCCGCCAAACGCTGTTGCGACATCCCTCTAGATTGTCTATATTCTGCGAGTCTATTTTTCATTCTTCCACCTCGTTACAATTATTGTAAATGTAAAGTGTCCTTTACGTCAAGCATCCTTTACATAATTATATGATTTACATCTTTATATATTATGATTTCTAAGCAATCATCAAAATGCGACTGATTATCTATGCTAAAATAGCCTTAACTCTTAAAAAGGCGTGATTGGATGCAACAAGTTAAAAGTGTGATTACTGAATTCAGAGGCAGTCATTATGATTTTGGTCTTGATCAGGCAGAGTGGCTGAAGTCTACTTTGATGATGGAGAATAGAGAACGTGAGTGGCGTCTTCGTCGGCCTCGTTTTGATATTGATCCTCAGGAGACTGAGGCTGTCTATAAACGTTTTGCACCGAAGATATGGGAAGAATTGCTTGGTATTCAAGATGGATTAAAGCTGAGCCTGGAACAAGTGCTGCTGAACTTTGGTCATTATCGTGTGTATGCGAAGGAAAGTGGTTGTTCTGTTTTCACGACTGAGGATTATTTAGTCCGCAATTATGATTATCATCCTGCCACTTATGATGGTCGGCTGACATTTTTCCAGCCTAATGATGGCGGTCTTGCCACCATGGCACCCGTGTCCCGTATCACCGGACGTATGGATGGTATTAATGAAAAAGGTCTGGTCATGGGCTATAATTTTATGCACCGTAAGAAGCCTGGCGATGGTTTCGTCTGTTATATGGTCGGTCGTCTCATCCTTGAAACATGTGCTACGATTGATGATGTCGTTGATTTATTAAATGAGCTTCCTCATCGTTCCAGCTTCTCTTATATTGTGCTCGATCCATCTGGTCGGACGAAGATTATTGAGATTACTCCACGTGATGTTGTAGTGCGTGATCACCATTACTGCACCAATCATTTTGAAGTGCTGACACATGAAAATCGCCGTGTGTTAACTGATTCTGAGATGCGCATGCAGGCTATGACGGAACAGGTGACTTCTTCCCTTTCTGCTGAGCAGGCGTTTCACACGATGAATAATCCAGCTGCCGGTATTTTCAGTGATAAATACGCGAGCTGGAGTGGCACGATTCATACCAGCTGTTATTTCCCTAAAGAACTAAAGGCGCTGTTTGCACTAGGTGGCAATCAGTCTCCTGTCGGACTGGATTTCGGTAAATGGCTTGATGGACATGCTCTTGATGTCACGATGCTCAGAGGACAAATCGATTGCGATATCACTTTTGCCAGTGAATAGAAAAACGGCGCTCCTAGTGAGCGCCGTTTAATTGTTTTATAAGTTCATAAGGATTAATTTTATATATATCAATATTGATATAGTTCAGCTTCTGGCATTCAAGTATACGTTCCTTAAAGTGTGGATATGTGACATGAACATGCAGATTTTTGTCAGCTATATCATAAAATCCGGCATCTTGTGTCTCGTCCGGACAATCAGCAATCTCCCCGCCTGTCACTTCACCGTGAAAAGCAAAGTTAATCACTCCACTCGTCAAGTTCTGCGAAATGCAGACGAGTCCAAGAATCTTGACATCAAGCCCCGTCTCTTCTTTAACTTCTCTGACTGCACAGTCCACCAGACTTTCCTCTTTATCGAGTGCACCACCTGGTAGTTCGAGTGTCGTACTTCTATGCAGACTTCTGACAAGCAGGACTTCCCCCGCTTCATTTTCAACATATACACATGCCGACACGGGATATCTCGGCTGGCTATATTGCCCTGTCGGCATCATATGTGTCTCTTTTTTCGAGATGATCCATTTATCATTTGCGATCTTTTGTAAGCGACTGTTCTTATAATGTGAGGTCTGTTTTCTCAGGTCAAAAAACTGCTGGTAATGTTCTCTACTCTGAAAATCCCATATTTCCGTAATGAGTGTATAGTCTTCGTCCACCCAGCGCCCTACTAGTCTGGCCCCGAGTTCAATATAACTACGAAATACATGCTGATGAAAGAAATCATTCATTGCTTCAAAGCCGTCTGGTATAATTTTCACTTCTGTTTTAACTTGATACATTTGCTCACACCCTTACTGCGCTTTCCTTTATTATATGGAAAAATACAGAATATTGCTAATGTTTCAATGGGTGCTGCTCAGTTCATCCACTCAATCAGCAGAATAGGAACGAAGAGAACGAGTACAAATAATACAGCAATAATTTTCGCTTCAGTTCGTGCCATATTCAGTGTCATTCCAAATTGAGAGACTTTTGGGACCCAGACATTCGGGTCTTGTTTATTATAGTAAAAGAGGCCCAGTACATAGTTCGTATCATCATGATAAGGCGCTTTATCATTTTCAGCAGCTGCATGGCGAAAATCTTTATCTGCCTTCCATTGCAAATACATGCCAATGATAATAGGTAGAATCGTTCCAATTAATACAATTGGCATAAATGCATCAGGCAGACTTTCATTCGGAATTATAACTTGCTGTATCATAATGAAGCTGAATAGCAGAGCCATCATTAACCCTACGATAAATAACAGATAGCTATTGTACTTACGACTTTTTATTTCATAGTCTGCAGATGCTTTTCTTACTGACGGATTCAACTTCATCGGCATAAAATCGATACCTTTTGAGATTGCCATCAGCAGCAGGATATTAAATAACCCTAATCCTGCGGGCATCAGTACAGTCATCCAGCTCTTGTCTTCAAAACGGTCAGGTTTATTATCCATCCCCCAGTGCACAGCGATGCGTTCAGGAATACCAGGATAGTTCATAGCGGTATACACTGTTGCTAAGAGCAGAATAACGAGTGGAATCAAATAGATGACCGTCGGCAGTACATGCTGCTGTTCACGTAAAGTTGTATCTGTCGCTCTGACCACCTCTATATCCTTCATCCAATCTTCCTGTACCTTCAGTTCTCTCAGCGCCTGATAACTTCTGCTATATATATAAATATCGAATAGGATTAGAGCATTTAATAAAATAATGAAAGCTGCAATTCCCCACTCAGATGGCAGCAAGAGTAGAAACAGTACATTTAAAAGCGCAGTGAAAATAGCCGCTCCAATGGCCAGTCTAATAAACTTTCTTTTGATTATCTTAACCTCACGATGTTGCTGCTGCTCATCTGGCACATAGACACTGAACAGTATATTGCGTTTCACCCAGCGTCCCGAGAATAAGATTGTAAAACCGGTCAGTAAAATAATCAGACTCAATAATAACATCTCCATCATGACTTCTCCCCTTTTATCAGTTCATAGATTTCTTCATCAGTGAGCTTCAGACAGCGAGCTTCATCAATGATAGGCTGTAGTCTCGCTGCAATATGAGTTCGTTCCACATGAGTCGCTTGTCTGATTGCTTCCGGGTGAATAATAGCACCGGATTTAGGTTGTACTTGAATAAAACGTTTATCCTCCAAATAATGATAAGCCTTGTTGACTGTATGCATATTGATGCCGAGATCAGCTGCCAGCATTCTCCCGGATGGTAACGCTTCGTATGGCAGTATATCACCCGTTGCGACGGCATGAATAATCTGATTGGCAAGCTGCATATAAATAGGAACTGAAGATTGTTCATTGACCTCAATATAAATAACTCTCACCTCTGTTCTATATTATATATAACAATTTAAAAGATAAAAAATAATCTGTTCTATTATTAATATAACACATTAAGAATAATATATAAATAGATGCGTATTATTTAGTGAGTCTGATAAGAGAAGCATATAATCATCTTAAGGAGATGATTGTATGAAAACGACTTTAAATACATCTTATACTATTAAAAACTTAGAATTGAAAAACCGTATTGTCATGCCACCTATGTGCCAGTATTCTGTAACTGCACACGACGGGACCCCTACAGACTGGCATCTCGTGCATTACGCATCGCGTGCCGTAGGTCAGACAGGACTAATTATCGTCGAAATGACAAATGTTGAACCAGACGGGCGCATCACTTCTGACTGTCTCGGTCTGTGGGATGATGAGCAGATTCCAGCTTACAAACGTCTTGTAGATCTTATTCATGCAAATGGCAGCAAAGCAGCGATTCAAATTGCTCATGCAGGCCGGAAATCAACTCATATCGAAACACCTGTCAGTTCTTCTGAAACACCACTTGAAGAAGCGACGTCATTCGGCCCTGTTCGTTACCCTCGCGCTTTAACGACAGAAGAAGCTGAGGCAATGGTTGAGAAATATAAAGAATCGGCGCGCCGTGCTGTCGAAGCCGGCTTCGATACGATTGAAATTCATGGCGCCCATGGCTATCTCATTCACCAGTTCCATTCGCCAGGCATTAATAAACGGACCGATAAATATGGTCAGGACCTTGCATTGTTTGGTGTCGAAGTTATTAAAGCTGTTAAATCTGTTATGCCGGAAGATATGCCCCTTCTCTTCCGCATCTCTGCACGTGAGTATATGGATGGTGGCTATGGTATTGAGCATGCACTTGATTTAGGCAGACAATATCAGGCAGCAGGCGTCGACTTATTCGATATTTCATCAGGTGGTGAGGCGCCTCCTGGCCAGGATAAACCTGGTAATTACCCAGGTTATCAAGTTCAGTTTGCGCGCCGTTTTAAAGAAACACTCGATGTACCTGTTATCGCAGTCGGTATACTTGATGATCCGGCCGTCGCTGAAATGACGTTACAGAATGAAAGTGCAGACCTCATTGCTGTCGGTCGTGGTATGCTGAACAACCCGTACTGGGCTATCCATGCGGTCAAGGCATTACGCGATGAAATCGAAGTCCCTAAACAATATGAACGAGGTATCCACTAATGCATAAGTATCTATTGTTTGATCTGGATGGTACATTAACCGACTCTAAGGAAGGTATTACTAATTCTATTGTTCATTCGCTTACTCAAATGAATATTACAGTGCCAGATAATAATGCCCTTGTCCATTTTATCGGTCCCCCTCTAAAGGAAAGTTTTAGGACGGACTACCATTTAGAAGGCGAACAGAATGAACAGGCCATTGCATTTTACAGGGAATACTTTTCTACTAGAGGGTTATTTGAAAATGAGGTCTACAGCGACATTCCGGAACTCCTCTCTGACTTAAAAAATGCAGGCTACAAATTATATGTAGCAACGAGTAAGCCGGTTACCTTTGCCCGGCAGATTCTTGACCATTTTGAACTGACTGATTATTTTGAGATGATTGCCGGAAGTGAGCTTGATGGCAGCCGTAGCCACAAAGCCGATGTCATACAATATGTCATCGAAGAAAATCATCTGTCACCTGCCGACTGTCTGATGATTGGTGACCGTAAACATGACTTGATTGGTGCTGATATGAACGGTATGGATGCACTAGGGGTTCTCTTCGGCTACGGTTCAAGAGAAGAACTAGCCTCATATCCACACATTGCGCTTATATCTACTGTTCATTCGTTAAGGCAATTTCTGTTAACCGCGTGATAAACTGTTTAAACCTTCTTGAATTGGGCTAAATAGGTATTAACAACTTATTTTATAGGAGGGTTATATAATGAAATTTAAAATATTAGGACTCATTCTCTCAGCTACACTTGCTTTAACAGCTTGTGATGCTGATAACAGTAATGATAAGCAGACTAGCCCAGATGATAACGCACAATCAGAAGTCAATTCATCTGAAACTAACAAGTCCAGTGATGTAAAGAAAAGCGATGAAAAGAATGTAGCTAAAGATTCTGACTCTAATGATCAGGATGCCTCAAATGATGCTGAAAAAGACGATGAAGGCCAATCAACTTTATCAGCTAACGAAGCAGATAAGAAGGAAGCACTGAACCTCGAAGATATTAAGTCAACACCTGCTGATATCATCAAGATTGTTGAAGCACAGAATAAAAAAGGTGAAATTACAGATGTAAAATTTGAAAAAGAGAACAACCGCTGGGTCTATAAGGTTGCTCAAAACGAAGGTAATAAAAACGTAGAATATACGTACGGTATGTCTGACCGAAAACTCATCAACACTGAAGAAGATAACGAAAAAAAAGAAGCAATCAATTATAACGAGGCTCTCTCTTTCGATAAAATCCTTAAAAACGTTCAGGATAAAGCAGGCACTGACACACAAGTAAAAGAGTGGGAATTGACAACTGAGGACAAAGTACCTGTATTTAAAACTGAATTATTAAAAGATAATGTAGAACATGAATACCGTGTAGATCCATTCAAAGGAACAGTTACAGAAAAAAAATAAAAAAGCGCCGAGGCGCTTTTTTTATTGGAGTAAAAATCTCTCTTCATCTCTTGAATGCATTTCATTGACGATGATTAATGTTCTGAAGTAATCAATAATCTGAGTACTGAAACCTTCTTCTTCCATCTGACTTTTAATCTTAGTGACTAAGTCACGCAGCAACTGATGATCTCGTTTCAGAGCGATTACTTTTTCTTTCATATCAGCAGACTTTGCAGCCATCTCAGCATAAAAGCCGTCTTCTTCTTCCTCTGCATCAGCATGGCTGATTACTCTTGATTCCCAGAACTCTACAAGTTCAACAATCTGAGTCACAATCTGCTTCTCATCGTTATCTCTTAGCATCATCACTAAGTCATCCGTCATTTCGACGGCAAGTGCGAGACCTGTATCATGAATCTGACGATGTGCCTGTAATTGTTTTAAAGATGGTCCGGTCATCCTTAACACCTCTTTTTTTCTTTTATTCTAACATTTAAATAACCCAGTTGCCGTCCTTAAATATGAATTCTTTCGTACCATCTGCGTGAATCCCTTCAATCGACAAGTCAGGTCCTCCTATCATAAAATCAACGTGAATCAATGATTGATTAAGTCCATTCGCTTCAAGTTGTTCTTTAGCAAGATTTTTTCCATCTTTAAGCGCACCCGGAAAGGATCGACCCAGTGCTACGTGACATGAAGCATTTTCATCAAATAGTGTATTGTAGTATAGAATACCAGAATTCGAAATTGGGGAATCATCCGGTACAAGTGCAATCTCACCGAGACGCTTGGCACCTTCGTCTGTATCCAGCATATTCTTCAAAACCTCGTAGCCTTGCCCTGCTTCAAAATCAATAACAGAGCCCTCTTTAAAAGTCAGACTGAAGTCATCGATAATGGCACTATTATAACTAAGAGGTCGCGTATTGCCGATTACACCATTCACCCGTCTGAAGTCCGGAGAAGTAAATACTTCTTCTGTCGGCATATTAACCTGTATCTCATGACCCTCTGCATTGATGGCACTTGCCCCCATCCAGATATGATGCTTGTTCAGACCGATTTCTACATCTGTCCGTTCAGATTTATAGTGCAGACGATCATATCCTTTTTCGGTCAGTAATTTTGCACGACTATTTAAATTGTGATTATGTTCCTCCCAGGCTTTAACTGGATCAGGCTGATCAGCTCTGACAGCCTTGATCATTGCATCAAGTAATTGAGTACGCGCTTCTTCACCCTTTAAATCTGGGAATACAAGTTCTGCCCAGGCGGTATTAGGGAAAGCAACAATGCACCATGAGAACTCAAAACGCCCGACTGCACGAGCAAAATCTTTGTTCAGTTCACCCACTGTCGCTGCATTCGCTGCAATCTTCTCAGGATCAGCATCTTTCAGCAGTTCAGGTGTCTGTGAGTAAATACGCAAATGTGCAATCCGTTCTTTCAGATGAACCTTAATTTCATCTTTTTCATAGTCATAAATTTCCTTAAACGTCTCAACAGGTGCATATTGATACTTTAACTGAGTTGAAGGCCCATCCGTCAATCTTTGCATGACATTCACTGCACCTCTTTTATAGGCCGCTTCTGTGACAGCTCTGACAAATTCAATCGCATCAATATCGGCACTTATCAACAATTTCTGGCCCTGCTGAATATTCAACCCCACATGCACGACGAGTTGTGCATACTTATTAATTTTATCCTGATGATTCATTTTGTTTCCTCCTTGATTATTATTCTTCAATTATATCGGAAACCGAAACAATTAGGTAGTCATCCCCTATCTCATACTCCTAAAAATGATATAATAAATAAAAATACAGGAGGTCATATCATGACAACATTAATGGACTACTTCAACAATGGATTGACACTTGAAGCTTATAAATCTCAGATGAATGTCAATCGCGAGGATATGGAACAGATATATGAGCAGTTCGATGCACCTCATGATTTACGTTTAGAAGATCTTAAAGATAAGAATATGAAGGTCATCGCAATTACTGAAGACTGGTGCGGTGATGCAATGATGAATATCCCTGTGCTTCTCAAAATCGCTGAACAGGCTGACATAGACGTTCGTTTTGTCCTCCGTGACAGTCATCTTGAACTCATCGATCAATATTTGACGAATGGGACGGCCCGCTCTATTCCAATCTTTATTTTCCTCGACCGTAATGGACAGGAAGCTGCTGTATGGGGACCTCGTGCTCAGGCAGTCCAAGCTTTTATTGATGACAGCCGTCAGGACTTACCTTCAAAAGAAGATTCGACTTTTGAAGAGAAAAGTAAAGAAAAACATAAGCTCGCTCACGATAGATATAAACAGACACCTGAATTCTGGCATGCTATCTACCATTCAATCGCTAACATATTGACTCAATAATAAAAGACCTGCGCTGAGCAGGTCTTTTACTTTTGCCAATATTTCATGATGTCATCTTGTCTGACTTGCATAAAACCAAGCTTTTCAAGTACACGACTAGAGGCATCATTATCAATTAAACATTCAGCTTTGATTGTAAGTTCAGGATAACGTGTAGTGATATACTTCATTAACGCATCAACGCTCTCTGTCGCATACCCGCAGCCATGAAATGCCTCTTCAAAACCATAACCTACTTCAATCTCCCGGTTTACATTGGGCTTCCCTTTGAAACCGATATCTCCAATATAAGTACCATCCTTTAACTGAACAATCCAGGCATCCCAGCCTCTTAATGTGGGATCAATGGCTAATTTCTGCATATGAGATAAAAATCGGTCATGCTTATGATCCACACTGAGCTCTCTGATCAATTCTGCATCTAATGGACGTATTATTAATCTGCTAGTCTCTAACTTCTCTCCTGTCATCGTGCCACCTCAATGTGATTATAGCACTTGAACGGGAGGGTAACTGTATCATATCTCACATCATTCAAACAGTGTGATATCCATCTGTACTCCCTCGGTCTTCAAAAATGAATATAACTGACTGCGATGATGACTTAAATGACTCAGAATGACTAATAGCCACTCCTTCTGATTATATGTCGTTCCCCAGTAGCTCGTTGTTTTAGATGCAAGCTCTTCCGGCTCGAGCTCCTTGTAGGCATCCTTCAAAATACTAAAGCTGAGATCCAGTCTCGCTTCAAGCATCTCTGTTGATGTCAGTTCCTTAGCCCAGTAGCGATTGAACTGACTGATTTCTTCTTGTGAAGCGCCCTGACTTAAAAGATAGTCTGCTTCCGGTATGAGTACAATATGGTTCATCAATTCCTGACATGTCCTGCCCCCAGGATATATTTGCTGCTGCATCGAAAAGAAATCAGCATATTTGAACAATCGTTTTAAACTTTCAACGTGCCAGCTGATCTGATTCATTACTTCATTCATTGATCTGCCTCCACTAAATAAAGATGTCTAGTAGCCCTTGATGCCATCGTGTATAGCAGGAAGCGATCCTGCTTCTTATCATATAAATTGTAGTCTAAAATAAAAACATGTGTAAATTCAAAGCCCTTAGACATATAGTTCGGCATCACAACCTTGCCTTTAGTGAATGTATACTGGTCATGAGAGAGCAACATGACGTCAGGTAGTTTGGCTGCAACTTCTGCGACATGTGCGACATCTCGAGCAATGATCGCCACACTTTCAGAGTCAAGACCAGCCAGTTTATCGTTGAACTCTTTAAAAGATAACTGCTTTACTTCTTCACCATGTACACCGAGTGACTCAGTTACTGTATTACCGATCAAAGACTTTGTAAATTCCGTGATCTCAACAGTTGAGCGATATGATTTAGTAAGCTCGAGTGCTGTTGAACCGAGGGCGTGTGCAGGAACAGGATGGACCAGCTGATGACGATCCCCGAGCATCGTCTTCCGTGCATTCGAAAACACTGCTGAAATAGCAGCCAGCTGTACAGGACTATAGTCCTGTACTTCATCGATAATCAGATGCTGGATGCCTGGCTCTCTTTTTAATCCTTTTACTTTAACAGTAAGAAGCAGAAGGGGTGCAATATCTTCATAGTTAATCTGTCTATTCTTTAAGGCATTGAGTGTTTCCTGCTTAACAGCAGGATCCAGTTGTTTCAATATATCTAGATATAATTTCTCTATATTGACGAATTCCAGCTGTTTAATATAATTTTTCACGATGCGGAACTGCTTCGTTTTTTCCTGTACAGCTTGTTTTTCAAGTTCTGCATCTGTACCTATATAGCTCGTGACTTTTTTCAGTGCTTTCGTCCGTTCTTTTATAGCCTTATTCAACACTTCTTTATAACGCGGCCATAATTCAACTTGAATTTTCTTCAGGCGTGAGTCAATAGGTGAATCCTTGAACTTCTCATAGAACAATGCAGTGAGCTCTTCAGAGGTAGCAAAAGGTTCATCTTTAATTTTAATAGTCCTGAATTTAATGCCACTATCTGACAGGTGCGCGACATGATCATTTATAGCATCGAGTAATTTCCGGGAAGATTTAAGTTCAAAAGCTGTTGTATCAGTCGCTGTACGAAGTCGTTCGATATGTTGGAATAACGCTTCAAATTCATACTTGCGGCTGAGCTTATCATGCAGTCTGTAGAATGTCATCGCATTAATTGAAGCTTCTCCCAGTTCCGGCAGCACTTCTGCAATATAGTCACCGAACATTTCATTCGGCGTAATAAACAGCATATTGTCTGCATTCATTTTGTGGCGGTGCAGATAAAGCAGATAAGCAATTCGCTGCATTGCAATCGAAGTTTTACCACTTCCTGGAGGACCTAGTACGAGTAAATCCTGTGCAGAATTCTGTCTGATGATGCGGTTCTGATCTTCCTGAATAGTCGTGACGATTGATTTCATCTTATCTTTTGCTGTATCGACTAACAGATGCTGGAGCGCATCATCACCAATATAAAGCTCAGAATCAAAGACATCCAGTAGTTGCCCATTTTCAATTACAAGCTGAATGCGTTCCTTAACATCAACCGATTGCATACCGACTGCCGGCACTTCGTAGTCCACACGACCGAGATGACTGGCATAATAAGTAGAAGCTATCGGTGTACGCCAGTCATAGATAATCAGATCATTTGTCGAAGGATCTTTGAGGCTGTTGAGGCCGATATAAAGTTTTTCTTCTTCCGGCTCATCATCATCTTGTATCGTTACAGCACCAAAATAAGGACGGTCCTTCATTTTACTCAGACTGTCTTTAATATCCTGCCTGCTGACCTGCAGTTCTTCCTGCATCTTTAGTGACGGTAGCACCTGTGAATATTCTATTTGAGCATCATCAGAGATTTCTGACCCTAGCTCCTCAAGTGCAAAACGTCGTTCATCTATCAGTTCACCTGTCGTCTTTTCAAGTTCACCTGACAGGTCATTATGTATGATATCAATCAAGCCTTGTACACCTTTCAGATGTAAGGCTTCCTGTTTTTTAGAGACCATAACGTCCTCCTTTTTAGCATATAATTATTTGCCCTTCATCGCTCTATTCAAATGTGAAGCTGTCACTTTACGATTGGTAAGCAGCTGCCTGAATTCTCTCGGCGTCAAGTAAGATAATCGGACATGAAAATAATTGATATATTCCAGCCACATAAAACCATATGTGAGGATAATCAATAACCACATCTCATCAGTATGAGGCAGTGTCCAGACGATAGCAAATGTTGAAAGAAAGATAACGGCTAAAATCAGCACATGGAGTCTCTTAAAACATCTTATTTGATATATCGTTAACTTCAAAGGTTTTCGTGCATCGACATGTTGTTTCATAATCCACCAAAAATAACTACCTGTTGCTAAAATAAAACAGATATTCAGAAATGATAGGATAGTTGCATAATCAAGAAGGTAAGGGCGAGTATCTGGCTTAAAAAAGGCCGTACAAAACCATAAAAGAAGAAAGCCCGCTGCCGATAGGCCCTCTCCATAACAAAGCTGATTCACTTCTTGTTTTAATCGTGATGTCATACATACTCCTCTCAGCGATCCAGTCTAAATATTTGTTGTCTCTCATTCAATCTACCTTCGACCATATCAAGCAGCATCTTACTACCAAAGGATGAATAGACTGTTCCATTGCCACCATAACCAAGTAGCATATAACAGTGCCTCATGCCGGGTACTTCTCCTATAAACGGCAGACCATCCTGTGTCTCACCGAATCTTGCACCGTACCCCGCTTCAATATCGAAAGGAATATCGGGGAAAAGTTCTGCGAATGCCTGCTGAAGCTGACGAGTTTTTTTCTTGATTTTACGCTTACTAGGTATACGTTTAGTCTGTTCATCGAGTCCACCGACAATAATGCGGTTGCTTTGTGCATGACGAATATAGAGATAAGGTCTTGCAGTCTCCCAGAACATGGCACGTTTCGGCCATAGATGATCGACTGGATGGGATACGAGCGCATATGAACGCACAAGTTTCCGCTTTTTAATAAATTTAACGAAGTGATTGTCAGCATATCCACCCGCATATACTGCATGATCAGCATGAATAGTCTTACCTCCGCTTAACCGGCAGATGACACGACCTTTTTTTGATTCCCAGTTCTTAAGTTCCGTTTCTTCATATACAGTAAGGCTAAAATCAGCTATTGCCTTCTCGAGTAATCTCTGAATAAAGATATAGGGATTGATTTCAGCATCTTCATAAGTAACTAAAGCATCCGCTTCTATATGATAACGTGATTTAGTTTCAGACGGTTTCAGCAGTTGACACGGAAAGGCAAACTTTCTCAGCGCCCTATATTCATCTTTCAGGAACTGTGCATCACGTTTTCTTGAAGCATAGAGAACACTTTCACGCTTGATGAACTGGACATCGTCCGGCAGTTCACGGCACAAGGCTTCAATCCGTGCGAGTCCTTCATAAGACTGACGGTAAAAATAATAAGCTGACTGCTCACCGAAATCATCGATACATTCATGCAGTGACTTATCGCTCATATATTGCAGCAGTCCGGTATTAGCAGCCGAGCTTTCAGCTGCTATCCGACCTCGATCAATCAATACGGTCCTGTAACCCGCCTCGGCAAAAGTATAAGCACTGAGTGCACCACTCATTCCGCCCCCGATTACAATGACTTCACAGTCAAGAGAGTCATGCAGTGTCTGACAACGAGTTGCCTGATATGTTTCTGGCCAGAATAATTTTCCATTATGCAGCATAACCATCATCCTTCTTTCATATTCAATGTGTAAAATAATTAGAGACGGGTAAAGATTAAAAAATGATTTAATAAAGGAGCTTTTATTCAATGTCTGAAAGCAATCAATATCTGGAAATCGAAATTCTGATGGAAGATAATGTAACAATTCACCATCTTGAACGCGTAACGACTAACGAAACCATTACTTTTAATAACTTCATCGCAAAACTTGGCAGAGATGCCAATGGGTTTTTAACTATCAAAGAAGGCGATGCACATTCATCTATTAATGTGAACAAAATCCTTAAACTCTCACCAAAAAGCGTTCATTCACTTTAATAAATCAGCTTCGGCTGATTTTTTTATATCATTAAAGGAGCATGCTATGACCGAATTCCATAATCAGGAAGACTTAACACGCCGCCACGAAGAGAAAGAGAAAGCGGTCGATATGACAGAACTGTTTTATGACCTGGTGTTTGTCTATGCTATTTCTCAGATTTCACATTCCATCCTTTATACAGAACATGGAGATATTCCACTCTATAACTTTACCAAGTTTTTCTTGATGACATTTGTCTTCTATACAATATGGTCCTATCAGACCAGCTATACGAACCGCTTCGGCATGATCAGAGTAAAAGATATCTTCTTCCTGCTTTTCAATATGTTCATTGCCATATTTCTTGCTATCAGCTTAAAAAGTAATATGGTATCTGTATTCGATGCGATTAACGTATGTGTCGCCATACTCTTTGCAAGCACCAGCCTGCAGTTCTTTTTAACACTTAGAGATAAAATATTGGCACATGACCGCTTCGCCTCTATTGTATTCGGTAGTTCGATGCTCGTGAGTGCGCTACTTGCGTTACTTGCTATCTTTATACCCGCTCCTTGGATGTATGTAGCATTTATTCTATCTATTATCATCGCCTGCACTGCGCCTATCCCTTTCAAAAAGAAGATACAGCTGTCAGGCGTCAATGTCCCTCATATGGCTGAGCGCTACTCTTTATTGATTATCATCATGTTCGGAGAAGCAATCATCGGTCTCACTGAAATATTTAAAATTAATGAATTTCACTTTTCATATATTATGCTTTTTCTGATTCTTACCTCATTATTCGGCAGCTACTGGCTGAAGTCAAACCGCCTTATTCATAAAGAGAATTACGTATCAGGCCTGACATTGACGATTGCCCACTTTATGATGATTGTCGGCATCGGTCTGATCAATGCATCACTTGTCTTAAATGCTAAAGAACCGGTAGAGGACACTTTCAACATCCAGCTGATGTATGCTGCACTGGCCTTCTTCTACTCAGGGATGCTGATGACATTGCAATACGCCCATGAAAAGTTCACAGGAGACCGACAACTTCGCTTCATTATCCCTGTCATTCTTATCATCGGTTTTGCCATCGCATATTTAACGAGACACTTCGCATACACATTGACGACTGTCTGCTTCGTGACCACAGTAACTATTTTTCTCATTTATCTCTATTACTATTACAAAACACATCCAGATATGACAAAAGAGGACTAGCGATAGTCCTCTTTTTTAATAGTTTCTGTATAAGTTTTTTTGATTTTACCTAATTCATCAATCAGCACTGCGGACATCGCATCAAAATGACCGGCACCGCTATCAATATTCAATGCATTAAACGTTTTATTGAATTCAGGATGCTTGGATTCTGTCGGTGTATGTCCAAAGACTTGCAACTTGGACATCTTTTTAAGTCGGCCTCTATAACGAAGCACACACCAACCGGAGTCTTCCTTAAACTTCCTGAAGTTAAGCCAGTTCACGCCAGCATGTGTGATATATAAAGCCTCGTTCTCATGATAAAGCGGAAGTTTCTTCATCCATTTCAGATCATCGCGATACTTTTCTTTCAAATCATAATGATCAAGCGTATTTCTGAAGTTATCTTTAATCATATTTTCAGGGATGTTTCTTTCAATATAACGAACCATCTCATACTCATGATTACCTTTAAGACAGACCGTGCCAGGATACTTTCTTTCCAGATTTCTGATCAATTTAACGACTTGCTGTGAATGCTTGCCTTTGTTGATATAATCGCCGACAAATATCAGCTGCTGACGATCACTATCCCAGTGCTGCAGCAATTTTTTCAATGTATAAAAACAACCGTGGACATCGCCCACCACAAAATAATTCATCGCGCTCTCATCCTTTATAGTGATATTCACAGTTTACCACCATCTGAATAAAAAATACTAAAGAATGAGATAACTCTCTCAATTTTTTATTAAGTTGCTTACCTTACTTTATTTCGAATACACCATTACAGCCGGATTAATGCGTATCTTATTCAAATAACGATTACGATCAAAAGTCGCTGAATACGTCCCGTACTTCGTTTTAAACGTAACAACTGATTTACCCGCTTTCATCCGTTGATCACTTAGCACAGTATTACAGCGATGTGATTTCATAAAATCAGACTTTTTAACCGATTTCCATTTAACAGGAAAAGACATGGAAGTTGCCGCCCCGTGACTGACATAGTACTTCGTATCATTCACTTTTTTTATAAGCGGACGATCCTCAATCACAGCCTTCTTCGTGACTTGAATGCCATTAACATGCAGATTGCCATAATATAAAGCCTGGACAAAATAAGGATTAAGGGCAAAAGAAGATTCATGACCTGTATAACCTTCAAAATGATAATAAGGTTCAACCTGCTGATGCGTATCCGCCGATGCATGAGTCTCCACCATCCCTGTAATCAGAAACGAAACAGTTATAGCAGCTGATAAAACTTTTCTATATATATTCATACGATTTCCTCCTCTAAAACGGACATGAGCATAATCAGCTTGAAGTATCTCCAACAATATCGTTAGAAATAATAGGTACAATCTTCTCGGGACGATCATATTGCCCACTCTTATTATTTTCAGATATGGCATGCTTAGGTGCCCACACATTTTTCTTCTCAACTTTTCTTTTAAATGGATTTTTCATCACAGCAACCTCCTCTGCAAACAATTTTACAACTAATTCCATTAATATTGACCTTAAAGTTTCCTTAAAAATAATCAGTTAGGAAAGAATTAAGAAATCGTTAATTTCCAGTTAATAGGAATCCAGTACATTCTCTTTTATGATGGAACTATAACGACAGTCACCAATTTTAAAAAAAGAGGAGCATATAACTATGAAAACAAATCATATCGCATTAATAGGCATCTTACTCACAAGCACGTGACTTGGGACACAGAGTAGGGCTGACAATACCACTTCACACCATATGATGCAGGATGACATGCATACGAAAGACCTGAACAAAGACAACATGATGGCTAAGGATGGAAGAAATCCAGCCATTTAAGCAAAATAAATCAGCACTTGAACGTATTATCACGAATATCATTGATAATACACTGAAACTCTCAGCTCCCGGTACTGATATCAGAATTATAGCGATAGAAACACTTCATCAATCAATACAAATTAAAGTGATGGATGAAAGAAAAGGAATTGCAGCTGAAAATCTGAATCGCATCTTCGAAAGAATCTATCGAGTCGAGCATTCACGTAATCAGGCAACAGGTGGCTCAGGACTTGGCCTCTATATCGCCAAGACACTTGCTCATCAGATAGACGGAAGCATTACAGTGGATAGTCAGATAGTAAGGGTGACCGTATTCTAGAATTTCCTAAGAAATAATCAGTAGAAAAGGAGGACTTGAATTATTAACAAAATAGCTAATTTAATAAGTCAGAAAATGAGTTAAAAGCGTTATAATGATAGTTGAATTGTCACTCATCTTTTCTGAAAGAAGGTTTTATTTTGATGAACACTAAAGCTTTATGGAAGTTTATTGTCCCTCTCGCAATCGGAATTATATTCTGGTTATTGACCCCTATGAGACCAGCTGCTGTTTCCGTTGCAGGTTGGCATATGCTTACTATTTTCATGGCTACTATTATAGGATGTATTCTCCAACCTCTGCCTATCGGGGCAATTAGTATACTCGGTTTCACTGCAGCAGTTTTATCCCGGACTCTAGATATTGATACCGCTATTGCCGGTTTCGGTAATCCGAGTATCTGGCTGATTGCTATTGCCTTTTTTATTTCGCGTGGTTTTATCAAAACGGGTCTTGGTCGTCGTGTTGCTTTACTGTTCGTGAAACTATTCGGCAAAAAAACATTAGGACTCGCTTACTCCCTGCTCAGCGTCGACTTATTACTCGCTCCTGCTACTCCAAGTAACACAGCGCGTGCAGGGGGTATCATGTTCCCGATCATCAATTCACTTTCTCGTTCATTCGGCTCAAAACCTGAGGAAAACACGGAACGAAAAGTCGGAAGTTTTCTGACTTTCACTGAGTTCCATGCCAATATCATTACATCAGCCATGTTCCTGACGGCTATGGCAGGTAATCCGCTTGCACAGTCACTCGCTAAATCACAAGGGATTCATATTACTTGGATGAACTGGTTCACAGCGGCTGTCGTTCCGGGTCTTATCTGTCTGATTGTCGTTCCCTTTATCATCTATAAAGTCTATCCACCTGAAATTAAAGAAACACCTAATGCTAAACAATGGGCGCAAGGTGAATTGGATGACATGGGACCTCTATCCCGTCCTGAAATCTATATGGGGATTGCTTTCTTAACAGCACTTATTCTCTGGATGTCCGGGACGGCGCTCGGCATCCATGCAACAACAGCCGCATTTATTACACTAGTGATCCTCCTTCTCACTCAAGTGCTGACGTGGAATGACGTCTTACTGGAAAAAGGTGCATGGGATACGCTCATCTGGTTCTCAGTCCTTGTGATGATGGCAGATCAACTTAATAAACTCGGATTTATACCTTGGCTAAGTAAAGCTATATCGACAAGTCTCGGTGGTTTCAGCTGGCCAATCGTATTGTTATTACTACTTCTATTTTACTTTTATTCACACTATCTGTTCGCCAGTTCAACGGCACACGTCAGTGCGATGTACGCAGCCTTACTTGCCGTTGCGATATCAGCAGGTGCACCACCATTACTCAGTGCCCTTCTGCTCGGATTCTTCGGTAATCTGATGGCATCCACGACTCACTACAGTAGTGGCCCTGCACCTATCCTCTTCTCTTCAGGTTACGTTCGCCAGGGAGATTGGTGGAAACTAAATGCTATTCTCGCTATATTCTATATCATCATGTGGGCAGGACTTGGTTCACTCTGGATGAAACTGATTGGCATTTATTAAAATATAATTGTGACTACGATAATAGAGATGAATCAAACTTATCCTAATTGAAAAGAGGTCATCCAATGTTTGAAGATTATATTGTTCAAGCACTTGAAGAGAATAAATCTGTCATTATTAACATGGTGAAAGATAATCATGTTTTAAGCATCAAACAATTTGTAGAAGAAAGTGATGATATACTCGTTTTAGTTGATGTTTATAATGATGTTCAAATGATCATGAAACATAACATCAGTTCAGTAAAAATCAGTCATTAAACGTAAAAAATAAAAACCACTTTTCAATGTACTCACAATTGAAAAGTGGTTTTTGTTTTAGCTAATTATGATAGAACTTTAAACTTGATGATCTTACATCATCCCTGGCATACCGCCCATTCCCATGTCTGGTGCCGGGTTTTCTTCTGGCATGTCTGCTACGACTGCTTCTGTTGTCAGGAACATCGCTGCGACTGATGCTGCATTCTGTAATGCTGAGCGTGTTACTTTCGTTGGATCCACGATACCTGCTTCAATCATGTTCACCCATTCATCTGTTGCTGCATTGTAACCGATGCCTGTGTCTGCATGTTTGATTTTCTCAACGATCACGGATCCTTCAAGTCCAGCGTTTTCTGCGATCTGACGAATTGGTGATTCTAATGCTTTAAGCACGATTTTCACACCTGTTGCCACGTCACCTGTTGCTTCTACTGCTGCTACTTTGTTGTAGATAGAGACAAGTGCTGTTCCGCCACCTGCAACGATACCTTCTTCTACAGCTGCACGTGTCGAGTTCAGCGCATCTTCAATACGAAGTTTACGCTCTTTCAGTTCAGTTTCAGTTGCTGCACCAACTTTAATAACAGCGACTCCGCCTGATAATTTTGCTAAACGTTCCTGCAGTTTTTCTTTATCGAATTCTGATGTCGTTTCTTCAATCTGTGCTTTTAACTGAGAGACACGAGCTGTGATGTTGTTAACGTCACCTTTACCTTCAACAATTGTTGTATCGTCTTTAGTAACATGTACTTTCGCAGCTTGTCCAAGCATATCGACTGTTGTTTCTTTCAGTTCAAGTCCAAGGTCATCTGTAATGACTTGTCCACCTGTCAGAATTGCTAAGTCTTCAAGCATCGCTTTACGACGGTCACCGAATCCTGGTGCTTTTACTGCAACTGCTGTAAATGTACCACGTAAACGGTTCAGTACGATATTAGTCAGTGCATCGCCTTCTACGTCTTCAGCAACGATTAAGATGGGACGTGATGTCTGAACGACTTGTTCAAGTAATGGTAAGAGATCCTGGAATGATGAGATTTTTTTATCTGTAATTAACACATATGGATTCTCTAAATCCGCAATCATCTTATCTGAATCTGTCACCATATAAGGTGAAGCATATCCGCGGTCGAACTGCATTCCTTCTACCACTTCAAGTTCAGTTTTAAATCCTTTAGATTCTTCGATTGTGATAACGCCGTCGTTACCGACTTTCTCCATTGCCTCGGAAATAAACTGACCGATTTCTTCGTCAGCTGCTGAGATTGCACCTACTTGCGCGATTTCTTCCTTGCTGCTGACTGGTCTTGAGATTGCTGCTAATTCTTCTAATGCAACTGCAACTGCTTTATCAATCCCTTGACGGATGCCGACTGGATTCGCGCCGCTTGTTACGTTTTTAAGACCTTCCTGAATCATAGCCTGTGCGAGTACTGTTGCAGTTGTTGTACCGTCACCAGCGATTTCATTCGTTTTATTCGCTACTTCTGCGACAAGTTTCGCCCCCATATTTTCGTATGGGTCTTCAAGTTCGATTTCTTTTGCGATCGTTACACCATCATTTGTAATCAGGGGTGCGACGAATTTTTTATCAAGTACGACATTACGCCCTTTTGGCCCAAGCGTTACTTTAACTGCATTAGCAAGTTTATCGACACCTTCAAGCATTGAACGTCTTGCGTCTTCAGAGAATTTAATTTCTTTAGCCATGTATGAATGCCTCCATTATAATATAATTATTTAATTGATTATTCTACGATTGCAAGTACATCATCTTCAGAGAGCACTAAATATTTTGCATCTCCGATTTTCACTTCAGAGCCACCAAATGGTGAATAAATAATTTTGTCTCCTACTTTGACCTGCATCTCAGCACGTGTACCGTTATCCAGCAGACGACCTGGTCCTACTGCAGCCACAATACCTTCATTTGACTTTTCTTTTGCTGAATCTGTTAAGATAATCCCACTTGCTGTCTTTTGTTCCTGTTCTTTCATTTCTAAAATCACGTTGTTACCTAATGGTTTTAACATATGAAATCCTCCTTAGTGGAATGTATAAGCACTCGTTTATGTGAAGTGCTAATATACTTATATATTAATCAAAGAAGGTCAAAATTGCAATCGATATGCTACATAAAATTTTCACTGCTGTCTTTTTTCCTGTACAATAATGATTATATTGAATTAAAGGAGTTAACTATGAAATTAAGTCGTCTATGGGCCGATATTTTAATTATTCTTGTCTATGCAGGGGCCCAGTTCTCATCTGTCATTCCTGCTATTATTCATCATGATGAGCATTTAACTGCTGCCGAAATGATACCTAAGGTCATCCCATATATGATCGGGGGCTTTATCATCGCCAGTATTCTTACATTTTTCATCAATAGAAGCATTAAGAATGAAACACAGCTTGAACGTTCGCGTAAAGAAAGATGGTTATATACTATTTTTTGGGTCATCGCTGGATTTTTTATGGCACTTATGGCTCAGGCGCTGATGAATATGATCAATGTCTATGTGCTGCATCAGCCGATTGAGAGTCAGAATACCAATAATATAATGAGCGTTGCAAAACAATATCCACTTTTCATTATCATCGTTTCACTGGCAGGTCCGTTCTTAGAAGAATTTGTCTTCCGTAAAGTGATATTTGGTGAACTTTATGAATGGCTCCGTTTACCACGCTGGGCTGCATTTTTAATCGCAGGTACTCTCAGTGGACTTGTTTTCGCTGCAGCTCATATGGACTTTGATCATACATTGATTTATCTCGGTATGGCCTTTGTATTTGCTGGTTTATACGTTGCAACGCGTCGTATCATCGTTCCTATTCTTGCTCATATGGCTATGAATTCATTCGTCGTTATCATGCAGTTCGCATTAGGTGATAAAATCAATGAAGCTGCTGAGCAACTGAAAGAAACCAGTCAATTGATTATTCATTTAATATTTTAAAGACAAAAACAAGAGCAGGATATTTGAATCCTGCTCTTGTTTTTGTCTGTTAGTAGCGTTTTACGCCCCATAATCTTTCTTCGCAGCGTTCAATAATGGTGCGCAATGCTTTAATACGTGCCGCTTTTTTATTATTAGCCGGTACGATGATCCATGGTGCTTCGTCTGTTGATGTTTTTTCAATCATATCTTTACTCGCTTCCAGATAAACGTCCCATTTCTCACGATTACGCCAGTCTTCATCTGTAATTTTCCATTGTTTTTCAAGTGTATCCTGTCGTTCTTCAAAACGTTTCAACTGTTCATCCTTATCCAGTACCAGGAAGAATTTAATAACAATTGCGCCTTCCAGTGTCAGCGCTTTCTCAAAGTCATTGATTTCATCATATGCACGCTGCCATTCTTCCGTTGAAGCAAATCCTTCAACCCGCTCGACAAGCACGCGACCATACCAGCTGCGATCAAATATTTCAATATGTCCGGTACGGGGAATCTGTGTAGCAAAGCGCCATAGATAATGATAGCTGAGCTCTGTCTCAGTAGGTGCTGAGATGGCATTCACTTCGTAGCCGGTTGGATCCAGACTTTCACGCACACGTTTAATATTGCCACCTTTACCCGCTGCATCCATCCCTTCATATACGAGAATAAGCGGAATTTTACGTTCATATAGTGCATATTGCAGTTCACGCATCCGCTGCTGAAGTTCAGGCAGCAGGTCTTTATAGTCGCTTTTAGACATCTCGTCTTCTGTATCTTCAAATAAGTCGGTCTTAAAGTCGTCCGAGAATTTACCGTCTATTTTTTTATTCTCTTCTTTTTTCTTTTTATCTTTTAGTGCCTGCTCAAGTTCATCAATCAATAACTCATACATTTCATTGACCGCTTGACCTCGCTCAGTATAATTGATGGTGTGCCACGGGGCGATATCTTTTGTTTCTTTGATGAGATGCTTTAACTCCTCAGTATAGATTTTAGTTGGAATAGCATTCTCGTATTCCTGCGCTTTCCATCTTGTCAGCGGATTCTCCTTCGTCTGCTGAATATGTTCCTGTCGCTTCTCTTCTTTTACTTCGACATTAAACTTGATAATTCGATATCCATCATTCAGCAGCATCTGCTCAAAACCTTTGATTTCTGAAAGCAGTTTATGGTGATCCTTAAAAATATCCGGCTTCAGATTATGGTATTTATAATCAATTAAGTTTGCATACCAGCTACGGAAAAAGAGCGTCAGATCACCTTTTTTAGGCAGGTTCTTCCAGTATGGAAATAGAAAAGGCATACGTAAGTCCTCTTCTGACGGTGTTTTTGTAGCATAGAAATGTGTATATTTTGCATCCAGTGCAAGAAGCAGTTCATTTGATAGTCTGGATTTCCCTGATGCAGTTACCCCTTCGAATAATACCATCACTGGAATACCTGCTTCATGCGTCTGTCTGACGAGTTCCGCCAGCTTCAATTCTAATTTTTCATCAATCTTTGTCATGCCATTCTCCTCCTTTGTCATTACAATACTGTTCCCCAATTTTATTCATAGATGTGTCTTAATTTAACAGAATATTGTAATATTAAATCAAGCATACACAAGGAGGAATATTATGACAACATTCAAAGACTTTCAGTATCAGCGTCCTGATCTGAACCAAGCACGTCAAACGGTCGATGAACTACTTGAACAGTTCAGACAAGCGACCAGCGCGGAACAACAGATTCAGCTTATCAGTGACATCAATGACATCAGAAAAGACATTGATACGAACTTGAATATCGCTTATAGCCGTGCATCAATAGATACGAGCGACCAGTATTATTCAGATGAGCGCGATTACTTCGATGACAATGGTGCTAAAATAGTGGCGATTGATGCTGTCTATTTTGAAGCATTATTAACCAGCGAATATCGTGAAGAATTAGAGTCCCATTATGGTAAGCAATTGTTCGATTTAGCCTACAACGTCGTTCATTCTTACTCTGATGAAGTAGAAGAATTAATCAATCAGGAGAATAAATTAAGCAGTGACTATTCAAAACTTATCGCAAGTGCTCAAATACAATTTGACGGCAAAGAACTGACACTTGCACAGATGTCGCCTTATACACAATCACCTGATAGAGAAACGCGTATCGCCGCAACACAAGCTGTTCAAGGATTCATGGGTGAGCATCTCGATGATATTGATGCTATTTATGACCAACTCGTTAAAGTACGACATCAGATTGCCCTGACATTAGGATTCGATAATTTTATTGAACTCGGTTATATGCGTATGCAGCGAATCGATTATAATCAGGAAATGGTGGCTAGTTTCCGCAGACAGATCGAAGAATTTGTCGTACCTGTTGCGAACCGTCTCTACGAGCAGCAGGCTGAGCGGATTGGTGTGGATAAGCTTAAGTTCTATGATGAAGGGATTATGTTCCTAAACGGAAATGAAGACCCGAAAGACAGTGCTGAAGTTATTCTGGAGAACGGTCGTAAAATGTATCATGAACTGAGCCCTGAGACAGACGAATTCTATCAATACATGATGGAACACGAGTTATTTGATGTTATTGCTAAAAAAGGTAAGGAAGGCGGTGGTTACTGTACTTATATCGATCGTTACCGTGCACCTTTCATCTTTGCGAACTTCAATACGACAGATCATGACATCACTGTTCTGACTCATGAAGCAGGACACGCTTTCCAGGTATATTCATCACGCGATGTTGAAGTGCCTGATTATATCTGGCCGACACATGAAGCATGTGAAATTCATTCCATGAGTATGGAGTTCTTCACCTATCCATGGCTCGACCTTTTCTTCAGCAATGCCGATAAGTTTAAATACAAACACTTAACAGATGCAATTCAGTTCCTGCCATACGGTGTCGCAGTCGATGAATTTCAGCATGGCATCTATGAAAACCCTGAATTAACACCTAGTGAACGCCGCAGTTTATGGAAATCTATCGAAGAGAAATATTTACCTCATCGTGATTATGATGGCATTATGCCAATTGCTGACGGTTCATATTGGCATCGCCAAGGTCATATCTTCAATTCACCGTTCTATTATATTGATTACACATTAGCACAAGTATGTGCATTCCAATTTTTCAGACGCAGCAGACAAGATTTCGCCTCTGCATGGCAAGATTATTTACATCTCTGCCACTTAGGTGGATCACTGCCATTCAATGCTCTGGTTGACGAAGCGAATCTTGCTTCACCTTTCGGTACAGGAACACTGAAAGATATTATGGTCTATTTAGAAAATTATATTGAACATATTGATGCATCAGAATTTTAAGTTATATATTCATAGAAAACAGGCACGCAAAATAGCTTTGTGTGCCTGTTTTCCCTGTATCATTGATGCTGTGATTTAAAACGTGAAAGGATGAGAAGTACTAGACCGCCTAGCATCAGGCTGAGTATAACTAAGTAAGATTGATCTTCTCCAGTGTCAGGTAAAAGGTGAAGCTGATCTTTCTTTTTCTTCTCTTCTTTTTTATCTTTAACGGCTGTTTTATCTTTTTGCTTAATGTCTTTCGTTACAACAGCATTAACCTGTCTATCAAGATTCTGATAAAACTTTTCAGAAGAAGCTGGATGAAACTTACCGACTTTAATATCACCTGGCTGGTGTTGTGAAGTGACTGTTTCTTCTGCTGCCGGTTGTTCTGTCAGTTCGACTTCAGATTCTCCTTCTACCGTATTAACTTCTATGGATGGTATTTCTGAGGTCGCTACTTCTGTAGATACTTCTGGTTGCACCTTTTCTACTGTATCCGACTCTGCCGGTGGTTCTTCTGTTGTCAGCACTTCTATTTGAGGTAGCTCAGTTGATGGTGCAGCAGTGATAGACTGTTCTGCTGTCGGTTCATTTATAGTTTCTGTCAATGGGATCGGGGACGGCGCTGCTGGCTCTACTGTAGATGGTTCAAGTGGCAATGGTTGAATAACAGTTTCATAAGATAGAGGTGGTTCTCCTACTTGTTCTGATGTCTGTTCTTCAGTTACCGGCTGCTCGGTTGTTAACACTTCAGTGGCCGGCTGTTCAGTCACAGGCTGTTCAGTGGTCTGTTCTTCAGTTACCGGCTGTTCAGTGTTCTGTTTTTCAGTCGTGGGCTGTTCTATTGTATCCGGCGGCATTTCAGCAGAAATAATTTCTATCGTTTCATCAGCTGAATTAGTGCCGATAGGATTTGCAGCATCAGCATACGTTGTACCAGTGACAGTCAGGGCAAGGAGCGTAATTGATGTTAGCATAAATTTATTCATATAAGTCCTCCTGGTTCTATTAATTATCATTATAGCGAAGAAAATGAATTAAAACGTTTAATGTTAAATACTGTAACCAAGTCTTAATAAATATTATCTCTATGAAATCTTTATAAATACTTTGCATAAATCATTTCTATGTAGTATAATAATTATATTAGATATATAAAATATATTAGGAGGGTGTTATGGATAGCAAATTTTTTACGAAGGATACACATATAGGTGCGGTTCATCTGAATGTTAATTTCCTTGAAAACAGCATTCGATTTTACAATGAAATATTAGGGATGGATGTTCTGGAGCAGAATGAAACTTATACTTCTCTTGGTGTAGCCAATCGTCCGCTTATTTATCTTTATGAAACTCAGATAAGACGTGAAAGTGGTCAAGCAGGACTTTATCATCTGGCTATCCTTGTTCCGTCCCGTACAGAGCTCGGCAATATCTTCAATCATCTTATCCAGATTCAATATCCGCTTGCAGGCGCGAGTGATCATGATGTTTCAGAAGCCATCTACCTGCAGGATCCTGAAGGTAATGGCATTGAAATATATCGCGATCTTCCAACAGCCGAATGGACTTATGCAGACAATGGATTCATTACGATGGGCACTGTAGAAATGGATTACCAAGGTGTGCTTGACGCCAAGGATGGTAAACCTTTTACGACGCTCCATCCCGATACTGTCATGGGTCATATTCATTTATCAGTTCAAGATATACCATCATCTATTGAGTTTTATAAAGATATCTTTGGTATGGATCTCATGCTTCTATACGGACCACAAGCTGCCTTTATGAGTGCAGCAGGATACCATCATCACCTCGGTATGAATGTATGGCAGCATGCTCACTCCAAACCATCTCTTGATGCACCGGGTCTTAGAAAGTTTGAGATCAATATCCCTAATCAGGAAGATTTCGAATACTTTAAAGAACAAGTTGCCGCTAAAGGAATCAGCACTGAAAAAGACGGCGATTCTGAGATATTAAGAGATCCAAACGGTATCGGTATTCGCGTTATGTACCAAAAACAAGACTAAAAAATTAACTGGAGGAATGAAAAATGGGTTTATTCACTAAAAAAGGTTATGAAAATTTCGGAGCAGCAATGGAAAAACGTCGTTCTATTTACGACATCAAAAACAGTGTCTCACTGACTGATGCTAAAATCGAAAGTATTTTATCTGATATTATTAAACACGTACCATCAGCTTTTAATTCACAGTCAACGCGTATGGTTCTGCTATTAAACGATCAGCACCATAAATTCTGGACGCTGACAGCTGATGAACTGAAGAAATTAATGGGATCTGAGCGTGATTTCACTGCAACTGCTCAGAAAATCGACAGCTTTAAGGCAGGGTACGGTACAGTGCTCTTCTTTGAAGACGAGAGCATTATTAAAGGGTTACAGCAACAGATGCCGGCCTATAGCGATAACTTCCCGATTTGGAGTCACCATGCCAGTGCCATGCATCAATATGCTGTATGGACAGCTTTCGCTACTGAAAATATCGGTGCATCACTGCAGCATTATAATGGCGTAGTCGATGAAGCTGTTTATACGAGTTTCGATATTCCACGTGAATGGAAGTTAATCGCTCAGATGCCATTTGGCGCTATCGGCACACCTGCTGGTCCTAAAGAATTCGAACCCGTTAACAAACGTTTAATCGTCAAAAAATAATTTTCAGGAGATTCGAATCTTCTTTTTTACTGCTGCAATAATCTGAACAGCACATCGATAACAGTAAGCTGTATAGTTCGTCCTGTTGTCAGAGCTAGTCGAGTCTTGTTCTCCTCAACAGAGGTCCGAATTGAATAGGCAACATCGGGATGTTTATAAGGTGCTATAAGAATCGAGACCTTTTGATCAGAAGCTGCGATAATACGATGAATTAACTCGTCACATTCAGTCTCACAGACGATGAAAATAACTGAATAATACTGAACGATTGCAGTGAAGGCAAAGAAATCCTGCACGACCTCAACCATATAACCGAGCCGTACTAACTTTTGCTTGAAATCTATCGCTACGATGATAGATTCCTCTGTACTAAAAATCAGAATGGACCGACCTTTTATTTTATCAGCCGCTGCTATCAGCATATTCTCATTTATCAGCTGCTCTGTACGCGATAAAGCAGATCTTGTCTCATTAAATACTTGCTGTGTCGCTGAAATTAAAGAATCTGTATGAGTGTCTGTCATCAGATGCAGATCTCTTGCCAAAGCTATCTTTAATTCTCGCAAGCCTGAAAATCCGATGCGCTGACTTAGACGAATAAGTGCAGATTCGCTGACTCCAGCTCTAACCGCAATCATTTTTCCGGTCGATTCTATAAAGAATTCAGGATGATGCTTGATCAGTATCGTAATACGCTTTTCAACGGGTGTCAGTAAATGATCTATTGGTTCAATCTGTTTTAAAACCGTCAGCATCTCATCCCTCTTTTCTCTTTTATTATAGTGCTATTTTCCAAGAAATAAAAAAGATAGGTGTGCAAAATTGCACACCTATCTTTTATTTTGCTTTTAATTCTTCTGCCATTTTATCACTATATCCGAAGAACCAAGTTAAAGTGAAACCTACAATGAATGATACCGCGAGCACTAATAGATAGAACGGTAATTGTCCGATATCCTGAATGAAGAGCAGAATACCAGGTAAGACAGTAATCGCCATACCTGATGCTTTCAGATGGAAAAGTGAAGCTAAGAAACCACCTGCTGCACCACCGACTAAACCACAGATGAACGGTTTGAAGTAACGTAAGTTCACACCGAAAATAGCTGGTTCTGTAATACCTAAAAATGCTGAGAATGCTGAAGGCAGTGCGAGTGCTTTTAACTTTGCATTACGTGTTTTAAGGCCTACTGCTACAGTCGCAGCACCTTGAGCTGTCATTGCCGCTGAGATGATTGGATTAAATTCATTATATTTAAATTCTTCAAGCAGCTGAATCTCCATAAAATTGAAGATATGATGTACGCCCGTTACCACTATAATCTGCTGGAAGAAACCAATGACCAGACCTGCGATACCATATGGAAGATCGAGTACCCATTTCGTTCCTGAAAGGATGACTGTCTCAAGACCATGGAAGATAGGTCCAATGACAAACAGACCGAGTGTAATCATGACGAGTAATGTCAGGAAAGGCGTCACAATAAGATCAATCGCATCTGGAATTCTTTTACGCAGTGCACGCTCAAGTTTTGCACCGATCAGACCGACGAAGAAGGCAGGCAGAACAGACCCTTGATAACCGACAACTGGAATTAAGCCGAAGAATTTAAGCGCTTCTGCTGAACCATCTCCTACCGCATATGCATTAGGAAGCGCCGGATTAACGAGCATAAGGCCAAGTACAATACCGAGTATCGGACTCCCTCCAAAAACTTTAAATGCACTCCATGCAACGAGTGCCGGCAGGAAAGCGAATGCTGTATCTGTCAATACTTGTGTGAATAGAATAAAGTTAGGAGAGATGTCCTCAGCTGTCATGCCTAACCAGGCTAAAATCTGTTCGTTCATAATAACGCCACGCAGTCCCATGAAGAGACCTGTCGCTACCAATACCGGAATGATCGGTACGAAGACATCGCCGAAAATACGTATAGCACGTTGGAACGCGTTCCCTTGTTTAACAGATTCCGTTTTAACTTTTTCTTTTGATTTAGCTGTTACGCCAAGTCCTGTCACTGCTTCGTAGATTTTATTGACAGTACCTGTTCCAAAAATAATCTGATATTGACCCGAGTTAAAGAAAGCACCTTTTACTTTTTCAATCTCTTCTACTTTCTCCTGATCAATTTGTTCTTTATCATGCACCATGATACGCAGGCGCGTCGCACAATGTGCAATAGATGAGACATTGTCCTGCCCTCCTATTGCATCAATAACTTCGCGAGCAATCTGCTGATCTGTTTTAGCCATTACTATTCCCCCTTTATTTTTTTAATATCATTGAAATCAGGCAGGCTATGAATAGCCCCTTTCTTTGTCGTCGTCAATGCACCGACTGCATTGCTGAACGCCAGAATATCATCCGCTTCTTGAATCAATGTTTCAACTGTCCGTTTATCTAATAGTTGATAGATGACCGATCCGATAAATGCATCACCTGCACCCGTCGTATCCTCAACCTGTACTTGATAACCTGCATGACTCGCGATTTTTCCTTGTTTCGTATAAATTGAAGCCCCTTTAGCACCTTCTGTATAGATAACGACCTCAGTCAGTCCTGTAAACAATGTGCTGATCACAGCTGGATCTGATGACCCGGTGATAAAAGATAGTTCTTCATCTGAAATTTTAAGAATATGAGCTTTTGGCATAAATTCTTTTACGGTCTCATTCAGTGCTGCATGTGAAGGCCAGAGTGGTAGTCGTAAATTCGGATCGAAAATAATAGTGCCACCTGCAGTCGTCATACGCTCTATCGCTGCGATATGCGCCTCTTTCATTGCTGATGGCACGAGGGCCACTGAACAGAAATGAAGAATATCATTGCGGGTGAACGGTATATCCTGAACTGCTTCTGCTGTCATCAGCATGTCTGCTGACGGCTTACGGTAGAATGCGAAATCCCGTTCACCTTCTGCGGTCAGACTGACAAAGGCGAGCGCTGTATTTGCTTCGTCCGTACGAGTGATATGAGACGTATCAACACCTGTCTCCTCCAGCGTGTCAACAATCAGCTCGCCAAATGCATCCTGTCCTAGCTGTGTCAGCATTACGGATTCTTTTCCTAACTTTGCGACACAGCTTGCCACATTGGCAGGTGCACCGCCGACCTGTGTTTCAAAGTCAGTTACCTCTTTAAGTGCCACGCCTTTTGTATGTGGAATAAAGTCAATCAATGCTTCACCGATTGCATAGAGTTTAGCCATGAGGTCGCTCCTTTAAATCGTATTTAGTAAATCTGAAATAAACTTGTCCCGATTCTGTTGATGTTCTGATTCCTCTCGCATCTTCTCCAGGGAAAATTCGTGATGTCATCACTTTTTCACCATCATTCAGAAAAATTTCAATACTTGATTCGTCAACAAAGATCTGCATCTTTTTTAAGTCTGCTTCAAGTATTACTGAGCGTGTATAGGACTTAAGACTTTGTCCTAATTTTCCGCTGTCGAAGAGATCTAACGTAAAACATTTGTCAGCCTGATTGTAGATCAGACGTGTAGATTCTTTTTTAGAGACACGTAGTTCGATATAAAACTCAGTCGACTCATTTTCAAGGACGTCAACAATCAGTTCATAGCAGTCACCTTCGTACGGATGCAGTTTAACATTGTGTTTCATCGCATATCCTTCAGCAGTTTCAACGGTGCCGCGCAGTTGTGTAAGAGCAGGTAGCGGACGTTGCATCAGCTTATGATTCTCCACGCTCAGTACGCGAGGCAGTGTCAGACAATGAGCCCAGTTTTCATTATCAGTTGGATAGTCTGTGTCTGGCAGCCCCATCCAGCCAATTAAAATCCGTTCACCTTGTGGTCCTAGAGTCGTCTGTGGTGCATAGAAATCAAATCCGTTATCCAGTTCAATAAAATGGTCATGTGAAAAGTTAAAGTTCTCCTTATCCAGATGTCCCATCAAATAGCCTGACTGATAAATGTTATTGAATGCATCACCTGCAGGCTCGATACCTTGCGGGCAGAACAGTACAATATCCTGACCATCCAGTTCAAAGTAATCCGGACATTCCCACATATAGCCGAAATCCTCATAATCTGTCGCCAGTTCACCTGTGAAGGTCCAGTGCTGAAAATCAGGTGACTGATAGACAACGATAGTCCCTGTCATATTATCACGCTGTGCTCCTATTACCGCGTAATACATACCTTGCTCATACCAGACTTTAGGATCTCTGAAGTGTTCGGTATATCCTGCTTCCGGTCCTTCAATAACAGGTTGCTTTGAAACCTGATTTCCTTTTAGAGTGGCCACCAGCTGATAAGGCACTCGCTGCCAGTCTTGTGTGCGATGATTGCCTGTGTACATGAGTTTCACTTCATTATTTACGACGATACCAGAACCACTATAGGCACCATGAGAGTCCCATAAAGTGTCCGGCAGAATAGCTGGACCTAGTTCGTTGAATGTAACAAGATCAGTTGAAGTCAGATGATACCAGTACTTAATACCGTGGACGGGTCCTAAGGGGAACCACTGATAGAACAGATGATACTGCCCCTCATGAAAGACAAAACCGTTCGGGTCATTCAGTAGACCTGTTGGCGGCTGGATGTGATAATGCTGTCTCCATTTAGATTGGGCAGTCGCGTCAAGGAGCGACTGATAATTTTCTTCAGACATTTGATCAAGCTTAGTGTATCTTTGTTCTCTCGTCCATTCCATTGCTGATTCTCCTTTTTGGTACCGGTTCCATTTAAAGATAAAAAAATAAAACGCTTTCTTAACAAGCATTTTACTCTTTATTATTTTTATTGTCAACGCTTTCTTTTTCCAGCAAACTGAAAGACATTCTCTGTAATGGTGCTATTGTCTGATGATTAATGAGCTTAAGAATACTTTCAGCGGCGAGTCTCCCTGTCTGCTGATAAGGGAACTGAATAGTGGTAATCATCGGTGTGACGATTGAAGTGGTATCATAGCCTCCAAATCCTATAATCGAAAGATCAGATGGCACATTCAATTCTTTATCATATGCAGCTTTTAATGTACCTAGAGCAATATTATCTGTTGCACAGATCACCGCTTCATATCGGTTCACCAGTTCTTTTGCATGCAGATGAGCATCCTGCAGCTTAAAAGTCGTTTCATAAATATCAGGTCTGACTCCGTGCATCGCCAGGCCATCCACCACACCATTCTTTCTATGAATACCGACTGCCTTATCAGCTGTGGATACACCTAGATAAGCGATATGACTAAATCCTCTATGGCCAAGGTACTGCCCCACCGTTTTTCCTGCTTCATAATCATTCTGAACAATCGCATGAATACCTTGATGTGATTGTCCGATTAAAATAACAGGAACATCAATAATTTCAATCGCTGCCACATGAGCTTCCGTCAGCTCCGTCGCAAAAAGCAGTATACCGTCTACTTTATTTTTGGCAAGTGTATAGAGCGCCTGGATTTCCCGCTCCCGGGATAAATCTGTATTGACGATAATGGTCTGATAATCTTTTTCTCTTAAATACGTCTCAATACCATTTAATGTCTCACTGGAAGCGAATGAACTGAGACGCGGTATAATAACGCCCATCATCTGAGTATGCTTCGCCTTCAGACTCTGAGCGAACTGATTCGGTTTGTAGCCTGTTTCCTCAACGATACGATCAATTTTCAGCCGTGTCTTCTCACTGATTGAACCCCCGTTCAAGTACCGTGACACTGTACTCTTGGAGACCCCTGCCATTTGTGCAATATCATGAATATTCTTCATGTCTTCACTCCTATATAAAAACCATCTCTTATCAAGATGGTTTTATATTACTTCAGTTCTTCTTCAATTCTTTTCTGTTCACCTTTTAAATACATCCGGTAACCAATATGGCTGATTTGAATACTCATTTCATAGAGTACAACCATTGGCAATACAAAAATAACATAGGTCATCACATCAGGTGGTGCAATAATTGCTGCGACTACCATCAATAAAAAGTAAGCATATTTACGATTCTTTTTAAGAAATGTCGGTGTCACAATGCCGAGTCGTGTCAGAAAAAGAAGCAGTATCGGCAACTGGAAGACAAAACCGAATGGAATTGTAAACTTAAGCAGCTCATTAAAGTATTCTCTGACGCCAATAATCTGTTTGACACCCATTTCATTGGCCAGCCCAATTGTGAAGTGAATCATATACGGGAATATGACGAGATAACTGAAAGCAAGTCCTGTCAGAAATAGGATGAAGCTGACTGGAATATAACTTAATGTCGCTCGTCTTTCCTGTGGATGCAGACCAGGTGATATAAATGCCCACAGCTGATAGAGAATGACTGGAGAAATTAAGAGTACCGCTATTAACATGATGACACTGATATAAATAGACAGAGGATCTGTCACTTTGAAATAATGAAGCGTGATTTCTTTAGATACGTCATCTTTTGTCAGAAAACGTGTCACTGGTTTACCGAAATAAAAGCCCACCATGATACCGCCCATTAGAAAATAAGCAACAATCATCAGTCTTTTTCTGAGTTCATCCAGATGTTCTACAATCGTCAATTCGTCTTTATTCATCTGAAGGCAGCTCCTTCCTCATAACAAAAGCGACAGTGACTGTCGCTTCATTCATTACTTATTTACGTACATCGTCATTCTTATCATGATCTTTCATGATGCCATCAGTCGCATCTTTGAATTCTTTTAATGATGATCCCATCGCGCGCCCGAATTCAGGCAGTTTCTTAGGTCCAAAGATAATCAGTGCAACAACACCGAGGAAAAGTAAAATAGCAGGTGACGCAAGTCCGAGCGTATTAATAAACAGCATATATAATTCCTCCTAATGATTTTTCATAAAAAAGATAAGTGACTGGAGTTCTACACCTAAATCTATATGGTGTACCTGGACATCTGAGGGAACATTTAAACGTTCCGGTGTAAAGTTTAATATACCTTTTATTCCGGCTTTTGTCACTCTATTTGCTGATGTCTGTGCAATTTTACCCGGAACCGTCAGAATGGCCACTTCAATGCCCATCTCTTCAACGATTTTTTCAAACTGATCCATATGTTCGATATAGATATCACCGATTTTCTCTCCGACCACTTGCGATGCAACGTCGAATGCAGCTTCTATCTGCATGCGGTCACTAATGGAAAAGTTATAATTGACCAACGCTCGTCCTAAATTACCGATGCCGATAATCGCCACTTTTGTAATAGCATCTTGCTGAAGTGTTGTCTTGAAGAAATTAAGTAAGTAGCTGACATTATAGCCGTAACCTTTTTTACCTAGTTCACCAAAGTAGGAAAAGTCTCTTCTGATAGTCGCAGAATCTATTTTCAGACCTTCACTGAGTTCTTTTGAAGAAATTCGGTCTACATTTCCACTATGTAATGTATTGACGAAACGGTAATAAAGGGGCAGACGTTTTAAAGTCGCTTTAGGAATTTTGGCATCCGTTTTGGGCACGCTGTTCACCTTCTTCTATTAATTGTGACCTTTTTCACAGTAGATAAATTATAACATGTTAAATGCAAGCTGACTATGTGAAATTTTATCGTTATCTACAAAGTCTCTCTGCAATCGGGTAGAATATAGATGAGGTGAGCAAATTGATTTTACTACAGGCAAGTCAGCTGAATAAATCATTTGGTGAAGAAGATATCTTCACCGATGTCAAAATAGAAATTAAAACGCATGATCGTATTGCCATCGTCGGACGTAACGGTGCAGGTAAGACAACATTGATGAAAATACTGGCCGGTGCTGACGGCTATGACAGCGGTCATTTAATGCGTGCTAAAAATATCAACATCGGTTACTTAACGCAGCAGATGACACTGGATGCTGAAGGTACTGTCTATGAGGCAATGTTAAAGCCATTCAGTCATTTGATTGATATGCAGAAGAAACTGACAGGTATTACGACCTATCTCGCTGAAGAAAGTGATCAGGCAGGAACTCCCGCATATGAACAGAAACTCTCAGAATTCGAAAAACTGCAGCTTCAATTTGAAAATGCTGGCGGTTACCAGTATGAGCAAAAAATAAAAATGATTCTGACAGGTCTTAACTTCTCACCTGACGATTTTCACCAAAAAATCGATTACTTTTCCGGTGGTCAGAAAACACGTCTCGCATTAGCAGAAATGCTAATACGTGAGCCAGACCTGCTTATGCTGGATGAGCCGACCAACCATCTGGATATGGAGACAACGGCATGGCTGGAAAATTATTTAACGACTTATCAAGGCGCAATCGTCGTTATTTCCCATGACCGTTATTTCCTCGATAAAGTCGTCAACACTGTTTATGATGTAGCGCTTGGACGTGTGACGCGTTATGTTGGTAATTATTCTAAATTCATCGAACTTCGCGATGCTTTCTACGATAAAATGTCAGCTGAATATGAAAGACAGCAGGCTGAAATTAACCGACTGGAAACATTTGTCCAAAAAAACATCACCCGTGCCTCTACTTCAGGCATGGCAAAAAGCAGACGTAAAATTCTTGAGAAGATGACACGTATTGAGCCGCCTAAGCTAGATGACCACTCTGTAAATCTTCAGTTCCACATCGACCGCGAGTCAGGTAATGATGTACTGGACGTTAAGAACCTTGAAGTCGGCTACAGCGAACCTATCACTTCTCCTATTACATTTGACGTTAAAAAACAGGATGCCATCGCAGTTATAGGTCCTAATGGTATTGGGAAAACGACTCTAATTAAAACGATAGCAAAGAAACTAGCAGCATTAGATGGAGAAATTAGATATGGTGCTAATGTTTCAATCGGTTATTATGATCAAAAACAGGCTGAATTCAAATCATCTAATACTGTACTGGAAGAACTCTGGCAATACTATCCTCATATGGCTGAAAAAGATATCCGTTCAGTCCTGGGTCGTTTTCTTTTCGTCCAGGACGATGTCAAAAAAATGATTAATGATTTGTCAGGTGGAGAGAAAGCACGCTTGCAGCTTGCCAAACTCAGCCTTGAGAACAATAATCTGCTTATTTTAGACGAACCGACCAACCACCTGGATATTGATGCAAAAGAAATACTCGAGCAAGCTCTTATGACTTATCCTGGGACTATCCTATTCGTTTCACATGACCGCTTCTTCATCAATCAAATTGCTACTAAAGTACTGAATGTTACAACTGATGGTGCTCACCTTTTTCTGGGAGACTACAACTACTTCATTGAAAAAGAAGAAGAACGCGCAGCGCATGAATCGTTCGATAAAGTTGATAAGGTAGAAGAGAAGCCTCAAACCTCTAATTATGCAGATAACAAAGCGCGGCGAAAAGAACGTCGAAAAATTGAAAGAGCACTGGCTCAGCTTGAAGAGAACATCGAGATATATGAAAATCGCATTAAAGAAATAGAACTTGCTCTGACACAGCCTGATACCTTCAATGATTCAATGAAAAGCTATGAACTTCACCAGGAGATGGTTAAGTATCAGCAGATGATTGAAAGGGCTATGGAAGAATGGGCAGAACTTGAAGAAGCAGATTAATCTGCCTCTTTTTATTATCCACACCTTTATTCACATAAAAATGGCGTTTTAACAGTAATCCACAGAGTTATTAGACTTATACACAGTTTTACAGTGATTTCTGATGTTTATTTTCGTGTAATTTCGCTTATAGACAAAAAGTTATCCACAAACAGTTAACAACTTGTGTACAAGTACGTATGTTCGTATAAAAAAAGCACGTTTGATTTTATAAATCAAGCGTGCTTTTTCCATTCAAATTAAGTTCTGCCCTTACATTATTCATATAATAAAAATAAGCAGCTGCTCCTATCATGGCTGCATTATCAGTGCAGAGATGGAGAGGCGGTATATGAAGATTAATATTGCTGTCCTTACACATCTGAGTAAGACGCGTACGTAATCCATTATTAGCCGCTACACCTCCACAGACGATTAGCTCCTTGATTTTGTAGTGTTCGAGGGCTTCAAATGTTTTCTGTGACAGGACATCGACCACACTTGCCTGAAAACTTGCCGCTACATCTTCCGGCACGATGTCTTCACCTTTTTGCTGTTTGTTATGCAACGTATTGATAACAGCACTTTTTAATCCACTGAAGCTAAAGTCATAGCCGTCTAATATCGGACGTGGAAACTTTAAGTTATCCTGTCCTTCTGCGGCCAATCGATCTACATGAGGACCACCTGGATAAGGCAGATGAATCGTGCGCGCTACTTTATCATAAGCCTCTCCCACTGCGTCATCCCTTGTTTCACCGATTACCTCAAACTGAAGATGATTCTTCATAATAACCAGTTCAGTATGACCACCTGAAACAATCAATGCCAGTAATGGGAATTTTAATGGTTCTATAATATGATTGGCGTATATATGGCCTGCTATATGATGAACAGGAATCAGCGGTTTATGGTGACTTAGTGCAAGGGCCTTAGCTGCATTAATGCCAACCAGCAGTGCACCTATTAAACCAGGACCTTCTGTTACAGCGATCGCATCGATTTCCTTCATAGATACATCAGCTTCCATCAATGCATTGTCAATTACTGTCGTTATATTTTCAACATGGTGACGGCTGGCTACTTCAGGAACCACGCCTCCGAAGCGTTTGTGCGATTCAATCTGACTGTTCACACTGTTACTTAAAACCTCGCGCCCATTCCTTACTATACTGACTGCTGTTTCATCACAACTCGTTTCAACTGCTAATATCGTTATATCATTCATTTCTTAACCTCACCCACATCACTTTTGCATCCTGACCTGCACCGTAATAGTCTCGTCGGACACCTCCATATGAGAACCCCATTCGTTCATACAGTCCTCTTGCAGATGCGTTCTCTTCCCTTACTTCAAGACTCATCATTTCACATGTCAGGCGTGCGTAGTTCATAATATACTCCATCAATACTTTAGATAGCCCGAGCCCACGCTTATCTTCTCGAATTGCTAATGTGGTAATCTGCGCCTGATCAATGACAATCCACATACCTAAATAGCCTATAACTTCGGCCCCGTCCTCCACTACAAAATAGTGCGCGAACTCATTCTTCTCCAGTTCATGATAAAAAGCATCAATGGTCCATGAACCCGATGGAAAGCTGACTTGCTCTATTTTGTAAACTGCTGGTACATCATCAGTTGTCATTTTTCTAATCGTTAGTCCTGTTGTTTCAGCCAATTACGTTCCGCCTCCGTCATTCTTAAATAAGTCGGCTCAAACCGGTGAATATCCTCCGGCTGGTTAAAATCAACTATGTGTCTCATTTCAGAACTTCTCGGTATACAGTAAAATACTGGACCTTTTAAATCCTCTTCAAGTTTCACAGCATCCATACCAATGAATAAATAAGGCATATGCTGTTGTTTCAAATAGTCATTAAGCTCTTCAATCGTCATATATCGGTCTTGTTCAATCTGTTCAATATGTCTACCTTTAAATCGATAGATTCCGCTGTAAACAGCCTTTCTTCTTGCATCGATAACAGGGACGAGCAGGATTTCGTCCATACGAGCGGTTGCCGCAAGAACTTTTAATGATGACACACTATAAAGAGGTATGCCCAGTGTATATGCCAATGTCTTGGCTACCGTAACACCAATTCTGAGCCCTGTATAAGAACCGGGTCCTGAGCTGACTGTGATGCCTTCAAGTGCCTCAGTATCAAGATCGGCGTGCTGCAGTATTTTTTCAATCATCGGCATTAATGTAACAGAGTGATTTATTTTTTTCGCGCTATTAAATTCAGCAAGTACTTCAACATCATCTGTCACACTTACAGACAGCGGTTGATTTGCTGTATCAATGTTAAGCAGTATCATACCAGTTCCTCCAATACCCGTTCATATCTTATTCCATTCGCTTCAAGGGTAACCTCACGGCTCGTCGGACTTACATAACTAATATCTATAACAAGGTATGTATCAGGCAGAAAGTCTTCAATCATCTGCGGCCATTCAATTAAAGTGACCCCTTCTCCATAAAAATAGTCATCAAATCCCAGGTCCTCACCATCCTCCTCTAAGCGATAGCAATCCATATGATGAAAAGGTAAACGTCCTTGATAAGATTTAATAATATTAAATGTCGGTGAATTTATATTTCGTTCTACACCCAGTGCTTTACCAAAAAATTGACTGAATGTTGTCTTTCCTGCGCCTAAATCACCTTTCAGCAGAATTACATCATTGGGCTCAGCATTGATCGCTAGCTTTTGTGCCAGTTCCTCCATCTCTTGTAAAGCATTTATAGTTATCTTCATTTTAACACCTTCTTCAATACATTCTATTGTACCAGTTTAAAATTATTATACTAAAAATAAGCACAAAAAAAGAGACCTAACAGGTCCCCGAGTGCGGCTCATCGCATCCATTTTTAAATTGCCCGGCAACGTCCTACTCTCGCGGAACGTAAGTCCAACTACCATCGGCGCTAGAGAGCTTAACTTCTGTGTTCGGTATGGGAACAGGTGTGACCTCTCTGCCATCATCACCAGACAAATTGAGAATTATACTCTCAAAACTAGATAAGTAAGAAAAATCGATTCCAAGCTCACCGAGCTAAAAAATCTTAAAATTGATTAAGTCTTCGATCGATTAGTATCCGTCAGCTCCAC
>NZ_SCWE01000048.1 GCF_004359505.1 Macrococcus hajekii
TCACGAATCCAGATGGCACGACAACAACAACAGTGATCAAAGATGGTGCGGACGGCGAATCACCAACGGCGACAGTAGTCGACAATGGAGACGGCACGCATACAGTGACGATCACAAATCCAGATGGTACGACAACAACAACAGTGATCAAAGATGGCGAATCACCAACGGCGACAGTAGTCGACAACGGCGACGGCACGCATACAGTGACGATCACGAATCCAGATGGCACGACAACAACAACAGTGATCAAAGATGGTGCGGACGGCGAATCACCAACGGCGACA
>NZ_SCWE01000049.1 GCF_004359505.1 Macrococcus hajekii
GATGGCACGACAACAACAACAGTGATCAAAGATGGTGCGGACGGCGAATCACCAACGGCGACAGTAGTCGACAACGGCGACGGCACGCACACAGTGACGATCACAAATCCAGACGGCACAACAACGACAACAGTCATCAAAGACGGTGTTGATGGAGTAGACGGTAAAGATGGCGTATCACCAACGGCGACAGTAGTCGACAATGGAGACGGTACACACACAGTGACGATCACGAATCCAGATGGCACGACAACAACAACAGTGATCAAAGATGGTGCGG
>NZ_SCWE01000050.1 GCF_004359505.1 Macrococcus hajekii
GATGACTGTCGTCGTTGTTGTGCCGTCTGGATTTGTGATCGTCACTGTGTGCGTGCCGTCGCCGTTGTCGACTACTGTCGCCGTTGGTGATTCGCCGTCCGCACCATCTTTGATCACTGTTGTTGTTACTGTGCCATCTGGATTTGTGATTGTCACTGTGTGTGTACCGTCTCCATTGTCGACTACTGTCGCCGTTGGTGATTCGCCATCTTTACCGTCTACTCCGTCAACACCATCTTTGATGACTGTTGTCGTTGTCGTGCCGTCTGGATTTGTGA
>NZ_SCWE01000051.1 GCF_004359505.1 Macrococcus hajekii
ATGGCACGACAACAACAACAGTGATCAAAGATGGTGCGGACGGCGAATCACCAACGGCGACAGTAGTCGACAACGGCGACGGCACGCACACAGTGACGATCACAAATCCAGACGGCACAACAACGACAACAGTGATCAAAGATGGCGAATCACCAACGGCGACAGTAGTCGACAATGGAGACGGTACACACACAGTGACGATCACGAATCCAGATGGCACGACAACAACAACAGTGATCAAAGATGGTGCGGACGGCGAATCACCAACGGCGACA
>NZ_SCWE01000052.1 GCF_004359505.1 Macrococcus hajekii
CCGGATTCGTGATCGTCACTGTATGCGTGCCGTCGCCGTTGTCGACTACTGTCGCCGTTGGTGACTTACCGTCTACTCCGTCTTTGATGACTGTTGTTGTTGTCGTACCATCTGGATTTGTGATCGTTACTGTGTGTGTACCGTCTCCATTGTCGACTACTGTCGCCGTTGGTGATTCGCCGTCCGCACCATCTTTGATCACTGTTGTTGTTGTCGTGCCATCTGGATTCGTGATCGTCACTGTGTGTGTACCGTCTCCATTGTCGA
>NZ_SCWE01000053.1 GCF_004359505.1 Macrococcus hajekii
GGAACAACTGAAAATCCAACTTCAGAAACAACAAGCGAATCTTCAACAAGTGAAACAACACCAATCGTTGAACCGACAACAGAAACTGTAGATGCAACTATTGCTGACTTAAATACAAAAACAACAACAGAAGAAAAACAACAAGTCTTGACTGATTACTTAGTAGATAATACAGGTGTCACACAAGAAGAAGCAGCAGCGAATCTTGAAACAATGAATCTGGATTATGACACTTTAACTTCAGATGAACTTGTGGCTGC
>NZ_SCWE01000054.1 GCF_004359505.1 Macrococcus hajekii
ATCACCAACGGCGACAGTAGTCGACAACGGCGACGGCACGCACACAGTGACGATCACAAATCCAGACGGCACAACAACGACGACAGTCATCAAAGATGGTGTTGACGGAGTAGACGGTAAAGATGGTGTATCACCAACGGCGACAGTAGTCGACAATGGAGACGGTACACACACAGTGACGATCACGAATCCAGATGGCACGACAACAACAACAGTGATCAAAGATGGTGCGGACGGCGAATCACCAACGGCGACA
>NZ_SCWE01000055.1 GCF_004359505.1 Macrococcus hajekii
CCGCACCATCTTTGATCACTGTTGTTGTTGTCGTGCCATCTGGATTCGTGATCGTTACTGTGTGTGTACCGTCTCCATTGTCGACTACTGTCGCCGTTGGTGATACGCCATCTTTACCGTCTACTCCGTCAACACCGTCTTTGATGACTGTTGTCGTTGTTGTGCCGTCTGGATTTGTGATCGTCACTGTGTGCGTGCCGTCGCCGTTGTCGACTACTGTCGCCGTTGGTGATTCGCCGTCCGCACCATCTTTGA
>NZ_SCWE01000056.1 GCF_004359505.1 Macrococcus hajekii
TCGTTGTTGTGCCGTCTGGATTTGTGATCGTCACTGTGTGCGTGCCGTCGCCGTTGTCGACTACTGTCGCCGTTGGTGATTCGCCGTCCGCACCATCTTTGATCACTGTTGTTGTTGTCGTGCCATCCGGATTCGTGATCGTCACTGTATGCGTGCCGTCGCCGTTGTCGACTACTGTCGCCGTTGGTGACTTACCGTCTACTCCGTCTTTGATGACTGTTGTTGTTGTCGTACCATCTGGATTTGTGATCGT
>NZ_SCWE01000057.1 GCF_004359505.1 Macrococcus hajekii
AGCGGCAGAAAAATCATTAAAAGAGTTGATGTCGCAGTTAGTGGTGAAATAAATGAGCGAAAAAAACGAAAATATACCAAAAAGACGGTTCAAAGAGTTCGAAAACGCACCCGCTTGGGAACAGCGTAAGGTTGAAGACATGTGTGAAGTCTCGACAGGTAAGGGAAATACAAAAGATAAATCAGTTAACGGAAAATATCCTTTCTACGTCCGTTCAGAGAATATTGAGAAGAGTGATA
>NZ_SCWE01000005.1 GCF_004359505.1 Macrococcus hajekii
TCCACGTCAATGCTGTTAATAATTGTAACACACTGAAAATATATTTGATTATTAAATAATTAATATGCTTTTTTATTTTTTTAATAATTTATTTTTATTCATAATATATTTTATAAAATTTTTTTATCCAGTTTATAAAATTGAAAACTATTTGTTAACATTATATTTATTTTATTATTTTTATTTAACATTTCATAATTAAAAAAATACATATTGTATGTATAGCAAATATTAACCCCTCACTATTATCAAATAGTGGGGTTAATATTATTTCATTTGATATATCTTAATATATGCGTGCATGTCTTCCGGAAAATGTATTTTTAAATCATCGAGTGACATCTGCGTCACACCTACTAATTTGAAGTCGTCAAAGAGATTATAGGTTGCATTTTCTTTACCTAACGTGGTCTCATTGATACCCAGTTCAATTGTTTTACCTGCAGCAGCATGAAGCAATGGCTTGAAATGTCTGACTGCTATCTGTTCAATATCTTCAATGATTACTGATTGTCCTCGTGATAATGCTGCAGTCACTAAGCCTTCTTTAGGAGTAACTATCTCATTTTCTTTAATACATTGGCCGTATAGTGTACCTTGTGTCCAGTCCTGATCAGCAACTGCATGCTTAGTATCCTGACTCAATTGTAGTAAATCCAGTATCTGTGGTGTATAGTGACTATTGATGACAATATGTAGAAGTTTAGCAGGAAGCTTATAGTCTCTTTTTTTCGACTGTCCTGCTATATATGTCATCACGGTACTTTTTTTCGGTGCAGCTTTAGCCAGCTGTTCCGCGTATGAAGTGATGGCAGGACTTTCTTCCGCTTCTGTTGGATTGAGCATGGCTTCATACTGAATTTTTGTAAGTTCTGTTACCGACTCATTCCAGTTTTCATCCACAAAGTACTGTGCTCTCAGCATAGGTTCACGGTCTAAATCGTAAATTGTTCGAGCTTGAATATCTCCGTCATATTTAAGTGTAATAGCCGTCGTATCCGTTCTTCCCATAATGATAGGCTCTTTATGCAACGGCTGTTCGATTGTAGCTGTTCCATAAATGCCTCGTTCAGGTGCAGTGCGGTAGATAATGACTTTATCACCTTCCTGCATCTCTGTATAATGTTTGAAACCTTTACGCTCAATACCGTTAACTGTCTTTACATATATCGTATAACTTTCGTTTTCCTTAAAATCCTCCATCTCTTTCATCAGGAAATAGCGGTTGATTTTCTCCTCACCTCTGCCTAGCGACATAATGAATTCATAATCATCCTCACTGATCTGATTAAGCAGCTGTTCTTTCATTCTAAATAATGAAATCTTAAGTTGCTCACTGCGTTCCAGATATTCCTTATCCAGTGGAAGCAATTTTTCTTCATATTTAAAATGGATTTTAATCTGCCCGCGTTTCGGTTCTTCATATTTGATGACTGTACCCGCTCCAAGCAGACCGATCTTATTCTGTACCTGATAGAAGATAACTTTGTCGCCCACTTCAGCACGTTTAAATGCGGCATATCCTTCTGATGGATTGAAGTGAACAGATGAATCAAAGACAGATACCTGCCCCATCAAGTCTTCAAAATGGTTAAAACGATTGTATCCGCAATTTAACCAGAAATATTTCATAGTCTATATCCCTCCCTGTTATTCCGCTTTATTTTTCTGTAAGAGTAAAGCAATCATTGATAATAATAATGTAAATATTGTTTTTTCCTTCAATATCTTTCACCTACTTAAAATGAAGAATAATTAGACTTATACTTGTCACGAGCAGCCATAATAGTGCACCTAGTATGACAGGTTTATAACCTAATTGTCTGAACTGTTTTAAGTCGACTGATAATCCAATCGCACTCATTGCTACTGCTATCATAAAAACAGATATTTTCTTAATTGCAATCAGCACAACCTCAGGAATCGGTATTAGCGTTGCAAAAATGCTGGCAGCACAAAAATAAAGAATAAACCATGGAAAAATGCGTTTAACTGAGACCTGACTTCTATTCAGCCAGACAATTATTAAACAAAGGGGAACTATCATCAGCGCTCTCAGCAATTTAACGATAGTCCCTGTATCCCCTGCTACTGTGCCATATGTATAACCAGCTGCAACAACACTACTCGTATCATTGATAGCTGTTCCTGCAAAATAACCAAATATCGTCTGATCCATATTCATCATATGACCTATAACCGGAAAGGTAAACACTGCAATGATATTAAAGAGAAAAATGGTTGAGATTGCATATGCTACTTCTTCATCATCTGCTTCTATCACTGGACTGACCGCTGCAATAGCTGATCCACCGCAAATAGCTGTGCCGACAGAAATTAATGTACGGATTTTATCATGAATATGCATCATACACCCAATGATGTATCCGGCCAGCAATGCTACCGTTATCGTAACAACAGTAAGGGGCAGGGAAGACCATCCTAGTTCTGCAACTGCTCGAAAATTCAAGGTAAAACCCATCACTATGATGGCCCACTGCAACACTTTCTTAGAACAGAGCTTGATACCGGGTGCTGCTCTGTTCATATCGATGAAAGGACGTATAAACATACCTAATATAATACTGCATACTGCCGCCCCCATAACAGGTATATAATGACCTATAATGGCTGCTATTGAAGCAATGAGCAGACATAAACCGATTCCACGCCATTTCATATTGACACCTCGATGTTATTCTAACATAATGCTATAATATTATAATATCTATTTAAGGAGGACGACATGAAATTTTTAATCAGTACTTGCCTACTCATGTTACTCTTACCACAATCCACATCTGCTGCAGAGCGAACACCCGTTACACTTGATCGTGTAATCGATGGTGACACACTTTCCGTTAAACAAAGCGGACGAAAGAAAACGGTCAGACTTCTACTGGTCGATACACCAGAATCTAAAAAACCAAATACGCCTGTCCAGCCTTACAGCCTGGAAGCGGCCGACTTTACTAAATCACTTGTTTCAAGTTGCAATCTGATTATAGAACATGATTCAAAAGGTCGCTATGATCGTTATAAGCGAGAGCTCGTTTATCTTTACTGTGATGATAAGATGGTTAATGAAATATTAGTTAGAGAAGGATACGCTCGTGTCGGTTATATTTATCAGCAAAAAGATCATCTGACTGAACTGAAAGAAGCTGAACGTCAGGCCCGAACTAAAAGTTTAAAAATCTGGTCTCTCGACGGCTTTGTCAATGAAGACGGTGAAGGGTTCAACTCTACAGAAGCTGAACGTCAGAAAGAGGTAGATGTCGTTGAAAAAATCAGACAGTTACTCTATGAACTTGTAGATGATTTGCTGGATCGCCTAGTTAAAAAAATAGGTCTATAGAAAAAGCGTTGTTTCATAGTTGAAACAACGCCTTTTTTAATGACTTAATGGATAAAGACATACTGACTCATCTGGTAAGCATTAAGTGTTCTATATCCAACTACTGTCGGAACCGTAAGATAATTCATCTCTGACACAAGGATAGTGCCGTCTGGATTAACACGCTCTACAAATGCAACGTGTCCTAAAGGCCCCATTGTCGTCTGTGCAATAGCACCGACAGCTGGTGTATGATCGACGACATAACCGTCATTACGCGCGCCATTTGCCCAGTTATTCGCATTCCACCAGTACGTCGAAATACCTTTACCAATTGCCGCACGACGATTGAACACATGCCATGTACATTGTCCATAATCATATAAGTTCGGATGATTAAAAACCGGTCCTGTCGTTACTACTGTATTCTGAACAGGAACAGGTGTCTGCGTTACCGGTGTAGAAGTTGTAGCTGTACCTCCTGATACAATTAATTGCTGATTCGGAAAAATCAAGTAAGAATTAAGACCATTCCAGCGTTGCAAATCTGCTACAGATACTTTAAACATGCTCCCTATCAATGATAGGCTATCACCAGATTTAACTGTATATTTTCCTGTCGGTGCTGAAGAAATAACCGGTGTAGTCGTTCGTGACGGTACACTTGCAGGAGACTGCGTTATTGATGTACCACTAACTTTTAATCTCTGACCTGGGAAAATCAAATATGAATTCAAGTTATTAAGGCGCATAATATTAGTGTATGTTGTGCCATACTTAGCAGCAATAACAGAAAGACTCTCTCCTGCCTGTACAGTATGGTAACCACTTATCTGAGTCGATGTAGTGTTTGTAGGTGTACGTACTGTAGTTGAACTAGACATTCCAGTTGTTCCAGGTAACTGTAATTTCTGATTTACAAAAATCAGGTTTGATGACAAGTTATTTAATGTTTTAAGTTCGGTCACAGATGTATTGTACTGCATTGCAATCTGCCATAATGAATCATTCGGTTTGACAGTATACTCACTTGCATCTGCCGTATATGAATAGAGTGCACATGCACCAGCTGTTGCCGTTAATGCGTAAACCTTCTTTCTCATATCAATATCCTCCAGGTCTTTATTAATATCTCTATTATGACATATACAAATTACAATACATGTTACAGTTTCCTTTCAAGTTCTATAATTTTATTGAGAGATTGTCAAATAAACGTAACAATCAAGCGTTTTACTCTACATTTAAAGGGTAAATTGAAAGTACTTTTTATCCTACAAATTGAAAGGAAATGATTATAATGACTAAAGAACATTACGCTGGACTTGAGACAGATAAAGAGTATTTAAATCAAGATTCAGAAATAAGGGACGAAAAAGAAGCTTCACTCATCAACGATGGTTTAGGCGTGGCGCCAGATGCTGGAGTCGAAGAGCTTGACCCTCATCCCCCAACTGATAAGAAAATGCTTGAAAAAGATGACGAATAATGTTTGATTTTTTCAATTTTAGTGGCATGACATTATTCATGCTGCTATCCCCTTTCATATTAATAGTAATCATGATGGCTATTTTAATCGGTCAGCTCTCACATCACCTTCGCCAGCAGAAAACTATAATTCAGCAGCAGCAGGAACTCATTCGTTTAACAATCAAATCGATGAATAGGAGAGATAACGATGACAGACGCTAAAAACTATGATTCAAGTATTGATGGTATCGACAAAAACGAGGAACAGCTATCTAATCCTCAGACAGAGCAACAGGATAAACCTGCACGAGACGAAGAAGCTGACGGACGTGGTGAATGAGACAAAAGAGGAGATTCCAGACGGAATCTCCTCTTTTGTCTCATTCAGCAATTATTTCTCCTGTTTTTTGATAATACTTATAGGAAGAAATCAACTTATTATTCTTATCTACTGACTTAAAGCGATAATATGTACCCCTAACATCCTTTTCGATAGCAGGATCAGCCTTTACAAACTGTACTCGGCCACCAGCCATTTTCTCAGTTCTATTTTTATACTTATCTTCAATTAATCTAAGTGCTTGCTCCTGTTTTCTATCAACCGTATAGATGACTTTATCATTAAAGTCAGTGATCAACATCGTTTTCTTAACTGGATTATAGACAAGGTCATAGACAGTGATGACTTTCTTCCACTGATCCCCTGTTGCCTGCGAAGACATAATACGTGTCGTGACAATATGCTGTATCGTTTTCTCAGACTTCATCTGATCAATTGAAAAGTCATCTATTTTGTAACGATCAAAATGACCAGATGGTAATTTATTTCTCAAATATCGATCAGCCTCTGAACCCTTTGCCACATATGGTTCTAGTTGTTTTATGCTGCGTGTGTTAAATGCTGAGGGTGACTGCTGCATATACGCAGTGAGTTGTTGCTCAGCAAGATTTGAGTAATTGATTTCCTCACTAGATGCCACTTGCTGTACTTGTTCTTGTTCAGCGATCCTTTCTTCGCAGCCCACAAGAGTAAGTGTTAGTAAAATTATACCGCCTAGTTTTTTCATCTCTCTTCATCCTTTATCAGCCTTTACGAAAGACCTCAAGATTAATAACCTTTTTTTCCTTCTCATTTTCTTCAATTTGCTCTTGATGCTGGATTTCTTCTTTCATTTCTCCTAGTTTCTTCCCACCATATATCCAGAGACGAGTCTCCTCTAATGCTTTTATAAACAATCGTTCAAACATTTCGAATTCAGGTGTTGATAGATTTTTAGCAAATAACTTAATCATTTCTTCCATGGTCAAATTGGCATCGTTGCTAGCTATGACTAGGAAACGGACGGTATCAAGTAGCTCATCGGTATTGTCCTCACTATGTTCTCCCACAAAATCCAGCAATGCATTCAGTGCTTCTTCATTGCAATGATGATCAGCACCTGCATACTGCTTCAGTTCTTCAAATGACTCAGGCATATAATAATGAGACACATCATAATCAGGTAATGTCTGTCCTGTAAAACCTTCATGAATGACTGGTAAAACAATTAAATCCTCAAGCGGTTCAATTCCTAGCAAGGTAATGATATGAACAAGTCTTTTTTCTGACAACGCCTCATTAAAATAATGGCGATACATTTTATCAAGATGTTGTCGATGGACATAGCCATATAGAAAGAGAGCACCCGTCATAAAGAGTAAATCTTGTTCAAGCTGCTGTCTTTCAGCTTCAATGTTATTCTTGTTCAACGTTTTAATCTCATCAGCCAGATCAAAAGGTATGATCATGCCTTGCTTCGTTTCGAACATTAACAGTGACTGCAGTGAAAAGAATACGCGGCTTTCTGGTACTGGAATAAATTCATGACCTGCTTGAACTGCCTGCATAAACAAATCATATTCATCAGATGGCATGACCTGTAACGTACGTTCCAGATACTCTTTTGTTAAAACTTTATGCCGAATGGATTCTATCATTTCAATCGAGTGCAAATCAGCTGCACTCTCATGCAGCAACTGTTCATAAATGTATTTTAAATCAACTTCATTTAAGTTGAGTAACGCCTCTCTGTAATCCATAATATCACCCTATATCTGTTTTCCTCTATTATAAGTGAGAATTGCGTTAATAAAAAGGGCAATGCGTCCCATATTAAATAACGGAGAAGTCATAGATGGTTGTTGCCTGGAATGTCTCGCTAGCCATCAAACGAATATCTCCAAGCTTATGATGATGAATAGCATCAGGCATACTCTGAGTCTCCAGTGCAATACCTGCCCCTTCTCCGTAATATGTGCCATCTTGTGATGTATAATCTAGTCCACCACCTGTATATGCAATAACGGCAGGGGCACTTGTCTGAATAACAATTTGACGACCAGAATCAGGATGACTCAGTACAATTCTTTTATCTTCAGGTTCTCCTGACAGCATATAGGGATGATCTAATCCTAGACTGACTTTCTTATTTTGACGATAATCTAATTCCTCATTGACTTCAATAAGATTCCCTGTCGGAATTTGATCATCATCTGTCTGAGCAATCTGGTCACTATTAATCATTAGAAAATGGTCCGTTACATCTGACGCTCCGCCGTTAAGATTAAAATAAGTATGATTAGTTGGATTGAATAATGTATCTTCATCGGTAATAGCATAGTAATGAACCGTCCATTTATTGTCTGCACTAATAGTATGAGTAATCTGGACTCGCATATTACCTGGGTAATAATCATCATGCTCCTGTAATTGTGCTGTCATTTTCAAGGCTATTTCCTGACCATCCGGATTTTCAAGAACTTGTGTATCAAACACTTTAAAACTAAGTCCATTTGATCCACCATGAATATGATGCGGCGGAAGATTCTCCTCAAGTTCATATTGCTTACCGTTCAAGTCAAATTTAGCTTCTGCTATTCTTCCACCAACACGTCCGATAGACATACCGAAGTAATTAGGATTTTGCAAATAATCTCCAATGGTATTAAATCCAATGACAACATCAGTAAGTTGCCCTTTATTATCAGGCATCTGTATACTCTGTAGCGCTGCTCCATAATCTATAAATGAAAAGGACATTGTATCAGTGGTTATTGTATAGTTGTGTACAGTCTGTCCCTCTACTATTCCAAAAGATTTTACTTCAACCTTCATTTTTATCACCTCATATCAGTATAGTATGCTCTACCCGTAATTAATGTATTCATACTTTCAATTTGTATAACCATTAAATATAAAAATATATACTAAATTTTCATATTTAATGGTACTCTCTAAATAATGATATTCTGGAGGTGTTTTTATCAAAAATATTGAGCATACACATGAAATATTCGACAGTTTGAATCAGCGCTGGACTTGTACTATATTTAAGAATAATGAATATCGACATGCTCCGTCATTCATGAGACTACAGTGCCGCGCATCTAATTTTGATAAAATACTGGATAGTGCCAATAATCAGCATACTTTACTACGTGTTCTGCATTTCATCACTTTATTCAATAAAACAGCACTGGAAGAAAAAAATCCTTATTATATCAGTTCTGATTATATTATGAACATCAATCCTGATCAGCAAGTTCCTCTATATGAGCAAACTCAATATAAATAAAAAGCATCATCACAACATCGTTAAAGCGGTGTAAAGCACTAAGATGATACCATCAAATAGATGACGTAATTTATTTTCTTTATATCGTTGATGATCAATACTATCCAGAAGACCGACGATAAATAACGCAGCAAGTGTCAGAACGATATATAATGAAATATTTCGCTCCATAGTAAATTGTGCAAATATGAGAATGATGACTAAAATATTAAGAACACGATATAACGTATTCCATTTAATATCTATTTTTTTATTTCCCTTCATTATTACCTCCTTCATCCCATCATGAGTTAATGCGGAATGATGGGCTCTTATAAATATCTTTCAATGTCTTTGGTTATTTTCTCAGGTTCCTTTTGCGGTCCGAAACGTTCTACGACTTGGCCATTACGATCTACAAGGAACTTAGTGAAATTCCATTTAATTGCACTCCCTAAGAGACCCGATGTTTCTTTTTTCAGGTAATCGAAGAGAGGATCCGCCTGATCACCATTCACTTCTACTTTCTCATGCATAGGGAAAGTAACCCCATAGTTCAGACGGCATTCGTTAGCAGCTTCTTCTGCCGTTCCCGGTTCCTGATTTCCAAACTGATTGCACGGAAAACCAAGGACAACAAAGCCTTGTTCTTTATATTGCTGATAAATTTTTTCCAGACCATCAAACTGCTTCGTAAAGCCACACTTACTTGCTGTATTCACAATCAGTACTACTTGTCCTTTATAACGGTCAAGCTGATATAATTCTCCATTGTTAAGCTTTGCCTGATATTCATAAATTGTCATTTAATTGACTCCTTTTGCTCTTTTTCCTTTTATTATATCAGCCTATTACTGTTGCCCCTATTAAATTGCTTAATATTAAAATGCAGAATATCTTCATCAATAATTTCTAATAATATAAAATATGTATATTTTAATACTTAATAATCGTGTTATAATTTGAATAATCAGAATTCAAATAAGGAGGGAAAGGCTTGTCTATCGGACAAAAAATTCGTGAAATACGATTGATGCAAAAATTAACATTGAAAGAAATCGCGTCTCAAACTGATCTCTCTATCCCATTTCTCTCTCAGCTAGAGAGGAATAAATGTAATGCCACAATGGGTTCTCTTCGCAAAATTGCTGATGTACTCAATGTTCATCCCAGTGCTTTTTTTGATTATAATGAAGCTGAACAGCCTGCTGCACAGAACAATAACCTCTTCACTTACTATGATCTCAGCCAGCAAGTAGCAGGGGCTTTTAAACCTTTAAAAGTTTCCATTGAACCGAATGAGCAAATTTCAAAACCTATCGCTCATAAAGGAGCTGAATTTGTTTATTGTTTATCAGGTACACTGACTGTGGTAGTGGCCGATGAAAACTATCATCTGCAGCCACAGCAATCTTTAATGTACGAAGCTACTAAGCCTCATTACTGGTATAATCACTCAGATGACACGGTTACCTTTTTAGTCGTCAATGAAAATTAATAAGCTGCCCCTTAGGACAGCTTATTTTTTGACTCGACTTATATTTTTCTTCTTGCGTTTCTTTTTCCTGCTTTCCACACGCTTATTAATAACGCGGCGTTCCGGCTGCATAATTTCGTTCATTTTGTGACCGCCTAAATGCCAGTTACGTATAGTACGATAAGCATTTATCATATAAGCAGCTGTTTCATCCATTTTAACAGGTGCAAGAACTTTCTCATTTATCATATCGTTAATAATTGACATCAAGTTATCAGGATTATCAATCATTTTCATCATCACTGTAATCGTGTCTCGAATATCTTTTTTCTGATTAATATCATTCATGTAAGGCGATAAATATGAAATGAGCGCATCTAATTCTTCAGAAGGTTCATGGTATTCAAACGCAAAATAACGTTGAAAATCCTCCCACGATGACGGAATATAATACTGACGTTTCTCTTCAATACCTGCGCCATGAAACTGTGCAGCTTCAATTAAAGGATTGAGGACAAAGCCATCTTTAACAGTCGCAATCCCTTGTAATTCCTGTTCTAGCTGCTGTTCAGTCTGTCTACGATTTAAAAAGCGCTCTGCCATTAAGCGATACTGCGAAAGAGAAAAGTAACCATAAAGGTTCACTGCACTGACCAGTAATTTCACTTCATCACTCTGTTCCTGAGCCTGACTTTTTTCCACTACATAACGGCGTAAGTATTCTTTTACGTCTGAAGGAATAAATGCATGTTCTTCAATGATAAAGATAAGATTTTGAACAGGCATCTTTCCTGTAAAGGCCGTTGAATATGTGTCAGCAATTAACAGATGGTTCAGCACATTGTAATCTTCAACAGACATAACATCAAACATCTTATCTGCAGCTGAAAGATCCTTGAAAATATGTGTCACAATTAAATGGATCAAATCTTCTTTTTTCTTATTTGAATAACCTTTAATCTCATAGAACTTACAGATTTTCTTCAATGTCTCTAACTTTTCATTCCATAGGAAATATGAAAGCGGCTGTTCAAAATGTCTGATTTCTTCTTCTGTCATCGTCTTAATATTTAATTTACTTGCCATAATACACCTCAATCATCTTATTTCACTTACTGCTATTATAACGAAACTTCGTTCACCTTGTATAGGACCTTATATTCCGAACATAAAAAACCTTGCATTCACAAGGTTTTACTTTCTTCTGGCTGATATAATTAAATGCTTAGGTCTACGTAATTCATCTTTTATGTCCGGATCGTCATCTCTATTTCTTTCGGCAGAGAGAGACTCATTAATGCCTTTAATGACAAAGTTCTCTTCAATCAGCACACTTAAATAGTGACTGAGTGTGCGGTGATATTTGATCACACCATCTGATTGTTGTCGTTCTCCTTCACGATGATACATATCAACGGGCCAATGTATACGATTATTTTCAGCATCATAGACCCAGTCCTGGGAACCATGTGCAGTATAGATAGGATGCTCAATCATAAAAAGGAATGTCCCATTTATAGTCAGAATATGCTTTACCGCTTCTACTACATCTTCAAAATCAGGTAAGTAATGAAGCGCCAGTGAACTGATGACGATATCAAATTCATGCGCTTCAAAATTCAGTTCATCGAGCTGGTCAATAGACCCTTGTAAAAAGCGAATTTTATCGGCATGCGGCTGTTCAAGAGCAAGTGTCAGCATTTTTTCTGATAAATCCACACCTACTACATGGCTCGCTCCTTGTTCTACGGCATAATTACAATGTCGTCCATCACCACATCCAAGGTCGAGTACATGTGTACCTTCAAGGTCGGGCATCATCTTGAAATATATATCTTCATCTAATGATGTTATCTGTATATTTCTATCATGGTTCGCCATAGTTATCTCCTTTAATACCTAAATTCTGTCACTAGGCTAAGAACATCTTGATTTCTTCAGCAAAACGCTCAGATTCTTCAACAAGTGGCGCATGACCGGAATGCTCAAACAATACCATACGACCATTCGGAATACGTTCCGCTATATATTGACTCTCCTCAGGTGCATTCAGATTATCATATCTTCCTGCAATTAATAGAGTTTCATTCGGCAATTTATTCAATGTCTCTCTATAGTCAAAGCCCGTAATGCTTCTTGAAGCAGCAGCTTCTTCATTAGCATCCAGCTGACTGTAATCATTCACTAACTGCTGCCATGATCGCACTTTTTCCTGATTATAGTATATATGGTGATCAAGGATTTTTTTAACTTCTTCTTTAGGTTTATTTTTAATTTCATTCCGGTGCTCCATCATAAGTCTTGCAAATGAACTGACAGTAGCATGCGCTTTAGCACCTACCAGTATAAGTTTATCAACTTTTCTCGGGTATCTCGAAGTCACACCGAGTGCTATGTATGAACCCATTGAATAGCCAAGAAGGTGTGCTTTTTTCAGTTGAAGGTGAGAGAGCAGTTCAAGACAATCATCAATATGATCATCGATTGTATAACTGTAAGGACGATCAGATTGGCCATGACCACGTACATCATAGGTGATAACTTGATACGTTGCAGAGAGCTGCTCTTTATTATATTCAAACATTCTCATATTCCCGTTCATACCGTGGATCATGATGAGTGGTTCACCGGAGCCTGTTATTTCATAGTTTATTTTAGTACCGTCTGACGATTTAAATACACTCATCTTAAGCTCCTCCTTTTTACTCCTTTACCCGATTTTTAAATTTATAACGATATTATTGTAAATAAAAAAGAAACACACAATGTGTTTCTTAGACCTTCGTTTCAGTAGAAAGAAATTTTTGAACATCTTCCAGGAAGCGTTCTTTTTCTTCAATCATAGGAGCATGGCCACTATTTTCATATAAGAAATGATAACTATTCGGTATTTCCTGACTCAATCTTTTTCCGTTATCCGGCTTTATCAGCTCATCATGCTCACCGCTGATAATTAATGTCGGTGCTGTAATCTGATGTGCATTTATCATTAAATCAATCTCTTCAGTAGAACGATTAATCGCTTTTCTTTCCAGCTTTGTCGTTCCCTTTTCAGTATCGAGCAAGGATTTTTTCCATTTTGCTACTTTTTTAGCATCATGGTACATATATTGTTCCATTATTTTATTACGTTTTTCTGGTTTAACGGTTCTCAATATATTCGAGTATTGAGCAAGAAACCGGTCTTCAGAGACATTGAAGGGTTCTGTTCCCACGCTGATTAACACAAGACGCTGAATGATTTCAGGGTAACTTGCTGCAAGTGTACACGCAATCATGCCACCCAGTCCATAGCCCATAAAGTGAGCCTGCTTAATCATTAACTCATCCATAACGGCAAGTACATCTTCTAAATAATCATATACTGTAATCTTAAACGGCTTATCAGAATAACCATGACCTCTAAGATCAATCTTGATTAACTGATAGTCTTCCTTTAATGCTGTCTCAAATTCATTGAACATCGTTGTGTTCATATACTGTCCGTGCAACATAATAAGAGGATAACCTTTTCCAACTACTTCATAGTTAATCGCAATATCATTTTCCGTTACTATTATATTCATCATATACTCCTAGTCTCTTGTAATTTTTCCGAGCTCCAGCACATCTGACCTATTATCCAGCTTATAGTCTTTTGTATATTCCAGAATCTTAATTGTACAATTAGGTCCAATCGTCACTTCATCACCACGTACCAGTTCTGCGATCACATTTTCCAGATATATAGTGCCGCCGTCTATATGGTCTACTTTAAGCAGGTGATCGTTATCTTTAAAAATCAACGCCTGTCTTTTAGCATCTACCTTTATATCATTAGCAGTTATGCTTGACGCCTCGCAGTCATCTGTGAGAATAAAATCCAGACGCTCTGCTCTTATATCTTTTACTTTAAATGATCCTTCAAAAGATAAAGTCTGGCCCTCAATTCGTCCTGAACTGATGATTTCACCAGATGATTCAATATGCTCTGCCTTTAAATCTTTTTTCAGTTCTATCAGCCCTTCATTGCTGACTTTTGAACCTATTACATTCTCCTCAACAAACAGACGTCCTTTTTTGTCATTCACCAGCTCCTGAGTTTCTAATGTAGAATGTATGCTAAGAACCCCTGAGTTAGTGATATAAGGTGCATTGAGACGTCCTTCAATAGTTGCTGACTCTCGCACATTCAATTCATTTGCTTCTACACTTGACGTAAAAGTAGTAGGTTCTTCTACATTAATCAACTCAAAAATCCCGCCTTGCTGAATATTCATATGCACTCACAGCCTTTTGTATTGTTTTTTATGTTATACCCATTCTGCTAAAATAGTAACGACTGATAAAGGAGGATACTAAATGAAAAAACATATCGATCAGCATGATTATAATATCTTTAAAATTAACACTATACAGATGTCGCTCAATGATAAAGTAGGTCAGTTCTATCAGATTGTTCCTCCTGACTGGGTTAATATTATCGCCTTTCATAAAGGGCAGCTGATTATGGAACGACAATTCCGCATCGGAGTTGAAGAGCAGGTTCTCGAACTGCCTGCCGGCATCATTGAAAAGAATGAAGATATCGTACAAGCTGCCGAACGTGAGCTCCTTGAAGAAACCGGTTATAGCGGACGGGGGCAACTCATCGGGACTCTAATACCTAACCCAGCCATACAGACTAATCGCTGTCATACAGTACTCATTCCAGAAACTTGCGATACAGGCCAGTCTTCTCCCGATACATTCGAGACAATCGAGACTCTATTAATGACTGAAGAGCAAGTGAAAAAAGCTATACGCAGCGGCGAAATACAAAATGCACTTCACCTTGCATCTCTGTATCAATATCAATTATATTATTAGAAAAATTTATTTTTGCGATCTGTTTTATTATCCAGCAAGTCTCCCATCCATCCCTTGCCTTTCAGATAAACAAAAATACCATAAGTGACGCCGAGCATTGCGAGAATTGCGATAAGATAACCATATTGCCAGTCAAGTTCAGGCATATTCTTAAAATTCATTCCCCATATCGCACCCAGTAATGTGGCGGGCGCAAATAAAGCCGTAAATATTGTCAGTGTTTTTGTAATCTCATTTCCTCGATATGAAGAGACGAGATTCTCGAAATCGAGTAAGGCATCGATTTCTTCTTCATAGGCATTAATCAGAAAACGTGCACGTTTTACTCGCGCTTCCATCTGGTGATAATATTTACTTTCTTTAATTTCCTTGCCAAATGCCTCTTCTGTCATCATAAAAAGTTCAGTCACTGTTACAATCTGAGACTTACAGAGTAGTAACTGATGATCAGCTTCTGCTACTTGATCTAAAATTTTAATATTATTGCGCTTCTTTACTTCCCACAGAATAGAGTGAAGTTTATTTTCAAACTCATCAATCTGATTCATATAGGAATAAGTGGTACTTTTAATAATGATATAGAAAGTATCCAGTGCTGAACGCTTACTCTTATCTCTTAATAATTCTTCCTCTGAATATTGGAGCATTTTTGGTACATCTATATCCATCAGCATAAGGTGCTGATCATCCAGATAGAACTGAAAATCTTCATAATCCATTTCATCCTCAAGATTTTGATAATAAATGTGAGAACCCCATATAGATTCGTAATCCTCACGTGTTTCAAGTTTTAATATATTATCTCTTAGCTGACTGATTTCTGTCATCTGCCCGGTCCATGGATAATGCAGATGATTGAGCGCGTCCGTTACGTCCTGATATCGAGTCCAGCTACCTTCAAAATAATGATAAATCATGTTCACTTCAGTCCTCCTCGTGCTTCTTTTTTCAGCATCATCAGCAACAATAACGGCAGACCAGCCAGCGATAAAGGAACACTGACAGGTAGCTGAATAGGCGCCAATAAGTTATTACCCAGGAAATCAGCGCTCATAACTGCAATGCTGCCTGTTATTCCTACTGACCAGAACTGCTTCATTCCGCTGAATAGTTGCGGAATAATAAGTCCTACAAAACCGATTATACCTGTTGTACTGATCAGAACAGCTGTCATAACTGATGCAATACTGAGTGATATGTAAATAATTATCTGATCGTTGATGCCTACGCCACGTGCAAGTGTCTCTCCACTTGCTACAATAGTGATTGCTCTGGCCAGCCAGAATAGACCTGCTGTTCCTACCAGGGTAAGGGGCATAAGCAGTCCTATATCAGTCCATGTTGCTGTGCCAATGCTGCCAAATAAGTAGTTCATCAGCTGTCTCGAACGTCCTGGCCATAATACAACGAGGCCGTATAAAGCACTTGAACAGAAAAAGTTAATGAATAAACCGAATAAAATCATACCGATTCTCTGACTCCTTCTGAAATAAGTATGCGTAAGATAGATAATGAACAACAATGCTAGCAGGCTCATCATGATACTCACCATCACTACTGATATACCGAGAATAATACCTAAGGCACTCCCTAGACTCGCACTACCCGCAAGACCCAGCGTAAAGGAATCTGCGAGCTTATTGCCAAATACCGTTTGGAAAACCAGTCCTGTTACCGCCAGAATAAAACCTGCAAGCAGTCCGAGTAATGTACGAGGTAAACGAATATCACGTATAATCATCCAGTCAAATGCATCAGCCGGCCAAAGATGACCTTTGACAAAAAATAGATGACAGAATGTCACTATACTTAATATGATAAGCAGTTTAATCATCAAGTGCCTTTGCAAGTTCCTCCAACCCCTTTGCCATTCTCGGTCCCGGCCGCGTTATCCAGTCATCATTAAGTGTGATGACCTTTGTTTTATCCAGACCTGGGCGTCCTTTGACCTTTTTGACATATACTTCTTTAGAAATACCTGTAGTTGACACCATTACATCCGGCTGTCTTCTCACGACCGTTTCAAGTGCAACCGGCTGCCATCCATGAAGATCGTGAAAGACATTCTCCATCCCAAGTTGCGTCAGCATATCATCAAACAGAGTCTCACGTCCAGCCGTATAAATATCCGGTTCAGAGGACACCTCAATAAATATTTTTCTTTTTACCAGATGTTGAAAATGCTGCTTCACGGCAGCAATCTCCTGGTTCAGTTGTTCTGCTACTTTTTGACCCTCCTTTTTATGACCCGCTGCTTCAGCAACCTGCATAATAGTGTCATCAATATCCTCTATTCTTTTGGCTTCCTTAATATAGACTACTTTGATTCCTTTCTTTTCAAGCGCATCAAGGACTTTCTGCTGACTTGTCCTGGCAGACTCATGTGTCACAATAAGAGATGGTTTTACGCGCAGCAGCTGCTCTTTATTAAGGTTAAAACCATCAAATTTTTCTTTATTATGAACATCAGCAGGATAATCATCGTTCGTCGTAACACCTACGACTTTGTCACCAAGCCCCATCTCATATAATATTTCAGTATTGCTCGGCATCAGACTGACAATTCGTTCTGAATCTTGATGTGCCTGACACCCAGACAATAGAAGCAGCAGCAATACAATAATCCACTTTTTCATCATCTTCTCCTTTATGCTAAAAAAATAGCGGAACTGATGAGCAGTTCCGCTATGACTTACATTTTTTCTGGTGCAGATACACCTACAAGAGTCAGTGCATTCTTCAAAGTGATACGAACCGCTTCAATCATCGCAACATGTGCCTTTGATTTCTCTTTATCATCTGTCAGCACTTTCTCAGCATTATAGAACTTATGGAAATGGCTTGCCAAGTCCTGGATATAGTTCGTAATACGATGTGGTGCACGACTTTCAGCAGCTGATTCAATCGTACCTTCGAAATCTGCTACGCGTTTAAGCAGTTCGAATGCTTTGTCATTTGTAATCAGACTGAAGTCAGCATCCTGTGACACTTCAATTCCCTGCTCTTTTGCAGCACGGATAATAGAACAAATTCGTGCATGAGCATATTGAGCATAATAAACAGGATTATCACTCGACTCACTCTTTGCGAGTTCCATATCAAAGTCAAAGTGTGTATCCGCACTACGCATCGTCAAGAAGTAACGAGCAGCATCGATTCCGACTTCATCCATGATGTCACGAAGTGTGATAGCATTACCAGTCCGTTTACTCATCTTCATCTCCTGACCGTCTTTCATCAGACGCACCATCTGCATAACTTGTACTTCCAGACGCTTCGCATCAAACCCTAATGTTTCGAGTGAAGCTTTCAGACGTGGGATATAACCATGATGGTCAGCACCAAACAAGTTAATCAACGTATCATTGCCACGCTCAATTTTGTCATAATGATAAGCGATATCTGGTAAGAAATAAGTATAAGTGCCATCATTTTTAATAAGCACCCGGTCTTTATCATCACCGAAATCAGTCGTACGTAACCATGTCGCATCATCCTGGTCAAAAAGATAACCATTATCCTTTAATTTTGTAAGCGCCGCTTCGATTTTACCAGCCTCATAGAGTGATGTCTCACTGAACCAGTTATCAAAATGGACGTTGAAATCAGCTAAATCCTGTTTTAGTTTTCTCATTTCATATTCAAGTCCAAGTTTACGGAATGCTTTAATACGTTCTGTACTATCCATCTCTTTGTAACTCGCATCTTTACGCGCCAGATCTTCTGCAATACCAATGATGTCTTTACCATGGTAGCCGTCTGCAGGTAACTCGGCCTCCTCACCTAGCGCCTGCAGGTAACGCGCTTCGATGGAATACGCCAAATTTTCAATCTGTTTTCCTGCATCATTGATATAGTACTCACGTTGAACATCATAACCAGCCGCTGCAAGAACATTGGCAAGCGTATCACCTACCGCAGCATTACGCGCATGACCAATATGCAGATCTCCAGTCGGATTCGCCGATACGTATTCAAGCAGGATATTCTTTGCTTTTTTATCAGTTTGATGACCAAACTGATTCTGCTGCTTTAATACTTGTGGAATTACTTCTGTTAAATAGCTGTTATCCATGTAGAAGTTAATAAAACCCGGTCCGGCAATTTCAACTTTTTCAACATGCGCTTTAGAAGCATCAAGATGATTAACAATAAGTTGTGCTATCTCACGTGGATTACGTTTCGCCAGTTTAGTGAGTACCATCGCAATATTAGATGAATAGTCACCATTAGCTGTATCTTTCGGTGTCTCAATCTTAATTTCCGGTACGTCCTCTACAAGACCTGCTTGCAGAATTGCTGTCTTAATTTCTTCAATCAAAGTATTTTTAAGCTGATTGACAATATTCATTGCATTCTCTCCTTATAATCTAGCTGATATTTAAACTCTCCATGACTGACACCTCGTTCACTGAGCTCATATTCAATGACCAGACGTCCTCCGACAGATAATTTCTTATATTCAAGTTTAGTGGTATGAACATCCATCACTGTACGACCTGCGGGTGTCTCATACATATTTTGTGTGACCTTGCCTTCGACAAATAAAAAGTCCATATTGATAGCGCCCTGGCGTGAAATCCTGATCGCACCAGGTTCGAGCTTAACCCTTACCTTTATTATTTCATCGTCTACTTGTTCATTATACAAAAGATAAGGCACGCGTTTTTCAATCAGCTTACCGATACTTTCACCTTTGAACTTAAGATTTTCATTATTTTGTTTAATTTTCTGCTCAGTTGATACCCATATATCCATATTATTCACCTGCTAACAGTATAACAAAAAATAAAGAAAGCAGGTACAGAGACCTGCTTTCTTTATTGTCCTAGCTATTTTTATAGCTATATTAATCTTACGACTCTAAGCTTAAAAATTCAAGTTGCTTCACTGTTCTGACACATTTAACTGCGATTTCAGTTCGCTTGGCGCATTATTCCACATCTCAGCATTGTGTTGCTTGAGAAAATCAGCGAGAATTTTTTTATTATCACCACCAATTTGCTCTAAAATAATATAATGCTTCATTGATTTATCCATCATATTGACATGCTCATGCATCCGCTTGAAGGCACGCTTCTTCGTTTTATTAACGAGCATATAACAAGCTGTGACACCGGCATAGTAAGGTCCTTCAGCGCCTCGTTCAGTTGTCACCCAGACCAGCCAGTATGGTTTTGCATCCGGGCCTTTCACTTCCTCTTCATCGTCTATCCATTTGACCCGCTTCTCTACTTCACTTCTTGCATGCATCGCACCTATATCGATAAATGCATGCTGTTCAAGTACATCTATAAAAACAGGGGCCACATTTTCAAGACTGATGGAACCTGCATTCGTTCCTTTATGCCCATCAAGCGGATCATTTTTTATAATATTGAATTGAAACTGTGCCATTATATTCACCTCTAATTTAATTCATTAAGTAAGTTGATGATCGAACCTTTAATTTCTGGATCTTCGATGTTCACAATCATTTCCTTTGGATAGTACAGCTTATAATCCATCCGATTAATCCCTGTAATACTATTGATAATAACTGACTGTGTACTGATTTCCTTTATTATGTCCTGACGTGTCAGCAGATGAATCGGCTTTCGGTTGTTTTTGGAACCTGGCCTATCATAGTCATAAGGTAAATCGCTGAATGCATCAGAGACAAAATAATATTCAGGATCAATCCCTGCTTGAGTGAACAGATCCGTCAGCTCTCCGATCGTGATGACAGACCCGTCAAAAGGCAGATACTTAAAGAGATCTCTATTGACAAAACGTCGTGATAAATCACTCAATATTGCATCTTCTTCCTCCATCCATTCCTGAAGATAGAAAAATAAAATAGTTTCATCAAGTCTTAAATAATCCTGAACAGACACTTCCTCGCTAAAAAATGGCAGGAGATGTCGCGGTACTGAATTGAATGAATAGCCTGTTTCATATAAGACTTTTACACGTTTAAAACAGCGATTCAATAGCACCTCTCCCCCGCGACTGACCGGATGAAAATAAATCTGCCAGTACATCTGATAGCGGCTCATGAGATAATCTTCTACTGCATGCATGCCGCTTTCTTTAATCACAACCTCATCCTCTGTCGGACGCATCAGTCTTAATATACGCTCCATATCAAAGCTACCGTAGCTGACACCAGTATGATAAGCATCCCGCTGCAGATAATCCATACGGTCTGCATCAATCTGCGAAGAAATCATAGAGATTACGAGTTTATTCTGATGCGTTTTATTGATGACATCTGCCACTTCCTGTGCAAAACCTGGATGAACCCGGGACAGCACCGCATTTACTTCAGTATCACCCGTGATAATCGCTTGTGTATAGGCTTCGTGATCAGTACCGAATATTTTTTCAAAACAGTGAGAAAATGGACCATGACCTAAATCATGAAGGAGCGCCGCACATAATGCAAGCGGTCTATCTTCATCATGCCAGGCAGGTCTATTTCTGAAGATTTCATCAATCATTCTTCTGACAATTTCATAGACGCCGAGAGAATGAGTGAATCTTGAATGTTCAGCTGACGGGAATGATAGGTAGAGTGTGCCGAGCTGTTTAATACGTCTTAACCGCTGAAATTCCTTAGTCTTAATAAGATCCCAGATCAACTGATCTCTGACATGAATATAGCGGTGGACCGGATCTTTGAAAACTTTTTCTTCAGGCATTTTCTGAAATTGATAGCTCATTCGTTTCCTCCAGCATAGTATGGCTTAATTTTACCATAAAAAAAAGAAACGCTCTCGTATGGCGTTTCTTAGAGCTATTGAAGATTCTTCTTCAGTAGTCCGGTCGTAACTTTTTCACCGAAAAGATCTTCTTCATATTCTCTAACCAGTATAAAGTTGTATTTTTCATAGAAGCGACGTGCGGCATGATTATCGCTCGCGACTTCCACAAACAGCTCCTTATAATGATCAAAAATCTTTAATCCTTCTTCAATTAACTGTCCGCCGATATTTTGCCGCTGAAAACCTGGAATGACATAAATAGCCGCTAAATATAGTTCTGTTCCATTGATAAAGTTGGTGAATCCGACGACTTGCTTCTGTTCCTCAGCAATCAAAAACAGTGAACTATCGAGACGCTTTTCAAGACGTTCATCACTGTATGCAGCTGTCAGAAACTGCGCAATCGTACTTGCAGCGACGATGTTCTGATAAGTATCATGCCATGCCATTGTGGCGACACGACGAATCGCTGGAATATCTTCTAATGTTGCTCTTCTTATCTTTACCATTTTATACACCTCTCAATAAAAAAAGAAAAGACGGACGTCAGTCCGACTGTTCCGGTCATTGTTATAACTTGATTATACCCCAAAGTTATCAGAATAATAACTAAACTTTATTTAAACTGCAGTTTTTTCAGTAGCAGCTCTCCTAATGGAGTCGCCACCTTAATAAATAAGATATAGAAAATACGCTGTTCAACAGGTAAATGTCTAGCATAGACAAAGTGATACTCCAGATAAGGTCTTGAGCCACGCGCAAGCTTATAATCCTTAGCTCCTGCGCTATTATTCACCTTCATTTGCTGTTCTTTGGCATATTCGTATAACAGGCCACTTGTCATAAAGTATAATCCCTTATAAGACTGATCCATTCCAAAATAGGCAGGAAAAAGCATGTCTCCTTTCTGCTGAACAGCCATAAAAGAGACGATGCGTTCCCCTTCTCTCAAAATAAACCATTTAAGTGGCAGATTGTGATAAACGAACTTGAAAAAGTCAGCTGTAAAATGGGGATTATGTATAGAATACTTATCTAAATAGACTTGATTATAGAGTGGCAGCAGCTGCGCGAAATCATCTTCAGAAAATACATCACTGACTGAGAGACCGCTCTTCTCAAGTTTTTTCAGGTCTTTCTTTAAATCTTTGCGCTCATTTTTACTATGTGTTTCCGCTGGATCGAATATATATATCGCTCGGGAAATAAGTGGTTCGTAGCCCGATGCTTTCAGTATTTCTTTCAGATGATCTTCACTGATGGTACGAAATACAAGTGCATGCCGTGGGTAACGCCGCTTTAACTCTTCAGTCATCTGACTGATCTGTTCAAACTGTCCTTCCCTATAAAGCGTAGTCGACATAAATGATGGATAGATTGTCACTGTCTTCTCGCGTGTGCCCTTAAGTAATAACCTGCCCACACCGAGTAAAAGACTGGCTCCCTTTTTTATCACAGCAGGCATCTTCATCCGTTCTACTTCACTGAACATCTCTTCAATGTACTGACCTGTAAAAGAATGAATCCAGCTATCCTGATAACTACCTGACTTTACACTATAAGGGATAAGCTGACTGTTCAATATCATGACTTCCACTTTTGCATGTACATTGGTAATACCTCGTTCAATACCCTGCATTTTATAATGTAGATAATCCTTTTCTACAGGTGAGTCAATCACCTGATCAAATGGAATCGCTTCAAATCTCGTATAAAACATTAAATCCCTCATTTCACAGGCTGATCAGTTCATCATTCCATTCAATATCATATGTTGTAATGGTATTAACCGCTACCTTCTGACGTTTAGCAGATACCCACCACTGGGCACCGCTGATCAGTTGTTCAAAGAAAATCACTTTTTCATTCGGGTGCCAGAAAACATCTTTTCCATACTTCAATTTTTCAAATGTATCTCTCTTCGGTTTCTTCATCCAGTTGAATAATGATACAAAGATAAGCTGTCGTGTCTCATACGTCGGTGTGCAAGTTTCCAGGTTCCAGACAGCTGGCTGCATAAACAGTGCCCCGTTCGTTGCACGTGGATTGCATTCGATGAAATAGAAGTCACCTGTATGATTGCACTGGATAACATCAAATGCAATCTGATAAGACCAGTTGAGCCTACTGATGACCGCTTCAATGACAGATTGAAGCTCAGCATTCCGCTGCGACTGGAAATGAGTGGAACAGTTGTAGCTCTCGTGCGTATTAGATAAGTAAAGTGAAGTTGAAAGGGCCTTACCTTCGTAAGCCATAGAGTATGAGCACCATTCTGTCCCGTAGATAAGTGATTGAATCATAAATGGAAATCCTGCCTCATTCCCAAATTCAAGTGAATACCGTGATAATTTGCGAACGGATTGTCCAAAACGACCGAATGGCTGCTTGATGATATATTGTTCCGCGGGATACTTCGTTATAAAAGCTGTCAGTTCTTTCTTCGTGTATACATAGGCCGTATCAGGCACTTTGAAACCCATCTCACTGATCAGCTGTGTGAAGTTAAACTTATTGTGAACAGACAGCATCTTATCGATATCCTCTACCCATACAGGTGCGGCAAGCAGATGTTTACAGTAGGATAAATAAAATGATTCTTCGTTCAAAGGAAGAATATAATCAATATCGTGTTCATGAATAATCGCATTGATATCTGCAATATATTCCTGCGTTGAAAAGCGTGGTGATGTTGTGACAATGAATGCTTCAATAAACTTAGAGTTCTTGATGCTGACCTTCGTTGTTGAATCTGTCAGATAAACCTGATTACCTAATGCGACCTGCTGCTGAACGACTGCGTAAGAAATCGGAGCACGGGCACCTGTCATCAAAATACGTTTCATCTATCCGGATCCACCCTTCACTTCATAGTATCTTCTCTTTCACTATAGCAACGAGATGTAAAGATGCTGTAAATTTGCGCTAAAGAAAATGTAGTGAATTGTAAAGGACAAAAAAAGAAGAAGACCAGGTCTTCTTCTTATTTCATACGTTTCGCTTTAATTTTAGCTTCCTGTTCTTCCATACGACGCTTACGCTCTTCATTCCGTTTAGCAAGACGTGCTTCTTCTTCCGGATCGCGTTTTTGTGCAAGTCGTTTTTTGACTTTTTCCATCAATTCTTCTTCTGTATGAGCAGCACATGGACGATTGTTCACAAATGCGAATGTTTTCTTTCGTCCGGGACCACAGTAGGATTGACATGCGACTTCTACTTCAGCATCTGGATCGATTTTTTCGAGTTTAGGTAAAAGCGTTCGCAGGTTAACAGCCTGACAGTCATCACAGACTTGAAACTTATTGCGCATTGTTATTCACGTCCTCCATATTTTTTATCATTTTTTTATTGCGATCAATCATTCTATCAAAGTAATCATTATACAACGACCAAGTCTCATCTGTCATCTCTACCATTGATAATTCTGCATTCAGTGCCTTCATAGCAGCAAGTAATTTAAAAAGTGTTTCCTCAACAGTGAGTTCAAAACCGAGCAGTTCGCTTAGACTTGCCATATCATCCGGATGAATATCGGGATAAATGAATTTAGTTGATTCACCTTTCAGTGCCAGCTGATAAAACTCTCTCATCAACTGCGCTCGCTCGCTACCACTGCCTTCTACACAGAGATAGATCTGTACAGCTACGCCGCCTCGCACACGACGCTGTGAAATCCCGGCAAATTTCTTATTATCAATACTCAGATCATAGCTACCCGGACAATATGAATGTTCAATTTCCTTCGCTTCAATAACCACGCCGTAATCCTTGAACATCTCCCTGATCAGCTCATACATCAGTTCATAGCCACCATCTATAGAAAAAGACTGTCCTCCCCTAAAGATGAGAGAGATATTGAGGACTCCTCCATCGAGAACCACGCCGAGACCACCGGAATTACGGACGATGGCGCCATACCCCTGATCAATCAGATAATCAACACCTTCTTTCAAGTAAGGCAGCCTGCTGTCATGAATACCTAGAATAACGACATGCTGATGCACCCATGTTCGCACAACGCTATTCCAGTCCTGCTGTCCGACTAAATGACAGAAGGTGTCATCAAAACTGAAGGACTGCATAGGCTGCAGTCCTGTCGTGTGATCAATATATTGCCATTCGTCCTGAAACTTGGACATTAAAGCGTTTGAGCTGCTGTGATGATTGCTAAATCGTAAACATCGTCAGTTGAGCAGCCACGTGATAAGTCATTAACAGGTGCATTTAAACCTTGTAAGATAGGACCGATCGCATCGAATCCACCTAAACGCTGAGCAATCTTGTAACCGATGTTACCTGCTTCAAGACTAGGGAATACGAAAACATTAGCATCCCCTTGAATTGGAGACTCAGGTGCTTTTTTAGCAGCGACTGAAGGAACAAATGCAGCATCGAACTGGAACTCTCCGTCGATTACAACATTATCAAGACCTGCTTCAGCTTTTTTATCTTGAGCTAAACGAGTAGCCTCAGCTACTTTCTCTGTTTCAGGGGTTTTAGCTGAACCTTTTGTTGAGAAGCTCAGCATTGCCACTTTAGGATCCATACCGAAGCTTTGTGCTGTTTTAGCACTTTCAACAGCAATTTCAGCTAAATCAGATGCCTCTAATGTTGGATTGATAGCACAGTCTCCGAATACATACTGTTCATCATCACGTAACATGAAGAAGACGCCAGACGTTTTTGCGACACCTGGTTTCGTTTTAATGATTTGTAATGCAGGACGTACTGTATCAGCTGTTGAATGCGCAGCGCCTGACACAAGACCTGCTGCTTTTCCGGTATGAACAAGCATCGTACCAAAGTAGTTGCCATCGTTCATCATTTTTTCTGCCTGTTCTTCTGTTGCTTTACCTTTACGACGCTCAACGAATGAAGCGATAAGTTCTGAACGTAATTCGCTTGTCGCCGGGTCGATGATTTCAAGTCCAGCTACAGACACACCTGCTTTGTCAGCAGTTGCTTTTAATTCATCTGCATTTCCTAACACAACAGGGGTTACGTATGCTGTTTCATTCAGCTTAACTGCTGCTGCAAGAACACGCTCGTCATTCCCTTCAGGAAATACGATACGCACATTTTTACCTTCTAATTTTTCTTTTAATACGTCTAATAAATTAGCCATAATAGCCTCCTAGTATTGTTTCATACAATTTACATTCTTATTATAGAACATTTGTATAGAGAATTCACGTCATCAATTTGTAAAAGTATGAAGGCAGAATTTTCCGCTAATTATGTTATAGTGAAGAGGAATAAAAAATGAGGAGAGATACTATGATTGAAGCAGCAAAAACTTTAGACGGCTGGTATAGCTTACACTTATTCTATGCAATCGACTTTACAAGTCTTAAGTTAGTAGAAGCAGAAGACCGTGAACAGATGATTACAGAATTAAAAGAATATTTAACGAAGCTTGAAGCGAACCACGAAGCAAAAGAAGGTTCATATGCTTTTTATAATATTACAGGACAAAAAGCAGACCTCATGCTCTGGATGCTCCGCCCTGAAATGAAGCAATTAACAGCGCTGGAAACAGAATTTAATAAACTCTCAATCAGTGACTATCTGATTCCGACGTACTCTTACGTATCAGTAATCGAGCTCAGTAACTACCTGGCAGGCGATTCAGATGAAGATCCATACCAGAATCCTCATGTGCGCGCGCGTCTCTACCCTGAAATTCCACGTAATGAATATGTCTGTTTCTACCCGATGGATAAACGTCGTGAAGGCAATGATAACTGGTATATGCTTGAGATGGACCATCGTAAAGACTTAATGCGTTCACACGGTATGATTGGCCGTGGCTACGCAGGTAAAGTGAAACAGTTCATCACTGGATCAGTCGGTTTTGATGATCATGAGTGGGGTGTGACACTATTCGCTGATGATGTTCTTCAGTTCAAAAAATTAGTTTACGAAATGCGTTTTGATGAAGTATCAGCACGCTACGGCGAATTTGGTGAATTCTTCGTCGGCAACATTTTACAGCAGGAAGATTTATCGCCACTATTCGAAGTTTAAATCTAAGTATAAGAAGACCGGGAAATTCATCTGAATTTCCCGGTCTTCTTATATTTAAAGTCTATTTATAGCCTTTTTCCACTTCTTCAATCTGCTTGATAGTTGTAGTTACACCTCCACCTGAGAAGTACCATAAGTATGGATCAAGTTCTATAATTTTATTATTTTTAATTGCATTCACTTCTTTAATGACTTCGTTAGATAAAGCCTGCTTGCTTGAAGATTTACCACCTACTGCTACGCCTCTATCCATCGCATAAATAATATCAGGATTTGTTTTATTGAAGTATTCATAGTTCACTACTTGACCATGACCTTCTGCTTTAATATTTTTATCCGCTTCTTTAACGCCGAGTACATCATGGATAAATCCAAATCGGCCGCCTTTACCAAACACTGATAATTCACCTTCATTTGCTAATACGAAAAGACCTTTATCATCTGAGTCTGCTGTCATTTTTTTCACTTCAGCAACTTTATCATCTAAGTCTTTAATGAGCTTTGTTGTTTCCTGTTCTTTATCGAACATCTTCCCTAAGTTTTCTGTATTCGCTTTTACACTATCAATATAAGCTGTATCATTTGTGCCCATATAGACGATTTTCGCGTCAGGTGCTGCTTTTTTCATTTCATCCATCACTTTTGCTGTTGCCTGACGTCCTGAAATCAGAATAACTTCGGGATTCAGTTCTGCTAACTTCTCAAAGTTAGGTTCTTTCAATGAACCGAGGTTTGCATATTTATCGTCTTTAAAATCTGACAGAAATTCAGGGACTGAGCGATTGCCTTCACCTTTAGGAAGACCTACTACATGATCAGATAATCCCAGCTCCTTCATAGTTGTGAGTGTACCATAATCAAAGACAGCCACTTTTTCTGAGTTCTTTGGCACAGTTACTTTTTCCGATACTTCCTTCGCATCGCTGCCATCTTCTTTTTCGCCCATCATCTTAAATTCATTTGTAATCTCGACAGTGCTGTCACCTGCTGCTTTTTCTTCTGTTGATTCTGATGTTTCCTGTTTAGTTCCACATGCTGCTAAAATTAAAACAAATGTAAAAGTAAGTAATAACAATGCGTATTTCTTCATGGTAATCTCCTTATTTTGTATTTTTCCCCGAATTAGTTCTGCCCGTAAAAATCTGAATATGCATTCCCCGGCACCACTCCTCTCAATGTTTTATTTTTAAATCAGCTGCGCTTCTCTCACGAAGTCGTCAACAGTTTTCTCATCATCGAAATAGACACAGATCTGCTGACCAAATATACATTCAATATTAATATCCATGTCATATACTTTTTTGAGTGCTTCCGGCGTGATAACACTATCCTTCGGCCCGTCCAGCAGAATCTCTCCGTCCTTCATCGCCACAATATAATCTGCATAACAAGAAGCAAAGTTAATATCATGAATGACAATGACAATGGTCTTCTGCTTTTCGCGCACTAGCCGGCGAAGCAGCTGCATCATCTGAACAGAATGCTTCATATCCAGATTGTTCAATGGTTCATCCAGAAAAATGTAGTCTGTATCCTGAGCGAGTGTCATGGCGATAAAAGCACGCTGTCTCTGCCCACCTGATAGCTCATCCAGATAGGTATCCTGCAGACTGGTGAGTCCCATATAATCAAGTGACTCATCAATAATCCCTATATCTTCCTGCGTTAATCGTCCTTTTGAGTATGGGAATCGTCCGAAATTGACTAAATCTCTGACAGACAATTTAAGATTTGTATGGTTACTTTGTTTGAGCACCGCTAATTGCCGTGCAACTTGATCGCTTTTTAGCTTAGTAATTTCCGTGCCATTCAGCTCGACCGTTCCTTTTGTTACATCGATAAGCCGCGTGGCTGCATTGAGCAGTGTACTTTTACCTGCACCATTGGGCCCAATGATAGCGGTAATAGCCCCTTTTTTGATTTCTGTTGAGACATTATTGATAATGTGTTTTTTTCCGATATCGATGCTTAATTGATTGATTTTAATCATGTGCACCCTCCTTAAATAGCAAGTAAATAAAATAGAGACCGCCGACAAAGTTAATCATAATCGTAATTTCAGTTGTGCCATCAAAGATATATTGCGTCATCATCTGACCGATAACGAGTGTAATCACTGAAATCAGTATCGTACTCACGATTAATAAACGATGTTCATAAGTACGAATGAACTGATAAGTGATATTACAGACGATAATGCCGAGAAATGTAATAGGTCCTACTAGTGCTGTCGAGATGCTGACGAGTACAGCTATAATCAGCAGCATCATCCGCGTCAGCTTATCGATATCCAGTCCAAGGTTAAGAGAATGGATTTTCCCGAGGCTCAGTACGTCGAGTTCTGCACTCTTGCGATATATTATCAATAACAGTATGCCAATCAGCAGTGCTGAGAGAACCAACAGTTTGTCATTCACAGTATTAAAGCTTGCAAACATCTTGTCCTGAAGCATTAAAAAATCGTCCGGATTCATCACCATATGCATAAAGCTCGACAGACTCTGGAAACATGTTCCCATGACCAGACCGAACAATAAGATAAAATAGACCGATGTATTTTTCCGGAAAACCAGCTTGAACAGTCCAAGTGTAAAGATAATCATGAGCAGAACAGAAAGAAAGAAGTTAACATAAGTGTTCATCAGCAGTGAACTGACTGCTCCAAATAAAAAGATAATGACCGTCTGTAGAAACAAGTAGACCGCATCAAGACCGATCACTGACGGTGTAAGCAGATGATTCTCAGTCAGCGTCTGAAATATCAGTGATGAAACTCCGATTGCTGCACCAACCAGCACAATCGCTGCTATTTTGCGCAGACGTGCAGGCAGCACATACCCTAGTGCATTCATGTTGAGTTGAATCAGAATATAAAGACCGATTAAAATCACCGCAACAAGCAATAAGGTCCATACCTTCTTAGATTTTGGTGACATAATCAGCTCTCCTTTTCAAAAGCAGCCACATGAATAATACGCTGCCGATAATACCTAGTGTCAGACCAATCGGAATCTCATAAGGAAAAATAATGATACGACTGAAAATATCAGCTACCATCACGAGAATGGCTCCAAGCAGTGCTGTAAAAGGCAACGTCTTCTGCAAGTGATCTCCGACAAAGAGATAGACGATATTAGGTACGACTAAGCCGAGAAACGGGAGTACACCGACAGTAACCACCACTGTTGCCGATACAATCGCACTGATGACTACCCCGATATTCATGATTTTGTCATACGATATCCCCAGATTCCGGCTAAACGATTCGCCCATTCCGACAATAGTGAAATGATGCGCAAAAAAGTAAATGACAATAACCATCGGAATAATGATGAAAAGAGCCTCATATCGACCTGAAGTAATCATTGAAAAGTCACCCACAAAAAAATTACCGATACTTTGCATAGCATTAAAACGGAGCGCCATAAAAGTTGCAAAACTGGATACGATGTTACCGAGCATTAAACCAACCAGTGGAATAAATATTGCATCCTTATACTTAATACGATTAACAATAAACATAAATGCCAGCGTTCCAATGACGGCCGCCGTAATAGCAAAAATAAGCTTAATAAGTATAGGCGTATCAGCGAAGAAAATCATCGCTACTAATATTCCTAGTTTGGCAAAATCCATCGTACCTGCAGTGGTAGGCGAGACGAACTTATTTCTCGTCAACTGCTGCATCAGCAGACCTGCTACACTAAGTGCAGTGCCCGCTAAAATAATAGAGATGGTTCTAGGCAGACGACTATTGATGAGTATATTTTTTTCGTTGGCTGTCAGGTTAAGCAGATGTTTAGGTGCAAGATCAACAACTCCGATAAAGATGGAGAAAACAGACAGCCCAACGAGTAACAGAACTAAATAACGCAATTTCATAACAAGAACTCCTCTTTAATTGATAACCATTATCAATTACAATCATAACAAAGTTTTTATCCAGTTCAACCCTTTTCATAAAACTTTCTGTATTTATTTCTAAAACAAGTGATGACTTCTTATTTAAAAGTGTTTTTTTATGTATGCGTATTCAAAAAGAGTATTTAACTCCCCTTTTTCATGCTATATTTAGGATGAAAGATTTATAAAAGGGGGTATCATCATGAGTCAACAAGAGTCACTTAAGAAATCTATCGGTCTGTTAACGGCGATTACTATCGTTATCGGTACCATTATCGGTTCGGGTGTCTTTGTAAAACCATCAGTCGTTCTCGGTCATGCGGGTTCCAGTAACATGGCAATCTGGGCCTGGGTTGTCGGAGGGATTTTAACATTGGCAGCCGGCCTTACTATCGCAGAAGTCGGCGCACAAATTCCAAAGACGGGTGGATTATATGCCTATATTCGTGATATTTATGGTCAGTTCTGGGGTTTTTTAACCGGCTGGGTACAAACTGTCATCTATGGTCCCGCCATCATCGCTTCTCTCACATTATTTTTCGGTATTTTAGTTTCTAATTTTTTTGGCTTAAATGAGAGTCTCGGTGTATGGATCGGTCTGGCATCTCTGACTTTCCTGGTCGTACTGAATATATTAGGGACTGGGCTCGGAGGGGCGATGCAGAATATCACGACAATTGCCAAGCTCATTCCCGTCTTCGCAATCATCATTTTCGGTTTATTATGGGGAAAGGCCGATATCTTCAATCAGGATGTGACACATTTAATTAAAGAAGACGGACAAGTCAATTTCGGTCGCGCTGTACTCGCTACTTTATTTGCCTATGACGGCTGGATTATGCTGACGAACTTAACAGGTGAAATGAAAAACGCAAAACGTAACCTGCCACTCGCTATGTTAATCGGTTTATCTGTTGTCACATTAGCCTATGTTTTTATCAATATTGCCGTTTTTCATGTGATTCCAGCTACCGAACTCATCGGTATGGGTAATACAAGTTCGGCTCAAGCTGCCGCTCTGCTGTTCGGTCCAATCGGCGCGAAGTTTGTCAATATCGGTGTTATTATCTCGATTTTCGGTTGTCTGAACGGGAAAATCATGACATTCCCACGTGTGCCATTTGCAATGGCTGATGACCACATGCTACCTTTTTCAAAAATCATCGGCTATGTCAGTCCTAAAACAAATACACCAGTCGGCGCACTGAGCATCGTCTATATTCTAGGCGTACTGCTTGTGTTATTAACACTCGCTATTCCTAAAGTAGTCAATGCCGATTATTTATCAGAGATTTGTATCTTTGTCATCTATGTCTTTTATATCATGGCCTTTATTGGATTATTCCTTCTGCGGAAGCGTATTAAAGGACCGCGTGCTTATTCAGTTCCACTTTATCCTATCGTTCCAATTGTTGCGATTTTAGGTGGTCTGTTCATCATCGTCAGTACGCTTCAAAGTGATTTCCTAGGCGCGCTCTATTCCCTTATTATTGTGGCAGTCGGTATTCCATTCTACTTCATGCTTAAAAAGCATGTTTAACACTCATTAGAACAGGATATAATTAAGAAAACTAATTATTCTTGAAAGGAAGAATTCACTATGAAACGTTTTATCCAATTATTAATCAAATTAAGTCCAATTATTTTACCGATTTTACAACGTCAACTGAACAAACGTAACAATTCAAGCAACAACAATAAATAAAAAATAGACACCCTATAGGGTGTCTATTTTTTATGCTTTCCATGCTGCGAGTATGAGCAGGAACCAGCTCGCTATAAAGAGTACGCCACCAATCGGTGTAATAGCACCGAGTACTTTAATCTGTGTTACAGCGAGAATATACAGTGATCCACTGAATAGCACTATTCCTGCTGTCATCAGCCAGCCGGCCGTATTGAGATTAAGCGATGTCGTACCGTTTAAAATGCCGATTAATATTAAACCGAGAGCGTGATACATCTGATACATTGTTGCTTTATTCCAGATATCCAGATATTTCGGTGTCAACTTACCTTCCAGCCCGTGGGCACCGAAAGCACCGAGGGCTACTGCTAACATTGCATTCAGTGCACCGATAATTAAAAACGTCTTCATATTTTCCTCCTAAAAATCAAATAATGATTTGCCATTTCCAAGACCATCATCTGTTTCTGCTTTAATCGATTTGAGCGGTTGTCCACCCATCAATTTTAGCTCTGCAGGCGAAATCTCTTCTTTATGAGCTTTTATACCAGGGTTTTCATTTTGATACGTATGACAACTACCCAATGAAGCCAGCGTCTGTATTGCATACATGTGCTTACTAAATTCATTATCTTCTGATGTACGTGCTTTTTCAAGTTCCGTCATGATCTGATTAATGATCTGAGCTTTCATTCATTACAACCTCCTTGCACCAGTTAATCGGTTCAATATGATGTGCCTTTAAATAGTCATTAGTTTTACTATAAGGTTTTGAACCAAAGAAACCTCTGAATGCACTAAGCGGACTTGGATGTACACTTTTAATAATATGATGTTTTGCCGTGTCAATCAACGGTATTTTAGACTGCGCCGGCTTACCCCACAATATAAATACAACATTTTCCCGGTAATCTGAAACAGCTTGAATAATTTCATTTGTAAAGGTCTCCCAGCCAATTCCTTTATGAGAATTGGCCTGTCCTTTTTCTACAGTCATAACAGTGTTAAGAAGAAGGACTCCTTCCTCCGCCCAGCCTGTCAGCTCACCAGTATGACGTTCACAGCCCACATCATCTACCAGTTCCTTATACATATTCCGTAAAGATGGCGGTATTTTAGTACCATTTTTTACGGAAAAGGCCATCCCATGTGCCTGATCCGGGCCATGATAAGGATCCTGTCCTAGAATGACAACCTTCACTTGATCAAAAGGCGTATATTTAAAGGCGTTATAAATATTGTCCCGTGCCGGATAAATTTCTTTAGTTGCATAAGCATTCTCCAGAAAATCATCCATAGCTGAGAAATCATGCTTTTCTTTAATTTCTTTAAAAATGGTCTCCCACTTCATTCTCCTCACCTCACTCTGAATTGTAGCATAAAATGTAAGCATTTTATTTTGTCATACCCGCTTTCATGCTATGATAATAATAATCAGAAAAAAGAATGGGGTATGTAAAATGTCACTTAAAAAAACACTTACAATTGCAGGTTCTGATACAAGTGCCGGCGCTGGTATGCAGGCCGACTTAAAAACATTTCAAGAACTGAATACTTATGGTATGGTCGCACTGACAGCGGTGGTTACTATGAATCCTGAATCATGGAGTCATGATGTAACGCCTTTACCAATTGAGTTACTGGATAAACAGATTCAAACCGCTCTATCTATCGGACCCGACGCTATTAAAACGGGTATGCTCGGAACTGAAGAAATCATCGGTCGTGCAGCACAGGCTTTTAAAGATTCAGACGCAGAATTCTTCGTTGTGGATCCCGTTATGGTTTGTAAAGGCGAAGATGAAGTCTTAAACCCAGGTAATACTGATGCTATGATTAAAGAATTATTACCGCTGGCGACAGTTGTTACTCCTAATCTATTCGAAGCGGGTCAGCTTTCTGGTCTCGGTAAACTGACATCAGTCGATCAAATGAAGGAGGCAGCACGTATCATTCATGAGCGTGGTGCTCAGCATGTCGTCATAAAAGGCGGCAAAGCGCTGGAAGGTGCAGAAGCACTCGACCTATACTTTGACGGTACGACTTATACTCTTCTGACGACTGACAAGTTCCAGTCATCTTATAATCATGGTGCAGGTTGTACATTTGCAGCAGCTACTACAGCTCACTTAGCTAATGGCTTATCACCTCGCGAAGCAGTGATTAACGCTAAAGCCTTTGTAGCATCTGCAATTAAGCACGGCTGGAAAATGAATGAATTTGTAGGACCTGTTCAACATGGCGCTTACAACAAAGTCGAAAAAATCGACGTTCAGACTAAAGAAGTGTAAAATGACTACAAAGAAGAGTGGACCATATGGTGCACTCTTCTTTGTAAATAAAATATCTATAATTCGTGCATATATTTTAGTAAACTAATAGAAGGACACTATTAAGGAGTAATTTCAATGGAATTAATTAATGAGCAAGCTGTACAACAGCTTCTTAATGACTTTGCGGATGAACCTGTCTATTTACATGTCGAAACGACGAATGGTGCTTATGCTTCTCATTTTGACGAAAAGGTATTCAATGCAGGAACATTTTTACGCAATATTAAAGTCACTTATATTCAAGGTAAGATTACAGGCGGTAAGAAAGATCCTTACCGTGTTGGTCTCAAACTTGAAGGTGGCTGGGTATACGTTCAAGGACTCACGCATTACGAAATCGCTGAAGATGGTGCTTTTCTGATGGCTGGACATAATTATGACGGTCAACTAGCTGCCGCTCTGGAAATCAGCAGAACACCATTTCATATATAAGAGGTGCACGAACATGACAGAATCACAAGTATTAGTTGTATTTCCCCATCCCGATGATGAAGCATTCGGTGTTTCAGGCACACTTGCACAGTTTACAGATGCAGGCGTTCCTGTCACTTATGCATGTCTGACACTTGGACAGATGGGTCGCAATCTAGGCAACCCTCCCTTTGCCACACGCGAATCACTGCCGTTCATTCGTGAAAAAGAACTGGAACGTGCAGCAGAAGCAATCGGAATCAAAGATTTACGTAAAATGGGATATCGTGATAAAACGCTTGAATTTGAGAAAACAGAAGACTTAGCTAATATGGTCGGTGCATTAATTGATGAACTGAAACCTTCACTGATCATTTCATTCTATCCCGGCTATGCCGTCCATCCGGACCACGAAGCAACGGCAGATGCAGTCGTAGAAGCTGTTCGCCGCTTACCTGACGAAGACCGACCTAAACTGCATCTTGTCGCATTCAGCCACGACACATTAGATGAATTAGGCGCACCTGACGTAGTAGTCGATATTACAGGTTACGAAGAAAGAAAAATGAAGGTACTGGAAGCTCATGCTTCACAGACAGGTCCCATGCTCGCAAGTCTTGCTGCAGATTCACAACAGGCGGAAGCAGCACATGATATGTGGATGAAGACAGAAAGTTTCTACAGCTACCCTTTATAAAGAATTTAGGAGACTAGTAAATGAATGAATATAATTTAAATACCCGAGAAGGCCGTTGGAGACATTTCGGCTCCGTTGATCCTATCAAAGGCACTAAACCTACAGAAAAAGAGCTGATGACAGACTTACAAAGCTCTAAAAAAGATTTTTTATTTGAAATTGATCATGTCGGCATTAAAAATTTAACTTATCCGGTACGCATCGGTGATTTTCAGACAGTCGGTAACTTCAGCCTGTCTACTCACCTGGCTAAAGATGAAAAAGGCATCAATATGAGTCGTATACTTGAATCAGTGGAATCGCATTATGACAATGGACTGACGCTTGATTTTGATACACTTAAAAAAGTACTGATCACTTTGCAGACAGCGATGAAACAAAAAAATGCCTCTGTCGAAGTAGAGGGCATCTGGTTCTTCAATCGCTATAGTCCGATTACAAACTTAAAAGCTGTCGGTCATGCTGATACAACATTTGCGATGATGGTTGCCGATGAAGAAATCATCAGTCAATCAGTGACGATTAAGGCGCAAGTCACAACACTTTGTCCATGTTCAAAGGAAATCAGTGAATACTCCGCACACAATCAGCGTGGTGTTATTACTGTCAAAGCCTACCTTGAACATTCATTGCCTACTGATTATAAGGAGCAGATCCTTGAAGCGATGGAAATCAACGCATCAAGTATGCTCTATCCGATTTTGAAACGCACTGATGAAAAATCAGTGACAGAACGTGCCTATGAAAATCCACGTTTTGTTGAAGATTTACTTCGCTTAATTGCAGCTGATTTAGTTGAAATTCCTTTCATCAAAGGATTTGAAATCGAATGTCGAAATGAAGAATCTATTCACCAGCACGATGCATTTGCACGCCTCAAATACAGTAAATAAGGAGCAACTTATGACTGAAAAAGAAAAGATGCTTAAAGGTGAGCTATACGATCCCCAGGATGAAGTGCTTGTAAGCGATCGTCTTCAGGCTAAGCTGGCCATTCGCAGCTACAATGCAGTACCAGAAAACTTGCAAGAAGAACGAACGAAAAGAATCAAAACTATTTTCGGTTCGACTGGCGAACACATTCATGTTGAAAGTAACCTAAGAGTTGATTATGGTTATAATATTCATGTGGGTGAAAATTTTTATTCGAACTACGATTTAACTTTACTGGACGTGGCAGCTATAGAGATTGGTGACAACTGCATGATTGCGCCTTCCGTCCATATTTATACAGCGACACATCCTGTGCATCCACAGGAACGTAATAGCGGGCTTGAGTTTGCAAAGCCTGTTAAAATTGGTCATAATTGCTGGATAGGCGGTCGTGCCATTATTAATCCAGGCGTTACAATTGGTGATAATGTGGTGATTGCCAGTGGAAGTGTTGTTACAAAAGATGTCCAGGATAATGTAGTGGTGGCAGGTGCGCCTGCACGTGTCATCCAAGTAATCGAAGTTTAATATGAGATACAAAAACAGACATTTCTGAGATTCAGAAATGTCTGTTTTCATATTTATTCATTCTCTTGTTTTAACAATTTCATAATGGCTTTCCCAACACCGCTTTCTTCATTCGTTGCAGTTAAATATTTTGCAGCTGCTTTAGTTTCCGGTGCAGCATTTTCCATTGCCACCGAGAAGACTGCACTTGTGAGCATAGAAATATCATTTAAATTATCCCCTAATGCCATCGTCTGCGACAGCGGGATATTCAGGTGCTCTGCAATACTCTCCAGTGCGACACCTTTTTGTGCTTCAGCATGTGTGATCTCAATGTTGCTACGTGCGGATGCCGAAACAGCGATACTCCGAAATTCATTCAATTCTGCTTTTGCCGCTTCAAGTTTATCCTGATCATTTGAATAAGCAAGAAGTTTCATCACAATCTCACCATCACGTTCGTAGATGATGCTGTAGTCATCAACTTCCTTCAAGGTGCCCTGTGCGAGACGTCTCTCAATTCCTTCACGGATTTTCTTCTCATCAGGGGCATTACCCGTCTGAATCGAAATATCAAGGTAAATTTCAAGATCTTTCTCTTTATTTTCTGTATAAATACCAAAGTTCGTATAAACCTGGTAGAAAATATCATACTTACGTAAAATCTTTGTCACTTCTTTAATCTGGTGCTGATTCAAATGTGAAGTATGTGTAATATTAAATTCTTCATCTCTTACTTCCGCGCCGTTCAGACAAATATAAGGTACACGAAGTCCTGTCGGCTTAACCGGCATATTCGCCTCATAAAAGGCCCGTCCTGTAGCGATAACAACTGTCACACCCTGACTTTGAGCGTAACGAATCGCATCGATATTCTCCTGTGAAATTTCATGAGCCGAATTAAGCAATGTTCCGTCCATATCTGTTGCGATAAGTCTGATCATTCTTTCATCTCCTCTTCTGTTGATTCCACTTTCAAGTTTACTACACCTTTATGTCTCGCCGCCTTGTTTTTGCGTATGTTTCTGAAAAATGTTGTGAGAACTGAACTGCATTCCTCCTGACAGATGCCTCTGATAACTGTTGCCCGGTGATTGAACCGCTCTTCTCTAAGCAGATTCATCAAGCTGCCGCTGCAACCACCTTTTGGATCAGTTGCACCATATACGACGACCGGAATTCTGCTCATCACAACTGCCCCGGCACACATGACACATGGTTCCAATGTCGCATAGAGAACACAGTCTTCAAGACGCCATGAGCCTAGATGCTCTGCTGCCTGATTAATAGCAATCATCTCGGCATGATAAGTAGGATTCTGCTCCGTCTCCCTTAAATTGTGCCCTCGTCCGATCACTTCTCCGTGCTGTACAACAACAGCACCAATGGGCACTTCACCGATTGCTTCAGCTTTTTTTGCTTCTTCCAGTGCTAATTTCATAAAAGTTTCATGGTTCATCTTAATCCACCTTATTTCTATTTGTGATACAATAACATATACATTTTATCGGTAGGAGAAAATTATGTCATTATATATTGCAGTTGAAGGGCCTATAGGTGTCGGTAAAAGTTCACTTACTCATATGCTGGCCGATACGCTCAAGATGGAAACCTTATTCGAAATAGTCGAAGAAAATCCTTTTCTCAGCGATTTTTATGAAGATATCAGTAAGTGGAGCTTTCAGACAGAGATGTTTTTTCTGTGCAACCGCTATAAGCAGATTAACGACTTAGGCAATCGCTCAGTCGTCAGTGATTATCATGTCCTGAAAAATAAAATATTTGCGCGTAACACACTTGATGCTAAGGAATATGCAATATTCGAGAAAATTTATGCGGTTATGACAGAAAATTTACGTCAACCGGATATCACTATTTTTCTATCGGCTGAGCTGCCCGTACTGAAAAAGCGTATTCATAAGCGTAAACGAGATTTTGAAGAAGCGATTGCAGATGATTATTTACTGAAACTGACAGAGGATTATCAGTCTATCTATCAGTCAACGCCGCAAGCACTCTATATAGACACTACACACCTTGATTTCGTCCATAACCCTGAAGACTACGAGAAAATATTGAAACAAATAATGAATTTGATCGGAGAGACACATGCCTAAAATTCCAAACGATGCGATTATCACTATTGCTGGCACAGTAGGTGTCGGCAAGTCATCATTAACTAAAGCCTTAGCAGAGAAACTGAACTTCAAGACATCATTTGAAAAAGTAGATAACAATCCATACCTTGAAAAGTTCTATCAGGATTTTGACCGCTGGAGCTTCCATCTGCAAATTTACTTTCTAGCAGAACGCTTTAAAGAACAAAAGAAAATGTTTGAATACGGTGGCGGTTTTATTCAGGACCGTTCAATCTATGAGGACGTCGATATATTCGCCAAGATGCATGAAGAGGGCGGTACAATGACGCCTGAAGATTTCGAGACCTATTATCAGCTCTACGAGGCGATGGTCATGACACCCTATTTCCCACGCCCTGACTGTCTGATTTACTTAGAATGTGATTACGAGTCTGTGATTAAACGTATAACAGAACGCGGCCGGCAGATGGAGATTGAAACGGATGAAGCCTATTGGCGCGCCTTATTTGCTCGTTATGAAAAATGGATTGACGGCTTCAATGCCTGTCCAGTTGTCCGCATTCATATCAATGAGTACGATGTATTCAATGATATTGACTCACTTGATCCAGTTATAGATAAAATCGCTAAAGTTATTGCTGCGCACCGCGCCTCTCAACAACGATAGACCGTCTTTAGCGGTCTATTTTATTTGTTCTATTTTAATATCAGCCACACTGTCCAGTATCATATCGGCATCTCTTAAATCCTGTTCATCGCCCGAACCACTTAAAACACCGATTACTTGAGAAACCTGGCCATTTCGTCCTAACTGCACATCCATCTCCGTATCACCGACCATCACCGTTTCAGAAGCACTGACATTTAGCTTTAACAGAATTTCGTCCATCAGTGCTTTTTTAGGTTTTTGATATGATGAGTTATCGCTTGTCACAATTAAATCAAAATATGACCGGATATCGAACTTATCGATGAATAAATCCATGGATTTTGTATCATCTGCTGAGACAATCGCAAGTTGATAGCCTGCTTGCTTTAGACGTTTCAATAAATCAGGCACGCCTGCGATAATTTTAATATCAGTGAGTTCACTATCAGAGGATAGATATTCCATCTTCTGATTCGTCCAGTCAGCCAGCTGGTCCCCGTTCGGTAACAGACGCAGTTTATTGACTATCGATTTAGCACTTGTAGATTGCATAAGTTGATCCAGCTTATCATCCACTATACCGAATGCATCTTTAATTTCTGATTTAGGGACATGAATATCTGTACGTGATGAAAATTCATTGATTAAATCATCAGCAAGCTTAACTATGAAACTGCCGAGTTCCATAAGCGTTCCATCTTTATCAAATACAATTAACTTAGCCATTGATTAGACCTTATCCGTCACAGGAACTTCAACGCGCCAGCCGAATGGATCAGGGATAGTACCTGCCTGAATGCCAGTATACTGGTCGTACAAATGCTGAGTAATGCTACCGGTCTGCCCACCGCTAATTTTAATTTCACGTTCTTTATATTTAATAAAGCCGACTGGGGAGAGGACAGCCGCTGTGCCTGTACCGAATATTTCTGAAATATGTTCTGAATCGAGTACTTCCTCTATAGAAATACGGCGTTCTTCAACTTCATAGCCCAGATGCTCCGCAAGCTGTATGATCGATTTACGGGTAATACCCGGCAGAATACTTCCGTTCAGTTCAGGGGTCACAACTTTGCCATCTATTACAAAGAAAATGTTCATACTACCTACTTCTTCTATATAACGCTGCTCTACACCATCCAACCAGAGCACTTGCTGATAACCCAGCTCAGAAGCTCTTGTCTGTGCGGCAAGACTTGCTGCATAGTTACCTGCCGCTTTAGCAAAACCGACGCCTCCTCTTACAGCTCGCACATATTCATCTTCTACATAAATACGCGTTGGCATCAGCTGTTCATCCCCGTAGTAAGCACCGACTGGAGATAAAATAATCATAAACTTATATTCCAGTGCTGCATGCACACCGAGGTGAGGTTCAGTGGCAATCACGAAAGGACGGATGTATAGCGATTCTCCTTCACCTTCAGGTATCCAGTCTTTTTCAAGTGCAACAAGCTGCTTCAATGCCTCAAGTAGGCATTCACCATCCACTTCTGGAATATTCAAACGCGCATTGGAACGATTCATGCGTTTGAAGTTCTCCTCAGGCCTGAAAAGTACAATCGACTCACCCTGACGATAAGCTTTCATTCCTTCAAATACTGCCTGACCATAGTGAAGAACTTGTGCTGACGGAGAAATTTCAATGTTTTGATAAGGTTGAATGACAGCATTATGCCACCCTTTATCTACCGAATAGTCCATCACAAACATATAATCGGTAAAATGCTGGCCAAAACCTAATGATTCTGTCGGTTTTTCCTTTAATTGCTCACGTTGAATTACTTCTACTGCGTTCTTCATCTTGATCATCCTTTTTCTTTTTTATTTATATTCATTCTATACCTCATAAAACATGAGTCAAATAATAACAGTATTTCATGACAGAGATGCAAATGTTGAGCAATAGAAAAGGCATGCAAACTCAGTTTGCATGCCTTTTCCATGATTATTCTTTATCGTAGACAGGTACCCATCCTGCTTCATCTACAAAAATACGAACAGCTACCACTTTACGACTCGTATCGAGAGTAAAGTAATGCCTCACGTTAGGTGGAACTGAAATCAGATCGCCCGGTGTTAAATGGACCTCAAAAAACTGTTCCTGTCCTTGAATGACAAATACACCGTTACCACTCACAACAAAACGCACTTCATCATCTGTATGATGATGCTCACGTTGAAAATTATTCAGCAGCTGGTCCAGGTCTGGTGTCGTTTCAGATAAGCTGATTACATCACTAGCCTGATAACCTCGTCGTTCACTGATGGCCTTGATCTCCGGCTCGAAGGCATCTAAAATTCTCTGCTTGTCTTCATCTGTCAGAGCATAATTCTCTTGTAAATGTTCCGGCAGACGCGAAGTATCCCAGTGTTCATAGATCACATTATTATTTTCCAGATAATTTTTAATATCCTGCTGATTTTCAATTCTTTCCTGTGTGCTCTGTAAAATTAAATAAGCCATATTACATCTCTCCCTTTATATAATGTCTCGCTGCATTTAACTGCAGCTGGTATTCAAATAAAAATTCTGCTGCTTCAAATAATTTCAACGCTTCTGTACTCGTCCGTCCCCAGACGTTGACACCGTGGTTACGAATCAGGACAATGCCATAGTCCGATTGAATATGCGGTACAAGTAGATGTGCCAATTGATTGATATCACTGGGATTTTCAATAATCGGAATACGAAGGACATCATCTTCCTGCCATAACCCAAACGCTTTGATGAGTTCCTGATGGCGGAATTCAATAGAGCCACAATCACCATAGATTTCTGAAATAACATTATTGCTGACTGTATGAATATGAATAGAAGTTCTCGCCTTCGTCCTCTTGAATATTTCGACATGCAGCTGCGTCTCAAGTGAAGGCTTCAATTCTTCAAGCGGTTCGCCCGTCGCTGAGACGTGAACAAAACTCTGATTGTTCGTGATGTATTTATCTACACCGCTTGTTGTCACAAGTAATGTATTGTCATCATTTCTGATACCTAGATTACCGCTCGTTCCAGGAAAAAGGTTTCTAGCTGCTAAACGTTCTTTGACGATTGATAGGTTATGTCTGACGTCGCATGTCATGTGGTGACCTCCTTTAAACGTTCTGCTATCTCTCTAAATGTCTCAAAAGCGATATGCGGAATGTCATTATCTTCAGCATATGAGGTTAACTTATCCGTCGTAAAGAGGACATCTGCCACTTCTGCCAACTTTATATCAGTGATACTATCACCAATGGCAATGACACGATCATCTTTAAGCGTTCTGACAATAGAAGGTTTGCACGTCCCACATTGCCCGGACTCACATAACTTATCACATGGATAGCGCCATTCTACCTGCATGTGGACACTGCTGAAATCAACATCATTCGCGTAGACGGACTTAATACCATTAAACTGAGCAATAATGGGATCGATGAAGAAATGCATCCCTCCACTGATGATATAAAAAGGAATATCTAATGCCTTCGCCGTATCAAGTAACTGCTGGAAACCTGGTCGAATTTTAACTTCAGATAGAACAAAATCAATGATTCTCTCTTTATCTGAACTCTCTAGTATTTGAAAGAGCGTCGTCACACCTTGCTGTATACTGATACGACGATCGAGTATACCTTGCAGAACTGCTTCACTGTCCTGCTGTGCGAAGCGCTTCATAATCGCTACAATCGTATCACTCGATGTTACAGTGCCATCAAAGTCACAGGCTATGATGTACCCCATAATTTAATTGCCTCCTTATAGGCTATGCCTGGTTCTTCTCCATCATAAGCAGCTATTGCCTCAATAAATGCCTGACCACCCGCAGCTGCACCACGCGGATGTCCATGAACACCCCCACCAGCATTAATGACGATATCACGGCCGTAATCATCTATCAGTCGCTTCACCAGTCCCGGATGAATACCTGCAGAAGGTACTGGAAATGCTTCAGATGATTCGGTGACGATCCGTCTTGCTTCAGATTCACTGATAGGTACGGAGCCATAAGGTGCCGGGAAAAGAATAAAGTCAGCGCCAGCTAGTTGAGTCAATTTACTGAGCAGCAGACCATAGCTTAATCCATAATTCGGACTTCCAGAGATTGCTCCACTGAATGAAGGATGCGCCATTATGGGTAAGCCGAGATTCAGTTCGCGCAGCCCTTTCAATACATCCAGCCCGTAAGCATGAACATTGAACAGCAATGCAGTCGCACCTAGTTCTTTAGCACGCTTGGCTTTCTCTGGCAGCTGAAAAACAGGACCCGATAAGTTAGCTGCATAAAGCACCCTTTTACCTGTCTCCTGCTGCACTTCTTCCAGCACTTCCGCCGCTGCCTGAATACGCTCTTCAAAAGGAAGTTCCGGCACATCGTACAGAATCTCATCATCTTTAATGATATCGACTCCACCTAACGCCTGTTCTTTCAGTTGCTGACGAAAGAAAGTCACATCCCGGCCGATAATTCCTTTAAAAATACTCATCACAAGTGGACGTTCCTCAACTTTAAGAAGTGCTCTAACACCTTGCACCCCAAAAGCAGGACCCGGGAAATAAGTAGCATAATCACCTAAATCGAGTTCCACTAACTTCACCTCACCATCCAGCGACAGTTTACCAAATACGGTCGTCAGTATGGAGGAGAAATCCGGGGTTACGTTTTTGACAGGATAACCAATCGTCACTTCAGTGATATCAGCTAATATCTCTGTCTTTACAACACGTCCTTTAAAACCCTGTAGATGCGATTGATCCAGTGTTGTCAAATCTGTCCAGCTACCCACTGTCAGGCCTACCGCCAGTTTTTCGGCAAACGCTTCAGGATGATTAATCACTTTATTAAAATGATAAGTGGCTATTATTTCAGACAATACGTTGACCTCCTTTTCTAAACTGCAATTATCGTTCCCCTTTTCTAAATAGTTCTTCAATTGCTTCTTGAGATGCCTCAATCAATCCATGTTCTGTTGCCAGTGCTGTAATCAGTTCATGTGGTGTTACATCGAAAGCCGGGTTATAGACAGACTGTACACTCGTGAGTGATTGGCCGGCTAGATGTGTGACTTCACTCGCATGACGTTCTTCGATTGGGATATCTGCACCATTTGCTACCTTAAGATCAAATGTCGGTGTTGGTGCTGCCACGTAGAAAGGCACTCCATAGTACTGTGCAGCAATAGCGAGTGGCAATGTGCCAATCTTATTGACGACATCTCCATTAGCAGCAACACGGTCACAGCCCACAAAGACAGCAGTGATTTTCCCTTGCTGCATCAAAGTTGCAGCGGTTGAATCCGTGATGACTGTCACATCAATCCCTGCATCTGATAGTTCATATGCAGTTAATGCACCTTGCAATCTAGGACGGGTTTCGTCGCTATAGACTTTAAACTTAACACCCGCTTCGTGCGCCAGATAAAAGGGTGCGGTCGCGGTACCGTAATCACTAGTTGCAAGTCGGCCTGGATTACAATGAATCAAGAATGCCGTCTTATCCTGTACGAGATGTTTCAATGTATTACCAATCGCAAGATTAATATCAGTATCTTCCGCTTCTATTAGGCGCGCTTCTTGTTCAAGCAGCTGAATACTGTCGTCAACATCATCTGTTATGATTTGTTCCATTCTTTCCAGTGCCCAGTGCAGGTTAACTGCTGTCGGTCTCGTATGCCATAGTCGCTTAATCACTTTTTGCATATAAACCTTGAAGTCACCTGACACAAATTTTCTGGCTCCTATCACTGTGCCGTATGCCGCTGTAATACCGATTGCAGGCGCCCCTCTCACCACCATTTCTTCGATAGCGCGTGCCACTTCTTCAACCGATTCATAAGTTTTGTATACTGTTTCTGTTGGTAGTTTTGTCTGGTCAAGTAAGGTCAGTTGACCGTCATCATAATTGATTGCTCTCATGCTACCTGTTCCTCACCAGCTTCATAGATTTTGAACAATGATGAATAAATCCTCACTTTATCAGGATGCTGAATGAGAAACTTAGCAAAGGTCAGTAGTTTCTTTTCGGTGTTCACTCGTTCAGCGTGTAACTGGGTGATATCCGATACTTTGGCAAGACCAACGATCCTTCTGATCAGTTCGAGTCCCGCAACAATATAAGCATCCCGTTCTATTTCAGTGATAAAAGCTGCAAATAAAGCAGTATCACGCAGCGCGATATCATATGTATTCTCGGTAAGAATCGTCAGCGCCTCTTCTCTAAATGTAGCCAAGATCTCATCTACTACAGATTTTAGCCATATCGCTTGTTCTTCTCGTCCTGATGCTTGTGCATTTGCATAAGCAAAGAATAGATGAGCAATAACATTGCCGACATCATAGCCGGCGGGTCCGAAGAATCCGAATTCCGGATCAATCACTTTCAGTCCGTCTTTTTTTATGAAAATTGAGCCTGAGTGCAGATCACCATGTATCAGACTTTCTGCTTTATTCAGAAACTTCAGTTTAGCTTGAGCCACAGCTGCTTTCAGACTCGCGTCACCATAAATATATTTCTCCACAAACAATTCCAGCTCCGAAGAGATTTCGTTACGGCTGAAGTTGTTATAAAATGGTTCAGTATAGACAAGGTCTTCTGTGATTTCGCATAATTCTGGATTTATCATTTCTTTTTGAAGTGACTTCTTTTCCTTAGCAGGTAAAACAAAATCGGAAGTGCGTATCAATGTTTCTGACAAATAATGTCCCAGTGATTTACCTAGATGCGGACATATATCTCCCTGCTGTAACGCTGTCCGTAATATGGCATAGTCTTTCAAGTCTTCCATCACAACGCATTTCATCACTAAGTCGATCGAGATGATCTCAGGCAGCTGATCGGGGACATAACGGCTATGTGCTTCGATTAATCTGCCTTCTCTGATAGTACGATCTGTTGACAGAACGAATTCATCTGAAATGCGTGCTGTGACACCTGAATGCTTGATGATAACCGACTGCTCACCGTCTGATACTCTGAAGACATAGTTGAGATTACCGTCACCAATTTCAGTTACAGACAGCTGATTACCGTTAAACTTATCAATTTTCTCTCTCGCATATTGTGCAACTGCCACTTCATCCATTAAAAAATAAGTACTAAAATCCATCTTTCGCTCCCTCGATTCTTATCAAGAAAAAAAGACGTTTTTCCCTTCGCAGGGAAAAACGTCGCCATCAGTATCTCTACTTATCTTTCAGTACATATGTACTGTAGGAATTGGCACCTTTTCCACTGGATAGGTTGCTGGACGTCATCGGGCCTAATCCCTCAGTCACTCTTGATAAGAACTATTTAATTTTTTGGTTAAATTGAATATTATATGACTCACATATAAAAGTCAAACTAATTTTCAGATATTTCTAAAATTTATTTCTTTTTTATAGCCTCAAGCATTTCTTCAGTCATTGTATCAAGGTCAAACTTAGGACTGAAGCCCCATTGTGCTTTAGCTTCTGATGCATCGATTGAATTCGGCCAGCTTTCAGCGATTGCTTGACGTACAGGATCAACATCGTAATCCAGTTCGAAGTCCGGCATATGTTTTCTGATGCTTGCTGCCACCATTTCAGGATCAATACTCATCGCAGTTACATTAAATGCATTTCTATCTTTTAAGTTTTCAGCCGGTGCTTCCATCAATTTGATGATAGCATCAATCGCATCATCCATAAACATCATATCCATAAAAGTATCTTTTCCGATGTACGATGTATACTTACCTTCACGCACAGCTTTGAAATAAATTTCAACAGCATAATCCGTCGTACCACCGCCTGGTTCTTTAACGTGTGAGATAAGACCTGGGAAACGAACACCACGTGTATCAACGCCGAATCGATGGAAATAGTAGTCACAGAGAAGTTCTCCTGATACTTTATTGACGCCATACATCGTTGTAGGACGCTGAATCGTTGTTTGCGGTGTATTATCTTTTGGCGTGTTCGGTCCGAAAGCACCGATAGATGATGGCGTGAAAAATTGAAGCTGATATTTACGAGCAACTTCAAGCGCGTTCAGAAGTCCTCCCATATTCAGATTCCAGGCAAAGACAGGATTTTTTTCAGCTGTTGCTGATAATAATGCAGCCATATGCATTAATGTATCCGGTTTAAATTCTGCGGCAATCTGATCCATTCTTTCTGCATCTGTCACGTCAAGTTCTTCAAATGGTCCAGCGAGAATAGCGCTGCCTTCTTCTGGGCGGCGTAAGTCTGTCGCGAGTACATTGTCAGTACCATAGATTTCACGGAGTTTCATTGTAAGTTCCGTTCCAATCTGACCTAAAGCACCTGTAATCATAATACGTTTCATACTTTTCTTCCTTCCGTATATAAAATTATTGAATAATATTTAATTCTTTACCGACTTTTTCATAAATTTTCAGTGCATCATCAAGCATTTCTTTCGTATGTGCTGCTGTTGGCATGTTTCTCACACGCCCAGTTCCTTTAGGGACGGTTGGGAAGACGATTGATTTAGCATATACGCCCTCTTCCATCAGACGTCTTGAGAACTCCTGTGCTTTTTTCTCTTCACCGATGATACAAGGTGTGATCGGTGTTTCAGAATGCCCGATATCAAAGCCAAGTTCCTTCAGACCTTTTTTAAGATAGTCACCATTCTCCCATAATTTATCGTGAAGTTCTGTTGATTCCATGAGAATATCAATCGCTTCAGTGATAGCAGCAGCATCCCCTGGTGTCAGTGAAGTTGAGAACAGGAATGGACGGCCTGCTACTTTTAACCAGTCAATGAGTTCCTGTGTTCCAGCTACATAACCACCGACAACACCGATTGCTTTAGATAATGTGCCCATCTGGAAGTCAATCTTATCCTGCAGGCCGAAGTGTTTAACTGTACCAGCACCTTTACCCATGACACCTGAACCATGTGCATCATCAACATAAGTGATTAAGTTGTATTCTTCAGCAATCTCTGCGATTTCTGGTAATAATGCGACATCACCATCCATTGAGAAGACACCGTCTGTGATATACATAATTTTTTTGTACAGACCTGACTCAGTAGCCTCTTTTGCTTTTGCACGTAAATCGTCCATATCTGAGTGTTTAACACGGATAATTTTCGCTTTAGATAAACGACAGCCATCGATGATAGATGCATGGTTTAATTCATCTGATAATATAGCATCTTCCTTATTCATAACAGCACTGATGGCACCCATATTACAGTTGAAACCTGACTGGAATGCAATCGCTGCTTCTGTCCCTTTGAATTCAGCAATTTTTTTCTCAAGCTCTACATGGACATCCAATGTTCCATTGATAGTACGGACCGCACCTGCACCTACACCGTGAGAATCAATTGTTTTCTTCGCTACTTCTTTCAGACGTTCATTCGTTGCAAGACCAAGATAGTTGTTAGATGATAAGTTGATCAGTTCCTTGCCATCAATTTTAATTTTCGGACCATTTGCCCCCTCAACCACATTGATTTCATTGTATAGACCATTATCCTTCAAGTAATCCAGGTTCTCTGTTAAAAACTGTTGTAAAACTTTAGACATAATAGTTCCTCCTTGTTTTATACGAGTCATGTTTCAATACGTCTGATTGTCTGCTACACTTTAAAGAAAAGGAGTGACTTAATGAACATTGATGAAGTTGTAAACCAACAGTTGTCCACTCTAGTCGAACAACGTCGCTATCTCCATATGCATCCAGAACTCTCTTTTAAGGAAACACAGACTTACCAATACATACTCGAACATTTACGTTCTTGTCCTCATCTTAACATATATGAACATGTAGGTGGTAGTGGTATTGTAGCTAAAATTAAGGGTTTTAGTGACAAAACAGTAGCTTTTAGAGCAGATTTTGATGCATTACCCATCCAAGATCAGAAAGAGGTTCCTTATAAATCTACAGTTCCTGGTGTTATGCATGCCTGTGGTCATGATGGACATACCTCTACTTTATTAGCCCTAACGTCCATCCTGAGCGAACAATCATCCTCTCTGAATGGAAACGTTATCATTATTTTTCAATTCGCTGAAGAACTTGCACCTGGTGGAGCTAAACCTATGGTTGAAGATGGTGTGCTTGACCATGTCGATGTTATTTATGGCAATCATTTATGGAGTTCTTTTAATAGCCATGAAATTCATTCAAGACCGGATGCCTTGATGGCCAGTCCCGATATGTTCCATATTACTCTTATTGGTAAAGGCGGACATGGTGCTAAACCTCATACTTCGATTGATGCGATTGTTGCGATGGCACAGTTTATCAATCAGATTCAAACCATTGTCTCACGCACGATTAATCCAGTTGATGCTGCTGTAATCACAGTCGGAAAAGTTGAGGCGGGTGATGCTTTCAATATCATCAGCCACACGGCACGGTGTAGTGGTACGGTTCGTACATTTGATCCAGCCGTTAAAGCCACCATTAAAACAGCACTCGAACAGGAATTGCAAGGTCTCGCAAAGGCTAAAGGTATTCATTATGAATTCAATTATACAGATGGTTATCCAGCCGTTGTTAATCATGAACGTGAATATCGTATCGTGAAACGAGCGGCCGAAAAACTTGGTCTTAAATTCATTGAAACGGAACCTCTTATGGTAGGAGAAGACTTCTCTTATTATCTTCAAGAACGTCCCGGTGCTTTCTTTATGACCGGGGCTGGCCATCCCGCTGCTGCTCCACACCATCATCCGATGTTCGATATAGATGAGGACGCGATGGCAACTACACTTAAAATGTTTTTAACTATATTAGAAGAGGAAGGTATACTCAATGCTGATTCAAATCGCTGATCAATATAATGATGAACTCATTAAACTTCGCAGACATTTTCATATGCATCCTGAACTTTCTTTCCAGGAAGAAAAGACGCCTGCTTATATAGCTGATTATTTACGGCAACTTAATATAGATGTAGAAACCGGTGTCGGAGGACGAGGTGTTGTAGGAAGAATGATTAAAGACCCCTCACTCCCTACTCTAGCTATCCGTGCAGACTTCGATGCACTGCCGATTCAGGATGAAAAAGAAGTACCTTACAAATCTACTGTCGACGGTGTCATGCACGCCTGTGGCCACGATGCTCATACTGCTGTTCTACTGATTACCGCTAAAATATTAAGCGAGCATCGCGATGCTATCCCCGGTAATCTGGTTTTTATTCACCAGCATGCTGAAGAAGTAGATCCGGGTGGCGCTATTCAGATGATTGCAGATGATTGCCTGAAAGGTGTCGATGCTATTATTGGTCAGCATGTCTCAAGTAGCTTGCCGGTCGGTCACCTCGGCTATAAGGTAGGAACCGTAACAGGCATTCCTGATGATTTTTGGATCACCCTTCAAGGACGCGGCGGACATGCTGCTCATCCTGATACTACAGTCGATCCAGTGGCTGCAGCTATCCGACTGTGCAATGACCTTCAATATATTGTTTCACGTCAAGTCAAACCAACTTCTCCAGCTGTCTTGTCTATTACAATGCTGAAGGCTGGAGAACAGAATAATGTTATTCCTGATACTGCAGCAATCAGCGGTACAATCCGAACATTTGATGCTGAAACACAGTCTCTTATCTATAATGAACTTAAAAAATGTCTAGAGGGTCTGGTGACGACTACTGGAATCACTTATGACCTTAAGTATTTGAAAGGCTATCCACCTGTTGTCAATACAGCAGAAGAAATGATGATGATTGTCGATGCGGCAAAAAAAGTAGACAGTATTACAAAATTAGTAGAACTTGAACCTGCCCTCGGTGGTGAAGACTTCTCTTATTATCTGCAGCGCGTACCAGGTGCATTTTTCTATACAGGGACACGAAATGAGAATTTTAAAGCTGATTTTCCACATCATCATCCTAAGTTTGATATCGATGAACAAGGTCTTATGAATGCTGTAAAAGTTTTTCTGCAGTCTGTCGAAGATTATTTCCAAGAGGTGAATCAATGAACTGGAATTTAGAGGATTATCAGCAGGAGTTAGTTGATATACGCCGCTATCTGCATATGCATCCCGAATTGTCATTTAAGGAAGAGAAGACTAAACGTTATATTGCAGACTATTTAGAACAATTGAATATTGAAGTAGAGAGAGATGTGGGTGGCAATGGTGTAGTCGGCTATATAGAAGGCTCATTACCAGGTCCTACAGTAGCGCTGCGTGCCGACTTCGATGCGCTCCCTATCCAGGATTCAAAAGACGTTCCTTACAAATCTACAGTAGCAGGTGTCATGCACGCCTGTGGTCATGATGGACATACAGCTATGCTTCTTATCACCGCGAAAATCTTAGTTCAGCATCGCAATCAATTAGCCGGGCGTATTGTTCTCATTCATCAGCATGCAGAAGAGCTCATTCCAGGTGGAGCTAAGTCCATGATCGAAGCAGGTGTACTTGAAGATGTAGATTATGTATTTGGTACGCATACAGCGTGTTACCTACCGACAGGCACAATCGGCTTCTGTCCAGGTCCTGCGTATGCCAATGCCGATCGATTCACTTTGAACATTAAAGGACAGGGAGGTCACGGAGCTGCCCCTCATGAGACAAAAGATGCCATTATTGCAGCTAGTCAGCTTATCGCTCAGTTTCAGACCATCATCTCCCGCTCTGTTAACCCTATTGAGACAGCAGTTTTAACGATCGGTGAATTTAAGTCAGGTGATGCCTTTAATGTCATTGCAGATTCTGCATACTTATCCGGTACAGTCAGAACATACCGCGACTATACTAAACAAATGGTAAAAACAAGAATGGAGCAGTTGATTGGTGCCATAGAAGTGGGCTATCAAGTCAGCATCACCTTCAATTATGAAGATGGATACCCTGCTCTTATTAATCCAGAAAAAGAAACACTATGGCTCAAACAAAAAGTAGAGTCAGCAGGCTTTGCTGATGAAGTAATCATTCAGCCTACATCTTTAGGAGGGGAGGATTTCAGTTATTTCCTGCAGCAGAGACCGGGCACTTATTTTTACACAGGTGTTATGAATGAAGATAAAAATGCAGTTTATCCACATCATCATCCGAATTTTGATTTAGATGAAGATGGCTTACTATACGGTGTTCAGACCTTTCTTGCCCTCATAGAAAACATCACTGAATTAAAATAATATAACAAAAAAAGCCGAAGAGCGTCCTCTTCGGCTTTTAAAATTCATCTAATGTGAATTATTTTTCGATTACTGATACAACACCTGATCCAACTGTACGTCCACCTTCACGGATTGAGAAACGAGTACCGTCTTCAATCGCGATTGGAGAAATAAGTTCAACGTTCATTTCAACGTTATCGCCAGGCATTACCATTTCAGTACCTTCTGGTAAGTTAACTACGCCAGTAACGTCAGTTGTACGGAAGTAGAACTGTGGACGGTAGTTAGTGAAGAATGGAGTGTGACGTCCACCCTCTTCTTTTGATAATACGTATACTTCAGCTTTGAACTTTGTATGTGGAGTGATTGTACCTGGTTTAGCTAATACTTGACCACGCTGTACATCTTCACGAGAAACCCCACGAAGTAACGCACCGATGTTGTCACCAGCTTCAGCGAAATCTAATAATTTACGGAACATTTCAACACCAGTTACAGTTGTTTTAGATGGCTCTTCAGTTAAACCGATGATTTCGATTTCTTCACCGACTTTAACTTGACCACGTTCAACACGGCCTGTCGCAACAGTACCACGACCCGTGATTGAGAATACGTCCTCAACTGGCATCATGAATGGTTTGTCTGAATCACGTTCTGGAGTAGGAATGTACTCATCAACCGCGTTCATTAATTCAACGATTTTGTCTTCGTATTCTTCAACGCCTTCTAATGCTTTTAAAGCAGATCCAGCGATTACAGGAATGTCGTCGCCTGGGAAGTCATATTCAGATAATAAGTCACGAACTTCCATTTCAACTAATTCTAATAATTCTTCGTCGTCTACCATATCAACTTTGTTTAAGAATACAACAAGTGCAGGTACACCTACGTTACGTGATAACAGGATGTGCTCACGAGTTTGTGGCATTGGACCATCAGCAGCAGATACTACTAAGATACCGCCGTCCATTTGTGCAGCACCAGTGATCATGTTTTTAACATAGTCAGCGTGACCTGGGCAGTCAACGTGTGCATAGTGACGTTTTTCAGTTTCGTACTCGATGTGAGACGTGTTGATTGTGATACCACGTTCTTTTTCTTCAGGTGCGTTATCGATTTGATCGTAAGAACGAGCTTCACCGCCACCTTTTTTTGATAATACAGTTGCGATAGCAGCTGTTAATGTAGTTTTACCGTGGTCAACGTGACCAATTGTACCAACATTGGCATGGGTTTTCGAACGGTCGAATTTTTCTTTAGCCATTTTGAAATCTCTCCTTAGATATAAGTTTATATTTATATCTCATGAGGGATTCTCACCCTCATGAGGTAAAGCTATAACTCAGTTATAAATCATTTTACAGTAAAAATCAAACTAGATAACTTCAGGGTTATTGACCTTTATTTTTCTTGATGATTTCTTCAGAAACTGATTTTGGAACTTCTTCGTAATGGTCGAATACCATTGAGTAAGTACCACGTCCTTGAGTGTTAGAACGTAAGTTAGTTGCATAACCGAACATTTCAGCAAGAGGAACGAATGCACGAACAACTTGAGCGTTACCGCGTGCTTCCATACCTTCTACACGTCCACGACGACTTGTAACGTCACCCATGATATCTCCCATGTATTCTTCAGGCATTACGATTTCAACTTTCATCATTGGTTCAAGGATGACTGGATCACATTTTTTAGCAGCTTCTTTAAGCGCAAGTGATGCAGCTACTTTGAAGGCCATCTCAGATGAATCGACATCATGGTATGAACCATCGAATAATTTCGCTTTAACGTCGATTAATGGATATCCAGCAAGTACACCGTTTTCCATAGCATCTTTAAGACCAGCTTCTACGGACGGGATATATTCACGAGGTACAACCCCACCGACTACTGCGTTTTCGAATTCGAAACCAGCGCCGACTTCGTTAGGTGTAAACTCGATATGAACGTCACCATATTGTCCGCGACCACCAGATTGACGTGAGAATTTACCTTGAACTGCAGCAGCTGTTTTGAACGTTTCACGGTAAGATACCATTGGCGCACCAACTGTACATTCAACTTTAAATTCACGTTTCATACGGTCAACTAAGATATCAAGGTGAAGCTCACCCATACCACCGATGATAACTTGTCCTGTTTCAGGATCTGTATGCGCGTGGAATGTTGGATCTTCTTCTTGTAACTTAACTAAAGCGTTCGTCATTTTATCTTGGTCAGCTTTAGATTTTGGTTCTACAGATAAGTGGATAACTGGCTCTGGGAATTCCATAGATTCAAGGATAACTTGAACTTTTTCATCACAAAGTGTATCACCAGTTGTTGTATCTTTAAGACCAACAGCTGCTGCGATATCTCCAGAATATACTGTAGAGATTTCTTCACGTGAGTTAGCGTGCATCTGCAGGATACGACCTACACGTTCACGTTTACCTTTAGTAGCATTCTGTACATATGAACCTGAGTTTAATGTACCTGAATACACACGGAAGAATGTTAATTTACCTACGAACGGGTCAGTCATAACTTTGAACGCTAATGCTGCGAATGGTTCTGCATCATCAGGTCTAGCTATAATTTCCTGTTCTTCATCATCAGCTGCATGACCAACGATTGGTTTTACATCTAATGGTGATGGTAAGTAGTCAATTGCTGCATCAAGCATTAATTGAACACCTTTGTTTTTGAATGCAGTACCAGCTAAAACTGGGTAGAATTCAACATCACAAGTCGCTTGACGGATAGCAGCTTTCAGTTCATCAACACTGATTTCTTCTCCACCAAGGTATTTTTCCATTAACTCTTCATTGAAGTCTGCAACAGCTTCAATTAAAGATTCACGTTTTGCTTCTGCATCTGCTAAGTACTCTTCAGGAACATCAGTTACTTCAATGTCAGTACCTAAATCATTTGTATAAGTGTGAAGTTTCATTTCAACTAAATCGATGATTGCGTTGAAATCATCTTCAGCACCGATAGGCATTTGAATAGGATGAGCATTAGCTTGTAATCTCTCATGTAAAGTGCCTACAGAATAATCGAAGTCTGCACCTGTTTTATCCATCTTGTTGATGAATACAATACGAGGTACACCGTAAGTCGTCGCTTGACGCCATACAGTTTCAGTTTGTGGTTCAACACCTGATTGGGCATCAAGTACAGTAACCGCACCATCAAGTACACGCAGTGAACGTTCTACTTCAACAGTGAAGTCTACGTGACCTGGTGTATCGATGATGTTGATACGGTGACCATTCCATTGTGCTGTTGTTGCAGCTGAAGTGATCGTGATTCCACGTTCTTGCTCTTGCTCCATCCAGTCCATTTGTGAAGCACCTTCGTGTGTTTCACCGATTTTATGGATTCGGCCAGTATAATAAAGAATACGTTCAGTCGTAGTCGTTTTACCAGCATCGATGTGAGCCATGATACCAATATTACGAGTGTTCTTCAAAGAGAATTCTCTTGTCATGGGTATTCTTTCTCCTTCCCGGAATTGGGTTTATATTTAGAAAGAGACCAAAAGCATGCATGGGCCTAGGTTCCCAGCTGCGATTGGTTACTTTCATCTTACCAGCGGTAGTGAGCAAACGCTTTGTTTGCTTCTGCCATTTTATGAGTATCTTCACGCTTCTTAACAGCACCACCAGTGTTGTTAGCAGCATCTAAGATTTCGTTAGCTAAACGCTCTTCCATCGTTTTTTCTCCACGAAGGCGAGAGTAGTTCACTAACCAGCGTAAACCTAAAGTAGTACGACGCTCAGCGCGAACTTCTACAGGTACTTGATAGTTAGAACCCCCTACACGGCGAGCTTTAACTTCTAATACAGGCATGATGTTGTTGATCGCTTCTTCAAAAACTTCCATAGCATCACGACCTGAACGTTCTTGAACTAAGTCAAATGCTGAGTAAAGAATTTTTTGAGCAGTACCACGCTTACCATCAAGCATGATTTTGTTGATTAATTTAGTAACCAATTTAGAGTTGTGAATTGGATCTGGTAATACGTCTCTTTTTGCAACAGGACCTTTACGAGGCATGTATATGTCCTCCTTTCCAAGTATATTTATTAGCTCATTTAATGTCTAGCCATGACATCGACATTTACATAAATGAAATAATCCAGATAATAAAAATCAATTATTTTTTAGCTTTTGGTTTTTTAGCACCGTATAATGAACGGCTTTGCATACGACCGTCAACACCTGAAGTATCTAACGCGCCACGAACGATATGGTAACGTACCCCTGGTAAGTCTTTTACACGTCCACCACGAATAAGTACAACACTATGTTCTTGTAAGTTGTGGCCGATACCAGGAATGTAAGCATTGACTTCGATATTATTTGATAAACGTACACGTGCATATTTACGTAAAGCTGAGTTAGGTTTTTTAGGTGTCATAGTGCCAACACGAGTACAAACACCACGTTTTTGTGGTGATGCAACATCAGTAGCTTTTTTCTTATGACTGTTATAACCTTTGTTCAGTGCAGGTGCAGTTGATTTTTTAATTTTAGAAGTACGAGGCTTCTTAACTAATTGGTTAATAGTAGGCATTTTGTATGTCCTCCTCCCTGTTCTTTAATTCCACACATCCAGGTGGTTCATTTTTAAAGTAAATAAAAATTTTGTAAGTATAATGGCTTACAAACCATTTTTCAAGTAAGCTGCAATCATCGCTTTTACTTGAATTCCAAATCGATTACCGAGTTCTCGACGAGAATCGCTGAATTCAATCGGAATTTGTTGCTGCTGTGCTTGTACCAGCACATCGGTTAATAAGTGGATATGAACATCCTGTGCAATCACAATAGAGGATGCACGGTGTTCCTTAAGTGTCTTCAGCGTCTGCTTCAGACCCACTACATATTGATTAGAACGGACTTTTTCATTAGACATGATATCCTCCAAAGCGCTTCTTCATCAACCTTAATTATTCTATCATCCTTTAGAGAGAGTGTCAACTCTTTCTATAAAATAATAGAGGCGGAAGCTATTAAGCTCCGCCCTTATTATTATTCAGTTACAAATGCTTCTTCTGGTTCAAATTCTGGCATACCTTTTTCGTAGTCAACGCCTGAATAGCGTTTCATACCGGTACCCGCTGGAATTAATTTACCGATGATAACATTTTCTTTAAGTCCGAGTAAGTCATCACGTTTACCTTTAATTGCAGCATCCGTTAACACACGAGTAGTTTCCTGGAATGATGCAGCAGATAAGAAACTTTCTGTTTCAAGTGATGCTTTAGTAATACCAAGTAATACCGGTTTAGCAGTTGCTGGACGTTTTCTGTTTTTAAACACTTCACGGTTAGCATCTGTAAATACGTGAATATCAACTAATGCGCCTGGTAACAGTTTTGTATCGCCTGCTTCAATGATACGAACTTTACGCAACATCTGACGAACCATTACTTCTACGTGTTTATCTGAAATTTCAACACCCTGCATACGGTAAACTTTCTGCACTTCTTTAAGCAGATAGCTTTGTGTCGCATTAAGACCTGCCACAGCGAGTAATTCTTTAGGCTCGATAGAACCTTCTGTCATTACTTCACCACGATTCACTTTTGAACCTACTTCTACTTTAAGACGAGCAGTTGCAGGTGCTAAGTAAGGACGTACCTCATTTTCACCTTTAACTTTGATTTCCTGCATACGGTCTTTAACGATATTGATTTCAACTACTTCACCGTTGATTTCAGAGATGATTGCCTGACCTTTTGGATTACGCGCTTCAAATAATTCCTGGATACGCGGTAAACCTTGTGTAATATCGGCTCCGGCTACCCCACCTGTATGGAAAGTACGCATTGTAAGCTGTGTACCTGGCTCACCGATAGACTGTGCAGCGATTGTGCCGACTGCTTCGCCGACTTCCACTTTTTCACCTGTTGCGAGGTTCTTACCGTAACATTTTTCGCATACACCGTGACGCGTATTACATGTGAATGCTGAACGGATATGCATTTCTTCAATACCCGCATCAACGATTGTTTTTGCGATTTCAGGAGTAATCAGTTCATTCGCCTTCACGAGAACTTCTTGAGTCTCTGGATGACGTAAAGTCTCACGAGAATATCGTCCTTCCAGACGTTCAATGAATGGTTCGATCAACTCTGAACCTTCACGGATTGCTGAAACGAGTAAACCGCGGTCTGTATCACAATCTGCCTCACGTACAATAACATCTTGTGCGACGTCAACAAGACGACGTGTTAAGTAACCTGAATCGGCTGTTTTAAGTGCTGTATCGGCAAGGCCTTTACGCGCCCCGTGTGTTGAGATGAAGTATTCAAGTACCGTCAGACCTTCACGGAATGAAGATTTAATCGGCAACTCGATAATACGACCAGCCGGGTTGGCCATCAGTCCACGCATACCTGCAAGCTGCGTGAAGTTAGACGCGTTACCACGAGCTCCAGAGTCACTCATCATGAAGATCGGGTTAAGGTCATCAAGAGAGTTCATCAGACGAGCTTGAATTTCATCTTTTGCTTTTGTCCAGATATCGATAACAGCAGCATAACGCTCACTTTCAGTAATTAAACCACGTGTGAACTGTTTAGTCACTTTATCAACTTTCTCTTCAGCTTCACCGATGATCTGTTGTTTATCAGGTAATACCACGATATCAGATACACCTACTGTGATACCAGCACGTGAAGAATATTTGAAACCTAAATCTTTCATTCTATCCAGCATCATTGATGTATCAGTGATATGGAAACGATTGAAGACTTCAGCGATAACCTGTCCAAGGAACTTCTTGTTAAATGGTTTAACAAGCGGTGTTTCTGCGAGGTATTTCAGTAATCCTTCTTCGGGGATATCATGTGCATCAACAAAGTATCGTTCAGGTGTCTTCTCTTCAAGGTTTGTCAATGATGGTTCATTGATGAACGGGAATGATTCCGGCATGATTTCATTGAAGATCACTTTACCTACACTTGTGATCAGTAATTGCGTGTTCTGTTTATCAGTGAATGTCGGATTATTAAGTGAGCTTGCACTGATTGCGATTCTTGAATGTAAATGCACAAAGCCATTTGTGTAAGCTTTGATTACTTCGTTTGTATCTTTGAAGACATGCCCTTCTCCAAGAGAACCCTTACGTTCAAGTGTTAAGTAGTAGTTACCTAAAACCATATCCTGTGACGGTGTAACAACTGGTTTACCATCTTTCGGGTTCAGGATATTCTGTGCTGCAAGCATCAGCATACGTGCTTCCGCCTGTGCTTCTTTAGATAACGGTACGTGAACAGCCATTTGGTCACCATCGAAATCGGCATTGTAAGCTGTTGTTACAAGCGGATGAAGACGGATCGCACGCCCCTCAACAAGCGTTGGTTCAAACGCCTGAATACCTAATCTGTGAAGAGTCGGTGCACGGTTTAAAAGAACTGGATGTTCACGGATAACGTCTTCTAGAACGTCCCATACTTCGGCGTCCATACGCTCAATTTTACCTTTGGCGTTTTTGATGTTTGTTGCGATTTCACGTTCGACAAGTTCTTTCATTACAAATGGCTTGAATAATTCAAGTGCCATTTCTTTTGGAAGACCACATTGATACATTTTAAGGTTTGGACCTACAACGATAACTGAACGACCAGAATAGTCGACACGTTTACCTAATAAGTTCTGACGGAAACGTCCTTGTTTCCCTTTTAACATATGTGATAAAGATTTAAGCGGACGGTTACCCGGTCCAGTAACAGGGCGACCACGACGACCATTATCAATCAGCGCATCAACTGCTTCTTGCAGCATACGCTTTTCGTTCTGAACGATAATACCAGGCGCACCTAAGTCAAGAAGTCGTTTCAGACGGTTATTACGGTTGATAACCCGACGATATAAGTCGTTCAAATCACTTGTCGCAAAACGGCCCCCATCAAGTTGCACCATCGGACGAATTTCCGGTGGAATGATTGGCAGTACATCTAAAATCATCCATGATGGATCATTACCGGAATGACGGAATGATTCAACCACTTCAAGACGTTTAATCGCTCTCGTTAAACGTTGACCTGTTGCAGATTCGAGCTCTTCACGCAGTGATTTTAATTCTCCATCCAGATCGATTGTTGTCAGCAAGTCTTTAATGGCTTCAGCACCCATCTTAGCAGTGAACTGACCTGGGAATTTATCGTAATATTCACGATATTCACGTTCAGATAATAATGATTTCTTCTCAAGACCTGTCGGACCTGGATCAATCACTGCATAAGAAGCAAAGTAAATGACTTCTTCCAGTGAACGAGGTGACATATCAAGCAGGAGTCCCATACGACTTGGAATTCCTTTGAAATACCAGATATGTGATACAGGTGCTGCAAGTTCGATATGTCCCATACGTTCACGACGTACTTTAGACTTCGTTACTTCTACACCACAGCGGTCACAGACCATGCCTTTATAGCGAACACGTTTGTATTTACCACAGCTACATTCCCAGTCTTTTGTTGGACCGAAAATCTTCTCACAGAATAAACCATCTCTTTCAGGTTTTAACGTACGGTAGTTAATTGTTTCTGGCTTTTTAACTTCACCAAAACTCCATGAACGGATTTTTTCAGGTGAAGCGAGACCTATCTTCATGTAATGAAAGTTATTTACATCAATCAAAGCCCTACCTCCTCAAGTTTTTATATTAAAAGCGTGCTTTTGAAAAGAGATATAACGCCGTTATATCTCAAGTCAAAAGTACATCGTCAGAATTATTTTTCAGTTACTTCAGTTGTTTCCTGAGGTACGTTTAAATTGATTTTATTATCATTGTAATCGTCATCCTCAAGGTCACGCATTTCGATTTCTTCATCCTTATTATCCATCACTTTAACGTCAAGACCTAAACTTTGAAGTTCTTTCATCAATACGCGGAATGATTCAGGAACACCTGGTTTCGGAATATTCTCACCTTTAACGATTGCTTCATAAGTTTTAACACGGCCGACTGTATCATCTGATTTATAAGTCAGGATTTCTTGTAAGGTATATGCAGCACCGTATGCTTCAAGTGCCCATACTTCCATCTCACCGAAACGCTGACCACCGAACTGAGCTTTACCACCCAGTGGCTGCTGAGTAACAAGTGAGTAAGGTCCAGTTGAACGTGCATGGAGTTTATCGTCAACCATGTGAGCAAGTTTCAGCATGTACATCACGCCGACTGATACACGGTTGTCGAATGGTTCACCTGTACGACCGTCATAAAGGACTGTCTTACCATCACGGGCCATACCTGCTTCTTCAATTGTTGACCATACATCTTCATCGTTCGCTCCATCAAAGACAGGAGATGCAACGTGTAAGCCTAAATATTTAGCAGCCATACCTAAATGCAATTCAAGTACTTGTCCGATATTCATACGAGACGGTACACCCAGGGGATTAAGCATGATATCGATTGGACGACCATCAGGCATAAATGGCATATCTTCTTCAGGTAAGATACGGGAGATAACCCCTTTATTACCGTGACGACCACACATTTTATCCCCTACATGGATTTTACGTTTCTGTACGATGTAGACGCGGACCAATTGATTCACACCAGGTGATAACTCATCGCCATCCTCACGATTAAAGACTTTAACATCAAGTACAATACCACCTGCACCATGTGGTACACGAAGGGAAGTATCACGTACTTCACGCGCTTTTTCACCGAAAATTGCATGTAATAAACGTTCTTCAGCTGTCAATTCAGTAACCCCTTTAGGTGTTACTTTACCGACTAGGATATCGCCATCTTTAACTTCAGCACCTACGTAAATAATACCGCGGTCATCTAAGTTTTTAAGAGCGTTATCTGAAACGTTTGGAATATCACGTGTAATCTCTTCAGGTCCAAGTTTAGTATCACGAGCTTCTGACTCATATTCTTCAATATGAATAGATGTATACACGTCATCTTTAACGAGACGCTCACTCATGATAACCGCATCCTCGTAGTTATAACCATCCCATGTCATGAAACCGACAACAACGTTACGACCAAGTGCCATCTCACCGAGTTCCATAGAAGGACCATCTGCTAAAATTTCGCCTTTTGTCACAACGTCACCAACTGCAACGATTGGACGCTGGTTATAACATGTTCCTGAGTTTGAACGAGCAAATTTAGATAATTTGTAAGTATCTAAATCTGTTTCGATTTCTTTGCCGCCTTCTTCAACGATACGACGGACTTTAATTTGACGTGCTTCAACGTGTTCAACACGTCCTTTATATTTAGCAACAACCGCTGCACCAGAGTCACGCGCAGCAACGTGTTCCATACCTGTGCCGACGAACGGCGCTTCAGGGTTCATAAGAGGCACTGCTTGACGTTGCATGTTCGCACCCATCAATGCACGGTTAGAGTCATCGTTTTCTAAGAACGGAATACATGCAGTCGCAGCCGATACAACCTGTTTCGGTGATACATCCATATAATCCATACGTGTACGTGGCATCTTCGTATTATCGCCGCGGAAACGACAGACAACTTCCTCATTAACGAAATGACCTTCTTCATCTAATACTGAATTCGCCTGTGCCACTACATAGGCATCTTCTTCATCAGCTGTTAAGTAGTCAATCTGATCTGTAACACGGTTCGTTTCAATATCAACTTTGCGGTACGGCGTTTCAATGAAACCAAATTCATTCACACGCGCATAACTTGATAATGAGTTGATCAGACCGATGTTAGGTCCCTCAGGTGTCTCGATTGGACACATACGACCATAGTGAGAATAGTGGACGTCACGTACTTCCATACCAGCACGTTCACGAGTTAAACCGCCGGGTCCTAAGGCAGATAAACGACGTTTGTGCGTTAATTCCGCTAATGGATTCGCCTGGTCCATGAACTGTGATAACTGTGAGCTACCAAAGAATTCTTTAATAGATGCAATCACTGGACGGATATTGATCAATTGCTGTGGTGTGATAGATTCAGTGTCCTGAATACTCATACGCTCGCGCACGACACGTTCCATACGTGATAAACCGATACGGAACTGATTCTGCAGTAATTCACCGACTGAACGCAGACGACGGTTACCTAAGTGATCGATATCATCTGTGAAGCCGACGCCATGCAGTAAGTTGAAGAAGTAGCTGATTGAAGAAATGATATCAGCTGGTGTAATGCTCTTCACTTCCTCATCAGGGAAGGCATTACCAATGATTGTTGTTGTACGTTTCTCTTCATCGCCAGGAATGTAGACTTTGATAGACTGCATCTCAACAGGTTCATCAAGTAAACCATTATCAAGCTCATACACTTTCAGGTTTGCATTGTTTTCAAGTACATCGATAATCTGATCTAAATTACGACGGTCAAGCAATGTCCCTTCTTCAGCAACGATTTCACCTGTTTCAACGTCAACAATCGGCTCAGCAAGTGTCTGGTTAAACAGACGGTGCTTAAGATGAAGTTTTTTGTTCATTTTATAACGACCAACACTTGCTAAATCATAGCGTTTTGGGTCGAAAAAACGAGAATAAAGAAGACTTCTCGCATTATCTACTGTAGGTGGTTCACCTGGGCGTAGACGTTCATATATTTCAAGTAACGCTGATTCAACTGAATCAGTATTATCTTTATCAAGGGCATTACGTAGAAATTCATTGTCACCTAATAAATCGATAATTTCCTGATCACTTGAGAAACCAAGTGCACGCAAAAGAACAGTAATTGGTAATTTACGTGTACGGTCAATACGAACATATACGATATCTTTCGCATCTGTTTCATATTCAAGCCATGCACCACGGTTCGGAATGACAGTTGCACCGAAACTTACTTTACCGTTCTTATCGACTTTATCGTTGAAGTAAACAGAAGGGGAGCGGACAAGCTGTGATACAATAACACGTTCAGCACCATTGATAACGAATGTGCCTGTATCTGTCATCAATGGGAAATCACCCATGAAGACTTCCTGTTCTTTCACTTCACCTGTTTCTTTAATGATTAGACGAACTTTAACACGTAAAGGTGCAGAATAAGTCGCATCGCGATTTTTAGCTTCATCTAAATCATATTTAGGTTCGCCAAGTCTATAGTCTACGAACTCAAGTGATAGGTTGCCTGTGAAGTCTTCAATAGGAGAAATGTCACGGAACATTTCAAGAAGGCCTTCTTCAAGGAACCATTCATAAGATTTCGTTTGAATCTCGATTAAGTTCGGTAATTCTAAAATTTCGGAGATACGGGCGTAACTTCTACGCTCACGATGTCTTCCGTACTGGATAAGTTGACCTGTCAACAGATTCACCCCTCAAAGATTGTAATGACTCACTTGCTCATAAGACAAAAAGAAAACGGAATTCATATTAACTCCATTTTCACCATATATGACTGTCTCCATCTTGCTAATATGAGCTAGAAAAGTACATACTTATTGAATTTAAAATTTAACATTCTATTACTATAACAGACGACAAGTTGCTAGTCAACCTTTTACACTCTTTAAAATATAATAACCTTTATCTTTTGCTAGCACTTCAATATTACCAAATAGCTCAGTCATACGTTTCTTTGCAGATGGCATACCTTGCTTCTTCTGAATAACAACATACAGCGCACCCTTAGTATTCAATTTGTCGTAACTCTGATCGAGTATTTTATTGACTACCTCTTTGCCTGCACGAATCGGCGGGTTGGTCAGAACTGCGTCGAACGATGAAGCAACAGAGTCAAGTGCATCACTTTTGTAGATTGTAACATTTGAGATGCCATTGTTTTGCGCATTCAACTGCGCTAATTCAAGCGCCCGGCCATTCACATCAATCATATGAACACGATTTTCAGGATGAATTTTTGCAACCATCAAGCCGATCGGTCCATAACCACATCCTACATCCAGTATCGATGCATCACCGACACTTTCTTTCAGAAACACTCTGACAAGCAGATCAGAACCAAAATCGATGCTGCCCTTTGAAAAAACACCGCTATCTGTCTTAAGTTCCAGCTTGCTTTCTTCATATGTATATGTAAAGTGAACAGGATTTGAAGCAACATTCTGCTCTTCACTATAGTAGTGACTCATTGATAGCCTCCCATGAGAACTGTGATTTACTCAATTTAAATACAAAAACAAAACCCGTTATTATCATAACGGGTTTTGTATGGAAGTGACAATTATTTAACTTCTACAGTTGCGCCAGCTTCTTCTAATTTAGCTTTTAATTCTTCAGCTTCGTCTTTAGAAACGCCTTCTTTAACAGCTTTAGGAGCATTGTCTACTACTTCTTTAGCTTCTTTTAAGCCAAGACCAGTTGCTTCTTTAACAGCTTTAACAACTTTGATTTTTGAAGCGCCAGCAGACACTAATTCTACTGTGAATTCAGTTTGCTCAGCTTCAGCTGCGCCACCTGCTGCACCAGCTGCTGCTACAGGAGCTGCTGCTGTTACGCCGAATTCTTCTTCAATTGCTTTTACTAAGTCGTTTAATTCTAATACTGACATTTCTTTAATCATTTCAATAATTTTTTCGTTAGACATGATTGATTTCCTCCGTTTTTTTAAGTTTTATTTTTTATGCTTCTGGTGTTTCAGATACTTCTGCAGTTTCTTCTGCTGCAGGTGCTTCAGCTGGCGCTGCGGCTTCTGTTCCTGTTTCTTTCTGTTCGCCTACTGCTTTAACAGCATAAGCGAAGTTTCTCATTGGTGCTTGTAATACTGAAAGTACCATAGAGATAAGACCTTCTTTTGATGGTAAAGATGCGATAGCTTTAACTTCTTCAACAGAAGTTACTTTACCTTCAATGATGCCGGCTTTGATTTCTAATTTTTCGTTTTCTTTTGCAAATTCAGCGATGATTTTAGCTGGTGCTACGACTTCCTCGTTAGAGAATGCAATAGCGTTAGGTCCTGTTAAGAATTCTTCAATTCCTTCGATTCCAGCTGCAACTGCTGCACGACGTACTAAAGTATTTTTGTATACTTTAAACTCGATGCCTGCTTCGCGAAGTTGTTTACGCAGTTCAGTTACTTGCGCAACTGTTAAACCACGGTAGTCAACGATGATAGTAGATACTGAATTATTGAACTGTTCAGTAATCAAATCAGCTTTTTGTTGTTTAAGTTCAACTACTTTAGACATTCTGACACCTCCATTAAGATTTTTCGTGCTTTTTTAATATTAATTAAAAAAGCACTTTTCACCCATGGTAAAAAGTGCTTGAAGATTCAAGTCATTTTTCACCTCGGCAGGATGATTAAGCGCAAAGCCCCTGCTGTCTTAGGTTATAAATACAAATTACACTATAACGTGCAATCTGATATTTGTCAATATATTAGTTGCGGATTTCTGATGGGTCGATTTTGATACCAGGGCCCATAGTTGTAGAAACTGCAACAGTTTTGAAGTAAGTACCTTTAGATGATGCTGGTTTAGCTTTCGCTAATACATCTTTAATTGTGTTGAAGTTCTCAATTAATTTTGCTTCATCAAATGATACTTTACCGATTGCTGCATGTACGATACCCGCTTTTTCAGCACGGTATTCAACTTTACCCGCTTTGATTTCGTTAACAGCTTTAGTAACATCCATTGTTACTGTACCTGTTTTAGGGTTAGGCATTAAACCTTTAGGTCCAAGTACACGTCCTAATTTACCCACTTCACCCATCATGTCTGGTGTTGCAACGATAACATCAAAGTCGAACCAACCTTGGTTGATTTTGTTGATGTACTCAGTATCGCCTACATAGTCAGCGCCTGCTGCTTCTGCTTCTTTAAGTTTTTCACCTTTAGCGAAGACTAATACACGTTGTGTTTTACCAGTACCGTTTGGCAGTACAACTGCACCACGGATCTGCTGATCATTTTTACGAGTGTCGATTCCTAGACGGAATGCAACTTCAACTGAAGCATCAAAATTAACTGTGCTTGTTTCTTTAGCGAGCTTAATTGCTTCTTCTACTGAGTAGAAGCTTTGAGCATCAACTTTCTGCACGGCTTCTTGATATTTTTTACCTTTTTTAGCCATTATTATTTCCTCCTTATAGTGGTTTTAGCGGAATTTCCTCCCACGCTTGCATAACAATGCAAGAGCAGACGTCAGACGTCTGCTTTTTTAAAACGGTTTATTATTTAATTTCAAATCCCATGCTGCGAGCAGTACCAGCGATAATACGCATTGCTGCTTCAACGCTTGCTGCGTTTAAGTCTTCCATTTTTTCTTCAGCAATTTGTCTCACTTGATCTTCAGATACTGTTGCAACTTTGTTTTTATTAGGTTCGCCTGAACCTTTTTCAACTTTAGCTGCTTTTTTCAGTAATACTGCTGCAGGTGGAGTTTTAGTGATAAATGTAAATGAACGGTCTTCAAATACAGAAATTTCAACTGGAATGATTAAACCTGCTTGTTCTTGAGTACGCGCGTTAAATTCTTTACAGAATCCCATGATGTTTACACCCGCTTGACCTAATGCTGGACCAACTGGTGGTGCTGGATTCGCTTTACCTGCAGGAATTTGCAATTTAACAACTTTGATTACTTTTTTAGCCACGATGTGCACCTCCTATAATATCGTGATGTGGTCACAGGGTATGATATTTACCCTCCCACTCAACAACCGTGCTTTAGACACGACCACAAAATAATACCATCTATTCACAACGATTGCAAGTGTATTTTTTAATATTTTATTATAGTTTTTCAACTTGATCGAATTCTACTTCAACCGGTGTTTCACGTCCGAATAATTCAACAAGGACTGTTAATTTGTATTTTTCAGCATCCATCTCTTTAATTTCGCCCACTTGATTAGTGAATGGTCCTGACGTAATACGGACTTGTTCACCTGTTTCAAGTTCAACATCAATCGTTTTCTCTGACATACCCATCGACTTCAGAATAAATCTTGCCTCGTCTGGTAGCAAAGGATTCGGCTTTGATCCTGCACCTGCTGATCCAACAAAACCTGTGACCCCCGGTGTGTTACGGACAACATACCATGATTCATCAGTCATAACGAGCTCTACTAAAACATAGCCTGGGAATGTTTTCTTAAGTGATGTTTTGCGTTTACCATCTTTAATCGTTGTTTCTTCTTCTTCTGGAATCACAACGCGGAAGATTTGATCCTGCATATTCATGGACTCAAGACGTTTTTCCAAGTTATCTTTAACCTTATTTTCGTAACCGGAATACGTATGAACCGCATACCAATGCTTTTTACTTTCTTCTGACATGATGTGCCTCCTTAATTAATTAACTTGATCAGTTCTGTAATACCTAAATCGATGACGTAAAAGAATAGAATAAAAAATAGAACGGTCAGTACAACAATCGTTGTATCACGTACGACTTCTTTGCCTGTTGGCCAAGTCGTCTTTTTCATTTCTGATATAACGCCCTGGAAGAAATTTTCTTTGTGCATTCGTATTGCCTCCTAAATTGATTCTTTATGAATCGTGTGCGCATCACACGTCTTACAGTATTTTTTCAGTTCCAGCCGTGTCTCTGAATCTCTTTTCATCACTGTATAATTGCGGCTCCCACACTTTGAACAGTTCATTGCGACTTTTTTCACTCTAACTCTCCTTAATCTTATTTAATATAAAACCTAAAGAATTAATTGTCAACGCATCAACTGAGATAGAATCTTATTTTTCAGGCGTGTATGTGCGTTTCTCACCATTCGTTCTGTCTTTTTCTGTTTCCGCATGAATTCTGTTATGTCATCACCCGCTATGAGATGTTTCAGCAGCTGATGCTCTAGTGGACTCAATCCTAATGTAACAGGATTGATTGATAGCCAGAGTTCTTTATACAGACTAATATTTTCAGGCGTCGGCTTGTAATCACTCAGCATAGCTTCAAGGGGCTGATCCGATAGTTCCACGTGCAGCGGCTGCTGCAGACTCATCATGTGCCGGTGCTGTCTATTTTTTCTTGCCCAGTCCACCAGTCTATAATGAAGCAGTTTTAAATAATAGGGCTGAAAAATACCACACTTCTCTTCATCATATTGCAGCGCAGACTGATAGAGTAAAATGAGCGCATCTTGATGTACCTCCTCTATATCCAGCAGAGGATAACGCAAGCCGCAATGATAAATCAGCGGCTTCATTCTGACTGACAGCAGTTCAAACGCCGGTTCATTTCCTTTTTTAATTTCACTGACCAGAGTTTCATCATTTTTTGCACTGTAATCAGCTAACGGCTCAAAAATATAAGTCAGCAGAATGTTCAAATGACACCTCATTTGTTTTTAACTTTATTTTAACCGCATACTTAGCATTAAACAAATGCTGCCGTCAAGATAAATTATTTACTTATAGCCCCGTCTAATCTGTTCCAGCCGCTTCTTCGTCTCCTCATCTATTGCTATACGCATGCGAGGCTGATGATGTGTCATTTCTTCAAGTTCCTGTTCCAGCATCACCTTATCTTCCTCTAGTTCAATTAAAAATTCACGGGAAGAGATGCGAAGCGCACCCGCGCCGAAAATCGTGTGTTGCTCTGATAAATCACTCGTTACAACTGTTATACGTGTAATGTGTTTATCATATAGATCATAGACAAGCCGCTCGATGACTGCATCTGCTGTTTCGTCTTTTTTGGAGTAGATAATCTGAATACCATGAAAATATTCCCTTGCTTCGTTACTGCCTGTATTATAGGCATCAAAAACGCAGTAAAGTTCTGCCTGCTGTCTTGCATTATAGTTAACGAGAGACAACAGCAGTGCTTTCCTTGCTTCTTCAAGAGAAGTTTGAGCTATCTGCTTCAACGTTTCACTCTGTCCGATGACATTATAGCCATCTACAATAGTATAGTGCTTTTTCATCAGTCAAGCGGTGTTCGTTTTCTATAGACTTCATACATCAGAAGGCTCGCTGCAACAGATGCGTTCAGACTATTAACATGGCCGATCATAGGCAGATGGACAAGAAAATCGCATTTATCTTTAACGAGACGGCTCATGCCTTCACCCTCAGAGCCAATGACAATCGCGAGTGGCATACCCGCATCCATCTGACGATAATCAATAGATTTTTTTGCATCTGTACCGCATACCCAGAAGCCTGCTTCTTTCAGTTTATCGATAGTCTGCGCAAGGTTAGTGACGCGCATCACCGGTACATGTTCAACTGCCCCCGTTGATGCTTTTACGACTGTTGAATTCAACGTAACTGACCGACGCTTTGGTATGATGATTCCGTCTACTCCAATGGCATCCGCAGTACGAATAATAGAGCCGAGGTTATGAGGGTCTTCCAGTCCATCGAGAATCATTACCGTTGATAACTTACCTTTAACTCGCTCAAGAAAATCTTCCACTTCCATATAGTCGTAAGGCGAAATCTGTGCTGCGATTCCTTGATGCGGCACGTCACTCATTTGATCAAGCTTACTTTTTGGTACTTGCTGCACCATAATATGACGGTCTTTCAGTATATCGAGGATAGGTTTTATCTGCTGTTTATTAATCCCTTCCTGAATATAAACTTTATTGATTTCACGCTCAGCTTGGGCGGCACTTTTAACGGCATGACGCCCTACAATGATATCTTCATTCATTTCGGTTCTCTCTCCTCGCAGAGTTCGACTATTCGCTCCAGTAAATGCTGGAGCCTGTCATCTTCTCCCGCTAATTTCAGGTAACCGATAACAGCCTCCAGGGCAGTACTCTTTTTATAAGTCAGAACATCTGTATTTTTAGCTTTCGTATGACTTTTAGCGTTACGACCTCTCATCAATACATCGTACTCCGCTTCTGTAAAGTATGACTCAGCAACCAGTGCATCAAATGTCTGGGCCTGACTTTTAGCAGAAACGTAGAAAGTTGTTGCCCTGTGCAAAGTGTTAGGTTTAGCTTTAAGACGCATGATGACATGTGTTCTCACATGCAGATCAAGTAAAGCATCGCCTAAGTAAGCAAGGGTCAGCGGATTATAGAGATGTGCCCGTTCAGCCACGACGGAACCTCACACCTTGAGAAGTATCTTCAAGGATGATATTTTTATCTTTCAGTAAATCACGAATCTCATCAGCACGGGCGAAATCTTTGTTTTTTCTCGCTGTCTGTCGTTCTTCAATCAATACTTCAATCTCGTCATCCAGTAATTCTTCTTTCATATCAAGATTAACACCGAGCACACTGCTGAAAATATCAAACACTTCAATAAATCGGCTGATGACGGCTTGATCTGTTGTTGAACGCTGATTATAGACATTTGCCGCTTTCGCAAGTTCATACCAGCTCGTCACTGCATTGGCTGTATTAAAATCATCATCCATCGCTGTTTCAAAATGGTTGAGGATCTGGTTGATCTCTTCTATCACTGATTGATCATCGGCGATATCAACAGACATGGATTGACGTTCCTTCAGTGCATGATAGGCATTCTGGATACGTTCAAGACCAGCTTTCGCACTTGCAACAAGCTCTCTATTGTAGTTAATCGGATTGCGATAGTGTACGCTGATTATGAAGAAACGTAATACATCCGGATCTACTTCCTTGATGATATCGTGTACAAGAATAAAGTTACCTAACGATTTACTCATCTTCTCATTATCGATATTAATGAAGCCATTATGTAGCCAGTAGCGCGCAAAGGTTTTATCATTATGAGCTTCCGATTGAGCAATTTCATTCTCGTGATGCGGAAATGCTAAATCGCTGCCTCCTGCATGGATATCAATAGTGTCACCGAGCAATTTACGCGCCATCACAGAACATTCAATATGCCAGCCTGGACGACCTTCTCCCCATGGGCTATCCCACTTTATTTCTCCTGGTTTAGCTGCTTTCCAAAGTGCAAAGTCCAGTGCATCATCCTTCAATTCGCCTTGCTGGATGCGTGCACCCACCTTTAACTCATCGATTGATTGCTGACTCAGCTTACCATAGCCATCAAACTTTCTTGTGCGGAAATAAACATCTCCGCCATTTGCATAAGCGTAGTCTTTATCAATCAGTACTTTGATAAATTCGATGATATCATCCATATGTTCCATTACACGTGGATGTGCAGTGGCAGGTTTACAGTTAAGCGCCTGAGTATCTTCAAAGTAAGCTTCAATAAAACGATCTGCCACTTCCGGCACAGTCGAGCCCAGTTCATTCGCCGCTTTAATCAGCTTGTCATCCACATCTGTGAAGTTTGATACATAATTTACGTCGAAACCTTTGTATTCGAAATAGCGACGGACGACATCAAAGCTGATAGCAGGACGCGCGTTCCCTATATGGATGTAGTTATAAACCGTCGGACCGCAGACATACATTTTCACTTTGCCTTCTTCCAGTGGCTCAAACGGTTCCTTTTTTCTAGTGAGTGTATTATATAACGTAATCATCTGTAATCTCTCCATTCTTGACTTTATCAATATGTCGTTCAAGTTCTCTTAACTTTTCATAAAGCGGGTCAGGTAACTGGGTATGATCAAAACTTTTACCTACACGTTTACCTTGATGTTTGACGATATGACCCGGAATACCTACTACCGTGCTATAATCCGGCACATTTTTCAGTACGACAGAGTTCGCACCGATATTCACATTATTGCCGATCTGTATATTACCTAAAACCTTGGCACCTGCTGCTATCAGCACATTGTCTCCGATATCCGGGTGACGTTTCCCTGATTCTTTGCCGGTACCTCCTAATGTCACCCCTTGATAAATGGTGACATTATCTCCAATCGTGCATGTTTCACCGATCACAATGCCCATACCGTGGTCTATGAACAGTCGACGGCCAATTTGAGCTCCCGGATGAATTTCAATACCTGTCATAAAGCGGGAGAACTGACTGATAGCACGTGCTGAAAAGTATCTCTTACGCTTAAATAACCGGTGAGCAATAAGATGCCACCAGATAGCATGCAGACCTGAATACGTCAGAAAAACTTCAATACTACTTCTTGCTGCCGGATCTTGTTCGAATACCATCGCAATATCCTCTTTAATACGATTGAACAATTTCTCACCTTCCCCCTTATATAAAAAGACACCTCAGACGAATAATCGTCAGAGGTGTCTGTAATAAACACGGTTCCACTCTTCATCAAATGGCAGAGCCATTCACTCATTAATATATAAAATTCAATACGGAAGGTGCATTCAATTAATTCTGCCACGTCTTTCCACCGACCAGACGCTCTCTCTCAGACAGTCTTAATTTACTATGTCTTCCTACATTTTATTATACTGTGTAAGGTTCAATACGTTCAAGTACTTTATCTTTCCCCAGGAGTTCCATCGTATTCGGTAATTCCGGACCATGTGTCTGACCTGATACAACAACACGAATAGGCATGAATAAGTTTTTACCTTTAATGCCCGTTTCTTTCTGCACGGCTTTTATAGTTGCTTTAATTGAAGCGGCATCGAATTTATCCAGTTCTGATAACTTCTCTCTCAATACTCGCATCAGTTCCGGTACTTGTTCACCATTAACAACTTCCGTTGCTTCTGCATCCAGCTGCAGTTCATCTTTGAAAAAGAGTTCTGACAATTCGACGATTTCACCCGCGTAACTCATCTGCTGCTGATAAAGTCCTACGAGCTCTTTTGCCCATTCCAGCTCTTCTTCTGAAGGATTCTCTGCAATCAGTTCTGCCTTTTTCATATGTGGTAATGTCATTTCAAATACCGTATCAAGATCTTTCTCTTTCATGTATTGATTATTGATCCATGCAAGCTTCACTTTATCGAAGAAAGCAGGTGACTTGCTCAGACGTTTCTCATCAAACATTTCAATAAACTGTTCTTTAGAGAAAATCTCTTCTTCACCGACTGGAGACCAGCCAAGTAAACCAATGAAATTAAAGAGTGCCTCTGGTAAGTAGCCGAGGTCATGATACTGCTCAATAAATTGAATGATAGAACCATCGCGTTTTGACAATTTTTTACGCTCTTCATTAACAATTAAAGTCATATGACCGAAAGTCGGCACATCATAACCCAGTGCTTCATAAATCATGATTTGCTTCGGTGTATTTGAAATATGATCGTCACCACGGATAACATGGGATATTTCCATGAAGTGATCATCGATTGCAACTGCGAAGTTATAAGTGGGGATACCATCCTTCTTAACAATGACCCAGTCACCGATACCATCTGATTCAAATGATACATCACCTTTAACCATATCCGTGAATGTATACGTCTTGCCTTCAGGCACACGGAAACGAATACTTGGCTGACGACCTTCAGCGATGAACGCTTCTTCTTCTTCTTTCGTCAGATGAGCATGCTGACCACCATAACGAGGCATTTCTCCACGAGCCTGCTGTTCCTCACGCTCAGCTTCCAGCTCCTCAGATGTCATATAGCAGCGGTAAGCCTTATCTTCAGCAAGGAGCTGCTCTACAATCGGATTATAAATATGCGCACGCTCAGACTGGCGGTAAGGACCATATCCGCCATCTTTATCGACAGATTCATCCCACTCAAGACCCAGCCATTTTAAGTAGCGCAGCTGAGATTCTTCTCCGCCTTCTACATTACGTGCTGTATCAGTGTCTTCAATACGAACGATGAAATCTCCGTTATAGTGTTTAGCAAATAAATAATTGAATAATGCTGTACGTGCATTACCGATATGCAGGAATCCTGTTGGTGACGGTGCATATCTTACTCTTACTTTATCCATTTATGTCACTCCAATTTAATTAGTTTGATTCAATAATATCACAGCCTGTGCAGCAATTCCCTCTTCTCTGCCCAGATATCCCATTTTCTCATTAGTCGTTGCTTTAATATTAACTTGATCAAGCTCAATCACCAGTGAATCTGCAATGATCTGCCTGATTGTATCCATATGCGGACGAAATTTAGGTTTTTCTGCAATGATAGTCGCATCTATATTGCCTATCACATAGCCTTTATCTTTGACAGCCTGATAAGATTCTGTCAGTAAAATTTTAGAATCGGCATCCTTGAAGGCCATATCTGTATCCGGGAAAAGCTTGCCGATATCCCCTAATGCTGCTGCACCGAGCATAGCGTCGGTAATAGCATGGAGCAATACGTCAGCATCACTATGACCAAGAAGACCTTTATCATGAGGAATCTCTAACCCGCCGATGATGAGTTTCCGTCCTTCAACGAGCTGGTGCACGTCATAGCCATATCCAATTCTGAACATCATATCCCTCTTTTCTTCATTATTGCTTCAGCAAAGTATAAGTCTTCAGGCGTTGTCAGTTTAATATTATCATAATCACTTTCAATGACAGAGACACTTTCTCCTAGTCGTTCAACGAGAGAGGCATCATCTGTTCCAAGAAAATCATCCTGTTCTGCTGCTCTGTATGCATTTAGCAGCAATCTATAATCAAAAGATTGCGGTGTCTGAACTTGCCATAAAGCCGCTCTATTCAACGTTCTTTCAATGACTGAATCACTTACCATTTTAATCGTGTCTTTCACTGGTACAGCAGCAATCACTGCCTGTTTTTCAGCTGTCGCGTCATACAAGACCTGCAATGTTTCATGTGAAACGAACGGACGTGCTGCATCGTGAACCATCACTATTTCACACTGCGGTATATTTTTCAGCACGTTATAGATGCTATACTGTCGTTCACTGCCACCGACCATAATACCTTTTACCTTCGAGCAGTCCTTGAGCAAATCTTTTAAATACGCAATTTCTTCTTCACGGGCTGCCAGATAGACTGCTGCACAGTTGATGTCCTTTTCAAATATTGAAACGGTATGGTAAATAATCGGCTTACCATTCAATTCAAGCAGCACTTTATTTTTAGTGCTGCCCATCCTTTTTCCTTGTCCGGCAGCTGGAATAATTACTGTATACATTACTTGTCTGCTACTTTCTTCGTAAAAATGATGCGGCCTGATGCCGTCTGAAGAATCGTCTGTACTTCTACTTGACGTTCTTCTCCGATATTTTGTTTTGCATGATCGACAACCACCATCGTACCATCTTCCAAGTAACCTACACCTTGATTTTCTTCTTTACCGGTTTTAGTAATGAGCAGCTTGAAACGATCGCCTTGCTGAACAACCGGTTTGATTGCCTCAGATAAATCATTGACATTCAAAACTTTGATGCCTTGTACTCGACAGACTTTATTTAGATTGTAATCTGTTGTGATGACGCTTGCTTTAGATTCAGCTGCCATTTTCACAAGCAGCTGGTCAACTTCGCGAATCTCCTTATGACCGGATACAATCTTAACCGGATGCCCTGATTGACGCAATTCCTCCAGGATATCAAGACCACGTTGACCTTTATCACGCTTCAGCCCATCTGTTGAATCTGCAATCAGCTGTAATTCATCGAGTACCCCTTGAGGGACTATAATAGTGCCATCAATAAATCCACATTTAACAATTTCCAGAATTCGGCCATCAATAATAGCAGATGTGTCCAGTAATTTTGCTGCATCATTCACTTTACGCTTCTGACTTTGAAAACGCTCAGGCAACAGGTTCTGTATTTCCTCACGCTTCTTGAGTCCTACTTGAAAGCCTAAATATCCTAAGATTACCGCTAAGGCAACCGGAATGATATTTCTAAGCAAGGAAAAACCGATTGAGACTAAAATTAAGCTGATCATCGAAGCGATGGCAAGACCAATCATCATGCCCAGTGTCGCAAATATGATTTCCATAAAGTTTCTTTTTAACAGTAATCCTTCACTTCTTTCAATCATTGCCACCACTTTGTCAATCAACCAGTAAAATAATAACATGAAGACAATAATGCCTATAATTCCATCTACGTATGTATTCATCAGCAACGGATGAACCTCAAGCTCAAACAATCGAACAATTTCCGGCACCAGGAAAATACCGAGTGAAGCACCTACTATAATAAAAACCAGTGTTATCAGTCGCTTTAACATTGTTTCACCTCCTCCTTAATTAAATGCAATGCGAATTGCCTCCGCAATATTACTTATACCCATAATTTCGATGTTAGGTGGAAATTCCCATCCACCTATATTATTTTTTGGAATAATCACTCGTTTAAAGCCCAGTTTTGCTGCTTCCTGAACCCGCTGTTCAATTCGGGCGACACGTCTCACTTCACCTGTCAGTCCAACTTCACCAATATAGCAATCATCGCCTCGGGTTGGTTTATCGCTGAAGCTGGATGCAATGCTGACTACTACACTTAAATCCACAGCGGGTTCATCTAATTTAACACCACCTGCTACTTTGATATAAGCATCCTGCTGCTGTAAAAGCAGACCTTGCTTCTTCTCAAGAACTGCCATCAACAGACTGAGTCGATTTTGATCAATGCCTGTCGATGTTCGTCTCGGATTATGAAATGAAGTAGGCGTCACGAGCGCCTGAACTTCAACAAGCAGCGGTCGGGTGCCTTCCATCGTTGCTACGATAGTAGAACCTGCTACATTTTTCGTCCTTTCTTCGAGAAACATTTCAGATGGATTCAGAACTTCTTTCAATCCTATTTGGCGCATTTCAAAAATACCCATTTCATTCGTAGAGCCAAATCTGTTCTTAACTGCACGTAGAATACGGTAACTATGATGCGTATCTCCTTCAAAATAAAGCACGGTATCTACCATATGCTCAAGAAGTCTTGGACCTGCAATCTGACCTTCTTTAGTCACATGTCCAACGATAAATGTAGCGATATTCATAGACTTAGCCATACGCATCAATTCCTGCGTACATTCACGTACTTGAGAAACTGAGCCAGGAGCAGAAGTCACTTCAGGATGAAATATAGTTTGAATTGAGTCGATAACGAGGAACTTAGGTTCAATTTTCTTAACTGTTTCGTGGATAATCTGTAGGTTCGTCTCCGCATAGACGCTGAGCTCTCCTGCATCTTCACTCAGCCGGTCGGCCCGTAACTTAGTTTGTCTGACTGATTCTTCTCCGGAGATGTAAAGCACATTATCATGCTGTGACAGCAGTGCACAGACTTGCAGCAGTAATGTCGATTTACCGATACCTGGATCGCCCCCTATTAAGATAAGTGAGCCAGGTACTATACCGCCCCCTAGTACACGGTCAAACTCTTTGATATAAGTGGTGGAGCGCGGCGTCGTTTCTTTCGTAACATTTTTCAGTTTTTCTACTCTTTGATTAGAAGACGTATCAGTAATAGCCGTCTTCGGTCCTTTTGATTTATGTTCAATGACTTCTTCCATCTGGTTCCATGCACCACAGTTGGGACATTTGCCCATCCATTTAGGAGACTGGTAACCACAAGCCATACATTCAAATGTAACTTTCGTCTTTGCCAATGGTTTTCCTCCTGTTTCTTTATCTTTTCATTTTAAACTCTTTTTGCAACTAATACAATTAAACCCCTGATGCTTTTGCATCAGGGGTTTAATATTATTCAGCTTCTTCTCTGTCAACAGTCTGGATATCAAATTGATCATCAATATAATCGATTTTAACATCCTGTCCAGTAAGCGTCTGACCCTTCAGAAGTTCTTCTGACAGCTGGTCTTCGATATTTTTCTGAATAGCACGTGCAAGAGGTCTTGCACCGTATTCAGGATCATAACCTTCATCTGCAAGCTTCTCTTTCGCTGCTTCTGTCAGTGATAAGTGTATATCTTGTTCCTGCAGACGTTTCGCCAGACCTTCAACCATTAACGTCACAATCTCTTTTAAGTGCTCTTTCTCGAGTTTGTGGAAGACGATGATATCATCTACACGGTTAAGGAATTCTGGACGGAACTGATTTTTCAGCTCATCCATCATTGTTTTACGGATCGTTTCGTAATCTGGTCCTGTTGTACTAGCACCGAACCCTACAAATTTATTATCTTTCAGTTCCTGTGCACCTACATTTGAAGTCATGATGATAACTGTGTTACGGAAATCGACTGTACGACCTTGAGAGTCTGTCAGGCGACCATCATCCAGTACTTGCAGGAGCATATTGAAAACATCTGGATGTGCTTTTTCAATTTCGTCGAACAGGATAACAGAATAAGGTTTGCGACGAACCTTCTCTGTCAGTTGTCCGCCTTCTTCATGTCCAACGTATCCTGGAGGAGAACCGACGAGACGTGACACACTATGTTTCTCCATAAACTCACTCATATCAACACGAATCATCGCATCTTCTTCACCAAACATCGCCTCGGCAAGTGCTTTTGCAAGTTCTGTTTTACCTACACCTGTTGGTCCTAAGAAGATAAAGCTACCGATTGGACGTTTTGGATCTTTTAGACCTGCTCGTGCACGACGTACTGCTTTAGAGATAGACTGAACGGCATCCTGCTGTCCGATGACCCGGTGATGAAGAAGCTCCTCTAAGTTGAGTAATTTCTGAGATTCAGTTTCAGCAATCTTATTGATTGGAATACCTGTCCACTGGGCAACAACCTGTGCAATATCATCTTCTGTTACAGAAGACTCAGATTGACCCTGACTTTTCTTCCATTCTTTTTTAGTTGAATCTAGTTGCTGTTCAAGTTTTGTCTGTTTATCTCGCAGAGCTGCTGCCTGCTCAAATTCCTGTGAATGAACAGCAGAATCTTTCTCTTTTTTAATCTGCTCAAGTTCCGCTTCCATTTCTTTCAGGCTTGGTGGAGTCGTATGGTTACGCAGACGTACTTTAGAACCTGCTTCATCAATGAGATCGATTGCTTTATCCGGCAGGTAACGGTCTGAAATATAACGGTCACTCATCTTAACAGCTGCCACTAATGCTTCATCACTAATATTAATGCGGTGATGAGCCTCATAGCGGTCACGTAGTCCTTTCAGAATCTCAATCGCATCTTCAACATTCGGTTCATTGACTGTAACCGGTTGGAATCGACGTTCAAGTGCCGCATCTTTTTCGATATATTTACGGTATTCCTCAAGTGTTGTAGCACCGATACATTGCAGTTCACCACGCGCAAGTGCGGGCTTCAAGATATTAGAAGCATCGATTGCACCTTCAGCGCCTCCTGCACCAATTAAAGTATGCAGTTCATCAATGAATAGAATGATATTACCTGCCTGATGAATTTCATCCATCACTTTCTTTAATCGTTCTTCAAATTCTCCGCGATATTTAGTGCCGGCTACAACAGTTCCCATATCCAGACTCATCACACGTTTATCTTTCAGTGTCTCAGGAACTTCATTATTAACAATCGCCTGAGCCAGACCTTCAACAATCGCTGTTTTACCTACCCCTGGTTCACCGATTAAGACCGGATTGTTTTTAGTACGACGACTCAGCACTTCAATCACACGAATAATCTCATTGCTGCGACCGATAACAGGATCTAATCTTCCTTCTTTTGCGATAACCGTCAAGTCACGCGCGAGACCATCGAGTGTTGGCGTCCCTTGTATCTTTGATCCAGGTGCATTCTTCGCGCTCATCTCAGGGCTACCAAGTAGTTTCACCACTTGTGCACGCGCCTTTGTAATATTTAAGTCGAGATTAGCCAGAACACGTGCAGCTACTCCTTCATTCTCACGTATCAATCCAAGTAAAATGTGTTCTGTCCCTACAAATGAATGATTCAGACGTCTTGCTTCGTCTAATGAGAGTTCAATGACTTTCTTAGCTCTCGGTGTATATTGAATCGTACCTGCCAGTCCTGTTCCTTGACCAATCAGCTGTTCTACTTCATTTGTAATTTTCTCTTCTGTAATATCGAACTCTGCCAGCACTTTAGCGGCAATTCCCTCCGGTTCTTTAACAAGCCCCAGTAATAAATGTTCAGTTCCAATATTGTTATGCTGCAGACGAATTGCTTCTTCCTGTGCATGTGCCAGCACACGCTGCGCACGTTCTGTTAATTTTCCAAACATGGTGTTTCCTCCTTTAAAGATGTTCTCTTAATATTTTTGCTCTTTTTTCATTGGTAGATAGAGATTCATTGATCGTATTTAAAAACGGAGGCTGGATGGCGACCATTAATTCATTAAACCGGAAAGGCTGTGCGAGAATGATTCCCATATCAATACCCATTTTGACTTCACTTAGCCGTAGACTGGCTTCTTCTGCACTAATCAATCGTGCATACTTCAAAATCCCAAGACTTCGGTTAATACGGTCAACCGTTTCAATATAATCATAGTCCAGCAGACGTTGACGCATCGCTTCTTCTTCTGCAATAATCTGCTCCACAATCTGTTTTAAGTCATCAATTATATTCTCTTCACTTTTTCCAAGTGTCAGCTGATTAGACACTTGATAAATATGACCTAGACCTTGACTACCCTCACCATATATACCACGAATCGTATAACCGAATCGGTTGATAGCCTGTGCAATTCGACCCATCCGTTTCATGATGGACAGACCAGGCAAGTGAAGCATGACACTTGCTCTCAGCCCTGTACCGATATTAGTCGGACAAGTCGTTAAATAACCTAATGTCTCATCGAATGATATAGTCATCTTCTCATCGATGAGCTGGTCAATTTCTTTCGCTTTCTCATAGAGCTGATCAAGTGATAGATCTCGACCTAGTACTTGAATGCGGATATGGTCTTCCTCATTAATCATAATACTGACGGATTCGTCCTCACTTAAGAAAGTCGCACCGTGAGATTGATTTAGCAGCTCCTTACTTACCAGATGTTTAATGACCAGCATCTGTCTTTCATTGACATCTATTTCATTCAGACGTACTTCTTCAAACTGCGAGGATAATACAGCAGAAGCCTCATTTAAAACTTGTTCTCCAGTCGCATCATCACTCATGAGCGGATGCACGAAGTTCTCAAGATTACGAGCTAACCGTATGCGTGAGCTCAATATAATCGGCTGATCATCCTGCTGCATCCAGTCACCCAGCTGAAGGTTTAAATGTTTATCAAGCATCAGATTCACCGCTTTCTTTTAATGCCTTAATCTCATCGCGCACAATCACAGCTTCCTCAAATGCCTGTTCATCTACTAAGCTCTGCAATTTTAATTCAAGTGCCTCAATCCGCTTCTTACGCTGGATTTTTTCAGCCGATTTAAGCGGCGCCTGTCCAATGTGGTTTTGATTGCCTGCCTGGACACGCTCTACTATCTGCGGCACATAGTCACTGAATGTCTCGTAACAAGTATGGCAGCCGAACTTACCGATATGCAGTGCCTCTCTTAGTGCGAGACCGCAATTAGGACACACAGGTTCTACCTGTTCTTCTCTCAGAAGATGTTTCAGCAACTGGTTCATTGTAAATTCTTCATCGTTATATTTCATAAGTCACCTCTTTAATGGTAACGAATAACTGTTAAGATACTCTGCAGAATATTCGCACGGATATAATCGCGATAAGGCACATCGACATATAAAGTATCGCGATGGATTGTCGCAAGCAGCAGTCTTTTTTCGCGCTCTGACACCAGATTATTTTGTGAGAGTGCATCAATCACCCGCTCAGCCTTCTGCTGACTAACATGTTGACCAATCATCGCACTTAAATGCTCAATGAATGCACTCTGATTATTAGATTCTATTTTAGTGATGCGGATATAGCCGCCTCCCCCACGCTTACTCTCTATCTCATAGCCATGCTCATTGGTGAATCTGGTCTTAATGACATAATTAAGCTGTGAAGGTACACAGTCAAACTTTTCAGCGATTTTTGAGCGTTTGATTTCCACAGCATCCCCACTCTGTTCAAGTAACTGTTTTAAATATTGTTCAATAATATCAGACATATTTTTCATGACTTCACCTCTATTTGACCATCTTTGACTTTATTATAGTGTCATTAATGTATCAGTGCAAACAATTTGTCTGACCATCTGAAAACGTATATCTCTTCCCCTTGAAATGTAGTATGATAGACAATGATTATTTATATAATAAGAAAGAGAGGATTAAATATGAACTATCTTATGGGAGCAATCGGTATTATTGTCTTCTTACTCCTTGCCTGGCTCGTCAGTTCGGATAGAAAGAATGTCCGCTGGCAGTACATTGGTATTATGCTGGTTATCCAGTTTGTTTTAGCATTCCTGTTATTAAAAACACCGTGGGGGATCAGTTTCGTTACATGGCTGGCTAAAGGTTTCGGTTATTTGCTAGGCTATGCTCAGCAAGGTGTCGATTTTGTTTTTGCAGGTCTTGAAAATCCAGCAGTTGGTAAGCTTCCTCAAGCCTCTACCTTCTTTATGGATGTCCTATTACCTATCACCTTTATTTCTGCATTAATCGGTATTCTGCAGTACTTGAAAATATTACCTTTCATTATCAAGTATTTAGGCTGGTTGATTTCGAAAGTAAATGGTATGGGCAAACTTGAATCTTATAATGCAGTTGCTTCAGCGATTTTAGGACAGTCTGAAGTATTTATTTCATTGAAGAAACAATTACCTCATATTCCAAAACATCGTCTCTATACACTAACGGCTTCTGCAATGTCGACGGTTTCACTTTCAATTGTCGGTGCCTACTTCCAGATGATTAAACCGGAATATGTAGTGACAGCAATTGTACTGAACTTATTCGGCGGGTTCATCATCGCTTCTATTATCAATCCTTATCGTGTATCAGAAGAAGAAGAAAATGCGGTCATTATGACAGAAAACGAACATAAACAGTCATTCTTTGAGATGCTCGGTGAATATATTCTGGACGGTTTTAAAGTGGCCGTCATTGTCGGGGCTATGCTGATCGGCTATATCGCTCTGATTGCTATGCTCAACGGTATCGTGGATGGTATCACTCCTGGAAAAATGAACTTCCAAGATATTCTCGGCTACTTGTTCGCTCCACTGGCATTCCTGACAGGTATCGGCTGGGATGATGCGGTGCGTGCAGGTTCCATTATGGCAACTAAACTAGTCTCTAACGAGTTCGTTGCGATGCTTGATGTTCAAAATATCGTTAACAATAAAACAGGTGAATTGTCACAACGTGCCATTGGTATCGTGTCTGTATTCCTTGTGTCATTTGCGAACTTCTCATCTATCGGCATTATTGCAGGTGCTATCAAATCATTAAATGACAAACAAGGTGATGTAGTAGCACGTTTCGGTCTTAAACTACTGTACGGCGCAACCCTGGTATCATTTATCTCTGCAACCATTGCAGGATTTTTCCTATAACAAAAAGAAGGTAGTCCGAGCTACCTTCTTTTTATTTGCCAATATTTCCGTCAGCATCTCCATAGTTATAAGCTACGATTTCCTCAATTTCATGACGACTGCTGTCATAAGGTTCTTTTATTCCTTTACCAATTGCGATAAACATAACGGGAACATAACGTTCCTTGTTTATTGAGAGTGCATCCATCACTTCGTCTCGCTCAAATCCACCAATCGGATTCGTATCGTACCCATAATCTTTTGCAATCAGCATGAACTGCATCGCTGCTAGATTTGCATCCATCATGCCCTGCATCTGAATATAGCTGTCAGGTGCGTTCATTAATGCGCCTTTTAAAGCTGCTACATTAGTCGTCATTACTTCTTCCGGCATATAGCCGAGTTCCACACTCTTACCATATACTTTCTCGATATCGTGGATATGCGTATGATCAGACAAGACTAGAATAAATGCTGAACTTGTTTCAAGTTGACGTGTATTAAAACGTACTAAATCTTTGATGGCTTCCTTCGCCTCGTCTGATTCAACAACTACAAATCGCCACGGCTGTAAATTAACAGACGATGGTGCTTCAGTAGCGAGTTCCAGCATCTCCATCATTTCGCTTTGTGGAATTTTTACTGCTGCATCAAATTCCTTTACTGACTTTCTTGCTTTAATGGCTTCTATAAGTGTAAGACTCATCATTAAAACTCCCTTTAATATAATGGTGAATTATAGCATGTTCATCTAACAACTGCTAATAGGGCGCTCAATAAAAGACGTCGACCGTAGTCGACGTCTTTTATTGATTCTTTGCAACCATCTCTTCAATGAAATACTTCATTATTTTATAATCATCTGTCAGTTCAGGATGAAAAGAAATCCCCAGATATTTATCCTGTCTTACTGCCACGATTTTATCATCAACTTCACTCAGTACCTCAACTTCATCAGCCACGGATAAAATATGTGGAGCACGGATAAATACTGCATTCACCTGTTCTTCTATCCCTTTGACTTCTAAGTCAGCTTCAAAACTATCTACCTGCCGTCCGAAAGAATTGCGGCGAACTTTGATATTCATCTTCTTCAGATGGCCTTCTTCGTAACCTTCAATGTCTTGAGCGAGTAATATCAATCCTGCACATGTACCATACATCGGCAGTTCACTCTGACGCAGTGCCTCAGTAAAACCATATAAATCCATTAAGCGACGCATAGTAGTAGATTCACCGCCAGGTAAAACTAAACCATCTAACGCTGCCAGTTCCTCAACTCGCTTAACTGTTACGCCTTCATGCCCACTCAGCACAATATGCTTCAGATGTTCACGAACAGCTCCCTGTAATGCCAGAACACCAATTTTCATTCTACCAGCCACGTTCCTGCATTCGTTCTTCGAGAGAAAGGCTGTTGATATCGAGACCTTTCATTGCTGCACCCAACTCCTTAGAAAGTTCTCCGATTAATTTGTAGTCCTGATAATGTGTCGTTGCCTGTACAATTGCTTTCGCGAACTTCTCAGGTGATTCTGATTTGAAGATACCTGAACCTACAAAGACACCATCAGCACCTAGTTCCATCATCAGTGCTGCATCAGCTGGTGTTGCTACACCCCCTGCTGCAAAGTTAACGACCGGTAGTTTACCTAGTGTCTTGATTTCTTTCAAGACGTCATAAGGGGCACCGAGCAGTTTGGCTTCTGTCATAATTTCGTCATCATTCATGACTGATAGTTTACGAACTTGCGCGTTTACTTTGCGTAAGTGACGGACAGCTTCAACAATGTTACCTGTCCCTGGTTCGCCTTTTGTACGAAGCATTGCTGCTCCTTCACCGATACGTCGCGCTGCTTCCCCTAAATCACGGCAACCACATACAAAAGGAACCGTAAATTCATCTTTCTTTAAGTGAAACTCTTCATCTGCTGGCGTAAGTACTTCAGACTCATCAATATAGTCAACCCCCATCGCTTCTAGCACACGTGCTTCAGTAATATGGCCGATACGTCCTTTTGCCATTACAGGAATAGAAACAGCGTTCATCACTTCCTCAACGATGCGAGGATCTGCCATACGTGCAACGCCGCCTGCTTTACGAATATCACTTGGCACACGTTCTAAAGCCATAACTGCAACAGCTCCTGCTGCTTCTGCAAGTTTTGCCTGCTCAGCATTGACTACGTCCATAATGACGCCGCCCTTCTGCATTTCTGCCATACCACGTTTAACTTTATCTGATCCGATGATTTTAGACATCTCATACACTCCTTTAAATTCAATTCATCTATAAATCTAACGAATAAACTGATATTATAAAAGTATCAGTTTTAATATAAATTAAAGGGTCAGTGATAAAATTGGAAATGCTTACATATAAGTTTGATAAAGATCAGTTTCTTTATCAGCAGCTTTATCAGTTTATTAAAGAAGATATATTAACAGGCCAATTAGTACGAAATGAAAAGTTACCCTCAAAACGAAAGCTGGGTCAGCATTTAAATCTCAGTCAGACCACTATTGAAATTGCCTATCAGCAGCTTCTAGATGAGGGATTTATCTACTCAAAGCCACAAGTAGGTTATTTTGTAGAAGCCATTGAAACAATAAATTTAGCACCGGAAAATAAAGTAGCGCCATCGATACAAGAGGACAAAGTAATCAAACAATCGTTCACGATTGAAAACAGTCATTATCCTGTCTTCCCTAATCATTTATTTAGAAAATATGCTAAAGAAGCATTCGAAATGGAAATGAGCCATCTCCTTGAACGTGGACATCCACAAGGTGAACCAGAACTGCGCAATCAAATACGTCGTTACCTTTATCACTCAAGAGGCGTGAACTGCAGCAATGAACAGATCATCATCGGTAGCTCTACAGAACAGCTTTTTACTCTTATTACTCGTCTGCTGCCGCATGCTGTCTATCAGATTGAAGATCCAGGCTATCCTCTTATACGTAAAGTACTGAAGTACGAACACAAACCTTATATTCCAGCTGAAATAGACGAGGAAGGCATTGTAGTCGAAGCACTTCATCATGAGGCGAATGTGGTTCATGTTACACCTAGTCATCAATTTCCGACTGGCGCTGTACTTTCTGCCAAACGACGGACAGAACTACTGAAATGGTCTATGAAGAAAAATCATTATATTATTGAAGATGATTATGATAGTGAGTTCAGATATAAAGGACAGCCTTTAAAAGCCCTTCAAGGACTGGACACTCACCAGAAAGTCATCTATATGAGTACGTTCTCTAAATCCATTTTCCCAAGTATCCGTGTTGCTTATTTAGTGTTACCTGAACCGTTATTACGTCAATATAATGAACTGCAGCATAAACCCAATCTGACCGTACCGAGACATATACAATATTTGATTACTCGGTTTATGCAATCAGGTGAATTTGAAAGGAATATCAATCGTACAAGAAAACGTTATAAGAAAAAACTGGATCTTGTTCTTGAAACCCTTCAACCATATGCTGATACTATTTCTATTAGCGGCGATCAAGCAGGCATGCACTGTGTACTAAACTTTCCTTATGACTTCACATTACCAGAGAATATAGAAATCAATCGCATTAGCGATTACACTGAACATTCTCAAAAAAAATACCACCGTCAGCTTATTTTAGGCTTCGGTGGTATTGAAGATCATTTAATTCATCATAGAGTAACTCATTTACTCAACCAATTGATACAAAAAAAAGAGACCTGACAGGTCTCTTTTTAAATTGCCCGGCAACGTCCTACTCTCGCGGAACGTAAGTCCAACTACCATCGGCGCTAGAGAGCTTAACTTCTGTGTTCGGTATGGGAACAGGTGTGACCTCTCTGCCATCATCACCAGACA
>NZ_SCWE01000058.1 GCF_004359505.1 Macrococcus hajekii
CGATCACGAATCCAGATGGCACGACAACAACAACAGTGATCAAAGATGGTGCGGACGGCGAATCACCAACGGCGACAGTAGTCGACAACGGCGACGGCACGCACACAGTGACGATCACAAATCCAGATGGTACGACAACAACAACAGTCATCAAAGACGGAGTAGACGGTAAGTCACCAACGGCGACAGTAGTCGACAACGGCGACGGCACGCATACAGTGACGATCACGAATCCGG
>NZ_SCWE01000059.1 GCF_004359505.1 Macrococcus hajekii
CTATGCAAATAGTAAATAAGAGAGAATTCTCTAAATTAAATTTCTTATTTCCAAATAATGATGAACAAATCAAAATTGGGAAGTTATTTAAAGAACTCGATAACGCCATCACCCTTCATCAGCGTAAGGGTATGTATATTTATACGTTATGTGAGCTCAGATACTTAAAAAGGGGAGAGAAATGGGAATGGTTTCGGGTTTTGATAAGGATTATGCTGAGAATATATTTCAA
>NZ_SCWE01000060.1 GCF_004359505.1 Macrococcus hajekii
GTCGTAACAAGGTAGCCGTATCGGAAGGTGCGGCTGGATCACCTCCTTTCTAAGGATATTACGGAAAAGAGACACTTGATGTCTCTTAGGAATTGACTTTGACATATTGTATTCAGTTTTGAATGTTTATAGGACCGATGGTCCATATCATTCAGATTGTACTTTGAAAACTAGATAAAGTAAGAAAAAATTGATTTACCAAGCAAAACCGAGTGAGTTCAT
>NZ_SCWE01000061.1 GCF_004359505.1 Macrococcus hajekii
GTCACTGTGTGTGTACCGTCTCCATTGTCGACTACTGTCGCCGTTGGTGATTCGCCATCTTTACCGTCTACTCCGTCAACACCATCTTTGATGACTGTTGTCGTTGTCGTGCCGTCTGGATTTGTGATCGTCACTGTGTGCGTGCCGTCGCCGTTGTCGACTACTGTCGCTGTCGGTGATTCGCCGTCCGCACCATCTTT
>NZ_SCWE01000006.1 GCF_004359505.1 Macrococcus hajekii
CTCCATAATAGATTGCTTGATAAAGCTCTTTGACTGCTTGAGCCAGTCACTCTTGGGAATAGCATAAATGCTACTCAAATTATTGGAATTAACGTTGACATATTGTCATTCAGTTTTCAATGTTCATTTGATTAAAAGTATAAATGGAGCGGGTGATCGGAATCGAACCGACAACATCAGCTTGGAAGGCTGAGGTTTTACCACTAAACTACACCCGCATATATAATTGTTTTAAAAGTAGTGCGGTCGAGAGGAGTCGAACCTCCACGGGTATTACACCCACCAGATCCTTAGTCTGACGCGTCTGCCATTCCGCCACGACCGCTCGTTAGCAGATAACTTATGATGTCGTCTGTTTTAGCGACAAGATTTATTATATAACCTTTAATTAATAAAGTCAACACTTTATTTAAATCTTTTTTAAAAAGTTAATGACCCCTACGGGATTCGAACCCGTGTTACCGCCGTGAAAGGGCGGTGTCTTAACCGCTTGACCAAGGGGCCTATTGTTTTGGCAACGAATACTATAATAAAACGAATCCAGAATAATGTCAACACATAAAAAGAAATAATCAGTAATTTTTTTAACTACTGATTATTTCAAGCTTCCCCTGGCATTTGCCACATCTATATTTTGCAATATCTATACGCCTTTTTCGATGATAGATTTGTGCACACACCTTACACTTATAACGAATCCTTTTCGGATCAGGTAGGGGATGACAGTACCTTGGGGCCCCTACACTCTCACTCAAATGCTTAAAATCTAAATGCTGATGTTTATAGCCTTTACCCTCTAGATGTAAATGATAGTGACATAGCTCATGTTTGATGATATTAATGATAGCTTGCTGGCCGTATGCTTCAAATTGTTTAGGATTGATTTCGATATTGTGAGTAGAGAGGATGTAACGTCCGCCGGTTGATCTGAGTCTATTATTAAAAATCGCATGATGCTCAAATTGTCTGGAAAAGAACTCTTCAGATATTTCTTCAGTTAAGTTCTGTAGTTCTTTGTTATTCATTTAGGCTCTTTCATCGTAAGACCGACTTTCCCTTTATCAACATCTACTGTTTCCACCCATACATCAACAATATCACCGACACTCACAATATCCATAGGATGTTTAACAAATTTATCTGACAGTTTTGAAATATGGACTAATCCGTCTTGTTTGACACCGATATCAACGAATGCTCCAAAATCCACTACATTTCTGACCGTGCCTGATAACTTCATTCCTTTTTTTAAGTCTTCCAGTGTCAGGACATCCGACTTAAGAAGTGGAACCGCAAAATCATCACGCGGATCACGTCCTGGTGCATTGAGAGCGCCTATAATATCTTTTAATGTCAATTCACCGATGCCAATCGATTCAGCCATTTCTTCTATATTGATGTTTTCTAATTTGGCTTTTAATGACTCAGTGCCCAGTTCTTCGATTTTACTGTCCACCTTCTCCAGCAATGAATAAGTAGCTTCATAGCTCTCGGGATGAATAGAGGTCTGATCGAGCGGTTCCGCACCGTCTATAATACGCAGGAAACCGATACTTTGTTCAAATGTCTTCGCCCCTAGACGCGGTATTTTAGCGATTTCCTTATGATGCTGTATCGGTCCATTATCCTCACGATATTTAATGATATTGTGAGCCACACTTGCTGAGAGTCCGGATACACGTTGTAAAAGAGGCAGTGAGGCCGTATTCACATTGACACCCACCTGATTAACAGCTGTTTCAACGATAAATGTCAGCGCTTCGGTTAATGACTTCTGGTTAACATCATGTTGATATTGGCCAACGCCTATAGACTTCGGATCAATTTTAACGAGTTCGCTTAGTGGATCCTGTACTCTTCGTCCTATAGAAACAGCACTTCGTTCTTCTACTTTGAAATCAGGAAACTCCTGCCGGGCAATCTCGCTCGCAGAATAAACTGAGGCCCCTGCTTCATTAATGATAATAAAAGCGGCCTTCAGATGATGCTTCTTAATCATTTCAGCTACGAACTGCTCTGTTTCTCTACTCGCTGTCCCATTACCAATTGCAATAAGTTCAACTTGATGACGATTCACCATATCAACGAGTATCTTTTCCGCCGCTTCTTTCTTATTCACTGGCGGATGCGGATGCATAACTGATTTCGCCACGAATGTGCCATAAGCATTGATAACTGCAAGTTTACAGCCTGTACGATAAGCGGGATCCACACCTAAAATGACCTTACCTTTTAACGGAGGCTGAAGCAATAAATTTTTCAGGTTCACTGCAAATATCTCAATAGCTTGCGCCTCTGCCTTAGTTGTTAGTTCATTCCGTACTTCACGTTCTATTGAAGGTAGAATTAGACGCTTCAGACTGTCTGCAATTGCATCATCAAACAAATGATCATATGCTGTTACCCGTTTAACAAATTGCTTTTTAATATATCGATGCAGTTTGTCAAAATCTGCTTCAACTGTTACTTTGAGTACACCTAATTCTTCCCCGCGATTCAAGGCAAGCGTTCGATGGGGCACAATTTTATTAATGCGCTCACTGTATTCGTAATACATTTCAAAGGTCCCTTTTTCATCTTCTGCTTTTTTCTTTTTTGAAGATGCGATGGAACCTGTCTGATTGACGGTCTGTAAAATCGATGTTCGATACGCCGGCTGATCCGCTATTACCTCCGCTATAATATCAAGCGCGCCACTTACTGCCGCTTCAGTCGATAGGACTTCCTCATTCAAATAATGTGTTGCTTCCGCTTCAACATCAAAACGTTCAAACTTCATCATTTTATCAGCAAGCGGTCCGAGATTCTTTCTCTTCGCTTCAATTGCACGAGTTTTTTTCTTCTGCTTAAACGGCCGGTATAAATCTTCAACCCGTTGAAGTTTAGTCTGCTGCTGAATATCGTTTTTCAGTGATTCTGTCAATAAGCCTTGAGCGTCAATCGCCTTAATCACATCTTCTTTCCGTTTCTGCAAGGATGCCATATAGCTGTATTCTGTCTCAATCTCTTTGATTTCCACTTCATCCAGGCCACCAGTCACCTCTTTACGATAACGTGCAATGAACGGCACTGTATTCTTTCCTTCAAGCAATTCGAGCACTGATTGAATTTGCTGTTTTTTATACGGCAACTTTTCAATGATTAAATCCATGATGACTTGTTCCATAACGTCCCCTCCAGTCCATATATTTTAACATAAAAAAGACATATGCCTAAATGACATATGTCTATTTGTCTTCTTGTACGGCATCGCGTAACTTCTTGATAGCTGTTCGCTGCAGCCTGGAAACGTGCATCTGACTGAGGCCCACTTTTTCACCCGTTTCTTTCTGACTGAGACCTTCAATGAATGTACACTGAATGATTTCCCGTTCGCGATCAGAAAGAATAGGAAGTATTTTAGTTAAAATCATTCTTTTCTCTGTCAGATCATAGCCTTCTTCCTGTTGTCCCATCACATCAAGAAGAGTCACAGTTGAGCCATCCTTATCTGCTTCAATAGAATGGTCTACGCTAAGTGCATTATAGCTCTGACCCATCTCCATCGCTTCCAGTACTTCCTCATCTGATACTTCCAGATAGGCAGCAATTTCCTTGATCTGCGGAGAACGTCCTAATTGATTCGTCAGCTCATCAGTCGCTTTCTTAATCTTCGGACCGATTTCCTTAATACGTCTTGGTACATGGACGCTCCATGTTTTATCCCGCAGATATCTTTTGATTTCACCGATAACGGTAGGCACTAAAAAAGCTTCAAACTTACGTTCAAATGAAACATCAAAACGATTAATCGCACCCAACAGCCCGACCATACCCACCTGCACCAGATCTTCATGGTGACTTTGGCCTTTAGAATAACGATAAGCTAATGATTCCACTAATTTCTTATAATGTTCGACGAGTGTTGTCTGCGCCATTTCATCTTTTGTTTCCTGATAAAGCTTAATCCAGGCATTGATCTGCTCTGGGGAAATGTCATTAAATGATGTTGACTCTTTCGCCATCAGGTTGCACCTGCTCTCCTGCTATATACTTCGTCATGCTGATTGTAACACCTGCATCTTTTTTTACATTCACTTCATCCATCAGCGATTCTATCAGGAACAAACCAAGGCCTCCTTGTCGGATAAAGTCAATATTCTCATCTTCATTATAAGGTCCAAGCTCTGATTTCGCTTTTTCATAGTCAAAGCTTTGTCCTGAATCTGAGACAATCACTTCCACTTTTTCATCAAAAATAACATATCCGACGAGTACGTCACCTTTAACATCGCCTTTATAGGCATGCTTAATAGCATTCGTCACTGCTTCAGATACTGCAATTTTAGAATCTTCAATATCATCGTATGATGCGCCCGCTCTATTCAGAATTCCTGAGAGTGTCAATCTGACAAGACCCACATATTCTGCCGAAGCAGGAAAACGCATTTCTACATAATCATAGTTCGTCATATTAACCCTCCATTTCTGCGTTAACGTGCATAAGTTCTTTTAAACCAGTAATATCAAATAATCGTTCGATACGGCTGTTTGCGCCGATAACATATAATTCACGATTATGTTTGTTCAGTTCTTTTAATGTCCCTACAAAAAGACCAAGTCCTGTTGAATCCATATAACTGACATCTGAAATATTCAGATAGATATCATGTGTTCCTTTTTGATGTAAAGGCTGTAAGACTGCAAGCAGTTCCGGTGCAGTGTAAACGTCCAGCTCACCGGCCACTTTTATTTCATAATAAGTTTCATGCTCAGTCGTTTCAATGTTCAAGTTCATCCGATACACTCCTAATTACGCTTTATTTATTATGTCCAAATTCAATAGATAATACCCTTATTTTATTGAATTAAACATCATTTTACTTTTTTAATGAGAAGAATCGTTAAATCATCTCTCTTTTTAGGATCCTGGATTTTAATGAGTTCTTCGTAGACTACCTGCACAATATCTTGAGGATGGAGATGTTTATAAGTTCTGACCAGCTCCAGCAGTTCCTCAGTGCGGACGAATTCTCCAGAGAGTCGTCTTATTTCTGATAATCCATCTGTGAAGACGAGAATCATGTCCCCCACCTGAATATCATGTTCTTCCTGATCATATCGTGTCGTAGGATTGACACCCAGCACAATACCTCGTGCGCCCATCTCTTCAAACGTATCAGTAGACTCACGGTAAATATATCCTGGTTCATGACCTGCTGAACTATAATAGAACTTACTGCTGATTTCTTCATACAGTCCGTAGAACATCGTCACAAACATATTTTGGTTGACGTTCTTCTCTACTACACGGTTCAGGCGCTTAAGTCCGTCACTCGGTAACTGGGAATGACCGTAGGAGTCCATACCGAACTTAATCATACTCATTGCCAAGGCGGCAGGAATCCCTTTACCTATAACATCCGCTACCGCAAAACTCATCGTACCATCATGATGGTCAATCAAGTTAAAATAATCTCCATTGACCCGTTGTGCCGGCACACTGATAGCACCGATTTCGATACTGTTCAGTTTAGGAATCTTAGTTTTCAGCATCATAGACTGCAGACTGGCAGCAATATCCATCTCTTTATCATGGGCTTCCATTTTTTTGACAAGCGCCTTGTAATCTCTATAAGAGAAACCGAAACCAATAATCATCTCCAGCAGTACATCCATTGATAATTTTAATTCTTCAGCTGTCAAATCTTTATCGAGCGTCAGATCTTTATGTAAAGATACGATTTCTTCAGGTGAAATGTCATTTTCAATCGCTGTAAAGCTTAGATTCTGCAGACCATCTAAATCTTCTTCATTTTCAGAAGCAATATAACGATCGAGAATATCCTCGTAATTCACCACGAGTTCATCAATATGATTCATTCCATTTGCCTCCTCTCCAACTAAAAAGACTTTAGTGTACCTAAAGTCTTAGACAGTTTTCGTCTTTAATTCAATGCGTCAGTCCAAGACTGATTTCCAGTGCACGATTCACTTCTCTCATCTTTTCATCAGATAGGACAGTCAACTTTTCAATCAGACGATTTTTATCAATCGTACGAATCTGTTCAAGTAATATAACGGAGTCTTTATCAAGATGATGATAAGCTTTACCTATTTCAACATGAGTCGGGATACGCGCCTTGTTGATTTTTGCGGTGATTGCTGCAATAATCACGGTCGGACTATGTTTATTACCTACATCATTCTGAATGATGACGACAGGTCTTTTACCGCCCTGTTCAGATCCTTTGACGGGTGATAAATCAGCTAGGAAGACTTCACCGCGCTTCATTTATTCACCATCTTCAGAGAGAAAATACGTTTCGCACTTTTCACATACTTCGCTTTCAAGATCGAATTGTTCATAAGAAATAATTAAATTAAGTTCCGCCATTGATTCATAACCTTCAGCCAGCACTTGGTCAAATTTCTTCATGACAAACCTCCTAAGTAAATCATCATAATCATATCAAATGCATATAAAAAAAACTACTTTTATTTTAACAGCGTGTTAACAACCATTGTCTCCTGTTCACTATGATAAATGCGTGGCAGACGCTGCCCTAGGTTACAAAGCACTTCATAACTTATCGTCTGCTGCTGTTTTTCAGCTACTTCCATCGACTGATTTGTATTCGGCTGATTATCAATAATGATCACCTGGGTACCCACATTGATCTCTTTGTTCACTTTCAACATCGTCTGGTCCATGCAGACGCGTCCAACAATTTCAGCATCCTGTTGCTGCACCCGCACTTTATAACCTGACATGGATCTCAGTAAACCATCCGCATAACCCATTGGAATCGTTGCGATTCGTTCGTTGTCAGTCGCTTTATAATGAGCACCGTAACCTATTTCTGTCCCTCTCTCGACATCTTTCACAAAATTGATTTCACTCACCAGCTGCATGACAGGTTTGAGCTTAATATCCGTTTCTTTCTTGATAAATGCTGAAGGATAGTAGCCGTATAGACCAATGCCCAGTCTGACTGCATTACATCCCGGCATGTCATATCGAAGGGCTGCTGCTGTATTCTGACTATGTATATATGTAGGTTTATCGTGTTGGTCCACAATGTTAATAAAGTCCTCATAAGCATGTAACGCTGACTCACCCGGCATATCAGCACAGGCAAAATGAGTATAGACTCCTTCAAACAGCAGTCCATCATGCTGTTTCAATATATCTAACACACGACTATATTCATCTGCATTCCGAATACCTATACGATTCATACCTGTGTCAATCTTGACATGAACTCTAACAATCCCATCTTTAAAATGAGAAAGTGCTTCCTGCAGCCATAACTCACCAGGTACAGTAATAGAAAGACTATACTGCGCCGCTATATTGATATCTTCCGGATGAATGATGCCTAGAATCAGGATATCCGTTTGAATGCCTGAGCCGCGTAGTTCAAGCGCTTCATCCATCGTCGCCACAGCAAAGAAGTCAACACCTTTTGAAGCAAGATGATGTGCCACCTTCACAGCTCCCATACCATATGCATCTGCTTTTATAACTGCAATTGTTTTTTTATTTTGATGACGTTCAGCGACTACTTGATAATTATAAAATAAGTGGTCCAAATCAATGTTGAGCACACTTGGACGATAATGATTCATTCGTTTTCCCTCCGGTTTTCTAATACCACAAATGCTGTTGCTACTGTATGAGAATGGGCAATAGAAACATGAACATGATATATCTGATCTTCAATGTAAGGTTTTCCTTTTTCATCGTTCAGACAGCAGATATCTTTAAAATTGAATTGTTTTCCTATGCCCGTACCGTAAGCTTTAGCAAAAGCTTCCTTAACTGCAAAACGTCCGGCAAGAAAAGTCACCCGACGTTCCTCATGGCTAAATGATTCATAAATTTCGATTTCATCAGGATGCAAAATGCGCGCAACAAATTTCTCGGAGAGAAGCCGTCTGATTCTCCCAATTTCAATCACATCCGTCCCTATTCCAGCAATCATAAATACCTGCCCTCTAAACGATTAACTGCCTCATCAATCATTTTTTTGATAGATTCAGCTTCTTCAGCACTTATCAGTTCAATCACTGTACCTCCGCCTGCTGTTGTCACTTCTACACTTTTTAAGTGATAACGCTTCATAATCGGACCCACCTGTGTTTCTACATTCTGAATACGCACAAAAGGAATAATCGTTTCTTTTTTAATAAAGATACCTGAACGTGTCACGAGTTCGCTAGCTTTAAGTTCATATTTATGCGTCCGGTAGGCGATAAGCGGTTCGATACCGATAAACCAGATCGCTTGTAGCATAATCAATCCACCCATCATATAAATCAAATAATCAGGCAGCCAGTTAAAAAATATAAACTTAATCAAAACCAGTCCCACTAACAGAGCCAGTAAAATGAAGGTCCAGATTGCATTTGCCAGCCGCCATACTTTAACAGCTGAAGCATCAACTTTCTTCATATTCAGCAACCTCCTTCTCCATAAACCAGTTATATATTTTCTCAGCGTCCTTTTGCTCTATTAGTTTAAGGGTCGCTGTCGTAAAAATAGAACCCGCTGAAACTCGCAACTCTATTGAAGCAAGGTAAGCCCTTTCCAGAAAGTAGTGGTCCTTCATATGGACACTGATCAATTTATCTTCCTGCAACTGATAAATTGTACTTGATACCAATCCTGATTCTCTGACCGTTATTTGATTATCATCAATACGGTAACCGGAATACTTATAACGCATCCAAGCAGAAATAAAAGTAATCACAAGAAAAACAATACCAATCAGCCACGCTTTATCAAACAAGTAATACTGCACAATACCTGTCACTAAGATGATAATCAGCCACGGAACTTGAAAGTAGCGTCGTAACGCCCGTTTTGGAATAATAGCCTCTACATCACGGTAGTAATAGTCAGGGATAAGCTGAGCCATGGCTTTCAGTCCTTCGTTCCTTTTAACAAACGGCAGGATATCAATTCGACCGAAAATATCATCCTCTCCTTCTTCCAGGGATGAATCACTGGTAATTACTGCGCTGAAACTCGTATAGTTCAGCCACTGTCTTAAAAATGACTTCTTTTCTTCGATGGCCTGAATCTGATTGACGACGATAATACGTTCCTTTACTTCAAATAAACCATGCCTAATCTTCAGGCGTTCCCCGTCATAAGTCAGTTCATAGTTAAAGTATTTAACAGCGGTCACAAAGATACCGATAATATAGCTGATGATCAGGGAGACCAGCACAGTCAGTACTATCGACAGCCAGCCCGAAGCTATCTGCTTCTGCAGAGGTTCAAGCCGGGCACTGATGTCCAGAATATCATCGAGCTGAGAATAAAGACCAAATACAACTGCCAGCACCGTACCCATCGCACCACTTGTCATACTCATCAGCATAATATCTTTCAATTTCAACTGATAAAATGAGTCAAATCCTTTACGCGGCTCTTGAATACTATCTTCTTCATCAGCTTGAACAGATGTCATACTTTCTTTTCTCGTTTCGATAAAATGAGTCAGTTCATCAGCCTCATACTGAGATATTGTATCCAGTTTAACACCATCGCCTGGTGTCTTGATGTCGAGAATAACACCGCCAAATATTTGATTGACAATATTACGCGTCGCCTCCACAGACTGAATTCTTGCAATATAGATCTCCTTAGTAGTTGTAGAGAGTAAACCACTTTTTACAACCAACTTATCCTCATCAACCCAGTAAGTGGTTGTAAACGCCTCAATCAATGCAAATATAATACCCACTACTGCACTTAAAAGTAGGATAACCGGCAAAATCAAATCGCCAAATCCTTCGAAATTAAATCCATTTTTGGCAATCAGAAAAAAGGCAAAAAACAGAGTGAGTAAATTATCTTTACCGACTTTAAATATTTTCGATAAATAAGTAATAGGATGCAGTTTTTTAGGTTCAGACATATGCTGTAACCTCCTTGATGCGTTCTGTAATCAACAATGCTATATTTTCAGCTTCTGCCATATCTATATATGGCAGTGCAATTGATTCGCCACTCGTATAGACAGTAATCTTGGCCAGATTAAGTTTTTGGGTCAGCGGACCTGTGCTGATGGTGACATGTTGAATACGGTCTATCGGGATAGCACTGCGATGATGCCAGAATAAACCTTTTGTCGTCTCGATTGAAAATTTGTTCAGTCGATAGCCCGTACGCTGATAGATGACTGCAGGTGCTATTAACGAGAAAATAAATAGCATAAAAGGCGCTATATAAATATAGATGATATATTCCACAGAAAACCAGTAATCTATACTTAAGTGAACAGCTATTGTACAAATAAGAGCAAATAACGTCATCATCAAGTAATGATACAGCTTCAGCCGCTTTACTTGAGCCGGTTGCCTTAACATATCTGATGTAGGGTGCATTTTAAACCTCCTTATTATATATGATTATAACAAATACTGGATAAGAAAAGGAAAATCAAAAAAGAGTCGCACTGAACAGTACGACTCTTAAAAAATTATTTTTTGTGATCTGCAAATGTACGTCCTTTAAAGTTCTTAGACTTACCTGCTGCCGGTTTACGACGACGGTTGTCTTTAGAATCACGTGACTTGAAGTTACGGTTGCCACCGCCACCATTTCCGCCACGACGGCCGTATGATGATTTTCCACCTTTACGGCCAAGTGGTTTTTCAAATGTTAACTGAACATCTACATCATTATTAGATTGAATCAGTTCCTGAAGTAATGATGTCACTAGTTTCACATCACCATATTCTTCAATTAAACCTTTTGCAATCGTTTCAATGCGTTCTTCAGAAGGTTTTGATACCCATTCTTCTACTTTTTTCTTTACTTCGCCTTCACGAGATTTCATAACTTCACCTGGTGTTGGTGGACGCAAAGCTTTCATTGTACGGTTTTTCTCTTTTTCAATCTGACGGATATAATCCATTTCGACTGGATTAACGAATGAAATCGCCATACCGTGTTTACCAGCACGACCCGTACGGCCGATACGGTGTGTATAACTTTCAACATCCTGAGGGATATCAAAGTTGTAAACATGAGATACACCTGAAATATCAAGTCCACGTGCCGCTACATCTGTTGCTACAAGGATATCGATAGAATCATTCTTGAACTTTTTCAGAACTTCAAGACGTTTCGCCTGTGTGATATCACCATGTAGTCCTTCAGCGCGGTAACCTTTAGAAATAAGGGCGCTAGTTAATTCATCAACACGACGTTTCGTCCGACCGAAGACAATCGCAAGATCCGGGCTATGCACATCAAGGAAGTTAGTGAATGTATCGAATTTTTCAAGTTCTTTGACAATCGTATAGAACTCGTCGATATCAGGGTTTGAGTCCACATTCGTCATCGTTTTAACAACAATAGGGTCCTTCATGAACTTCTGAACAAGTTCCTGAATGGCTCTAGGCATTGTTGCTGAGAAGAGTAATGTCTGACGATTTTCTTTAGGCAGTTTATCCATGATAAAACGCATATCATCGATAAAGCCCATGTTCATCATCTCATCTGCTTCATCCAGAATAAGTGTCGTCATCTGATCCGTTTTCAGAGTGCGACGGTTTAAGTGATCGATAACACGACCGGGTGTACCGACAACAATCTGAGGTTTTCTTTTAAGTTCACGAATTTGACGATCAATCGGCATACCACCGAAAACCGTTGTGACTTGAACACCTTGTCCACGTCCAAATTCTTTTAATTGGTCAGCTACCTGAACAGCTAACTCACGTGTTGGTGCAAGGATTAAACTTTGGATTCCTTCACCCTTTTTTACTTTTTCAATCAAGGGGATACCGAACGCACCCGTTTTACCGGTACCTGTCTGTGCTTGGCCTAATACGTCTCTACCAGCCATAGTATGAGGAATACTTTCAGTCTGAATCGCTGTAGGTTCTGTAAAACCTAACTTCTCTAGCGATTGGATGGTAGGTTCGCTAATACCTAAGTCTCTAAATTTTTGCAATATTATTTCTCCTTTTTCTGTTCGCTTGCTCTATGTGTGAATTTTCACTATGCTCACGCGTTAACTTCTCTATACTAACACCTTAATGCCTTAATAGCAAACGAATTTGCCTATTTGTGAAAGTAAAATAAAGGGAACAGCCTACTTCATGGCTATTCCCTTCATATTATATCAACGCTTCGATAATCGTCTCAAGCTTCATACCTCTGCTCGCCTTAAACAATATTTTTGTCTTGTCTGATAGTTTAGGACGTAGATAGTCAGCAATCTCGTCCTTTGTGGCAAAATAGTGTGCCGGAATGAACTGAGCGGCTTCTTCATAGATGAATCGTCCGGCCTGCCCTGTAGCAAGTAGCGTCATTTTCTTCCCTTCAAAATAACGGCCTACTTGACGGTGATACATCTCTTCATCCGGTCCAAGTTCCAGCACATCACTCAGTACGATGTAGCAGTCACCTGCCATCATATCAATTGTATCTATTGCAGCTTTCATACTAGTCGGGCTGGCATTATAAGCATCATTGATTAAAAGTGCACCGTTCGGACCTTGAATTTTCTCCATGCGCATCCCTGTCATTTCAAGATGAGATAGCGCTTGATTAATCTCTGCTTCAGAGAGTCCCATATATCGACCGATTGTCACTGCAATGCCTGCATTTCTGACATTATGGAGACCGAGCATCGGCAGTTTAAAATCGGTCTCTCCGTTTCCTACTTTAAAGCGAATAGCAGTTTCAGACTGTTCAATATCTCGCAGTATCTGCTGATTACCAGCATCGAAACCGATTGACTGTTTCTCACCTTTGTATGAACCAGCAAGCGGCTTCAGCAAGTCTTCATCACCATCGTAAATAAACAAGCCTTCCAGACCTTCTGTAATCTCAAATTTAGCTTTTGCTATACCTTCACGAGATCCCAGATCGCGCATATGACTTTCGCCAATATTGGTGATTACAGCAATATCTGGTGTCGCAAGCTTTGACAGAAAGGCAATTTCTCCAAAGCCAGACATCCCCATTTCCAGTATAGATACTTCAGTAACTTCCTCCAGCTGACAGATTGTCAGCGGCAGGCCGATTTCATTATTGTAGTTCCCTATTGTTTTTTTCACTCTGAATTTTGATGAAAGAACGCTTGCAACCATATCTTTTGTTGTCGTCTTACCATTAGATCCTGTAATACCGATAACAGTTGGGTTAACTTGCGTCAAATAGGTTTTGCTTAACTGCTGCAGAGCTGTCAGACAGTCATCTACTTTAATAAGTGGGACATCTGGTGCATCAGGAACATCATTTTGCCAGAAACTAATCGCTGCGCCGTCATGAAGTGCCTGTTCCACGAAACGATGACCATCAGTCTGTTCCCCTTTAAAAGGAACAAAAAGGACCGGACCTTCTATGTGCCGCGAATCAATTGCAACACCTTCCACTTCAATCTCAGCGTAGCGTTCATCAACAGTCCCGCCACTCATTTCTGCCAGTTGTTTAGCTGTTCTTTTTATCATTTATCATCAGTCCATTTTGTATTTAATTTTCTTTTTCTCTGTATAACGTTCTTTAGCCAGTTCAATCAGACGTGTAATCAATTCACTGTATGAAACGCCCATATTTTCCCATAGTAATGGATACATACTGAACTTAGTAAAACCAGGCATCGCATTCGTTTCATTAATATATATAGATTCATCTGCAGTTACAAAGAAATCTGCGCGCACAAGACCAGAGCAATCTGTCGCCTTGAATGCTTCTACAGCCATATTGCGTAATGTTTCAGCTGTTTCTTCAGATATATCAGCCGGAATAGCCAGTTGAACTTTACCATCTTTATATTTCGCTTTATAGTCATAAAATGCAACATCTTTTACCACTTCACCAGGTAAAGTCGTTTCAGGGCGGTCATTGCCGAGAACTGCTACTTCAATCTCTCTTGCAACGACACCTTGTTCAACAACCAGTTTACGGTCGAATTGTAATGCTTCCTCAATACCTTTCACCAGTTCTTCACGATTACTACATTTTGAAATGCCGACTGAAGAGCCAAGATTGGCAGGTTTAACGAATACAGGATATTCAAGTTTATTATCAACAAGTTCCAGAATATTGGTACGGTATTTCTCGAATTCACTTCTCAGAAAACTGACATAAGGAAGCTGAGGTAAACCTCTGTTTGCAAACAGCTGTTTCATCACCAGCTTATCCATTGAACTCGATGCTGCAAGAACACCGTTTCCGACGTATGGTAAGTCAAGCACCTCAAATAAACCTTGAATCGTTCCATCTTCACCGTTCGGCCCGTGAAGAAGTGGGAACAGCGCCGTATATTTAGCACCGTCAGTAGATTGTCCTAACATATCTGTAAATGATGTCTGTCCTGATGGAGAGAGACGTAGCACTTCAGCATCCTCAATTTTTTCAGTAATAGCAGGGCCTTTGACCCATTCACCTTCATTTGTGATATAGATAGTATCCACGGCATATTTGTTTTTATCCATTGCATTGATGACGGATTGTGCAGTTAAAATCGAAATGTCGTGCTCAGCACTCTTGCCGCCATAAATAATACATATATTTTCTTTACCCATAGTAAGCCTCCATAGCATTGATAATGCTATCTTATCATGAGATTAAAGGTTAGAACAATTTACTAATCAATATTTCATTCTTTTTACAAGTTAAGTTATAATGAATATTATTAATTGTCAGTAAGGAGAAGTGCTTATACCCTATGAAACATTGGCTTGAAAAAATTGACTGGTGGCTCCTCGTGCTACTTATTGCTTTCGCGACTGTCAGCATTACCGTTATTACTTCCGCTATGGCCGGACAGCAATACGAAACTAATTTCGCTGAGCGACAGATTATGTATTATATTCTTGGTTTTATTATTGCACTTTCCTTAATGTTTGTTTCGCCTAGGCGTTTACGCCAGTTCTCATGGCCGGTATATTTAATCGGCAACCTTGCACTGATCGGCCTTTTTATACTTCCTGAATCTTCTTTTACACCTATTATCAATGGGGCGAAAAGCTGGTATAGAATCGGTCCTATCAGTCTGCAGCCTTCAGAATTTATGAAGATTATCCTCATGTTGATACTGGCAAACATTACCTATCGTCATAACCGGTTTACATTCAACAAAACCATACAGACTGATTTTAACCTCATTCTTAAAATAGCTGGGGCTGCTCTGCCACCGATGTTATTAATTCTTCTGCAGAATGATTTAGGGACAACTCTTGTGCTTATCGCAATCATTCTCGGGATGGTTGTTGTTTCGGGTATCAGCTGGAAGATTCTTATCCCTTTCCTGGGCACAGTTGCAGCGATCGGCAGCGCCTTAATTCTCGGTATCATCTTCAAACCGCTGTGGATTGAAAAGTTATTCGGCATTCAGACTTATCAGTTAGGTCGTATCAATTCCTGGCTGAATCCCGAAGCCTATAGCGAAGGCGATGGTTTCCATCTGATTGAATCGATGAAAGCCATTGGTTCAGGCGGTCTGTTAGGAAAAGGGTTTAAAAATGGTGAAGTCTATATACCTGAGAATCATACCGATTTCATTTATTCCGTTATCGGCGAAGAGTTTGGATTTATCGGTTCAGTTCTCGTCCTGATTCTCTTTCTCGCTCTATTTCTCCACCTGATCCGTCTCGCTCAGTATGCAGATAACCCTTTTAGCTCACTTTTCCTGAGTGGACTCATCAGCATGCTGATGTTCCATGTCTTCCAGAATGTCGGCATGACGATACAGCTTGTACCTATTACGGGTATTCCGCTGCCACTGATCAGTTACGGAGGAAGTGCACTCTGGTCAACCATGTGCGGAATTGGCATCGCGCTCAGTATTTTTTATCACAAAACAAAAACCCTCTGATTCGCAAGAATCAGAGGGTTTTATTTTAATTTAACTGGTGCAACGTGCGGTAATGTGCGTATAACATCCAGTCTTGATTTAGTTCGTGTAATGTTGACGCCGAGAGTCGATAAAAGCGTTACTACATTCTTCATTTTATCCTGCTTATTCGTCATATAGTTCTCTCCTGTCAATTGATTACCTTCATTCTAACTGAAACATCCCCTTTTGACCATAGGACTAAAGCCTTATTTGTGTTAATTTTTTGAAAATATTATGAAGCGTGACTTTTATAACTTGTAGTATAATAGAGATATTTAAAGCCAAAAGGAGGATGCTTTTGAGCGATTTACTTACTCAGGAACTTTCAGACATTTATGCACTTGCTATTTTTATCGGTTTTATCGTCAATATCTTTCTGGCCTTTATCATCATCTTTTTAGAACGTCGAGCAGCAAGCTCTACGTGGGCCTGGCTTTTTGTTCTTTTCTTTCTTCCATTACTCGGCTTTTTTCTCTATCTGCTTTTTGGTAAGCAGATTAACAGAGAAAATCTTTTCCGTTTTAATGAAGAGGATAAACATGAACTTGAAGTGGTCATCAATGAACAGATTGAGGCTCTTGATAACAATCTATTGATCTCTCCTTCTAAGGAAGTGACCCAACATAAAGACTTGATTCGTATGTTATTAATCAATCAGCCTGCGTTTCTCACGACTGATAATCATGTTGATGTGCTGACAGACGGACAAGATAAATTTACAAGACTCATCGATGATATTCTTGCAGCAAAAGAACATATTCATATTCAGTACTATATTTTTAAACGCGATGGTATTGGCCAGCGGATCATTGATGCACTGGAAGTGAAACTAAAAGAAGGCGTCGAAGTTCGGATGCTTTACGATGATATGGGCTCCAGAACGCTTACTTTGTCAAAGTTTAAAGCATTTAAAGCTATGGGTGGGCAAGTCGAAGCATTTTTCCCTTCATTTTTTCCACTTATCAATTTCCGGCTGAACAATCGTAATCACCGTAAGATTGTCGTAATCGACGGTATCATTGGCTATATCGGAGGATTTAATGTCGGCGACGAATATTTAGGACTGGATGATAAATTTGGTTACTGGCGTGATACTCATCTGAGAATAGAGGGGGATGCTGTCAATGCCCTGCAGTTACGCTTTATTCTGGACTGGAATTCCCAGGCAACAAGAAACTATTTACGATATGAGCCTAAATACTTTCCTGACGTCAAAAGTGGCGGCAATATTGGAATCCAGATCGCTTCCAGTGGTCCGGACGAAGAATTACATCAAATTAAATATGGTTATATTAAAATGATCTCAAGCGCTAAAAAAAGTATCTATATACAAAGTCCTTACTTCATCCCTGATGCGGCCTTTCTGGATGCGCTGAAAATCGCAGTTTTATCCGGCGTAAAAGTCTATCTCATGATTCCGAACAAACCGGATCATCCATTTGTCTACTGGGGTACGACTACATTTGCCAGTGAACTTCTAAAAGTAGGCGCTAAAGTATTCTTATATGAAGAAGGTTTCATCCATACGAAAATGATGATGATTGATGATGAAGTAGCCAGTGTCGGTACAGCGAATATGGACGTCCGCAGTTTTGAACTGAATTTTGAGGTTAATGCGTTCATCTATGATCAGTCGATTGCCGTCAAACTCAGACAGGCCTTTGAGGACGATGTCAGTTTATCCAGTGAACTGACGCTCGAGCTATATGAACAGCGGGCGCTCTGGATTAAAGTTAAAGAGGCTTTCGCGCGCTTAATTTCTCCGATTCTTTAATAAAGGCAGCAGAACAATATTCAGCAGGAATAATGTGTGGGTAGCTAATGCACCGAATCCTAATACTTTTTCTTTTTTTGTTAGCTTAGTCATTATATTCACCTCTCTTAGTTGTACCCATTATGGATTAAAAAGGAGCATGACAGATGATAAAAGAGACTGAACAATATGTAAAAGACTTTCATCAGGGGGATACGTCAGGGCATGACTATTCTCATATTGAACGTGTCAGAAAAATGGCATTACTGTTAGGAGAACAAGAAGGCGCTGACCTGTTTATCGTTGAAATGGCAGCACTTCTGCACGATACTGTCGATGATAAACTGACAGACGAAGTGACGGCATGGTCAAAACTTGAAAATTTCTTTGAGAAAATCGAACTGAACGTGGAACAGCGAGAGGCCATCAAGCATATCCTTAAATATATGAGTTTCAAAGGCGGCAAAAATATCAGTAAATTAGAATCCATTGAAGGCAAGGTCGTACAGGATGCCGATCGTCTTGATGCAATCGGTGCAATCGGTATTGCAAGAACCTTCATGTTCGCCGGGCGTTTTGGCGATATGATGTATAATCCTGCAATTCCCCCACGCGATCTGGAAACTGCTGATTATCGTGAGAAAACGCATGCTATCAATCATTTCTATGAAAAGCTCTTTAAACTGAAAGATCTCATGAACACTGAGAGCGGTAAAAAAATTGCTGCTGACAGACATCGATTTATGGAGCAATTTATCGATCAATTTAAAACTGAATGGCATTCATAAAAAAATCTTTCTCTCAAAAATTTGAGAGAAAGATTTTTATTTTTATTGATTCCACAGTTCAAATAAACTTTGAATAGAGAAGATACCTGCACCAATTGTAACTAAAACTGCCAGGATTCCAAACATCAGCATCCATGTCGGATGCTGATAGTCACCTACAATCGATTTCTTACGCGATGCAATCAGGATAGCCGTTAATGTCACGGGTAAGATAAGACCGTTAAATGCACCTGCTAAAATCAGCAACTTCACTGGTTTACCAATCATGACAAATACAATTGTTGAGAAAACGATAAAGCAAATAATCACAATATTATTATATTTTGAGAAAACAGAATGGAACCCCTTCAAGAATGAAGCACTTGTAAAAGCCGCGCCAATAACTGATGTCAATGCTGCTGCCAGAAGTACAAGTCCAAATATTTTAGGTCCGATATCGCCTAATGCATACTGGAATGCTGATGCCGGTGGATTTGCAGGGTCTAATTTAACACCTGTCACTACCACACCGAGTACAGCGAGAAATAAGAAAAGACGCATAAATCCAGTCGTTAAGATGCCGAGATTAGCTGCACGTGTAACAAATGGTAAGTTCTTTTTACCGACCATACCATCTTCAATTAGACGGTGCGCACCCGCGAATGTGATATAACCACCGACTGTTCCACCGACAATTGTAATAATCGGCATTACAAGAGCTGCTGGATTTTCCGGCAGAACCATATGATAGGCTGCTTCTGCATACGGTGGATTAACTTTAATCATGACAAAACCTACTACTACAAGCATCAGTGCACCTAGGATCTGCGTAATGACATCCATCACTTTAGCGCCGCTCTTAGAACTAAATATCAAAATAGCAAGTATACCTGTAATAATCGCACCTATTTTTATATCGAGACCAAATAGTGCATTAAAACCAAGACCGGCACCCGCTACATTCCCAATGTTAAAAGCAAGCCCACCAAGTACGATTAGCACTGAAATAAACGTACCTAATCCTTTTACGACCTCATTGGCAACATCCTGCCCTCTTTTTCCTGTGACGGTCAATATGCGCCATATATTCAGTTGTGCACCAATATCGATGATAATACTGACGAGAATTGCAAAAGCAAAACTAGATAAAAACTTCTCAGTGAATACAGTTGTCTGCGTTAAGAATGCTGGTCCAATCGCTGACGTAGCCATCAGGAAGATGGCACCAAAAAGCAGTCGCTTCTGGCTCGCCGTTAACTTTGTTTTTGTATTATTTTCCATTCATTTATCCCCTTTAGTGTCGTTTAAATTGTAGTCAGTTCGATATGCTGCGCCTGCAAAGCCTTTCTGATTGACTCGACAAATTGAAGCGCTTCTGGTCCATCCCCATGCACGCAAATAGAGTCTGCTTTAATAGGTACAAGTGTACCATCTTTAGCTTTAACTACTCCATCATTAATCATACGCAGAATATGAGCGGTCGCTTCATCAGCATCATGAATCAATGCGTCACTTTCACTTCGACTGACAAGCGTACCATCCGCTTCGTAATTACGGTCTGCAAATACTTCATGAATAGCTGTCATGCCTTTCGCTTCCGCAGCGTGTACAAGATGTCCGCCTGCTATCCCCATTACTTTCAATTCAGGATCTAGTTTATACAGAGCACTTACAATACATTCAGCCAGCTGTTCATCCTGAAACGTTGCGTTATAAAGTGCACCGTGAGGTTTGACATGGTTCAGCTTTACATCATGTCTTTTACAGAATGCCTGTATTGCTCCAACCTGATAAGTAATAAGTGCCTCCACTTCGTCGTATGGCATATCAACCTTTCGCCGCCCAAAGCCCATCAAATCATTGTAGCCAGGGTGCGCGCCGATACCAATATTTTGTGTTTTACACAGTTTAATTGTCTCTTCCATAACATTAAAGTCGCCTGCGTGCATGCCACAAGCGATATTAGCAGATGTTATCAGGGGAATAATGGCTGCATCATTGCCAATGGTATAATTTCCGAAGCTCTCGCCTAAGTCTGCATTTAAATCAATCTTCATCATCTATCCCTCCAGAAAATGATTTTTTTCAAGAAATTTGATATCCAGCGTATTGGCAACATAGTTAGGATGCTGAATAATTCTATACTGGAAGTCCAGATTAGTAGCAAAACCATCAATAACTGTTTCATCTAAAATAGTCTGCATTTTCTGAATAGTACGTTCTCGTGTTAAGTCAAATGTAATAATTTTTGCAATCATAGAGTCATAGTACGGTGAAACCGTGCAGTTCTCATATAAAAACGTATCAATTCTGACACCTGGACCACCGGGTAGATGTAAACCTTGGACTTTACCCGGTGATGGCCGGAAATGGTGTGATGGATCTTCAGCGTTGATACGACACTCAAGCGCAAAGCCATGAATTTTAATATCTTCCTGCTTGAACGGGAAATGATCATCAAGTGCAATATCAAGCTGTGCTTCTATAATATCGACACCGGTCACTCGTTCAGTCACCGTATGTTCCACCTGTACACGTGTATTCATCTCAAGGAAGTAATACTCCTGTGTTTCTTCCACATATAGAAACTCCAGTGTACCTGCGCCACGATACTTAATATTTTTAGCGGCGTTCACTGCATCTTCTGTCATTCTTTCCCGTATTGCTGGTGGTACGATTACAGCTGGTGCTTCTTCTATCAGCTTCTGATTATTACGCTGAACAGAACAGTCACGGTCATACAGATGAATCGCGTCACCATGGCCGTCACCTATAATCTGAACTTCGATATGACGGGCTGTTTTAATGAATTTCTCGATATAAACACGATCATCACCAAAGGCTTTCAGTGCCTCATTTTTAGCGGAATGATAAAGTTTTTCGACGTCAGCTAAATCGTTGACAATTCTCATCCCTTTACCACCTCCACCTGATACTGCTTTAATGACAAGCGGCGCACCTATAGATGCTGCCATTTCTATGGCTTCCTCAACGGTCGGAATCACATCTTTAGAGCCTGGGATAACAGGTACTTCTGCAGCAATCATAGTCTTACGTGCTTCTGCTTTATCCCCCATTTTATCAATGGTCTCCGGCGTCGGACCAATAAAGATAATGTCATGTTCCTCACATAGTCTTGCGAAGGCCGAATTTTCAGCGAGGAAACCATAACCTGGATGAATTGCATCAGCTCCAGAGACAATAGCCGCCGAAATAATCTGATTCATGTTCAGGTAACTTTTTTGTGCCTGTGCCGGTCCTATACAATAAGACTCATCAGCCAGTGCGACATGCAACGAATCTTTATCAGAAGAAGAATAGACTGCCACAGTATGGATGCCTAACTTTTTACATGTTCTGATGATACGAATCGCAATTTCTCCCCTATTAGCAATCAATACCTTTTTCATTGTGACACCCCTATGCTTCTTTAATTTTAATCAGCGGTTCATCGTAGCTGACTGCTGTACCACTTTCTACATAAATTTCTTCAACCACACCGCTCACTTCGGCCTGTATATCATTCATGACTTTCATTGCTTCAATGATACCGATACGGTCTCCTTTTTCCACTTTCTGTCCGACTTCAACAAGCGGTTTTGTACTCTCTTCATTCTCTGTATTATAAAATGTACCGACAAGCAGAGATTTCTGTACATGTCCGCTGTCATCAGCAGGCGGTGCTTGCGGGTTCTGCGCTGCAACTGGTAGTGCACTAGTCTCCGCTACTGCCTTTTCGATATGGTATTCTGTGTCTTTATCTTTATAAGAAATAAATTTTAGCTGATTATCATTCATCAACTGAATTAATGTATTTAAATTTTCTGTATTCATCTATTTCACCCTTTTAATTAATTGTTTGATTTTATTACCAGATGTGCGACCTTTATAGGCAAGGATATTGATATCTTCAATATACTTCATCATTTTTCTTTTTTCTTCTACTGCTTCTTCAAACGTTCCCGGCACTAATTCAATGATTTCACCTGGTTTTTTTTGAACCAACTTAGGTAAATCATTGAAATAGACTGTACCGATTTTTGCATAGCCACCTACTGTCTGGCGGTCATTCAGCAGCACAATAGGCTGACCGGATGCTGATACTTGAATAGATCCTAATTGAACGGGTTCAGATAAAATATCATAATCATCTGCTTTAAGAGCATCCCCTTCAAGGCGTATGCCCATACGATCAGATACATTAGATATCTCATACGTTTTCACTTTAAATCTTTCGAAACGTTCAAATTGCTGTCCAGGTATGAATCTAATTTTCTTATCATCAAATGGAGGCGTATAGATTGTTTTCTCCAGTACTTTTTCAGGGTCCTTAAATGGTAATTCATCTCCTGCCTGAAGTGCTCTACCATCCTTACCACCTAACTTGATTTTAGTATGTGTTGAATAGCTGTCAAAGACACTTTCCACATGAAAACCGTTGCGAACTGTGAGATACGTTCTCATCCCATCTACTGCTGCACTGAATTTCAACTGATCATTCATCTTCGCATGATAAATGGTATTCACATTAACCGGTTTATCATTTAAAGTTGCCTGCATATCAGCGCCTGTAATGATAAATGAGTTACCACGCCCAAATTCAAACGTGCCCCCTTGCATCGTCATTTCGAGGCTGACAAATTCATTATTTTCTAATAGCTGATTCCCTACCATAAAACTAAAATAATCCATTGCACCACTCGGGCTAAGTCCCATATGCTGAACTCCAGAGCGACCCGTATCCTGAATCGTTGTCAGCAGACCCGGCTGTAAGACTTTAAGACTCATTGCGTAACCTCCTCTACTTCAACTTTATAATGACTATCCTGTTCAATCGCAGCATATTCTTCTTTGCTGATCGCCTTAAACTGAATATAGTTCCCTGCTTCATAATAGACAGAAGGTGTACGTTCAGCGTCAAACAGCTTCACAGGTGTACGCCCTATAATATTCCATCCTCCAGGGGAAGCGAACGGATACATACCTGTCTGTTCATTAGCAATACCAACCGAACCCGCAGGAATCTCTTTACGTGGTGTTTCTTTACGCGGCTTGGCAATCGACGGATCCAGTCCACCCAGAAAAGGAAAACCCGGCATAAAACCCAGCATATAAATTAAATATTGTTTTGCAGTATGTCGCTCAATCACTTCCTGTGCTGATAGCTGACAATGTGCTGCTAGTTCTTCTAAATCGAGTCCATAATCATAACAGACCGGGATATAGAAAACTTTCTTTCCCCCCTTGCTGCTCTTACTTATTTTCAGTTTCTTTATCTGTTCTGCAATCACATCATGATTAGCTGTTTCATCTAAATAGACGACTAACGTATGATAAGAAGTCACTAATTCTTCAATACCTTCAATATGTGCTTCTTCTATCGCTTTTTTCAATGCGAGGACCTGATGGTTAATCGTTTCGTCTATCACCGCTTCAAAAATGCAGATTAAAGCATTTTCGCTAATATATTTTATTTCCATCTATGAAGCTCCTTTCTCTGTCATATAAATTCTATCATATCTCTCAGTATATTCAGTAAATTTTTTTAACATCCTAAAATTGCCATAAAAAAAGCCGCTGTTATCTCACAGCGACTTCTATCAATTATCTTCTTTTCTTTTTAGGTTTTACTTGTGTATTGCGCACCACAGTTTCTCTATTCTGTTCATGTGCTTCAACAAGCGGCTTCATCTCTTCATGAACCTTCTGCTTGTAGAATTTATTACCTAACCATGTCTGAACAACAAGGAAAGCGCCACCTACTGCCCAGTACAATGCAAGTGCAGCTGGAGAAATGTATGACATCCAGATAATCATAATAGGTGAAATGAACATCATCATACGCATCTGTGCTTTCTGTTCATCAGGAATATTCTGCATCGATACAAATGCCTGAAGCGCATAAATAATCCCTGCGATGATGGTCATCATAATATCCGGACGTGTCAGATCAAACCAGAGGAAGTGAGGATATTGTGTAATACCGCCACCTGTCGGATATTTCAGCACGTAGAATAATCCTGTAACAATCGGAAGCTGGATAAGAAGAGGTAGACAACCCATATTCAGTGGATTGATTTCGTTCTCTTTATATAGTGCCATCATTTCCTGATTAGCAGCCATACGTTCTTCCTGTGTACGTGCATGCTTTGTTTTTTCCTGTATCGCTTTTAACTGCGGCTGAATCAGATTCATTTTTTCTTTCATGATGCTCTGATTTTTGTATGTTTTCATCATAAACGGGAACAGCGCAAGACGAACAATCAATGTGATCGCAATAATAGCCAGTCCGTAATTGTGACCCATATTTGCACCAAGCCAGTGTATCAGTAAATCTAAAGGATGGACAAATGTATCATAGAAGAAACCTGTACGATTAGTTTCCTTAGAATAATCACAACCTGCTAACAATATAATAATACCGAACAATAATGGCATTAAAGCCTTTTTCTTCATTTCTTCACCTCATAGTATTCTTCACATAGAGGTTATTTTAACACATTTTATTAACTGATTAAACATTTATCCTCATTTAAGACTTCTATTTGTAATAATCCAGATAACTTTTCACATCTTGTTCAATGTTTCCGCTCGCTGCAATCGAAGAAATAGTGGATATACCATCCGCTCCTGCTTTTAAAATCATTTCACAATTTCGGTTCGTAATACCTCCGATAGCAACAATCGGTACCTCTTTATCATATAGGCGCATCTTTCGGATAAGCTCTATGCCACCCGGCTTCTTAGCATCGCTTTTTGAACTTGTAGCATACACGGGTCCGACACCAATATAATCAACATGCTGAAGATCAGATTGATCATATTCCTCGAAATTGCTCACTGATAATCCGATAATCTTGTGTTCAAATTTTTCAATGATAGTTTCTATCTTTTCATCATCCTGGCCTAGATGAATACCATCAGCATCAATATCAAGCGCCAGTTGCCAGTCATCATTGACAATGAAAGGGACATTATACGCATGACATAGCTTCTTCAATCTTTGAGCCAGTTGTCTTTTTTCTTCTCCGTCTAAGGACCCTGGTCCTTTTTCTCTGAATTGAAAAAGAGTGATGCCTGCCTTGAGTGCCTGCTCCAGCACATCTTCAAATTGACGTCCTACTATATTGGATGAACCACAGATAAAGTAAAGTTTTAACATATCTTGTTCAAATTTCAAACTAATCCACTTCTTTCACCCGCATATTCTCTGCGATGTCATTTTCTCCTATCACATTCAACATATCCAGCAGATGAATCTGAAAATGACCCGGCAAAGTTCCAGCCTTCTGTTCAGCAGCTCGCTCTGCTGCAATATTATAATAAGATACTGCTTCTACTAAAACAGATACTGTCGGTTTAACTTCATTATATATAAAAGCGCTAACAATTGCGCCTAATAAACATCCACCACCTGTTACCTTTGTCAGCATAGCACTGCCATTTGATAACTTTCTCGTCTGACCATCCACATAAATTGCATCTTCTTTGCCTGTTACAATAATAGCTGTCTCTAATTTTCTGCCTGCTTCTTGAGCTATTTTAACAGTATCCAGTGATAGATCACTGTCTGTCCCTTTCATCTCCGCTGCCTCTATTAGCCCTTTAACTTCAGATGCATTTCCTCTTACCACACTGATATCATAGTTCTGAATCAGTTTAAGACAGAATGCTTTTCTGAATGGAGTGGCACTGCATGCAACTGGATCAAGTACGATAGGGACACTATGCTTATTCGCTGCTTCAGCTGCTTTTTCCATGGAAGGCATACTTTCTTTAGTGAGCGAACCGATATTGATAAGCACGGCACCCGCATGCTTGATGAAGTCTTCCAGTTCTTCTACTTCGGTCGCCATTGCCGGACTAGCCCCTAAAGATAACAGTCCATTCGCCGTAAAGTTTTTCACTACATCATTAGTCAGACAGATAATGAGTGGATTATCTTCCCTTAATTGATTAATACGCAATTTCTTCCTCCTTGTAACCGAAATGACTGACTGGACCATTGCCGTGACCGAGCCCCGGATTATGTCTAATAGCATGTGTGATATACGCCTTCGCTGTACGCACACTGGTTGCTATTGAATGACCTTTGGCAAGTTCAGCTGTAATCACTGCGCTGAACGTACAGCCAGTTCCATGGGTATGATGAGTTGCTATTCTTTGAGCAGGGAGTTCTATACATCCTTCTTTTGTGAAGAGATAATCAATTGCATCACCCTCCAGATGACCTCCTTTAATGACAACAGATTGACTGCCGATTTCATTAAGGAAAATCTTGCCTGCACGTTCTATCTCACTTTTTGTCTGTACCGTCATATTGAGGATACGCTCAAGCTCAGGCAGGTTCGGCGTCGCAACAGTTGCAAGATCGAGCAACTTATAACGCACAGCTTCTTTTCCGTCATCATTCAATAAATCATCACCACTTTTTGCGACCATAACGGGATCAATAACATAAGGAATATGATGTTTCACTATAAATGGTCTGACGACATCCATCACTTCACTTGTGCCTAGCATCCCCGTCTTCACAGCGTCCGGTACAATATCGTTATATATACTGTCCAGCTGCGCTTCAATAATATGAACAGGTTGATCAAACACTTGCTGAACACCTGTTGTATTTTGAGCAACGATACTCGTAATCGCACTCATACCATATACATTTCTTGACTGAAAGACTTTGACATCTGCAATCGTGCCGGCTCCACCAGTTGGATCTGTACCCGCAATAGATAGCGCCGTCTTAAACATAAAACCACTCCTCCTGACGATAAGCCATATCGAAGAAACGTTTTTCGTGAATACAGCTCTCTAGAAAATTGCGTCTCAGAATATCGCGATTTTCTTCAGTCGTTGTCTCAGCAAAACGATTTACCCAGTTATTCAGACGATTCATCAGTTCACTCATATTGACAGCATAAAAATCCACCCATTCTTTTAAAGGATTATCTGTCAAATCATGATTTGCCTGTATTTTAAGCGCCAGTTGCTGATAAACATAAGGACAAGGTGCCATGGCACAAATCGTATAGCTTGCATCATCATATTTATATGCATTGTAATACATATGTTTGATGTAATGATCACTTGAAGGATACCATTCTCCTCCAGCGATAATAGCCTCATAATCTTCTCCAACATAATCAGCCATTGTATAATGAGCACTGACTTCACCGTTGATAACAAAGTCAATCTGATCAAGTAAAAAACGAATATCCTCTTTATTATTCAACTTAGCAATGAGTAAACTATAGATTTTTGCGAATTCATTCAAATAAAGATGATCCGCTTTCAAATAATGGCGAATCGCTTCTTTATCAATATTTCCTTTAATAATCCCCTGGATAAAATCATCTTCATATATCGCATCAATAATAGGTGCTGCTTCGCGTTGCAATTCATCAGTAAACATCATTATTCCTCCTTTAATATTAAAAAAAGACCTATTTCTGCAGAAAAGGTCCTAAAAGAAGACCGCTTTCCTACGCTAGCATTATCTAGATCAGGTAAAGGGTTTGACACTGTCATCTCAGCCATAAGGCACCCCTAGCAGTAATAGATATTTTATTAATTAAAGCATACAGAACTCTGCATTTGATTGCAAATAAAAAAAGAGTCTGGGACATAAGTAAATCTTCGATTTAAAATCCTGGCTCAAAATAAAAGCAGAAATGGGCTTAGCATTAATGGCCGTAAATATAAGGAAACTAGCTACCGCAAGTAGCAAAACCCTTATGAAAAATAAAGAAATAGCGATAAAATTTGATTCTCATCAAATTTTATCGCTATTTTTATTGTCCGTAGGAATTATGTCCCAGACTCTTGAATTGATATCAAATTACAGGTTAGCACCACATACTGGCCATTGTCCTGCGCCTGCACGATTGTAAAGAATTTCAGCACGTTTAGTTTGTTCAGCTGCTGACGCTTCCGATGGTAAACCTGTACCACCTACTGATTGCCATGTTGGTAAGCTAAATTGGTATAAACCATAGTAACCGTTACCTGTGTTAGTAGAAGGGTTTCCACCTGATTCACATGCGGCTACTGCTGCCCAATTTAAGCCACTGTTGCTAGATACAGCTGCTGTTTGAGTCGTAGCTGCTTTTGGAGCTTGTTGCTGTACTGGTGCTTGATAAGTTTGGTGTTGAGCTGGTGCTTGATAAGTTTGTTGCTGTTGAGCTGGCGCTTGGTATGTTGGTTTTTGTTGTACTGGTGCTTGGTATGTTGGTTTTTGTTGTACTGGTGCTTGGTATGTCGGTTTTTGTTGTACTGGTGCTTGATAAGTCTGTTGTTGTTGAGCTGGTGCTTGGTATGTCGGTTTTTGTTGTACTGGTGCTTGGTATGTTTGAACAGGAGCTGTTTGTTGTACTGGTGCCTGTTGAACAGGAGCTGCTTGTTGAGCTGGTACTGCTGCACCTGATACATATAAAGTTTTACCTGCAATAATAAGATCTGATGATAAGTTGTTCCATGCTTTAAGTTGAGCAACTGTTACATTAAATTTAGAAGCAATTTTACCTAAAGTATCACCTGCAACGATGTGATAAACATTTGAATTTGTTTTAGCTGCTGTTTCATTTACTTTTAAAACTTGAGTTGGGTAGATAAGGTCTGATGATAAACCATTCTCCGCTTTAACATTAGCTACTGAAGTTCCATATTGTTGTGAAATACCCCATAAAGTATCACCTGAATTAACTGTATATTCTGCTGCATTGGCTGTTGCTGCAAAAGATCCTGCTACTGCTACCGCTGTTGTAACCGCTAGTACTTTTTTCATTTATATTGTTCCTCCTAATTTATATGCACGCTTTTATTTAATGTCATAACTATAACAGATATAAATATTTCATAGGTTACAGCCAGATAAAAGATAAAGAGTAATATTACGACGAGATTACAATAAACATATTTTACCTTTTCCTCTTTAACTGGCTTTCCTATCCCCTTTTAACATCTTTTGGCCAATTATTCGTTGTTATATTTTTGTAATAAAAAAAGAAACCAACCATATTAATAGTCAATCCCTTTAATTTTTATAGGCGATTTGTAAAGTCTGTCCTTCAACCAACCTGTACTGCTTCGAAATATTGTTCAAGTGATGAATCTGCATAACAGATACATCACATTTTTCAGCAACTTCTGGCAGCGTGTCCCCTTTAACGACTTTATATTTACCATTGACCAGCACTTCCAGTCTAGAGTCTGGTGTAATCAGAGCTGTATTAGCAGCGCTCATTTTTTCTATATTTTCAATTGTTTTATCATATTTATCTGTAATTGACCAAACCGATTCATCCATCTGCAAATTTTGTGTCTTTGCTTCAGCATTTGTTGTTACCGCAATACCAGACAAAATGACAGCACTGATGATTGTTGCTACTCTTTTCATTTCTGTGTTGCCCCCGTCCTAATTTAATCTTGTTAATACTTTAGCATGATTTTAAATTTCTTAGGTTACAGCAACGTGTTAAGTGAAGTTATTAAATTACGCACATATTACAAAATGATATCAAATCAAAAACCCCTTCAGACAGCACGTTTGAAGAGGTCAGTGGGGTTTGTGAGTAATGAGGTATTTTTTATATGAGAACTGCAGCTTCTTCTTTTGACGGTTCTGTAGTCGTTATTTCCTCTAATGTCTTCATTAACTGGTGACTTTCGTCATCCGCAATCACTTTGACTGGCTCTGTTTCAAGTGGTGCAGTATTCTGTCCTGCAATTATTTGTTTAACCATCGTTTCTTTAGCTAACATAATAGTGTGTGTTTTTTCAGCATCTGATAATTCTCCCCATACTTCGTCCGGGGTCTGGGGAAGAATATCTCCTGTCTTAATCGCACCAAAGTTAGGTAAGAACTTAATGCTTTCAATAATAATTTCAGTGAAATACTGCGGCTTTTCTTCGCCAGGTTTTTGATAACGATTACTATGAATCTGTCCTGTTACACATACAGTTGAACCTTTACGGCAATACTGCATAATATTCGCAGCTGTTTTATTGAATGCTTTGCAGTGTAGATAATCTACGGTCTGTGCTTGTTCATCACGTGGTTTATAGCCTCTCTCAATTGCCAGAGGAAATGTAACACACTGAACATTATTTTTATTCGTTACATGATTGGTTTTAGGCACATTCGCAAGTCGACCTACAAGCACTACTTTATTGATCATATGTCACCTCCTTTCTATATTCACTATAGCGTGATTATTTCCAGATGAAAAATTACTGTTTTTTAATTATTGCTGGCGTTAGCACGTAGTTTCTAATGATTTTTCGGCTTTTCATTAAAAATAGTGCTAAATAGATGACTTTTTATCAAAATAAGCTACTTTTTGAATTATTAAGTTGATAATATATAATAGAAAGAAAGGAGGCGTTGTGCTGATGAAAACTTTTAAGGCACTCAGATTCCAGATTGTTGAAAATGAGACCACTAAGGAATTTACGTTATATGATGGCGTCATCATCAATAAAGAGAATAGCGGTACTGGATGGCTTCTGGAAATTCTTATTGATCGCATTCACAAAGAGACAATGGAAGGCTATATGGAAGCTCATACCGTTTTAGATACACGGGTTGTCATCACACGCGCTTCCAATGATCCAGCCCTATTTGAAGCAACTATTACCAGCATCAAGGAGTTAGAAGAGAAAATCTCTGTCATTTTCGAATGTCATATTTATACACCGAGACAAGCTTATGCAGAGCAGTTACTTGAACAACTTGTAGAAGACGAACTGTCAGGCTCTGAATTAATCAGTACATTTAACCGTATGATGGTCAGTAAGCCCATACTCCGTGACAAAGATTAGCTATTTCCCTCTGAGTTTAACTACAAAAAAGACAATCTCAATGATGATATCGAGATTGTCTTTTTATAGTATAAGAGATTTTATCTGAAATAAATCAGTTTTTATCTGCATCCGTTAAAGCAAATGTAATTTCACAGCTACAAGCAATCGCACCATCAACTGTTGCAGTTGCAGTTCCTTTACCTATAGGTCCTTTTATTTTTGAGATTTCCACTTCTAACCGGAGTGAATCTCCAGGTGTCACCTGCTTTTTGAATCGGCATTTATCAATACCTGCAAATAAAGCTATCTTTCCTTTATTGTCTTCCATGTTGAGCATAGCTACTGCACCTACTTGTGCAAGTGCTTCTACAATCAGCACGCCTGGCATCACAGCATAATCAGGAAAGTGTCCCTGGAAAAATGGTTCATTGCCACTTACTTGTTTGAGTCCCACACAACGCTTGCCTTCTTCCAATTCAATTACACGATCAATCAATAAGAAAGGATAACGATGAGGAATAATTTTCTTGATTTCATCAAATGTCAAAATAGTTTCCATTTATTTGTTGCCTCCAGTCAATTCAAAAATATGACTCCAAGTACTCGGCTTAAATACATCGAGTGGAGAATGCAGCACGCCATACCCAATCATCATCCCTATCATAAATAATATGAATGAGAGTACGAGCACTATAATGATTGTTAACAGAATAGGTATTTTTCGATGAACTACTTCTGTTCCTAAATAATTAGCCATATCTTACCTCACTTTTACTGCTTCTTTATCTTGCGTACGTTCAATATCAGCACCTAGTGCTTTTAATTTACCGTGAAAGTTAACGTATCCTCTATCCAAATGTTTAAGCTCTGATACACGTGTGTAACCATCCGCCACAAGACCTGCCAGTATAAGGGCCGCCGCCGCGCGCAAATCAGTTGATTTGACTGAAGCTCCGTGCAGCTGGCTTTTTTTAATATAGGCTGTCCGACCTTTCACTTGAAGGTTACCATTCATTTTTATAAATTCATCGATATGCATAAACCGATTTTCAAAGACCGTTTCAGTCATACGACTTTCTGTCTCCCCAGTCATCATCAAAGCAGTCATCTGAGCCTGCATATCCGTCGGGAATCCTGGATGCGGCATTGTCTGCACTTCTACTCCTTTAAGCGCGCCTACTGCTGAAACTCTCAGCCCGTCAGATTGTTCAGAGATGCTGACGCCCATTTCTGTCAGCTTGGAAATCAATGATGACATATGATCTTTACGTGCACCTTGAACAAGAACATCTCCTCTTGTTATTGCTGCAGCAATCATAAAGGTGCCAGCTTCAATACGATCAGCAATAATGGTATGATCCGTTCCTTTCAGATGCTCCACACCTTCAATGACTAATGTATCACTGCCAGCTCCTTTAATGCGGGCACCCATACCGTTCAGAAAATCTGCTAAATCGACAATCTCAGGTTCTCTTGCCACATTCTCCATAATAGTCGTACCCTCGGCAAGAGTCGCAGCCATCAGAATATTTTGTGTTGCACCTACACTTGGAAAGTCAAGATAGATACGTGCACCTTTCAGGCGGCCATTCGCTGTACCAACCAAATAGCCATTTTCCTGCTGAATCACAGCACCTAGTGCAGTCAAGCCTTTAAGATGCTGTTCAATAGGTCTTGAACCTATCGCACAGCCCCCCGGTAAAGCGACTCTCGCATGGCCTAACCTAGCAAGAAGAGGTCCCATTACCAGTATGCTGGCTCTCATTTTACTGACGTATTCATAACTGGCTGTAGAATCCAGTTTGCCTGTTGCATCAATTTCATATGTATTTTCATCAATTGCCTGAACGTTAACATTCAAGCCTTTAAGTACATGGCTAATTGTATCTACATCAGATAAGGCGGGTACATTATGAAAGGTATTAATACCTTCTGAAGCCAGAATAGAAGCGGTAAGTATCGGTAATACAGCATTTTTCGCGCCTTCTACCTTCACAGCACCTTCTAATCGTTTTCCACCTTTAACTAAAATCATATCCATATTATTTCCTCCAGCACTCTACTTCGTTATATCTTATACTATAACAAATTTTAGGATGAAACAGTAAATTTATATTGATTTAAGTCCTTTATAACCATGCAGCTTGTTGTGAGAAATATATAATATCCATGATAAAATCACTTATCAGTTTTCCAAGAGCGAAACTCATGATAACAATCAATACTTGTACTTGCTGGGTATGATTGGCTTTAAACCAATGTTCAGTTCTTAACGATTTGAGCGCCCAGAAACTCATACATGTACAGATAACATGTAAGGCAATGTGAACAAGTGCATATATTCCAATATCCATCTTTTCCTCCTCAATTAAAAAAAGACTTAGTGATCACTAAGTCTTTTTATTTTAACGATATTTGGCTACATCCAGACGGTTGATCGCGCGATGTAGTGCACGTTCAGCGCGATGATAATCAACGCCTTCTCTTTTATCATCCTCGAGACGTTCCTGAGCACGGCGCAATGATTTCTGAGCGCGGTCAATGTTGATGGCATCAGATACTTCAGCAGTCTGAACGAGTACTGTCACGCCAGTAGAACGAATTTCAGCAAAACCTTCTGTCACAGCAATATAGTTAACTTTATTATTAACTGTTGCGCGTACAGCACCGATTTTGAGCGGGGCTACAGTCGGTATATGGCCTGCCATAATCCCCATTTCGCCGCCTTCAGTCTGGAGGACAATCAGTTCAGCCTGATCAGTAGAATAAACTGAACCATTAGGAGTAACAATATTTAACGCTAACGTGTTCATATTTCATTCCTCCTAAATTAGACTTGTACACCCATGCCTTTAGCTTGCTCAAGAACCGCTTCAATGCCGCCGACTAAACGGAATGCATCTTCAGGAATATGGTCGTACTTACCTTCAAGAATCGCTTTGAAGTCTTGTACAGTCTGAGTAACTGGTACGTACGAACCTTTTTGTCCTGTAAACTGTTCTGCTACGTGGAAGTTCTGTGATAAGAAAAACTGAATACGACGTGCACGGTTTACAGTCTTTTTATCTTCATCAGATAATTCATCCATACCTAAGATAGCGATGATATCCTGTAATTCACGATATTTCTGTAATGTCTGCTGTACTTGACGTGCTACGTTATAGTGCTCTTCCCCTACAACAGCTGGTGTCAATGCACGAGATGTAGATGCAAGCGGGTCAACGGCTGGGTAAATACCCATCTCAGTTAACTTACGCTCTAAGTTTGTTGTGGCATCTAAGTGAGCGAATGCAGTTGCAGGCGCCGGGTCAGTATAGTCATCGGCTGGTACGAATACCGCTTGAATCGATGTAACTGACCCTACGTTAGTAGATGTGATACGTTCCTGCAGCTGTCCCATCTCTGTAGCAAGCGTTGGCTGGTAACCAACGGCAGATGGCATACGACCCAGAAGGGCAGATACTTCTGAACCCGCTTGTGTAAAACGGAAGATATTGTCGATGAATAACAGAACGTCCTGTCCTTGCTCATCACGGAAATATTCCGCCATTGTCAGACCTGATAATGCAACACGCATACGCGCACCAGGTGGCTCATTCATCTGACCGAATACCATCGCTGTTTTCTTGATAACGCCTGAATCTTTCATTTCGTAGTACAGGTCATTACCTTCACGTGTACGTTCACCTACACCAGCGAATACTGAGATACCGCCGTGTTCTTGTGCGATGTTATTGATTAATTCCTGGATTAATACGGTTTTACCTACACCGGCACCACCGAAGAGACCGATTTTACCACCTTTGATATAAGGTGCAAGTAAGTCTACAACTTTGATTCCTGTTTCGAGAATTTCAACTTTAGTTGATAATTCTTCAAATTTAGGTGCAAGTCGATGAATTGGATCACGACGGATACCCGCAGGTAACTCCTCATCTAAATCAATTTTTTCTCCAAGAACGTTGAATACACGTCCTAATGTCATATCTCCTACTGGTACAGAAATAGGGGACCCTGTATCTGTTACTTCAGCACCACGCTGAACACCATCAGTCGAGCTCATCGCGATAGTACGAACTGCATCATCGCCTAAGTGTAGTGCGACTTCAAGCGTCAATTGAGTTATACCGTTTTCACGCTGGATGTCTAAAGTTAAGGCATTGTTAAGTTCTGGTAACTGACCATGAGGAAACTTAACATCGATAACTGGACCCATAACTTGAATTACGTGACCTACTGCCATTATTATTCCTCCTTATCGTTATTCGAGTGCCGCTGCACCGCCAACAATCTCAGTGATCTGCTGAGTAATTGCTGCTTGACGAGCACGGTTATATTGTAATGATAAATCATCAATTAATTCTTTAGCATTATCTGTTGCGTTCTTCATCGCTGTCATACGTGCTGCATGCTCACTCGCTTTTGCATCGAGCAATGCACCGTATATCAGACTTTCTGCGTACTGAGGAAGAATAACTTCCAGAATGGTCTCTTTATCCGGTTCAAACTCATAAGTTGCCGTCGCACCTTTACTTTGAATGTCAGACTGGCTGACTGGTAAGATTCGGCGTTCTTGCACTTCCTGCTCAAGAACACTGATAAAGTGACTGAAATGAATATAAAGTTCATCGAATTCACCTTTTTCAAAGCGTTCAACTGCACTTTTAGTTAAAGCATTGATTGCTTTAAAAGAAGGTTGTTCAGGCAATCCTACCATTTCATCGACCAGATTGTAGCCGCGTGACTTAAGGAAATCACGGCCTACACGTCCGATGACAAGAATACCGTACTGACTCGCATCATTGTTATGACGTTCCTTTATCTCATTCGTTACACTTTTCAGTACATTAGCATTATATGGACCTGCTAAGCCTTTATCACTTGTTACTACTAAGTAAGCCGTCTTCTTAACTGGACGCTTAACCAGCATTGGATGAGAACTGTCATTCCCCCCGATTGCTGAGATTGTTTCCTGCATTTTATCCATGTAGGGATAGAAGTTTTTCGCATTCTCTTCAGCACGTCTCAGTTTTGAATTTGATACCATGTGCATGGCTTTCGTAATCTGACTTGTTTTCTTAGTTGAAGTGATACGTGTCTTTATCTCTCTAAGAGAACTCATTTTGTCACCACCTTATTTACTGAATATCATTTCACGTTTAGACTGAGCGATTGAAAACTTTTTTGAAAGCAGTGATTGCATCAACCAATTTTTCATCTGCTGGTAAGCCTTTTGTTTCACGAATTTCCTGATATAAATGAGGTGCATTATTGCCAACCCATCCGAGTAACTCGTCTTCAAAACGTGTGATATCCTGAACTGGAATATCATCAAGGTGACCTTTTGTTAACGCATAAAGAATAACGACCTGTTTTTCAACCGTTAATGGTTTATTCTGATCCTGTTTCAGTACTTCTACTGTACGTTTACCCCGTTCGAGTTTTGCTTTCGTAGCTGGATCTAAGTCAGAACCGAACTGTGCAAATGATTCAAGCTCACGGTAAGAAGCTAAGTCAAGACGTAATGTACCTGCAACTTTCTTCATCGCTTTAATCTGTGCAGAACCCCCTACACGTGATACTGATAAACCTGCGTTGATCGCTGGACGTACACCTGAGAAGAATAAGTCAGATTGTAAGAAAATCTGTCCATCTGTGATTGAGATTACGTTTGTCGGTACGTAAGCTGAGATATCCCCTGCCTGAGTTTCAACGAACGGAAGTGCAGTGATTGAACCGCCACCTAAATCATCATTTAACTTAGCTGCACGCTCAAGTAAACGACTATGTAAGTAGAAGACATCCCCCGGGTAAGCTTCACGACCTGGCGGACGACGTAATAACAGAGATAATTCACGGTAAGCAGCTGCCTGCTTCGTTAAATCATCATATACGATTAATACGTGTTTACCATTGAACATGAATTCTTCGGCCATTGCTACACCTGAATATGGTGCAAGGTAAAGAAGTGGTGCGGGTTGAGATGCAGACGCTGATACTACGATTGTGTAGTCTAACGCACCGTGCTGACGTAAAGTTTCAACTGCTGTACGAACTGTTGATTCCTTCTGACCGATTGCCACGTAAACACAGATCATGTCTTCGTTCTTCTGGTTGAGGATTGTATCGATAGCAACTGTTGTTTTACCTGTCTGACGGTCACCGATGATTAACTCACGCTGACCACGACCGATTGGCACAAGTGCATCAATCGCTTTAATACCTGTCTGTAATGGCTCGTCTACTGATTTACGGTCCATAACACCTGTAGCTGGAGATTCGATAGGACGTGTTTTAGTCGTATTCAGCGGGCCTTTACCGTCGATAGGTTGACCAAGTGGATCCACAACACGACCGATAAGTTCTTCGCCTACTGGTACTGACATGATACGACCTGTACGCTTCACTTCGTCTCCTTCTTTAATATCTGAGTAAGGTCCTAAAATAACGATACCTACATTGTTTTCTTCTAAGTTCTGTGCAAGACCTAACACGCCGTTATGGAATTCAACAAGTTCCCCTGCCATGACGTTGTTAAGACCGTGAACTAATGCGATACCGTCACCGACCTGAATTACTGTACCGACATCTGTTACTGTCATACCAGATTCGTAGTTTGCGATCTGTGACTTTAACAGTGCACTGATTTCTTCAGCTTTGATGGCCATCTATGTCACTCCTTAATGATTAATGTTGTTGAACTGCTTTTGCTATTTCTTTTAGATTATTCTGAACTGAACCATCATAAACCGTTGTACCGATTGTTGTTCTGATGCCACCAATCAATTCTTTGTTAATGATATTTTCAATCAATAATCGTTTATAACCTGTACGTTTAATGAAAGCCTTGCCTATACTATCAATCTCTTCGTCTGAGAGTGCATAAACAGATTCCACTTTCATATATTGCTGTTCATTTGCTTCATTATAAACCTGCTCATATTCAGCCGCGATAGCTGGAATAAGCTCTAAGTGTTGTCGCTCTGCAAGGATTTTAAGTAAGTTTATCAGTGGTGGGTCAACACCTTTGAATGTCTCATCAACGAACTGAATGCGCGCATCTTTTGACACTTGAGGATCCTCAGCAAAACGTTTGAATGCGTCGTCTGATGCGACAACTGCTTTCAATGTATCAAGATCCTTTTTCACACTCTGTTCTACACCTTGATCATGACTTACTTCAAATAAACTCTCAGCATACTTCTGTGCGATAACCATTATTTATCGCCTGCCTCTTGAATATATTGACTTACAAGCTGCTTTTGATCTTGCTCATTAATTTCTTTGTTAATCACTTTAGATGCAATAAGCACTGAAAGTTCAGCTACGCGGTCATTGATATCTGCAATGGCACGTTTCTTTTCATTTTCAATTTCAACTTGTGCATCTTCTACTAATTTGTTAGCACGTGTATTCGCTGCATGAAGAATTTCTTCATGTTCACGCTTCGCTTGTACTTTCGCATTTTCAAGGATTGATTGTACTTCTCCTTGAGTACGTGTCAGCAAAGCTCTGTTTTCTTCTGCATATCGCTTCGCTTCTGCATTTTGCGCAGCTGCATTATCAATATCAGAGTTAATCCCCTGTTGACGCTCATCCATAATATTTTTAAGGGGTCCCCACGCAAATTTACGGAGTAAAGCCAGTAAAATAATGAATGTCAGAAGGGTCGCAAGAACGGTTCCCCATTGAACACCGTCAACATGTTCAGTTGCTCCTAAAATATAGAAATTCAATATTAACGCTCCTTTCACCACAGTTAAAGTCATAAATGAATGGCGAAATCATATAGACTTCGCCTTAACGAGTTATTAGTTATAATTAACGGTTCATTACCATGAATGCTACTACTACTGCGATGATAGGAAGGGCCTCAACTAAACCTACACCGATGAACATGATTGTCATTAATGGACCACGTGCTTCAGGTTGACGAGCAACCCCTTCAACTGTACGAGAAACAATAAGACCGTTACCGATACCTGCGCCAAGTGCTGCTAAACCAATTGCGATTGCTGCTGCTAATAAATTCATTAATAATTTCCTCCTAAAGAAATATAATTGTTTTTTTATTTTATATTAATGGTCTTCAGACACTTTATGTGACATGTAAACCATTGATAACATAACGAAGATGTAAGCCTGAATTGAACCTACGAAAATAGAGAAACCTTGCCAGATGATAAGTGGTATTGCTGCACCGAACCAGCCGAGCATTCCAGCACCGCCGATACCTGCAAGTAGACCAAGTAATACTTCCCCTGCGAAAATGTTACCGTACAGACGAAGACCGAGCGTCAGTGTTGATGAAAACTCTTCGATAATTTTGAACGGCACCATAAACCATACAGGCTGAGCAAAACTCTTGAAGTAGTTACCTGCACCCCGCATTTTAATACCATAATAATGTGTTAATAATACCATCAGTGTCGAAAGCGTCAGTGTTACCGTTGCATCCGCAGTTGGTGATTTCCACCATAAAGTATGTCCGGATACAATTGAAAACGGAAGACCGAGCATATTTGCAACAAAAATGAAAAGTAATAAAGTGACTGCTAAAAAGTGAAAGCGAGCGCCTCTACCCCAGTCCATGTTGCTGTTGATAATACCGCGGGTAAAATCAAAAATCCATTCGATAAAGTTCTGGGCACCCGATGGTCTATGACTTAAATTGCGAGTACAAAGAATCGCAATCAGAAGCACGATAGCCGCAGTAATAACCAGCATCATGATAGAACTGATATTAAAGATGATATCATGCCCCATAAAGTTCCAGACATAGAGTGGTGATCCGTGTTCCATTTCTTCACCTCTTCCTATTAGTTATTATTTTTTCAAGCTGTTGAATGTATGTATGACAATCATGACATACGATAAAGTGAGGCCGAGCGCAATGCCATAGATGTTAATCATCTCTGGAAATCTCACCCAGAACAGACACGCCATCGCTGCAACTAAGAAGCGAATGCCCATACCTGTAGAAATGTACAGCGCATCACTGTTGATTGCTCGATCAAGATAATGATGCCATACAAATGTGTTGACTGCTGAGGCAATTGTACCGATGATCAGCCCTAATGCAAAGCTACTTCCTGTAAAGAGATAAATCACAAGAAGTATGAGGATTAAATAAAGAAAATACTGTAGATAGTGCTTAAAAAAGGCTTTGAAACTTGACATAAAATATGTCTCCTTCTAACGCAATGAAAACCGTTTCATTCCAAGGTTTATGATAATATAGCCCTAATTTTGTGTCAATGACCTGTCAAAAAGTCCAAAAATAAAACTTAACAATTTGGACACATTTTAGACACATTTAATCATATTCTAGCAGTATTTCTTTTTACCTCATATTTTATTTATCTGTAACCTCAAACGCCGCCGGTTTTTCTTCTGTCAAGCCGAAATAATATTTAATATGCGCACAAATACGTGCAGAAGTCTGACCATCACCATAAGGGTTGCTCGCCTGTGACATTGAATTATAGATTGTCTCATCTGTCAGCAGTTCTTTAGTCAGTTGATAAATATCTTCTTCTTCAGTACCTGCGAGTTTTAATGTCCCAGCTTTCACACCTTCCGGACGCTCTGTCGTATCTCTTAAGACGATAACAGGCTTACCAAGTGAAGGTGCTTCTTCCTGGACTCCGCCCGAATCTGTCAGAATAAAATGACTTCTCGCCGCAAAGTTATGGAAATCAATCACATCAAGTGGTTCAATGAGTTTAATGCGATCATGATCCGCTAAATACAGACCAGCAATTTCACGTACTTTAGGATTCTTATGCATCGGATAAACAACTGTTACATCCTCATGCTCATCGATGATTCGACGTACTGCTTTGAAGATATGATGCATCGGCTCACCAATATTTTCGCGTCGGTGCGCTGTCAGCAGAATAATCTTTTTATCTGCATACTCATCAATGATGTCACTATGATAATCATCCTGGACAGTAGTTGAAAGGGCATCAATTGCTGTATTACCTGTGACAACAATTCTATCTTCAGGCTTGTTTTCACGTCTTAAATTTTCGGCCGCTTCATCTGTTGGCGCAAAATGTAAATCAGCTAATACACCTGTCATCTGCCTGTTCATTTCTTCTGGGAATGGTGAATATTTATTAAAGGTACGAAGTCCTGCTTCGACATGACCAATTGCAACTTCATTATAAAAAGCAGCGAGTCCTCCGGCGAAAGTTGTCGTCGTATCACCATGAACAAGGATCATATCAGGTTCGGCTTCCTTGATGACATCTTCTAAACCAACGAGCACACGCCCTGTCACTTCAGTTAATGTCTGGCCTGCTTTCATAATATTTAAATCATAGTCAGGCGTGATACCGAATATCTCAAGCACTTGATCAAGCATTTCTCTATGTTGTGCCGTCACAACGACGATTGGCTCCAGTCCTTCTTCTTTTTTCAGTTGCAGGACAAGAGGTGCCATCTTAATCGCTTCAGGCCTCGTGCCAAATACAGTCATAATTTTCTTCATTTTAATATCCTCTCCCTATTTTGTACCGAATAAACGGTCTCCAGCATCGCCTAGACCTGGCACAATATAACCATGGTCATTCAGCTTTTCATCTAATGCAGCGATATAGATATCTACATCAGGATGTGCTTCTTTCAGAAGTTCAACGCCTTCCGGTGCTGCAATCAGACACATAAATCGAATTTTTGTAGCACCACGTTTTTTAAGTGAGTTAATCGCTTCAATTGCTGAACCACCTGTAGCAAGCATAGGATCAACGACGATAAAATCACGTTCTTCAATATCCTGCGGCAATTTAGCAAAATATTCAACAGGCTGCAATGTTTCTGGATCACGGTAAAGACCGATGTGACCTACACGTGCTGCTGGAATCAATTTAAGTACACCATCTGTCATACCTAAGCCTGCACGTAAAATCGGCACTACTGCCATCTTTTTACCTGCTAGACGTTTAGCTGTCATTTTTGTAACCGGTGTATCAATTTCGACATCCTGTAATTCAAGATCCCGCGTGACTTCATAGGCCATCAACATACCTACTTCATCCACTAACTCTCGAAATTCCTTTGTGCCTGTTTTTTCTTCACGGATATAACTTAATTTATGCTGGATTAATGGGTGATCGAATACATGTACTTTGCCCATTAGTGCACCTCATTTCTTATTGATATAAAGGAAATTTTGCGACCAGTTTCTGTACGCGTTCTTTCGCTTGTTTCAGGACAGCTTCATCTTCATGCTGATGCAGGACGTCTGCGATAATAGCAGCTATCTCTTTCATTTCTTCTTCTTTAAATCCTCGAGTCGTAACAGCTGGTGTACCGATTCGGATACCACTGGTTACAAAAGGACTGTTTTCATCAAATGGAATCGTATTTTTATTAGTGGTGATGCCAACCGCATCCAGAGCATGTTCTGCCACTTTACCGGTGAGTCCAAATGTCGTCACATCCACTGCAAATACATGGTTATCTGTCCCATCTGATACGATACGCAGACCTTTTTCTTTTAAAGCTTCACTTAAAGCCACAGCATTTTTCAGAACTTGCTCCTGATATTGCCTGAATTCAGGCTTGAGAGCTTCGCCGAATGCAGCTGCTTTAGCTGCGATAACATGCATTAAAGGACCGCCCTGAATACCTGGGAAGATAGCTTTATCGATTGCTTTGGCATATTCCTCTTTACATAGAATCATACCGCCACGTGGTCCACGCAATGTTTTGTGCGTTGTTGTTGTCACAAAATCTGCATAAGGCACAGGATTAGGATGCAGACCGACAGCGACTAAGCCTGCAATATGCGCCATATCCACCATCAGTTTCGCACCGATTTCATCAGCGATTGTCTTAAACTGAGAAAAGTCAATCTGACGAGAATAAGAAGATGCACCTGCTACAATTAATTTCGGTTTGTGTTCGTGTGCCAGGCGACGAACCTCATCATAATCAATCCGCTCCGTCTCTTTATCCACTTCATAAGCGACAAAGTGATAATCAATACCGCTGAAGTTAACCTTTGAACCATGTGTCAGATGACCTCCATGTGACAAGTCCATACCGAGCACTGTATCCCCTACTTCCAGTGCAACACGATAAACCGCCATATTGGCCTGTGAACCTGAGTGAGGTTGAACATTGGCATGTTCCGCTCCAAAGAGTTCCTTAGCACGATCTCTTGCTAAATTTTCAACAACATCCACATACTCACAGCCACCGTAATAACGCTTACCCGGATAACCTTCTGCATATTTATTAGTCAGCACTGAACCTTGCGCTTCCATTACTGCTTCTGAAACAAAATTCTCTGAAGCAATCAGTTCGATGTTATCATTCTGTCTTGCTCTTTCTTTTTCAATGGCCTCGAATAACATTGCGTCTTGCTGTTTAAGTATTGACATAATCCTTCCCCCTTAAAAATTATTCATATTGCGCACGCGGTCCTCCAATTAACTTCGGACGATGCGTCGCAATTGTCACAACTGCCTGTCCTACACGTTCTGTAGTGACACGTACCGGTATCTGTACATGTTTAATGTGCATACCTATTAATGTCTGACCAATATCGATACCACAATCAGCATGGATGTGTTCTACAACTACGGGTGCAGTCATATGCTGGTAGGCATAAGCGCTCATACTACCGCCTGCCTTTCTGACTGGTACTACTGACACTGCAGGTACCCTGAGTCGATCTGCAAGCGATTTTTCGAGCGTGATAGCCCGGTTAATATGTTCACAGCCCTGAAAGACGAAATGAACCCCTGTTGCATCGGAAATTTCTTTAAATGCCTGAAAAAACATCGCTGCAACTTCGTCGGAACTATTTGTCCCAATACGCTCACCAATGACTTCTGACGTTGAACATCCAATGATACAGACTTCATCTTTTTTAAAAAATTGAATGGCCATTAGTTCATCAAGTAGTTGTTTAATATCTGTCATTGACCGTCTCCAGTGCCGTAATTTTGTCAATGCGCTGCTGATGACGGCCCCCTTCATATTCGTTACTCAACCAGGTCTCAACAATCAGAAGAGCGAGCCCTTCACCAATGACGCGTTGTCCAAGCGCCAGTACATTAGAATCATTATGACGACGCGTCACCTGTGCAGTGAACACATCGTGGACAAGCGCACAACGTATCCCTTTTACTTTGTTCGCTGCAATCGACATACCAATGCCTGTTCCACAAACTAAAATCCCCTTATCAAATGCTCCTGAAGTAACCCCTTCACTTACAGGTCGGGCATAATCAGGGTAGTCAACCGAGTCGGATGAATGGGTGCCAAAGTCCTTGTATTCAATATCGAGTTCATCAAGTCGCTTTTTAATGGCTTCTTTATATTGATAGCCACCGTGATCGCTTGCAATAGCAATCTTCATTTCTCTGACCTCCCTTTCCCGAATAGGTTCATTATAGCTCATTTACATTTTTTCCTCGAGCATTTACTAGAAATCATTGAGCTTTTCAGCTAAATTGTCAATATGATTCCTTATTTCTGTAAAAGTCTGTTCATAATCAGCCAATGAGCCGCCATATGGATCAGCAATACTTCGCGCACTATGCGATGCATATTCAGCTAATGTATAAACGTTTGCTGCTTGGAAATGCCGTTGAATAAAATATTTATGACTCTCAGACATGGTTAAAATAAGATCTGCTTGCGCATCCTGTTCAGTAAATAGACGAGCATGACCCGCTGGTGGTAAATGATGCTGCTGAAGCAGCTGAGCAGAGTGCACCGAAATAGGTGCACCTTCAAATGCAGAGATACCTCTTGATTCAAATGAATGATTCTCAATTCGTGCTTTAGCCAGACTTTCCGCTAACGGACTACGGCAAGTGTTACCCGTACAGACAAAAATAATATTCATTCATTCCCTACTTTCCGGCAGATGCCTTGTCAATTCGGTTCATCAATGCGTCAGTTTGTTCCTGTCGTTTAAATCCGCTGATGACAATCTGAGAGATAGCGTCATTATGATCGATACTTCTCAAAACTTCATACAGATGTGCTGCCGCACCTTTAAAATCATGCTCATCTTCACAGAGCGGATAGAATGTCCCACCCATGATGAGAGATTCAATTGATTTCGGTCCAACTACTGCAATATTCTCTGCGACTTCATAAGGCTGTGTGATCCCACCTTCTATCAATTCGACTGGACTCTTAGGCGCATAATGACGATACTTCATACCGGGGGCAATAGGTGCCCCTTCATCAGTATAATCCGCGGCTGTCGTACAACCTGGAACAATATCGTTCAGCATGGTCTCAGTCACGGCACCCGGGCGGGCAATTTTAAATGGATACTGTGAGCAATCCAGAACTGTACTTTCAAGACCAATTTCACTGTCATCACCGCGTACAATGCCATAAATACGTCCTTCCAGATCTTCATAAACATGATGATAATTAGTCGGTGACGGGCGCCCACTTAAATTGGCACTAGGCGCTGCAAGTGGGAGCCCACATAGTTCAAGAAGCTGTCGTGCCACTTGATCATTCGGCATTCTAACCGCCACCGTTTCTTTCCCCGCAGTCACTTTAGGCGCCAGGCTGTCCCTTTTCAATGGCAGAATAAATGATATAGGTCCCGGCCAGAAATAATCCATCAATTGCTGAGCTGAAGGATGAATATCCTGAACAAAATCCAGCTGCTGCTGATCATAAATATGAACGATAAGTGGATTGTCACTCGGTCTTCCCTTCGCCGTATAAATTTTAGACACTGCTGCTTCACTTTTGGCATTTGCAGCTAAGCCATAAACAGTTTCAGTTGGGATAGAAATTAATTCATCTTGTTTAAAACCTTGTATTATTTCAGTAATCTGTGGATATGTGGATAAGTCATTCACATAGTTACGCACATCCCAAACGTATGTTTTCATTCAATAATCCCCTCCATTACAAGCTATTTGTTATAAAATAAAAAGTTATACACAAATTGTGGATAACTTTTTTATTTTGTGCATAACTTATTGACACCAGTTGAACCAGATAATGCGGTCAAACTGATTTATATCTTTTTCTATTTTTACATCGATTTGAGGATACAGCGCAGTAATATATTTTTCGAGCGCTTTACCTTGAGCATGTCCGATTTCAAAAAGGACGATGCTATTGTCTTTCATGACAAGTGGTAAATCATCAATCATTCGTTTATAGAGCGCTAGTCCGTTATCGTCAGCGAAAAGGGCAAGATGGGGGTCATAGTTCAGCACACTGTCAGACATTATTGTCTTCTCGTGTTCTGCTATATAAGGTGGGTTAGAGATCAGCATATCAAGTTTGATATGACATTCAATAATAGGCTCCAGTAAATCTCCCTGTAGAAACTTCACTTCAGCTCCTAATTTTTCAGCATTGTGCGCTGCGACAGTAAGTGCCTGTTCACTGATATCAACGGCCAGCACATCTGCATTCGCTTCAAGTGCCAATGTGATAGCAATACAACCGCTTCCTGTTCCGATATCTGCCACCGTACCGCCCAGATGAGCCAGTGCTCTTTCCACTAGTTCTTCCGTCTCTGGTCTCGGCACAAGCACATCATCTGTCACTTGAAATGGACGACCATAAAAAAGCTGAAATCCTGTAATATGAGCAAGAGGAACACCTGCTGCCAGCTGTTCCACTCCCGCTTCATATAAGCCACGCATTTCCTGCGTGATTTCAGAGCGATCCATTACAATATCAAGCTTAGACAGATTGAATAAATCCATCAGCAGCCACTCCGCACCATTTATAGGTACACTATGATCACGCAGCTTCTGACGTGCCGGACGAAGAAGTTCACTCGGCTTATAATACACCTTCATTCAACTCTTCAAGTTTAGAAGTCTGCTCCGCTACTGTCAGCGCTTCGATGATTTCTAACACTTTACCTTCGACAATCTGATCCAGTTTCTGAATGGTCAGGCCGATACGATGATCGGTCACACGATTCTGTGGATAGTTGTAAGTACGGATTCGTTCAGAACGGTCACCTGATCCTACTGCTGATTTACGCTGTTCTGCATATTTAGCCTGCTCTTCCTGCAATGTCATATCATAGACACGTGTTTTCAGCAGTTTAAGTGCTTTTTCTCTGTTTTGAATCTGTGATTTTTCTGAAGAAGTGGCTACAATCCCTGTCGGAATGTGGGTGATACGCACAGCAGAATCTGTTGTATTAACGTGCTGTCCGCCTGAACCACTTGAACGATATGTCTCAATTCTTAAATCTTCCTGTTTAATATCAATCTCTACATCTTCTACTTCAGGTAATACCGCTACTGTCGCAGTAGATGTGTGAATACGGCCGCCACTTTCTGTTGATGGAATACGTTGAACGCGGTGAGCACCATTCTCAAACTTCAGCTTACTGAATGCACCGTTACCGTTGATCATAAAGATAATCTCCTTGTAACCCCCATGATCTGCTTCACTCGCTTCCATAATATCGATTTTCCATCCTTGTTCTTCTGCAAACTTAGAATACATACGGAATAAGTCACCTGCAAAAATTGCAGCTTCATCTCCTCCCGCAGCTCCTCGAATCTCCATGACAACGTTTTTATCATCATTAGGATCCTTTGGAATCAGAAGGAACTTCAGTTCTTCTTCAAGTGCCGGTACTTGTGGCTTTAATTCTGCAATTTCCTCTTTGATCATCGCTTCTTCTTCAGCATCCTCAGCTTCGCCTATCATTTCAAGCGCTTCTTCCAGCTGCTGTTTCACTATCTTATAATTTCTGAATACCTCTACTGTTTTTGCTAAGTCAGACTGCTCTTTCGAGTACTGACGTAATTTATTCGGATCCGACACGACATCCGGATCACTTAACAGCTCGTTTAACTGTTCATAACGATCTTCTACTATTTCTAATTGATCAAACATATTATTCCTCCTCATTCTTTCTGACGATATGGTGTTCACGACATCTGGGTTCATAACTTTCATTGGCTCCGATTAATATGAGCGGATCATCTATGCGTGCAGGTTGTCCGTCGATCAGTCGCTGTGTTCGAGACGACGGTGCACCGCATACTGCACAGACAGCCTGTAATTTTGTGACATGCTCACTGATTGCCATCAGTTCAGGCACAGGATCGAATGGGACACCTTTGAAATCCATATCGAGCCCTGCGACTATCACCCGGTAACCACGGTTAGCAAGTTCTGTTGCGACTTGAACCACTCCTCTATCGAAGAATTGCACTTCATCAATCGCTACAATATTTACGTCATCATCTACATGTTCCATAATTTCCGATGAATCCTTGACATTAAACGCTTCTACTTTAGAGCCGGTATGAGAGACTACCTCATTATTGCTGTATCGATTATCAATCTGCGGCTTGAACACAACCACTTTCTGCTTTGCATATAATCCTCTTCTGATTCTTCTGATGAGTTCTTCACTTTTACCGCTGAACATACTACCTGCAATACACTCTATCCAGCCGGCATGATAACTTTCGTACATATAACCTGCCACCTTTTTAACACATAATCGCTTCATTATATCATAAAAATATAAAGTGAAGAATGCCCGAACAGCTCACTGACAAGTCCGTATTAAGAACATACAAAAAAAGTCCCAGCATTCATCAGATGAATGTGGAACTTCTTACTGCCATTATTCGTTGCTTGATTTAAAACCGAATTTTTTGTTGAAACGCTCAACACGCCCATCCGCAGATGCGAATTTTTGACGGCCTGTGTAGAATGGGTGAGAATCAGAAGAGATATCTAAACGGATAACTGGATATTCGTTACCGTCTTCCCATGTCATTGTTTCATTTGAAGAACGAGTAGAACCGCTTAAGAATTTGAAGTCAGTAGTTGAGTCCAAGAAAATCACTTTGCGGTACTCTGGATGAATGCCTTGTTTCATTATATTTTCAGCTCCTTTGCCCTGAACCATCTGGCACAGAGTTATTCGTGTTTTACACGTCAATACTTACATATTATAAAGGGATTTAACTGATAATGCAACCCTTAAATAATCGGCTTACCACTCTTAGCACTATCGGCTATTCGTGCACCGAGTTGTTCGAAGAAATCTTCATTGCTGTCACTCTGTTTAAGTCGTCTCAAGAAACGCTCTGTGAAGTCAGGGGACTCAGTGAAAAGATTGCGTAGCTGCCAGACCATATCCAGTTCTTTTTTGTCGAGCAGCAGCTCTTCTTTACGTGTAGAACTACGTCTAATATCAATAGCGGGATAGACCCGCTTCTCAGCAAGTTTCCGGTCTAATGTCAGCTCCATATTACCGGTTCCTTTGAATTCTTCATATATCATATCGTCCATGCGGGAACCTGTCTCAACAAGCGCAGTCGATAGAATAGTCAGACTGCCACCCGCCTCTATATTACGCGCTGCTCCGAAGAACGCTTTCGGTTTATGCAGACTGGCAGGATCAAGTCCCCCTGATAATGTACGGCCACTTGGTGGAATAACAAGGTTATACGCACGTGCTAAACGCGTGATGGAATCCATCAGAATGATGACATCTTCCCCCAGTTCAACGAGACGTTTTGCACGTTCGAGTAATAACTCTGCTACCTTGACATGATGCTCAGGTGGTTCATCAAATGTAGAGTGAACTACCTCCGCCTGCTCAACTGATCGTTCAAGATCTGTTACTTCTTCAGGCCGTTCACCGACCAGTAGAATGAAAAGTTTAGCTTCAGGATGATTGGTGCAGATTGCATTGGCGATTTCTTTCAGCAGTGAGGTCTTACCTGCTTTCGGTGGCGCTACAATCATGCCTCGCTGACCGAAGCCAATTGGTGTGACAAGATCCATAATCCTAGTTGAATACGCTGTTTTAGTCGTCTCAAGCTTGATGCGTCGGTCCGGGTAAAGCGGTGTGAGCGCCTGGAAGTGAGGACGCTTTTTCACTTCTTCCGCGTTTTGATCGTTAACGAAATCGACTTGAAGCAATCCATAATACTTCTCATTTTCTTTCGGGCGGCGGACTTTGCCTGTCACTTTATCGCCTCTTTTGATTTCAAAGCGACGAATCTGGCTGGCAGAAATATAAATGTCCTTCTCACCTTTAGAGTAATTGACTGTTCTTAAAAATCCATAGCCATCTGCCTGGATATCATCCAGTACACCCTCCATATAGTAGTTGCCATCCTGCTCCATCTGTTTTTCCATAATAGCGAGGACGAGCTCTTTTTTATTTAACTTACTGTAATTAACAAGACCTAGTTCTTTTGCGCGTGTCGTCAGCTCTTTAGTCGTGCTGTTTTTGTATAGCGCATCAAAAGACTCATACTGCGGACTTGTTCGCTGTTTTTCAGTCATAGTACACCTTCTATAAAATTATTATTGATTTCAATGATGATAAGAAAAAGGAAAAAGAGGAAGTGTTGCGATGAACTTACATAGTCTATCATACTTCATATATTGTCAAAAGAAAAATCAGCATGCATCAGCATGCTGACTCATTATTAAATTGTATCTGACCCGTCAATCGTAAATCCAGGTTTCTTCTCAAGACTATGACGTCCTTGTACAAAACGGACTGTTCCTGTTTTAGCTCTCATAACCAGTGAATGCGTCGTTGCAAATCCACCTTTGAACTGAACACCTTTCATCAGTTCACCATCAGTTACAGCACTCGCAGCAAAGATTGCATCGTCACCTTTAACCATATCATCCAGCTGCAGGACTGTGTTCGGTTCAATTCCCATTTTGCGACAGCGTTCTTCCTGTTCAGCATCTTCAGGTAAAAGAATACCTTGGAAATCGCCGCCGAGCGCTTTAATACCTACGGCTGCGATTACACCCTCAGGGGCCCCGCCAGAACCGAAAAGAATGTCAACACCAGTGAAATCAAATGCTGTATTGATAGCACCTGCTACATCACCATGCTCTATCAACTTGATGCGAGCACCTGTTTCACGAATTTCCTTGATAATTTTCTGATGACGTTCACGATTGAGTAATGTAGCAGTCACTTCAGTGATGTCCTTCTTTTTAGCTTTAGCTACAGCATGAAGATTCTCACTAACACTCTTAGTGATATCAACAACGCCTTTACATTCAGGACCAACTGCAATTTTTTCCATGTACATATCAGGTGCATGCAGTAACGTACCACGATCTCCAACTGCAAGAACAGTCATCGCGTTCCAGCTACCCTCAGCGACAAGAGTCGTACCTTCCAGTGGGTCGACTGCGATATCGATAGCCGGACCTTCTTTAGTACCAAGCTCTTCTCCGATATAAAGCATAGGTGCCTCGTCCATCTCACCTTCACCAATCACTACTACACCATCCATCGGAATAGTATCAAAAACCGCACGCATTGCAGTAGTTGCTGCATCATCAGCCTCATTCTTCAGACCCTTACCTACCCAGCGCGCACTCTGAAGAGCTGCCGCTTCTGTTACACGAACTAATTCCATCGATAAACTACGTTCCATTATCCATTCTCCTTTATCCATCAGGTTAATATTCGTAAATAGTATAACACATTTAACTTAGCGTTATACCGTATCATTCTAAAAATATGGAGAACAACGTTAAAAAACACCGATATTCTGCTAAACAGAATATCAGCGTTTTAACTCAAGATTTTCCTGCGCCCACTTCTCTATCGGACTCATTGCCTGACTTAAGGCATAGCCTTTAGGTGTCAGCACATATTCAATCGATAGCGGCGTTGTCGCAGTCACCTTTTTCTCAATCAGACCCCAGTCAGCAAGTTCGCTGAGCTTTAAGCTTAACGCACGTGGTGTTATAGATTTCAAATCTTTTTTTATATCAGAAAAATGTGCACTGTGATTGTCACATCTTGAGAGATAATTAATCAATAACCCATTCCAGCTTCTACCGAGGATTTTAAATGTCTCTTCTAAATAAGGACAGATTTCCATATTCCTCACCTCTTTATTTCATTATACATTAGTATAAAAAATATATCAAATATATAAAATATATAAAGACACCCCGTCATGAGGTGCCTTTATCTTATATTTGCTCTCGCCAGATATCTGCACCGAGCGCTTTTAATTTCTCTACAATCCCGCTGTAACCACGGTCGATATGACGAACATTATAAACTGTTGTTACGCCTTCAGCTACCAGCCCTGCAATCACAAGACATGCACCTGCACGTAAATCACTTGCTGCTACTTCTGCTCCCATTAATTTTGAAGGCTTGATATAAGCCGTTCCCGACTCTTCACCAATATCTGCAGACATGCGTTTCAGCTCCGCTACGTGATTAAAGCGTGCCGGGTAAATGGTATCGGTCACCGTACTAGCGCCATCCGCCATAAAAAGTAAAGGCGTAAAAGGCTGCTGTAAGTCAGTCGCAAAACCAGGGTAGACATTAGTCGTGATATTAAGTGGTTTTAAAGGACCTGATTTTCTAATAACCGCCTTATCTTCACCTACTTCAATATCGACACCCATCTCTTTCAGTTTAGCAGTCAATGGCTCCATATGAAGAGGAATGATATTTTCAATCACTACTTCTTCACCCATAGTAGCTGCAGCACACATGTAAGTACCTGCTTCAATACGGTCAGGTATAATTGTGTGCGTCGTACCGTGCAGTTTCTCTACGCCTTCAATTTTAAGCGTATCTGTCCCTGCACCTCTGATCTTGGCACCCATATTATTAAGAAGTGTCGCCACATCTACAATCTCCGGCTCTTTAGCAGCATTTTCAATGACTGTTTTACCTTCAGCCATTGAAGCGGCAAGCATGATATTAATTGTCGCGCCTACTGATACAACATCCATAAAGATTTTAGCACCACGAAGATGTCCGGCATGAAGATGCATACCGCCTTCATCACTCGTTACTGTTGCGCCTAATGCCTCGAATCCTTTGATATGCTGATCGATAGGGCGTGGTCCGAGCGGGCAGCCCCCCGGCAAGCCGATTGTACATTTTTTAAATCGGGCAAGCATAGCGCCCATCATATAATAAGATGCTCTGAGAGATTGTACTTTGTGGTTTGGTAGCGGCAGATTGACTGCCTGAGAAGAATCTACAGTCAGTGTATCTCCTGCAAGTTCTGTTGTAATATTTAAGTCTCCGAGCAGACTCATTAATGTAACGACGTCAGAAATATCCGGAAGTCCATCCAGTTTCACAACATCATTTGCCATTAACGTAGCTGGAATAAGTGCAACCGCACTATTTTTCGCGCCACTGATCTGGACTTTACCATTTAACAGCTTGCCACCTCTTATCTTGATCACTTCTTCTGACATATTAGTACTCCTTTTCGCGTATTCAACATTTCTATATTTTCATATCAATTTCCCGAGAAATTTTAAGTTATTATTGATTAATTTATAGGAATTGCGATTTTAAATATAATCTAAAATCACTTGTAAAGTCAAGAAAAGCACACCTCAGAAATGAAGTGTGCTCAAGTATTCATGAAAAATTAAGCTTTATTTGATGTACCGAATTCACGGATTTTACCTTGTACAGTCGTTTTAATTGCTTCACGAGCTGGTCCAAGATATTTTCGTGGGTCGTAAACATCTGCATCATTATTTAAAGTTTCACGTACTGCTTTCGCAGATGCAATCTGATTCTCAGTGTTTACATTGATTTTAGCTGTACCTAATGACACAGCACGTTTAATATCATCAGTAGGAATACCTGTACCACCGTGAAGAACTAATGGTACACCAGTCGCTTGACCGATTTCTTCCATCTCTTTGAAGCCTAAGTTCGGCAGACCTTTGTAAGGACCATGAACTGAACCTAAAGCTGGAGCCAGGCAATCGATTCCTGTTTTTTCAACAAGTTCCTGACATTCTTTTGCATCAGCATAAACGACACCGTCAGAAACGACATCATCTTCCTGTCCACCGACAAGGCCAAGTTCAGCTTCAACTGAAACACCTTTAGCATGTGCATACTCTACTACTTTTTTAGTTGTTTCGATATTTTCTTCGAAAGGATGGTGTGATGCATCAATCATAACAGAAGTAAAGCCTGCATCAATTGCTTCTTTACATTTTTCGAAGCTTGAACCATGGTCTAAATGAATCGCAACAGGAACCGTGATGTTCATGTCTTTCATTAAACCTTCAACCATTTTCACGACTGTATAGAAACCACCCATATATTTAGCTGCACCTTCAGATACACCTAAAATAACCGGGGCATTCTCTTCTTGAGATGCACCTAAAATTGCTTGAGTGAACTCAAGATTGTTTAAGTTATACTGACCAACAGCATAACCACCTTCTTTAGCCTGAATCAACATTTCTTTCATAGAAACTAATGGCATAGAAAAATCCTCCTTATGTGCTTAGCACAATGATTATGGCTTTAGTATAACAAAGTCTAAAACCTTTTGCATAATATTACGCCGCCTTATTGATATCTTTCAGCAATAGCAAGAACCTCTTTCATCGTGAAGGGTTTAGTGAGAACGCCTGAAGCACCCAGGCTATATAATCTTTCCACTTCTTCAGCTGATTGAAAGGCGGAAATAACGTAGATAGGTGTATCCGTGTATTTCCTTATCTCAATAAGTGTCTCTTCACCATTCATAACGGGCATTCGCTTATCCATCATAATCAGGTCATATGCTGTATCTCTCACCATCTTCAGCGCGATAAGCCCATTTTCTGCTTCTTCAACCTGATAACCATTTAATGAAAATATTTCTGCCAGCAGCAGTCTGATATTTGTCTCATCGTCAATTACAAGAATTCGCATCATTGTCATCGACCTCCCTTTTATAATAAGATTGTACTATATGTATCTATCATACATCAGAAAAAGGAAGGATTATTATGATTAAGATTTTTAATACTCAGCTGAATGGAATCTTCCAGAAAATCGATGCTCAGGAAAGTGAAATCGATATTGCTGCTCGTCTCCTTGCTCAAGCCATTATCGGGCAAGGTAAAGTGTATATCAAGGGCTTCGGAGATCTAAGGTATCTTGAAGAGTTTTTGACTTCCGGGGATGAAAAACTTCCTGATACAGAACGACTGATCACTGAAACAGTGATTGATCAAACAGACCGCGTAATCCTTATGGCACCTTATTACGATGAGTCTGTTATCGAATATATTGCCGATCTTGAGAAAAATAATATTGACTATGTGCTTGTGTGCAACAAAGATCCACGTATCGACTGCATGAATTTCATTGACCTTTCCACACCGCGTGCATTGGTACCCACTGAAGATTTCAGTCGTATTATTACACCCCATGTGATGGCGATGAACTATATCTATTACATCCTCTATGCACTGATTAAAGAAATGCTGGATGAAGAACTTTAAGTTGATATTAAAAAACGTCTTGTCAAAATTTAATGACAAGACGTTTTTGATTATTTAATCGTCGCTTCAATGAAGTCTCTGAATAACGGCTGCGGACGTGTCGGACGTGACAGGAACTCAGGATGGAACTGACATGCAACAAACCATTTATGCTCAGGAATCTCTATGATTTCTACTAAACGGCCATCCGGTGATGTACCTGAGAAGACAAGCCCTTTTTCTTCCAGACGTTCACGAAACTCATTATTGAATTCATAGCGGTGACGATGACGTTCTTCCACCAATGCTTCACCATAAGCAGCGTGTGCCTTAGTCCCATCAGTCAATTGACAAGGATAGAGGCCAAGACGTAATGTGCCACCTAAATCCACGACATCTTTCTGATCAGGTAACAATGAGATAACAGGATAAGGTGTATTAGCATCAAGCTCTGATGAGTGAGCATCTTTTAAGCCCACCACATTACGCGCAAATTCTACTGTCGCAAGCTGCATACCTAAACAAATACCGAAGAACGGAATATTGTTCTCACGGGCATATTGTGTCGCTAAGATTTTACCTTCAATCCCGCGCTCCCCAAAACCACCCGGTACAAGAATGCCGTCTACATCTTTCAGTTCTTCTTTGAAGTTTGAAACATTCAGCTGCTCTGAATTAAGCCATTTCACTTCAACATCTTTACCGAACTGAAAGCCTGCATGCTTAAGTGCTTCAACTACTGACAGATAAGCATCTGGAAGGGCAACGTATTTACCGACTAAGGCTATCTTCGTTTTACCATCCAGGTTGCGAACTGTTTCAAGAAGCTGTGTCCATTCTGTCAGCTCTGCTTCTTCTTCCGCCTCTAATCCAAGACGTTTCACTACGATATCATCCATCTTCTGATCTTTCAGTGCAAGCGGAATCTGGTACAATGTGTCTGCATCCCGGCATTCAATAACAGAATTCTTGTCAATATCACAGAATAATGCAATTTTATCGCGTAAGTCCTGAGTCATTTCATATTCTGTTCGCACAACGATCATATCAGGCTGGATACCTAATCCACGAAGTTCTTTCACGCTATGTTGAGTAGGCTTCGTCTTCATCTCTCCAGCTGCTTTGATGTAAGGTAATAGTGTACAGTGAATATACATGACATTTTCACGGCCGAGGTCGCTCTTAATCTGGCGGATGGATTCGAGGAATGGAAGAGACTCGATATCGCCTGTTGTACCACCAATTTCAGTGATGACAACATCTGCATGCGTACTTTCGCCTGCTTTTAAGAGGCGTGATTTAATTTCATTCGTAATATGCGGAATGACCTGTACAGTTCCTCCTAAATAATCACCACGACGTTCTTTCTTAAGTACGTGCGAATAAACTTTACCTGCTGTGACGTTTGAGTATTGATTCAAGTTGATATCAATAAAACGTTCATAATGCCCTAAGTCAAGATCGGTCTCTGCACCATCATCAGTTACGAACACTTCACCATGCTGATAAGGACTCATCGTACCTGGATCCACATTTAAATAAGGATCAAATTTCTGAATCGTCACATTTAATCCACGGTTTTTAAGCAATCGACCTAAACTTGCTGCTGTAATCCCTTTACCAAGTGATGATACAACCCCACCTGTAACAAATATAAATTTAGTCATATTGACCTCCTGAAATTTAAAAATAAAAAACGCTCCTTTTGCAAGCGCAAAGGGAGCGTATTGTTTATACGTTGTCCTAGTTAAAGGAGCCCAAGTAAAATAATAATCATTTTTACTGAAGAAGTCAATCACCTAATCAAGAAATTATAACGTCTCTTCTTCGTCCTCTTCGTCAAATTCATCTTCGTCTTCTTCGTCAAATTCATCCTCTTCGACTACAAGACCCGCCTGATCAAGTTCATCTTCAACATCTTCATCTTCTGGATCTTCAAGATTTTCTTCATCAGATCCTGCTTCTACAACAAGATCAAGTTCATCTTCGACTTCCACTTCACCGAGAAGTGTGATGTTTGCATCATCTTCATCTTCATCAAGTACTTCAAATTTCTGAACAGTTGGTGCAATCTTCTCTTCGATATCATCTACTGAATACCAGTCACGAAGACCCCATACATTTTCTCCTGTAGAGAGGAAACGACCATCTGTGTTTAAATCTGTATAGAACTGAACGACACGTGTTTCAATCTCGTCATCATTGTAATCACCGATTTTTTTAAACTCATCGATGATATCGTATAAGCCTTGGTCTTTCCCTTTTTCAAGCAGATAAAGATAAGCCATATCGATAAAAGAGTGCTCATTCATCATTTCTTTTGTATATTCACTGATTTTCATTATTAATTCGTCCTTTCACATCAGGCAGTCGATTTTTATTCACCCTAAATCATAACAAGAATAATAATAATTTGCCAGTAAATATTTAGTCTAGTACTTGATCAGCTTCATCAGCTGATCAGCATGGTCAGGGTCAGCTTGAACGAAGTTGACATTCAAGTAAGGTCCGGGCTCATTCGTCTCTACTTTAAGACGATCCACATCCGGATAATGTTTTCTGACAAATGTTGCGAGTTGTCTAAGTGCACTTTCACGAACTTCATCATCAATCGGATTAAAATCAGTGATTTCAGCAGCCTGACCTTCGATTTTCAACATGATATGTCCGGCATTTTCACCGTTCTTATCCAGAACAATGCCATCATTCTCTTGCTTAATTAACCTTAGTTTAGAAACATATTGACCTGACAAATCTAAGTAGTACAGTCTTTCCTTACCGATCGGTCCTTCCGGGTTAGTAGCGAGGTGCAAGAAACCTGCACGTTCATATACGTTCCAGGCTGCTTGATTCTCTGCATCAACCACGAGATAAAGATGTTCAAAATCAGGGAAAACACGTTGAACAAAGTCAGGAATATTCATCATAATTTCAGTACCGTAACCATGACCTTGATATTTAGCATTGATTGACAGACTTCTGACATAGACTGCATTCACTGGTGTCTCATAACCTTCATGCTGATAATACTGATGCAGCACAAAAAAACCGACGACCTGCTTCTTTTTATTGAGCACTACGCACGGACGTCTATTATGATCCATCAACCCTTCTTCCAGTACTTGAATTGGAAGAGATGAATAGATCAGTTGACGCTCCCCCAGCTCAAATGCTTCGAGCTGTTCTCTATACTCTGAGCTGTATTGTACGATATCAATTTGTGAGCCTTTAAATTCCATGATGAAAAACCTCCAGCATTCATTTAATTTATTAACTTATACCCCGATTCACTGTTATTTCAGCATTTAAAGTACGTAACTTATTTTACAAGATGAGATTCTATCTGTAATATAATAACCAAAAAAGATGAAGAGGTAATGAGATGAAATTCGGTATAGATGCAGGCGGTACATTGATTAAAATAGTAAAAGAAGAAAACAATGAACGATCCTATATGAAGTATCTGTCAACAGAAATTGAAAAAGTGGCAGCTATGCTTGAATCATACCCAGAAGCTTCAGTGGCGCTTACCGGTGGCAAAGCAACTTACTTACAGAGCCTTATTCCTCAGGAAGCCTTTCAAAGCATTGAATTCGATGCGACGTTCAAAGGAATTCAAACATTTCTTCAGCAGCACGATCATCCTCTTGAAAATTATATTTTTGCTAATGTAGGAACAGGGACTTCCATCCATTATGTGGACGGCGAACAGCAAGTCCGTGCAGGCGGTACTGGAGCAGGCGGCGGCATGATTCAGGGATTAGGTTATCTGCTCACAGGTGAAAGCGATTATAGCCGTTTGACAGCCCTTGCCGCTCAAGGTGACAGAGATGAGATTGACTTGAAAGTTAAACATATCTACAAAGGAGATAAAACACCGATTCCCGGCGAGCTGACTGCTGCTAACTTCGGTCGTGTTCTACATACAAAAGATACAGTGACTTATACAGATGCAGACAAGCTGGCAGCTGCTATTGGTGTCGTCGGCGAAACTGTGACAACTGTCTCCATACATGCTGCACGGGAATTCAATGCAGAATACGTCGTTTATATCGGATCATCATTTTTAGACAATGAACTGCTTGAAAAAGTAGTGATGAACTACACAGTACTGCGCGGCTTTAAGCCCTATTTCATAGAAAATGGTGAATATTCCGGTGCTCTAGGCACACTTAAATTGATGGAACAATAAAAGGAGAGGCAGCTGCCTCTCCTTTTATTATTGATTAAATTCTGCGAATGCTTTGTCATGCGCATCGACATCCTGCTGTTCGCCGTGCCAGATTCCTACAAATCTCGATGGCACATGTTCGTCTTCATAAAAGTCGCCATCATAGTAAGCGAGGGGGAATAAACGGCCTGCCTTGACTTCATCGAGAATACGTTCATAAAAAGCATCATTGCTCACCTTCGCATAAGCACCGAAAAATTTCTCATAATCCCCTGCCAGCAGCTCATCCATAATCAGCATCGATGTAGAACCATTCTGCCTGAAGTTAAGATCAATGGCATAGACTTCTCCTTTATCATCAACGAGCAGATCGAATCCTGCTATCCCTTTATAACCTGCATCGACACCATTCTGCATAATCTCTCTGCCAGCTTCTATTACTGTCTGTGGGACATTATGTGCCGTAATATTACCGAAATATTTGCCGTATTCATTTGTATTCTGAATAGAAGCACCTATATAATTTAAGCCTGTATTCTCACTGTAAGCATACTGGACACAGTAATTCTGTTTAGTGTTAATATAATCTTCAATAACGAAATCTGAATCTGTTTCTGCTTCTTTGATACGATTCAGTGCCTGCTTGCGGTCCTCATCATTGTAACAAATCATCACGCCATAACCACCGGCTGTCGGATGCTCGTCACCTGGTTTAATGACATAAGGATAATTCCACTTCTTCAATGTTTCTTCAAGCTCGTCTACTGCTACCACTTCACGTTTAGGTAAAAATTTACCTTTCGTCCAGTCAGAAAGCTTCATCTTGTTATTGAGTGCAACAAATAATTCTTTATCAATATAGTAAGTTGAAGGATCAACAAATTCGCTGCTATGTGCATACTGAAAGAAGATTTTCTCTCCATTTTTTTCTGCTTCTCTCAATCTTGCATTATAACTTTCTGCATCTTTAAATGTGCGATAATGAGACGGGAAATCAACTCCTGCTGCACGCATTAATTCGCGCGGCTTTTCTCCCACTGCTGCTTCATGAATAATAACCGGCATATCAGCAATCAGAAGTTCTCTTGCCGTTAACATATTAGCCTGATGTTCTTCTGTTGTCAGCCATGGATTTTTTTCAAATGACGGACGTGAAGTAAATACAACATGATCGCCGTAAAGCTGATGCATGGTCAGCGGGCGTTTAGATAAGAAATTATTCATTAGCTACTCCTCTAAATGTGTATGTAATTGCTTAATCTCTGCCAGAATAGCTGGCTGAGTAATGAGTTCAATAGCCATTGTGGCCATAATTCGTGCACCTTGTAGCAATGCATGGTCTCCACCAGGACTTGCTGCTGCTTCTCTAAATTCAGGTGTATGACCTACAAGGGCTGAAGATCCCATCTTAAGATGGGGATGTATAGTCGGGATGACGTGGCTGACGTTACCTGTATCCGTAGAGCCAAAACCAAAATCATCATGCTCAACAGGTTCATTATGTTTTTTTGCATGCCGCTCAAATAAATCATCAAGCCGATCATTTAGAATGAACTCATTCACACCATTCTGTATGCGTGACAGTTTAGCTGTCCCACCTGCTATACGCGCTGCACCGTGGGCGATTTCTTCTACTCTGTCCGTTAGTTCATCAAGTTCAGCACGACTCAATGAACGCGTATAAAGTCGCGCTTTTGTATAGTCCGGAATAATGTTCGCACTTGCACCACCATCCAGAATGACTCCATGAACTTTATCTTTTGGTTTAATATGCTGTCTAAGTTGTGCCACACCATTGAAGAAGCTGATCATCATATCAAGTGCGTTAATACCATTAAATGCACTTTCAGATGCATGTGCACTTTTACCGAAAAATTCAACTTCAAAGACATCAACTGCTAGTGTCGGTACAGTTCGATATGTTTCATGACCCGGATGAATCATTAGTGCGACATCACTATCATCAAACAAGCCCGCCTTAACATAACTTGCTTTTGCACTGCCATTAACGCCACCTTCTTCTGCTGGAGAACCGAATACCTTAATAGCTCCACCAATATCATCAATAACTGTTTTAAGGCTAAGCGCTGACAGTACACTGCTTGTCCCAATAATGTTATGACCACATGCATGCCCTAAATCAGGCAGTGCATCATATTCAGCTAAAAAGGCGATAGTCGGACCTTCTTTTCTGCTTGTATAAGTCGCAATAAAACCAGTCGCATGTCCGGCAATGTCACGTTCCAGATGGAATCCATTATCCTCAAGTAGTGAAGATAATTCAGCTGATGCAAAAAACTCTTCATTGCCAAGCTCCGGTCGTTCGTGGATTGCATGGCTAAGCTCAATTATACCTTGTTCATGTTGATTAATATATGCTAAAACTCTCTCTTCAATCTGATTCATCAAATAAGCTCCTTCGTTTCCTTACACTTAACAAAAAAGACATTCCACAGATAAGGAATGTCTTTGCAGTCTTATCTTCCAGCTATGCTGTAGGACTTAGCACCTTGCCTCTCGGTAGGTTGCTGGATGTCATCGGGCCTCTCCCTCAATCCTTCTTGATAAGTATGGAATTATTTAATGATAACTATATAGTTTTCTGATTGTTTCGTCAAATGTTTATTCTTTTGGCAACTTAATTCGGAACTTAGTGCCCGCAATCGAACTATGCACCGTAATCGTACCGTTATGATTTTCCACTATTTGTTTTGCTACTGCGAGTCCAAGGCCTGAGCCTTCATTTTTAGAAGTCGTATTAGTCCCTCTGTAGTAACGGTCAAAAATGTATGGAACTTCTTCTTGTGGAATCCCTCTCCCATTATCACTGATTTCAATAACGATATCATCACCCTCAACAAATGTATTGATCCATACTTCTATATCATCGTTATAAATGAATGCATTCGACACAATATTCATGAGTACACGATTGATTCTTTCCTTATCCAGCTTTAGGGTCTGATTAAGGGCATTTGCTGTATGGAGATTGGGATGATTAAAGGAATCTATAAATGCCTGAATATAATCCCCTATATTAACAGTCTGTTTATTAAATTCAAAAACATCATTTTTAATCTGATAAGTCATATTCAGGTCTCTGAGCAAGGAATCAATATACAGAGCCTTATCCTCAATAATTTCCGCAAAACGTTTACGTTCTTCATGATCGATATCAAGTTCACTATTCAACAGTTTGCTGTAGCCATAAATTGAACTCAGCGGAGTTTTAAAGTCATGGGTAATGCCTGCCACCCATTCTTCTCTAAGCGTTGCTATACGGTTTTGATAAGCTCGATCACTGTCGAGCTTTTCTGTCAGTTCACGTATTGATTCATCTACCGAGGTATACATGCGATATTTTCTTCGCATGCGCCCACGACGATAGATACTTTTGTTATCCGGCACTTTATAAACACCTTGACGAAGCATACTCAGCCAGTCAACAAAATGAATAAGTGGACGTGCAAAATTACGACTGACAAAATAGGCAAGCGTCAAAATAATCAGGAAAATGGCAAGAGAGAATATACAGTACCACAATAGAAAATTAAGTATGGCTGCTACAGCACCATCTTTATCCATAAAAATACCGTTTTCGTCCAATATAATACGCTTATCCTTGGCATTCTGATTCTCTGAGACGAAAAGATAATACTCATCATCCCGCATCGTTTCTTGTAATACGTATTTATTATAATTATCATAATTCAGATCACTGAACCAGTTTTTTTCGACATCTTCGGTCTTGAAGCTCCCGTATAATTTAATCAATTGATCACTTTCCATGTCCTGCTTGAAAAGTGATAGATTATGCTCATCCATATAGCGGTGCAGATCAACTGTTTCTCTTAAATCAAAAAGTTCTGTTGCCTTAACAAGCGGCTGTCTATCTATAAAGACGGCCTGATACTTTTTGTCTAATGTCCACGTTGTAACACCCGGAAGATAATACCAGCTTAAATTATGGATCTTCTCTTTATTGTTGAATGATTTAATTACATTTCCTTTATTATCACGTATTAAAAGCATACCTTCTTGTTTTTTAAGGGCTTCAGATAGTTCATCATCAATTGTGATATGATTCGCATCTTCAATATGAATAAGGGTCTGAATTGTATCTGTAGTCTGAGAGGATAGGTTCCCTCCTGATAGTTCATTATAAGATCTCATCATCGAGTAGCCGAGTAACAGCAGCAGCATTAGGTTAATCAGCACATAGAACAAAGAGAAGTAGCCGATGAATTTCCAGGTGAATTTACGAGCTGTCGCCTTCAATTGCGCTCTACTTTCAGAATGTAGCCGACACTTCTAACGGTCATCAACCTGACAGGGTGACTCGGCACTTCTTCAATTTTTTCACGTAATTTACGAATATGGACCATCACTGTATTTTCATCGATAAACTGATTGTCCCACACTGCTTCGTATATCTCTTCTTTCGTCAGTACCTTATTCTGATTTTCAAATAAATACTGCATGAGTAGATACTGCTTCCCGGAGAGATGATACACCTTATCTTTCACTGTTAATTCTGCTGTCCGTTCATCAAAAAAGAAATCCAGCACCTGCTTTGAGCGCATATAACGATCGATATTAGCCTTTACACGTGCAGCGAGAAGAAGCGGATTGAACGGTTTTGTGATGTAATCATCCGCTCCTGTGGCAAAACCGGTCAGTTTATCTTCATCTGTTACATTCGCTGATACATATAGTATCGGGGCATCAGATTTTTTACGGATTCGTTCTGCAAGTGCATAGCCGCTTCCATCAGGGAGATTGATGTCCAGAATATATGTGTCGTAGCCTTGAGCCAGATCACAGCCTTCCTGAAACGTATGCGCCATATCAATCTTATCGTAACCTTCTCTTTTTAAAATGAACTTCATCATTTCGGCGATTTCTACTTCATCTTCAACAATCAGCACGCTTACCATAAGAACACCCCTTCTAAGTTTTTATAGCATGTAACCTGTATGTCATCAAGCTATCCATCGAAACTTTAAGGAAACTTTAAGATTAATTGTTCTTTTTTTTCTAGTTGTACATCATACCAGTCCAGTGCTTTGATTTCCATCACCTGAACAAAAATATTTTTGCCTGCAATATAAGAATCAATATCAAATAGATATAGTTTTGCAAGCTCTGCTTTAAGATGACCATATCGCTCCGCTTCTCCACTAAATGTTCTCAAGTAATCCCGAAATGCCAGATGGCGTTTAATATTCTCGTCACCTGTCTGATAGATATGCAGATGGTGCGAACGGTTATCTTGACCTTTCTGAAAATATCGACGTCCTTTAATTCCATTTTCACCTTTAGGTTCATAACCAAGTCTAATCAACGGTTCATTCAACAGGTCCACCTGACTGATATCTTTTACGACGAGCATCATATCAATAATCGGCTTCGACACAAGACCAGGTACGGCAGTCGATCCAATGTGAAATATCTCTATCATCTGACCTTTGAATATTTCTTTCAGCTTATTCATTTCATCTAAATATAAATGCTGCCAGATACTATCATACGCTACTACTTTGACACTACGCATAAGACACCTCCTGATATCATCTACTTGTAAATGATAATCTTTTACATATTATAATATTTTGTTCTTTTTTTCACAAACTATTTTATTGTAATGCTAAATCAGCCATGTTAATATTATTCCGAGTAAATCGATATGTTTAATATTTTTAGGAGTGGATAATTTGAGTCTTGAATTTATGGATGTCTTTAAAGAGTGGGCTAATCATTATGATGCGGCAGTCGAGGGGCATGACCCTGAATATCACGATGTTTTTGTGAACTATCCTTTTATGCTAAAAGAGGCGGCAAAAAGAGCAACCGGAAAAACGATTGAATTCGGTCCTGGGACAGGTAATCTCACCCTGCTTTTACTTGCTAAAGATCTCGAGTTGACTGCGATAGAACCGAGTCCGGAAATGACGATTATCGGTGAAAAGAAAACAGGTCTGACCTTTCAGAAAGGTGATTTTCTGAACTTCAGTGCTGATTCAGCTGATACCATCATCAGTTCATTTGCTTTTCACCATCTGACTGATGAAGAAAAAGAAAAGGCCATCAGTCGATATGCTTCATTACTGTCAGATCATGGCCAGATTATCATACTGGATACCCTCTTCAACAATAAACAGGAAAAAGAAGAAATCATCCGTTCCTACACACAACAAGGACATCTCGGTCTGGTAGATAACCTGAAAACTGAATATTACCCATTAAAAGAAGTGATGACTGGTATAGCAGCACGTCATGGCTTCAGCTATGAATCTATTCAGTTCAATCCATTCGCTCACCTTCAAATTCTGAAGAAGAAGACATTCAAGAAACCTACTGACCTGATTGGCTCTACTCCTCTTGTAGAATTGACACAGTTTGACTTACCAGCAGATGTCAGATTGTTCGCTAAACTCGAGATGTATAATCTCGGTGGCTCCGTTAAAGACCGTCTCGGACAAAATCTTGTCGAAACAGGTATCCAGCAGGGCTTGATTCAAAATGAAGTGGTCGAAGCAACGGCAGGCAATACAGGTATCGGACTTGCGCTTGCATGTCAAAAATATGATTTGAAACTTAAAGTATTTGTTCCTGAAAAGTTCAGTGTCGAGAAACAGGAAATCATGCGCGCTCTGGGAGCTGAAATCATCCATACTGATTCTTCTCTCGGAATGGTTGAAGCAAGAAGACAGGCCAAAGATTATGCTGACAAAACAGGCGCTTATTATGCTAATCAGTTTGAAACAGCTGATAATCCTGCAAGCTATGATTCACTCTATCAAGAGCTTAAAAATGAACTCGGCAGCATTCAGATGATAGTAGCAGGTGCCGGAAGTGCCGGAACATTTACAGGCCTTGCCGAACGCATGAAACCTGAAGGAACCAGAACTGTTATCGTTGAACCCGAAGGCTCAATTCTAAACGGTGGACCGAGTGGTTCTCACCGCACTGAAGGGATTGGTGTCGAAGTCTGGCCCCCATTCTTAAAACATGATTTAATTGATAGTATAGAGACGATTTCTGATGATGACGCATTCCATATGGTAAAAGAACTAGCTGCTAAAGAAGGTTTGTTAGTTGGCAGCTCGTCAGGGGCAGCAATGGCTGCAGCACTCCATCAGGCAAAACACGTTCAAGGCAATATCGTCGTCATCTTTCCAGATGCGAGTGACCGATATATCTCACAACAAATATTTAAATCTAAAGGAGAACTATAATGCAGAAAAAAACAATGATGATTCACGGCGGTCGTACTGTCGATGAATTTACAGGCTCAGTTAATGCACCGATTTATCAGACTAGTACTTATAAACAGGATGGCATCGGTAATCTACGTCAAGGCTATGAATATTCACGTACAAAAAACCCGACACGTTCAGCACTAGAAACACTGATTGCTGATATCGAACACGGCACACATGGTTTCGCATTCGGTTCTGGTATGGCAGCAGTTTCAGCAGCAGTTATGCTCCTCAGTGCAGGTGATCATATCGTTGTAGGTTCAGATGTGTACGGTGGAACATACCGTGTATTCACAAAAGTATTTGATCGTATCGGTATTAAGTCGTCATTCGTTGATACAACAGACGCTGAAGCTGTACGTGCAGCTATTACTGATCAGACGAAGATGCTCTATATCGAAACACCTACTAATCCACTGCTTAGCGTAACAGACATCGAAGAAATGGCTGCTATTGCCAAAGAACATCAGTTAATATCAGTCGTCGATAACACATTTATGACACCTTATTATCAGAACCCTCTTGATATGGGAGCAGATATCGTCCTGCATTCAGCCACTAAATATATTGGTGGACATAGTGATGTCGTAGCAGGTCTGCTCGTTACTAAAGATGATAAAATCGCTGAGGATTTAGGCTTCATCCAGAACTCAGTAGGAGGTATTTTAGGACCTCAGGATAGCTTCCTGCTTGTCCGAGGCATCAAGACACTCGCGCTGCGTATGGAACAGACAGAGAAAACGACATTGCAGCTAGTGGATTACTTAGTCAACAATGATACAGTCACTAAAGTCTTTCACCCAAGCTTACTTGAAGGTAAACAACTTGATGCTCAGAAACGTCAGGCAACAGGATTCGGTGGTATGATTTCATTCGATGTTGGTTCTAAAGAACGTGCCGAAGCACTTGTGAAATCACTGAAATATTTTACCCTTGCAGAATCACTCGGTGCTGTTGAAAGTCTGATTTCAGTGCCAAGTCAGATGACACATGCCTCTATTCCACGTGAACGTCGTCTGGAACTGGGTATCACAGATGGATTAGTTCGTATTTCAGTGGGTATTGAAGATAGCGAAGATCTACTCGAGGATCTGAAAAATGGTTTTAAAGCCATCGAATCTATTTAAGTGAGGAGAAAATAAAATGAAAAAGATGAACGTTGAAAGTTTTAATCTGGACCACACAAAAGTCGCTGCACCATTCGTACGTTTAGCAGGTATTAAAGAAGGACAGAATGGTGATGTCATTCATAAATATGATATTCGCTTCAAACAGCCGAATAAAGAACATATGGAGATGCCTGCCCTTCACTCAATCGAACATTTAATGGCCGAAAATATTCGTAACCATACTGATAAAGTGGTTGATGTATCACCGATGGGCTGCCAGACAGGTTTCTACTTAAGCTTAATTAACCATGATAACTACGAAGATGTGCTTAGCATCCTCGAAAAAACGCTGAATGATGTCAAGCATGCAACTGAAGTTCCAGCATGTAATGAAGTTCAGTGCGGCTGGGCAGCGAGTCATTCACTTGAAGGTGCTCAAGCATTAGCTGAAGAAATGCTTTCAAAGAAAGATGAATGGAATATCATTTATCAGGCAGACGCTGAATAATAAACGCGATTTAAAAAGCAATTGAGCAGAAGTTGAGCAGAAAACGTCGTTTATAATAAAAGCAGATAAAAAGCGATAAAATCAGAAAGAAATCTTCTGATTCTATCGCTTTTATTATTTTTTGAGTTACTTACATCTCATTTTTTATTTATCTGCAGATGTCTGTCCGGTAATATTTGAACCTTCGATAAAGTAACGCTGGAATGAGAAGAAGAGTATAATGACAGGTAAAAGAACCATCAGTGAGCCTGCCATCATATAATTCCACTGGGTAGAGCTTCGTTCCTTGAAGACCTGTAAACCGATCTGCAAGGTGTATAAATTCTCGTCATTAATATAAAGTAATGGACCTAAGAAATCATTCCATACCCCATTGAACGTAAAAATAGCAACTGTTGCAAGTGCCGGCGTGACAAGCGGCAGCCCGATTTTACGAAAAATATAAAAATGACTCGCGCCTTCCATACGTGCTGCTTCGATATAGGATGTCGGAATACCCATAAAAAACTGGCGAAGTAAAAAGATATTGAACGCACTACCAAAAAATGCCGGCAATATTAATGGATAATAGGTATTCAGCAGATGTAATTTCGCAAACAATACATACTGCGGAATCAATGTTACAAAGCCTGGTATCATCATCGTGCCGAGTACGATCAAAAACCAGAGCTTCTTACCTCTAAAATCAAGTTTTGCAAAACCATAGGCGATAAAAGCATTGACGAAGACATTCGCAATAACTGCAATGATTGTAATGGTCAACGAATTAACTGCATAGGTAGAGAATGGTGCCGCGTTCCACGTCTCAATATAGTTCTCAAAGTGCCATTCTTTCGGTATGAAAGTGGGTGTCCCCATTATTTCTTCCATAGATTTCAAAGACGTTGCAATCATCCACCAGATCGGACTAAGGATGATAAGCGACCCTGCTGCAAGGAGAATAACATTAATCCAGCGCCACATCGGATGTACTTGATTTCTCATGACTGGTCGCCTCCTTCATAATGAACCCAGCGCGGAGCCAGCTTCAAGTTAATAATGGTGATAATCAGTACAATAACAAATAGAATCCAGCTCATGGCCATCGCATAACCCATATCAAAAGCTCTGAATGCCTTAATCCACATATAAAGGTTATAGAAGAGAAGTGAGTTACTTGGTGACCCTGCACCGTCACTACTCATGACATATGCTTCCTGAAAGATCTGGAAGGCACCAATTGTACTAGTGATAATATCAAAGAAGATAATAGGTGTAATCATCGGTAATGTAATATGACGGAACTTCTGAAAGCGATTGGCTCCATCAATATCGGCTGCTTCATATAAAGACTTCGAAACCCCTTGAAGGCTTGCGAGGTAAAGGAGCATACTCCCCCCTACACTCCACAACTTCATAAATATCAGTGAAGGCTTAGTCCATGCTGGGTCAAGCAGCCAGTTCGGTCCATCGATACCGAAAAAACTGAGTACTGTATTAACAAGACCTGTCGAAGGATCAAGTAACTGCATCCATAGAAGATAAACCCCTACACCCGACAATACAGCTGGCAGATAATAGATGGTCCTGAAAACACGCATACCTGGTACATCCTGATTCAGCATCAACGATAAAAGAATGGCTCCAATGGTCGTCAGTGGTACTGAAAAAAGAACAAAATAGAGCGTATTCATCATAGAAGTATAAAATAATTCATCCTCTTTAAAAAGACGGGAATAATTATCTAGACCAATGAAATCCATCTGAGAGGTAATATTGTAATTTGTGAAACTGGCATACAATGAAAAAAGAATCGGTCCTAGTGTAAACACTAGGAAACCGAATATCCAAGGTGAAATAAAGAAATAGCCTGCTAGATTGTCTTTATATTTCTTGTTCATGGCTACCTCCTATTTTCTGTTCTGTTCAACCAGTTTTTCTACATCTTTTTGGGCCTTCTCAAGCCCTTCTTCAGGAGACTTCTTACCTTGCATAATATTATCGAGCTGTGGATTGACTAAATTAAAGTATTCAGGCGCATCTACTGGCACAGGTGTCAGAATAGTCTGCTTCATATTATCAACTGCTGTCTGATATGCCTGTTGCTTGTTACCTGTTAAATTCTTACCTGCTGCTTCGGCCGCTTTTTCATTCGCTACAAGATCAAAGGTTTCTTCAGCCCATAGTTTCTGGTTCTGTTCATTTGTTAAATATTTAATAAAATCATAAGCTTCTTCTTTATGTTTTGAGCCTTTAGGCACTTCTGCAACGAAACCACCACCCCAGCTCGTCTGTTCCTCGCCTTGAGTAGCTGCCGGTAATTCCACTACACCGTAATCAATATCCTTTGCAAAATCATCAAGCTGCGTCGCAAAACTTTGATCTTTGACAATCATTGCAACGGAACCATCAAAAAACGGATTACCTTGCTGACTGTCAAACTTTGCCTGATATTTCTGGAGGACATCAGTTCCATACTTATCCTGCCATTTCTTCAACCAGTTCATCGTATTGATATTTTCCTGTGTATTTAATGTAACTTTACCTTCATCGTCAATATAGTTCTGATGTTTTTTATTCATCAGCCAAATATCAGGGCCGACACCAAAAAGCGGATAGAAACCAATACGCTCATAAGTGTCTCCCTTTTTCTTATCGAGCATAGTTGCATATTTCTCAAGTTCTTCCCATGTTTCAGGCGGCTTATTCGGATCGAGTCCTGCTTCTTTAAACGCATCTTTGTTATAGAATAAAATACGAGTATCAGTGTTGAAAGGAATACCATAAACCTTACCTTCATGCTGAGATGCCTGCCAAAGTTCTTTTGAAAATTGACCTTCTAAGTTATCCTTCTGAGCTAAGTCAGTGATATCCTCAGCTTGGTTTTTAAGTCCACGTAAAGCTGTAGAATTAATATCATTGATAACGACGTCAGCGGGATTACCTGCTGCAACGGCCGCTAGATTTTTAGTCCAGATATCTCCCCAAGGCAGATAAGTGTATTTAACCACCACTTTATCCTGAGACTTGTTATAGTCATCAATAATCTTATTGATTGTCGCTTTTCTTGGATCAGATCCCCAGAATGACCAGAATTTAATTTCCGTTTTACCTTCTTTATTTTTTCCATTATCGTCTTGTGTAGAATTACTGCTATCTCCTTTTGGTAAGAGACCTCCACACCCTGCTAAAATAAGCCCTAACATTAATACAAGCACAACTACTCTTTTCATTAACGTACCCCCTCTTATTTTACTTACAGTGTTATTATACCACTTACATGCCCTATACTTATAAATGTATATAAAAAAAGTAGCAAATTGCTACTTTTTTAATAACGAATAATATTTGCCGCGTTATAAACGTCAGGAAAATCATTCAAGACATTATTTTCATCATCAAGAATTGTCATCTGAATTTTATCTGATACTTCAATCGCTTTAATTTCATCTGATTTAGTCTGTGGTTTCGCTTCAAACTGGAACGACACGGTATAATCAGCACGATCTTCGCCACCGACAAGATCTTCTCCTTTAATCACTCTTTCGTTTTCTTCAAATAGTGACTGATATTGCTCAGGTAATATAAGTTTAAAATAATAATCTGGACGATTGTTAACCAGATAATCATTCAGAACTTTATTAATACGGTAATCGACATTAACAGTTAATGTTGTCTCTGCAGTCTCCAGGCGTACATTTTTTACCATGAAGTGAGGCATATAAAATTCATGACCGACTTTTTTGTTAAATGATTTCATCTCATCCTGTCCTTTATGTGCTGATTGTTGTTTGAACAATGTATAACCGATAGATACGGCGCCAACAGCTAAACCTGCTATGAGGGGTAGCTTTGATTTTTTCTTTTCTTCATAATGATAGGGACAGCTCATATTAATTCCTCTTTTCCTTTTTATACACCTATACCCTTTTCACTCATTTCCATTCATTAATTCTCTCCTTTACTGTAACCTCTACAGGAAATAAAAACCCCTGGATCCTGACCAGAGGTTAATCATTATAATTTATCAGTCTCTTTAATTAAAAACCATTGTAGCGGTAATCTAGCCCATAACAAGGGAGTTGGTAATTGTTTACCACGTAAATCAATTTTTTTCAGCGCCATATAGACATTGGCAGGAAATACAGCTACCAAGAATAATTTAAGCAGCGTTTTAAACCACTTACCTGGTTTTTTCAGCAACATGTATAGACCGAAGAATATCTCCATTACACCTGTCACATATACAATTTCCTTTTTAAACGGAAGCTGCGGTGGCATTATTTTTCTAAAAGAGGATTCGTGCAGAAAATGTAATACTCCCGCGGTTGCATAAACTGTGCCATATAGAAGTCGTCTAATCATGCAATTCACCTAAGTAACTAGTTCCGAATGATGGCAGATTGACATCAAAATTATCGGCAACAGTCGCACCAATTGAAGCAAAAGTAGAATGTCCTTCCAGTTCACGTCCTTTACCTAAAGCCGGACTGTACATCAGAAGTGGCACATATTCCCTAGTATGGTCAGTCCCAGGTGCCGTCGGATCATTGCCATGGTCAGCTGTGATAATCAATAAATCATCATGACGCAGCTGTGGCAATAATTCTCCAAGTCTATTATCGAATTCCTTAATGGCATTCGCATAACCTTCTTTATTACGACGATGACCAAATAATGCGTCAAAGTCAACTAAATTAAGGAAGCTTAGTCCTTCGAAGTCTTTATCCACCACTTTCATCAACTGATCCATACCATCACTATTATCTTTCGTGCGGATAGACTCCGTGACACCTTCCCCGTCATAAATATCATTGATTTTGCCGATTGCAATGACATCTTTCCCTGCATCCTGCAATTCATTCATGACAGTACGTCCAAATGGTTTCAGGGCATAGTCATGACGGTTAGAAGTTCGGGTAAAATGTCCGGGTTCTCCTAGATACGGACGTGCGATAATACGGCCGATTAAATATTTGGGATCTCTCGTTAAGTCCCTTACTTTTTCACAGATATCATACAGTTCTTCAAGCGGTATAATATCTTCATGCGCTGCAATCTGTAGCACCGGGTCTGCAGATGTATAGACGATAAGGTCTCCTGTCTCCATCTGATGCGCTCCGTACTCGTCAATGATAGCTGTACCTGATGCAGGTTTATTTGCGACTACTTTACGGCCTGAAAGTGATTCAATTTCTTTGATGAGCGCATCCGGGAAACCGTCTGGATATACTTTAAATGGCTGATCGATATTCAGTCCCATAATCTCCCAGTGTCCTGTCATCGTATCCTTACCGACAGATGCTTCACTCAGTTTTGTATAAAAAGCAAGCGGCTCTGAAACAGGTTTTACAACAGGTAAACCAGCGATATTACCAAGTCCTAGTCGTTCCAGGTTCGGAAGAGTTTCCTCGAAGCCTTCCAGTGTGTGTTTTAAAGTATGGCTGCCACTATCACCAAACTTGTCGGCATCAGGTGCTTCACCGATACCAACCGAATCCATGACGATAAGGTGAATACGTTTGAACATATTATCTGCTCCTATTCTGTAATGATTGTATGAATCAATTTGGGCGCTTGTGCTGCATCACTGATTTCAATATTGTCATAAATTTTATTTTTTACTTCTTCTACATCTTCGCGGTTAGCGTAAATCGTAACAAGTGACTCACCTTCTTCGACTTTGTCACCCACCTTTTTACGAAGCATAAGCCCAACTGCAAGATCGATAACATCCTCTTTTGTTGCGCGACCTGCTCCGAGAAGCATAGACGCAATACCAATTTCATCAGCCACTATACTGCTGACAGTACCCGTCTGTCTTGCAGGTACTTCAATCTTATATGAAGCTTGTGGTAATAACGTTACATCATCTACCACATCTCCATTGCCTCCCTGATTGGTCAGGAAAGTACGGAATTTCTCGAGCGCCTGACCGTTATCGATGACATCTTGTAGTTTTTCCCGTGCTTCCTCAAGCGTTTTAGCACCGCCACCTAATACAACCATCTGACTGCCTAGCGTTAATACAAGTTCCGTTAAATCTTCAGGTCCTTCACCACGTAGCGTCTCAATCGCTTCCTTGACTTCGAGTGCATTACCAATTGCATAGCCTAACGGTTGACTCATATCAGAGATAATCGCCATTGTACGACGGCCCACATTGTTACCAATTTTAACCATTGCATGTGCAAGCTTCTCCGCTTCTTCATCCGTTTTCATAAAGGCACCTGCACCCGTCTTGACATCCAGTACAATTGCATCTGAGCCTGCAGCTATTTTTTTACTCATAATACTGGATGCAATCAAAGGAATACTATTTACTGTACCTGTAACGTCACGTAGTGCATACAGCTTCTTGTCAGCTGGCGTTAAGTTGCCCGTCTGTCCGATTACTGCCACTTTATCTTCATTCACAAGACGAACGAACTCTTCATCTGAAATTTCAACATGAAACCCTTCTACTGCTTCCAATTTATCAATTGTACCGCCAGTGTGACCTAGTCCACGACCACTCATCTTAGCTACAGGAATATCAAGTGCTGCAACTAAAGGTGCAAGTACGAGGGTTGTCGTATCTCCTACACCACCTGTTGAATGCTTATCAACTTTAATTCCTTCAATTTCACTTAAGTCGATCTGATCGCCACTTTCAACCATTGCCATCGTCAAGTCGGCACGCTCATCATCATCCATATCCTGAAAATAAATAGCCATAGCCAGGCTTGATGCCTGATAATCCGGAATTGCTCCACGAGTATATCCTTGGATAAAAAACTTAATCTCCTCAGCTGTCAGCTTGCCGCCATCTCGTTTTTTTGCAATAACATCGACCATTCTCATCATGAAGACCTCCTTAGTTTAATAATCTTCTGTAGACTGCTGTCCTTTTAGAATATCAACACCAGCACTTGCACCGATACGTGTTGCACCTGCTTCTATCATACCTTCTACATCCTGCAATGAACGAACACCGCCTGATGCTTTGACGCCCATATCAGGTCCTATTGTGTCGCGCATTAATTTTACATCTTCTACTGTAGCACCACCTGTTGAGAAACCTGTTGATGTTTTGACAAAAGAAGCACCTGCTTTTTTCGCCAGTTCACATGCACGACATTTTTCCTCATCTGTCAGTAGACTTGTTTCAATGATGACTTTTGTTGTAACACCTGCTGCAGCATCCACCACTGCTTTTATATCCTGATAGACATAGTCATCATTGCCCTCTTTAAGCGCACCAATATTAATCACCATATCTACTTCGCCTGCTCCATTTTCAATGGCATCTGTCGTCTCAAATGCTTTTACAGCTGTTGTAGTTGCGCCCAGTGGAAAGCCGATTACTGTACACACCAGTACATCAGTTCCTTTTAATCGTTCCGCACAATACTGAACATATGCTGGATTGACACAGACACTTTTAAATTGGTACTCCTTTGCTTCAGCAACCAATTTATCGATTTGTGCTGTCGTTGATTCTGCTTTCAATAATGTATGATCAATATATTTTGCTAGTTCCATGATGAAACCTCCTAAGTATGATTTACTTTTATTATACCGCTTCAACTTCATATAAACAAAAAAAGGCATACAGCAAGCTGTATACCTTAAACGTTTATTATCCTAAATATGATTTTAGCATCCAGTTATGTTTCTCAAGGTCTGTAATCATACCGAGGAACATATCAGCTGTCATTTCGTCACCAGCAGCTTCAGCAGTTTCCTGGCTTTCTTTTAACTGAGCAATCAGTTTGTCAAAGTCTTTTGCTAAATCGCTCACCATTTCTTCGGCACTCAGATTTTTCTTAGCTTCTTTGATGACCGATAATTCAAGTGCTTCTTTAAGCGTTGCAACCGGATGTCCACCAATCGCTAAAATACGTTCTGCAAGTTCATCTATATATGTACCCGCTTGATTGTAAAGTTCTTCAAACTTTTCATGTAAAGCAAAGAAGGTAGGTCCTTTAACGTACCAGTGATAGTTGTGAAGTTTTGTATAAAGGACTGTCCAATCTACAACTTGCTGATTAAGAGCTGATACCACTTTATTCTCTTTACTTGTTGAAGCTTTTTTAGTGTTAGCCATATTAATCATCCTCCATAATTTATTGTTATTATGTCTTTACCCTTTTTTATTGGGTATACTACATTTAAAAGGAGAAATTTATGTCGAAAAAATATTTAGTTCCTGTTATTTGCGTCATTGTAGCAGCTATCGTTATTTTTACTATGCGATTCTGGAAAATACCGGCGAATGATTTATTTCACTCTGATTCATTTGTCATCATTTTAACTGTTCTTGCTGTGATTGCCGGTATATTAGGTTATCTTTATAGTGCTGCTGCGTATAAAGTTGATAATAATCCATCCCTTGAACATTATGAGCAAGACCGACAATCATTTAAGAAGTTTTCTCTGATGAACATTGCCTTGATTATTTCTTTCTATGTAGCTCTTGCAGCATTCTTAATGGTGACACTGAATCAAGTCCCTCTATGGCTTGGCATACTCAGTGTTGTCGTGTTCTTAGTTGTCATCTTTCTACGCTACTATGGTTACGGGATGATCAATAAGCTCTATCCTGAGAGAAATCTGCCCAGCAATTTCGAGGATCACTTTGATGATAAACTGATTGAAACACTCAGTAAAAATGAAATGATCGTTATTTTCACAGGTCTTTATAACGCTTTTAAACTTGTTAATATTTTATTGCCGGCTGCAATGCTGCTCATCACTTTATATGGCATCGAAACAGGACAGCCTCAACATTTCGCGCTTATTGTTATCTTACTCTCTGCAGTTTGTATCAATATCATCTATCAGCTGACTGTGCGTAAGATGATATAGAACAGGACCTCCTTTAAAAGGAAGTCCTGTTTTTTTATTTTAAGTTTTCTTTGTAAATAGTAGAAATTTCATTTTTCTTTGCATCGTCTGCCATGAAGTACCAGAGACCATCATCCATTGTCTGTCCCGTTCCTTCAAGTTGATATTTTTCTACATTATTCAATGTTTTTGAATAACCAGATTGCAGAGATGTCAAATCTGAAAATGACATATCTGTTACTATATTTTTCTGTACTGCCTGCAGTATACCATCTACTTTAGTGATAGACTCAGCTGAGAGTAACTTATGAGCAAGACCTTGAATGACAATCTGCTGACGCTCCTGACGGCCGAAGTCGTTTCCTGCACCATCTTCTTTGCGGCTTCTGATGAAGATAAGGGCTTTCTCACCGTCCAGATGAACTTGCTGGCCTTTAACGAAACTTTCGCCTTGTGCACTGAATGTCGCATTACTCGTGACATCTACGCCGCCTACTGTATCGATTAATTCCTGCATGCCATCCATATTAATTGCAGCATAATAATCAATCGGTACATTCATCAATTTTTCAACTGATTTTACTGCCATTTCTGCACCACCATAAGCATAGGCATGTGCTATCTTTTCATTCGTTCCATGTCCAACCATCTCACTATACGTATCACGTGGAATAGAGACCATGACAGTCTTCTTATTATTCGGATTAATACTGAGAAGAATGATGGTATCCGTACGACCATGATCGCCTTCAGATAAGCGTGTTGCATTTGCATCAACACCGAATAAAGCGACAGATATCGAGTCCTTGTTCTCTATATCAACTGCTTTATCTCTTAAATCAGATTTTTCACGTCCTGCAATGGGTTCATGTATGGAATCTGCTGTTCCCTTTACTTTGAAATACGCATAGCCGAATAATCCTCCTGCAACCAGCAAGATAACGAGGGCAATGCCAACCAACCAGCCAAAACACCCTTTTCTCTTCATTTTTCCACCTCTTCTAATTTGCACAACTTATTTATATCTACTTTATCACACTAGCATGAAAATAAAATGAAAATAAAGTGAAATTCTATAAGCAGGGTATAAATAGATATAAATATAAAAAGGAGAGATATCAATGGAACAGATGACCCCGGATGAAATTGCACATGCTACACAAAATACAGCCGTAAATGATAAAAATAACTGTCCTCATTACAATATCGTCGATCAGCAAGGTCTATATATCTGCCTCGATTGTGGGATGGAATCCAGACAGATGTCCGACTTCAAATAAAAAAGATACAGCTGTATAACCGCTGTATCTTCTAACCCAATGCTTTTTGTGTATAATATGTTTTTTCTTCATCTGTCATTTTCACTATTTTAAAGCCTGTATAACCGTAAATAATTGAGATAAATGGAATCACATAATTCAGTATGGCATATGGACCATACTCGTAAGCCTGTACACCTAATGTAGCTAAAATAAAGACACCACATGTATTCCAAGGAATAAAGACACTGGTCAATGTTCCGCCATCTTCTAAAGCACGTGATAAATTCTTAGGATGCAGATCTTTATCAAGATATGCCTTAATATACATACGGCTCGGCACTACAATACTAATATACTGTTCTGAACACGTAGCATTTGTGGCAAAACAGCTCAGTACAGTTGTTGCAATGAGACTGCCCGTATTACGTGCAACTTTCAGAATCACTCTGATAATAGCAGTCAACATACCGCTATACTCTAAAATACCTCCGAACGTCATCGCGACAATCGTCATTGATATCGTGAAAAACATCGATTCAAGCCCGCCCTTATTAAAGAGTTCGGTTAACAACTTATTGTCTGATTTCATCTGATAACCTTGCTGTAAAGTCGATGCTGCATTAAATAATGAATCTCCCTGCACCCAAATCTGGGCCGCAAAACCCAGAAGAATACCTACTACAAGCGCAGGTACAGCAGGTACCTTAAATGCGACAAGCAAGATTACCACTACCGGTATAAGCAAGAGCCATGGTGTGATATAAAATTGTGTTGTCATGCCTGAACTGATCGCATCAATTTTTTTAACATCGAGGTGTCCACTACTGAACTGACGGCCAATGAAAAAATAAGTGATAAGTGCAATAATAAGACCTGGTATAGTGGTATAAAACATATGCTTAATATGATCAAATAAATCAGTACCAGTCAGACCTGCTGCGAGATTCGTTGTATCAGACAGAGGACTCATCTTATCCCCAAAGTAAGACCCGGATATTACTGCTCCAGCAATCATGCCAGCTGGAATATCCATACTTAAGCCAATCCCCATACCTGCCACACCTACTGTAGCCATCGTAGACCATGAAGATCCAATTGCGAGAGCAACAATACCACAAATCACACATATGGTGACTAGAAACAAAGAAGGTGTAATGATTTTAAGTCCATAATAAATCATAGTCGCAACAACTCCGCCACCAATCCATGCCCCGATTACAAGTCCCACTAGAATAATGATGATAATAGCTGGAAGTGCAAGCTTGATTCCCTTATACATCATTTCTTCTATTTCTTCCCAGCTGAATCCATGGTGATAAGCAACAAGTGCCGCAATAGCTGTACCAATCATCAAAGGAATGTGCGGAGCTAGTTCAAAAAAATAAACCGCACCAAACATACTGACAATCATGAAGACAAGTGGGAGTAAAGCCCATCCAATACTCATTTCCTTTGTGTTAAAATCATTCACCTATTTCACCCCTTAATGAAATCGCTTACATTTCAATTTTAAATAAGAATGATGAAAATAGCTACATTTTTATAAATAAAATTATTTAAAAATTATTTTCTTTAATTTACTAAACCAGCTTCAGAAATTCTATTACTGAAATTGATGAGTAGTGCTTCTACTTTATCTCGGTTAGAAGCCTTAATATATAAACGGACTGTTCGCTCATCTTCTGGCAAACGTTTTTTATCAATCAGTTTCATTTCAAATAGTTTTTTTACCGATCTATTAATCTGATTCGTCTTAATCAACTGCTGCTGAATAATAGAACGTAACTCAATTTGCTCATTTTGACAGATGATAAAAAGTAATTCAATATCATAAATATTCAATTGATCTTCTTCCAAAAATTCATCAAGTATAGTTCTGATTTTATTAACTTCTTTAAAGAATACAAGACCCTTTTCAGTGGCTTTCTTAATTGCCATTAAACTCCCTACTTTCAAAATACATTTTCAGTCATCTATATGTACTACTCATATATATTAAACTATATTGACAAGAAAGTGTATCTTTTTCAATCAAAAAAGCACAGGACAAATGTCCTGTGCTTAAATACTGCTTATTTACTTTCTTTCTTTTCTTTGTTCTTCTTTGATTTTAACTGTTCAGCTGTTTCATTACTGATACTTTTAACAGTACCCGAAATTGAGCCTTTTTTCTCTTCAGTCATGAACATCACTCTTTTCTAATGATTTTCTGTTTCTTTTCTACGACGAGAACTATATAAGAACAATGCACCTGCTCCAGCAATTGCTGCAGAAGCTAAACCTGAACCTTGAATTTCACCTGTATCTGGAAGTTCATTGACTTTCTCTTCTTTGTACTCCTGATAGACAGGTGATTTTTTCTCACTTGTATTATTGCTCATATGAGTCGGCAATGGTTTTACAAGTGGACTCGTTGATTCTTCTGTACTGTTTACAGGTACAAATTGATCTAAATTGACTGGTTGTTCTGATGTATGGTTACCAGGAACTGAGGTAGATGGTTCTGTTGGAACTACTGACTGGTTATGATTTTCTTTACCTGGGTTAGTCGTCGGTGTCTCTCCGTCTTCTTTACCCGGTTTAGTTGTCGGTGTCTCTCCGTCTTCTTTACCCGGTTTAGTTGTCGGTGTCTCTCCGTCTCCTTTACCCGGTTTAGTTGTCGGTGTCTCTCCGTCTCCTTTACCCGGTTTAGTTGTCGGTGTCTCTCCGTCTTCTTTACCTGGTTTAGTTGTCGGTGTCTCTCCGTCTTCTTTACCTGGTTTAGTTGTCGGTGTCTCTCCTTCTTCTTTACCTGGTTTAGTTGTCGGTGTCTCTCCGTCTTCTTTACCCGGTTTAGTTGTCGGTGTCTCTCCGTCTTCTTTACCCGGTTTAGTTGTCGGTGTCTCCCCGTCTTCTTTACCTGGTTTAGTTGTCGGTGTCTCTCCGTCTTCTTTACCTGGGTTAGTCGTCGGTGTCTCTCCGTCTTCTTTACCTGGGTTAGTCGTCGGTGTCTCTCCGTCTTCTTTACCTGGGTTAGTCGTCGGTGTCTCTCCGTCTTCTTTACCTGGTTCTGAATCATCGCCACATCCACAGATCTGACCTAAGTTAACTACTGTGTAGTTACTATAGACAATCACAAGTTCACCTTTTTCATTGATGTAGACATTAGCAACATGTACAATGTCCTGTCCGTTTTCATCAATGTAGTTATTTGTGATATTAACAGCACCTGCATTAATCACTGTACCATCAATCAATGTGATGATTAAGTTACCATCTTTATCAATCTTAGCATCTTGAATGCCTTTATTGTTATTTGTGATGTAATTATTAATTACTTGAGAGCTATTATCTGTGTAATTGATAACAAGGTCGCCATTCTGGTTAACAGTGATGTTTATAATACCTTTACCATCCTGTCCATCTTTACCGTCTTGTCCTTTTAATGATTCAAGGAAGTCGATAATTGTACCTTTGTTACCTTGGTCAAGCCAGATTTGATAAGCGGACTTACCATCTTCACCTTTAGGCCCTACGATAACACCCAGGTTATCCATTGTTCCATCACTGTAGATAACGATAAGTTCACCTTTATTGTTGACGATGGTGTTAGTCACACTACGTCCATCTTGACCAGTTACTTTTCCAAGATCTACAACTTTACCATCAGTATAAGTAATGATGAGGTGTCCATTTCTATCGATGATAGTGGATGCGATACTTATTGCATCTTTACCATCAGTACCGTTTTCACCTGTTACTTTACCAATAACTTCAGTTGTTTTGTCACTGTAAACAATAACAAGATTTCCATCTTTATCGATTGTTACATCGACAACTGATCTACCGTCCTTACCATCAGTTCCAGCATCGCCTTTTTGACCAGCTTGAACAGTGATTGAAGTACCGTCACTGAAGTTGATGATTGTATTTCCATCAGCATCAACAATCGTATTGATGATTGTGATTGCTTCACCTTTAACATTACCAGCATCAATCGTTGTACCATTTGATAATCGGATGATTAAGTGTCCTTCTTGATTCACATAAGCCCCAACTACGTTGATATTGACGTTATTATTGTTGTTTTCATTGTCGATATCGATATCAACATCTCCGCCGCCAACGATTACAGTTTCACCATCTTTACCATCAACACCATCTTTACCATCAGTACCATTTGTGCCGTTATAGATAATACCTCTATCAATCTCAACACCTGTTATTTTATCGCGGAAGATGATTTCTTGACCGATGACTTTACCGTTTGCATCAAGAACATCTCTAACTTCAACAGTTACAGATTGTCCATCTTTGCCATCAGTACCGTTATAAACGATATGATCTCCAGTCACTTTACCGTCGCCATCTTTGATGATGATACGAACACCGATGATATTGCCATCTTTATCGACTACATTAGTAGATTCGATAGTTGGCATTTTACCATCAACACCATCTTTACCATCTGTTCCGTTGTAGATAATGTGATCACCGATAACATGACCATCTCCATCTTTAACTAACACATGAACTCCGATAACATTGCCATCTTTATCTAATACGTTTGTTGTTTCAATAATAGGAGATTTACCATCTTTACCGTCTACTCCATTTGCTCCGTTGTAAACTTGACCACGATCAAGTTCTACACCAGTTGCAGCATCACGGAAAATGATTTCCTGACCGATGACATTGCCTTTAGCATCACGGATATTAATTACTTCAACAGTAATTAATTTACCATCTTTGCCATCGACGCCGTCTTTACCGTCAACACCATTCGTACCATTCAAGCCATCTTTACCATTATAGATATAGTTCTCACCTACAATATGACCAGCACCATCACGAACAATGATTTTAACGCCTACGATATTACCATTTGCATCGATAACATTTGTTGTTTCAACAGTAGGTGTTTTCCCATCGACACCGTCTTTACCATCAGCGATAAATTGACGATCTATGATAGCTCCTTGACTTCCATCAGGGTTTACTTCGTAGATGATTAACCATGAACCAGCTTCACCATTTGGTCCTACACCCGGTTCAGTAGAAGCAGTAATTGAACGACCATCTTTACCGTCTACTCCGTCAACACCATCTTTGATGACTGTCGTCGTTGTTGTGCCGTCTGGATTTGTGATCGTCACTGTGTGCGTGCCGTCGCCGTTGTCGACTACTGTCGCCGTTGGTGAT
>NZ_SCWE01000007.1 GCF_004359505.1 Macrococcus hajekii
CTCCATAATAGATTGCTTGATAAAGCTCTTTGACTGCTTGAGCCAGTCACTCTTGGGAATAGCATAAATGCTACTCAAATTATTGGAATTAACGTTGACATATTGTCATTCAGTTTTCAATGTTCATGTTAATAATAAATGGTGGAGACTAGCGGGATCGAACCGCTGACCTCCTGCGTGCAAAGCAGGCGCTCTCCCAGCTGAGCTAAGCCCCCATATATTAGTAAGTCGGGAAGACAGGATTCGAACCTGCGACCCCTTGGTCCCAAACCAAGTGCTCTACCAAGCTGAGCTACTTCCCGTAGCTAATAAATAAATGGCGCGCCCGAGAGGAGTCGAACCCCTAACCTTTTGATCCGTAGTCAAACGCTCTATCCAATTGAGCTACGGGCGCTTATAAAATTAAATGGTGCCGAGGACCGGAATCGAACCGGTACGGTAATCACTTACCGCAGGATTTTAAGTCCTGTGCGTCTGCCAGTTCCGCCACCCCGGCGACTTATGAATAAGTATGATGTTAATTTAGAAATAATGGAGCGGAAGACGGGATTCGAACCCGCGACCCCAACCTTGGCAAGGTTGTATTCTACCACTGAACTACTTCCGCAAAATTATTAATAGTGAGCCATAGAGGATTCGAACCTCTGACCCTTTGATTAAAAGTCAAATGCTCTACCAACTGAGCTAATGGCTCAAGAAGAAATGGTGCCGGAAAAAGGACTTGAACCCTCAACCTACTGATTACAAGTCAGTTGCTCTACCAGTTGAGCTATTCCGGCATAATATTAAATGGTGGAGGATGACGGGATCGAACCGCCGACCCTCTGCTTGTAAGGCAGATGCTCTCCCAGCTGAGCTAATCCTCCGATATGAATCTGTCCGGCAACGTCCTACTCTCGCGGAACGTAAGTCCAACTACCATCAGCGCTAGAGAGCTTAACTTCTGTGTTCGGTATGGGAACAGGTGTGACCTCTCTGCCATCGTCACCAGGCAAATTTCAGTACTTAATGAATTATACGCGCTTGTTATTAATATTTCAACAGTAAATTTTACACTCCATTAACAAACTTTACGTTTGCTTTAAGAATGTTTGTTTCCTGTCTCAAGCGACTTTTTAATATTATATAATTTCTTAAACAAAGTCAATACTTTTCATCATATTTTTTGCATAAAAAAATACTGCCAGCTAAGCGACAGTATTTTATCAATTATTTATGTCTCATATAAGGGAAAAGAAGGACATCGCGGATAGACGCTGAATCTGTCAGCAACATAACAAGCCGGTCAATACCGATGCCTAGCCCGCCTGTTGGTGGCATACCATACTCAAGCGCTTCAATGAAATCATTATCCATTTCATGTGCTTCATCGTTGCCTTCTTCTTTCTCTACCATCTGCGCTTCAAAACGCTGTCTTTGGTCCACAGGGTCATTCAGTTCAGTGAAGGCATTGGCATGTTCACGACGTACGATGAAGAGCTCAAAACGATCTGTAAATCGTTTGTCTTCTGGATTCTGCTTAGCAAGTGGTGAGATTTCTACAGGGTGGCCATATATAAATGTAGGTTGCACAAGTTGTTCTTCCACTTTCTGTTCGAAGAATTCATTTAGGATATGACCATATTTCATTGTTGGTTTGACTTCAATACCATGTTCTTTTGCAAGTTGATGCGCTTCTTCATCAGACTTAACATCATAGAAGTTAACACCTGTGTATTCTTTAACTGCATCAACCATGTGCCATCTGCGCCACTTCGGTGCAAGATTAATTTCTTCCCCGTCATAAGTGACTGTTGTTGAACCTGTCACTTTTTCAGCAAGATAAGCGATAAGTTCTTCTGTCAAATCCATAATATCATTATAGTCCGCATATGCTTCATACAGCTCAATCATTGTAAATTCAGGGTTATGACGCGTAGAAATTCCTTCATTCCGGAATACACGACCTATTTCGTAGACTTTCTCAAGTCCACCGACAATCAGACGCTTTAAATGAAGTTCGATCGCGATACGCATGTAAAGCGTCATATCGAGTGCATTATGATGTGTGACGAATGGACGCGCAGCCGCACCACCCGCAATCGCGTGCATCATAGGCGTTTCTACTTCAAGGAATCCTTTTTGATTCAAGTAGTTACGCATTTCCTGAATAATACGGCTACGTGTAATGAATGTCTGTGTAGACTCATCACTCGTAATCAGATCAAGATAGCGCTGACGATAGCGTTGTTCAACATCCTGAAGACCGTGGAATTTATCCGGTAATGGACGAAGTGCTTTAGCAAGCATCGTAAATGATTTCGCTTTAACAGATAATTCACCTGTATTAGTCTTAAACATCACACCTTCAATTCCTACGATGTCACCCAAATCAGCATTATTCCATAAATCAAACTGTTCATCTCCGACTGCATCTTTACGGACATAGATCTGGATCTGTCCGGATAAGTCTTTAAGATGTGCAAACCCTGCTTTACCTTTGCCTCGTTTTGTCATAATACGGCCCGCAATCGTGACATGTGATTCTTCTTCTTTATCATGTAACTCTTCTTTTGAGAACTGGTCCCATTGTTCAGTCAGGCTTGCTGCAGTTGCTGAACGTTCAAATTTCTGTCCGAAAGGATCGATTCCAAGATCAATTAAATCCTGCATTTTCTGACGTCGGACGAGCATCTGATCATTTAATTCTTCAGTCATTGTTACACTCCTTCTGCTACTTTAGTTTCGTCTAGCACATGTTGCTCGAATGTTCTTAGTATATCAACTAATTCATCGCGTGTCTCTGCTGTATTGATGAGTTTTCGTGCCTTACCATTACCTTTAATACCTTTTAGATACCATGAAGCATGTTTTCTCATTTCCATAACAGCAATCTTTTCCCCTTTTAAATGGATAAGACGATCCAAATGAAGAACAGCGACATCCATCTTTTCAGAGATAGAAGGTTCTGGTTTCAGTTCTCCGGTTTCAAGATAGTGAACGGTACGATAAATCATCCATGGATTACCTAGCGCTTCACGTCCGATCATAACAGCATCCACACCTGTCTCATCCAGCATTTGTTTAGCGCGTTCTGGTGATGTAACATCGCCATTACCGATAACCGGAATAGAGACCGCTTCTTTAACCTGCTTGATGATATTCCAGTCTGCGTGGCCTTCATACATCTGCACACGTGTTCGTCCATGGACGGCAATGGCAGAAGCGCCTGCTTTCTCAATCATTTTCGCATTTTCTACTGCATAGATATGATCGTCATCCCAGCCGATACGCATCTTAACAGTAACGGGCTTACTCACTGCTTCTACTACCGCCGACACCATTTCATAGATTTTCGGTGGATCGAGCAGCCAGCGTGCGCCTGCTTCACATTTAATGATCTTAGACACCGGACAGCCCATATTAATATCGATAATATCTGCTGTGGTATTCTGGTCTACATATTTCGCTGCTTCAACGAGCGTCTCTTTTTCACCCCCAAAAATCTGAAGAGATAATGGTCTTTCATTCTCATCGATATACAGCATCTTCATTGTTTTTTCATTGTTGAATAATATCGCCTTATCACTGACCATCTCTGCACAGACAAGCCCAGCACCGAATTCTTTTACGGTCAGACGAAATGCCGCATTACAGACACCTGCCATTGGAGCCAGTACGACTTTATTATTGATTTCAATATCGCCAATTTTCCACATAATTATAGCCTCACTTTAGTTTTCATTACATCTCGATCTTCAAATACAAGGTCCTTGATGGGTTGCTTACGCACGGGGTGTATAGCATCAGCTGCAATTTCTGCAAGCGGAATCAATACAAAACTGCGTTCTGTCATATAAGGATGAGGGACTTTAAGGTCGGGTTGATCAACAATCTGTTCATCAATCATCAGAATATCAAGGTCGATTGTTCTCGGCCCCCAGTGTACAATTCTTACACGATTTAGCTGTTTTTCAATCTGTTGACAGAGCAACAGCATTTCTTCAGGTGAACGGTCAGTTGTGACTACTGCACAGATATTATAAAAATCTGCCTGTTCGACGCCCCCTACTGGTGCCGTCTCATAGACAGATGATACTGTATCGACCTGCACTTCATTACCTAATAGCTCAAGTGCTTTCCTCAATTGTGCTGCACGGTCTCCTATATTGCTGCCAAGACTCAAGTAAATAGTAGACATTATACTACCTCACACGATGGATTTCAATACCCACTCCATCATAATGACCAGCGATAGGTGGATTTTGTTTAGTTATTTTAATCTTCACTTCTTCAAGGCGATGATACTTGCTAAATAATACGGTGCTGATTCGCTCCGCTACATGTTCGAGCAGTTTAGAAGGTTCTTTCATCCCTTGATCAATCAGATCATACACTTCACCGTAATTGATAGTGGCCTCAAGGTCATCAGTAGACCCCGCTTCTTTTAAATCAAGTGATAGCACCGCATCCACAATAAAAATCTGTCCCAGTTTATTTTCTTCCTGAAACACGCCGTGGTAGCTATAAAATTTCATACCATTAAGAAAAATATTATCCATTATAATTTCCTCTCAGCCGGTCTGTGACTTTAGCAAGCTTTTTATTCATTGAGATATTGTGAACTCTCACAGCTTCAACTCCGTGCATAATACCCCACGCTGTCGTAGCTGCTGTTCCCTCATCTCTTTTATCAGCCGGCAGACCATCATCGAGCAGTTCTTTCACCATCCTTTTGCGACTCGTAGCGAGCAGCACTTTATAACCCACACTGCATAGCTCATCAAGACGTCTCATCACTTCAAGCTCCTGCTGACGAGATTTAGCAAAGCCGATACCCGGATCAAGCCAGATATTATCCTCTTTAATACCCGCTTCAAGTGCAAGGTCCACCTGCATGAGCAGATCATCAATCATCGTTTCCATAATATCATCTGTCTGGAGTTCTTCTTCAGCATTATGCATGAGAAAAATACCTGCATCGTATTTTGCTACAACATCAAAAATAGCAGGATCATATTTCCCCGCCCATTGATCATTAATAAAATCAGCGCCTTCTTTCAATACGGCCTCAGCTACTTCGCTGCGATATGTATCAACAGAAATCAGGACATCATAGGAACGGATAGCTTTTACGACATCTATTACACGTTCCAGCTCCTCTTCCACTGATATTTCCTTAAAACCCGGACGTGTCGAAATGCCGCCTATATCAACAATATCGACGCCTTCTTCAATCATCTCTTCTACACGTCTGACAGCCTGTTCCACACTATTATATTTGCCACCATCTGAAAACGAGTCCGGGGTCACGTTCAAAATTCCCATTATTAAAGTCATCGTCTCACCCTCCATAATGTATCAATTATAACAAATAAACGGGCTATCTCTAATCAGATAGCCCGAAAATTAAAAATTAATGATATTCAGCATAGAGAGGTGTAGATAAGTAACGCTCGCCATTACTTGGTAAAATAGCGACTACATTCTTACCTGCGCCCAGTTCTTCTGCTTTCTTAATCGCTGCGTGAATCGCTGCACCTGAAGAAATACCACCTAAAATTCCTTCTTCACGCGCAACACGTCGACTCATTTCCATAGATTCTTCGTTGCCTACCTGCATGACAGTCTGGTACATCTCTGTGTTAAGCGTACCCGGCACAAATCCTGCACCGATTCCCTGGATTTTATGAGGCCCCGGCTTACCACCGCTCAGGACAGGTGAATCAACAGGCTCTACTGCTACTATTTCTACGTTCGGATGACTCTCCTTAATGACGCTGCCCGCTCCAGAAAGTGTACCACCCGTACCGACACCACTGATAAATGCATCGATTGACAGACCATCCATTGCAGACACAATTTCAGGACCCGTTGTTCTTTTATGAACTTCAGGGTTCGCCATATTTTCGAATTGCTGTGGCATAAAGTAACCCTTCTCCTCTTTTAACTCGTTCGCTCTGGCAATAGCGCCCTTCATTCCATCCGCACCAGGTGTCAGAACAAGTTCTGCTCCGTAAGCACGTAAAAGTGTACGTCTTTCCTGACTCATTGTATCAGGCATTACGAGTACAGCTTTATAACCTTTTGCTGCTGCGACCATCGAGAGCCCGATTCCTGTATTACCTGATGTAGGTTCGATAATCGTATCTCCCGGTTTCAGTGTACCTTCTTTTTCAGCAGCTTCTACCATTGCTAATGCGATACGATCTTTTACAGATGAACCAGGATTTTGATATTCAAGTTTGACATAAATATCAGCAGCTCCTTCTGGAACCACTTTGTTTAATTTAACGAGCGGCGTGTTGCCGATTACTTCAGTAATATTATTGACGCGTTTACTCATTTATATCCACCTCAAAACATAGTATTGTTATCGGATTAAGTGTAACATTTCTCTACTGGACTTAAAAGGATTAAGCTTCCTTTAATGCCTCTAGTTCTTCAACATTGAAATGATATTTCTCACGACAGAAATGACATTCTACTTCTGCACCACCATCTTCTTCAATCATACTATCGATTTCAGCTGTCCCTAGCCCTTTAATAGCTGTCAGAAATTTCTCTTTTCCACAATTACATTTGAATTCTACATCCATGCGATCAATGATACGAATATTGTCCTCACCGAGTACTTCTTCCAGTACTTGTTCCGGCGATAAGCCTTTATCGATTAGTTTTGAGACAGGTTCCATCATACCAATATGCTGTTCAATCGCGCTAATCGTTTCTTCAGAAGCACCTGGCATCAGCTGGATAATAAATCCACCAGCCGCTTTAATGCTGTTGTCAGGATTCACCAGGACACCTAATCCGACTGCGGATGGTACCTGCTCACTCGTCGCAAAATAGTAAGTAAAATCTTCCCCAAGTTCACCTGAAACAATCGGCGTAGAACCGGTAAAGAAATCACGCATACCAATATCTTTTACAATATTAAGTGAACCAGTTGTACCCACTGCACGTGCCACATCCAGTTTACCGTGTTCATTTAAATCGAAGTGTGTCTGAGGATTTGTAACGTAACCTCTCACTTCACCTTTACCATTGGCATCTACTATAATCTGGCCGATTGGACCTCCACCATTAATCGTAATAGTTAATTTCTCCTCATTTTTAAGCATAGAACCCATCATCAGTCCGGCAGTCATCGAACGACCCAGTGCAGCTGATGCAGTCGGCCATGTATAATGTTTCGCCTGGGCTTCCTGTACAGTATCTGTTGAACGTACGCTAAATGCACGTACCTCATCATTAAATGCAAGCGCTCTAACTAAATAATCTTGTGTCATTTATATTCTCCTTTAAAAAATCCCTTTCATCTTGCGATAAGAGGAAAGGGATTATCTATTAAAATTTGTCTTTATCTAATCGGTCAATCTTCGGATCCGGCTCATTATTATTTTCATCTCGAGTTTCCTCATCATCCTGAAGTTCACGTTTCACGTCTTCATAAGATGAGCCCACTTTGTCATTTTCCACAGTTGCATCACTTTCATTATCCTTGATAATGACTCGCTCATCGGTTGTACGAACTTTAACACGGTCATCATCCATATGATAGAGGTGTGAATCATCATAACTCACTTCTGGCAATGTCCCTTGATGGAATAAACTATCAATCTGATTCGCCACTAATGTCTCTTCGACTAATAATGTCTCAGCAATCAGATCGAGTTGTGGACGGTGCTCTGTCAGAATCTGCTTACAACGCTCATAAGATTCCTTGATAATACGTTGGACTTCAAGATCGATTTCATAAGCAATTTGATCAGAATAATTAGGTTCATGACCCATATCACGACCAAGGAAAACTTCGCCTTCGCTTGTACCGAATTGAAGAGGTCCAAGTTTATCACTCATACCATATTCAGTAACCATTTTACGAGCAATACCTGTTGCACGTTGGAAGTCATTATGTGCGCCAGTAGAAACTTCACCGAAAGTAATTTCTTCCGCAACACGCCCACCCAGTAAACCGACAATTTTGTCGAGTAGCTCAGGTTTTGTCATGAAGTAACGATCTTGCTTTGGTAACATCATCGCATAGCCGCCAGCCTGGCCACGTGGAACGATTGTTACTTTATGAACCATCTCTGCTTCATCCAGCACTTTACCGATTACTGTATGACCTGCTTCATGCCAGGCAACGATATTACGTTCTTTCTCAGAGATCACACGTGATTTCTTAGCAGGACCTGCAATAACGCGGTCTGTCGCTTCATCAATATCACGCATATCGATCTTTTCTTTGCCTTGACGCGCTGCTACAAGAGCAGCTTCGTTCAGTAAGTTTTCTAAATCTGCACCTGAAAAACCAGGTGTACGCTGACTGAGTGCCTTAATATCCACAGTTTCATCAAGCGGTTTATTACGCGCATGTACTTTAAGAACCGCTTCACGACCCTTAACGTCAGGACGTCCAACTTGAATCTGTCTATCAAAACGACCCGGACGAAGTAATGCCGGATCAAGAATGTCAGGTCTGTTGGTCGCGGCAATCATGATAATACCTTCATTTTCACCGAAGCCGTCCATCTCAACGAGTAACTGGTTCAATGTTTGTTCACGTTCATCGTGACCCCCACCGACACCGGCACCACGTTGACGACCGACTGCATCGATTTCATCGATGAAGATGATACAAGGGGCATTCTTTTTCGCATTTTCGAATAAATCGCGAACACGGCTTGCACCGACACCGACGAACATCTCAACGAAGTCTGAACCACTGATTGAGAAGAAAGGTACACCCGCTTCTCCAGCCACTGCACGTGCAAGCAACGTTTTACCTGTCCCTGGAGGACCGACGAGTAAGACACCTTTGGGAATACGTGCACCCATTTTTTTGAATTTGCGATTGTCTTTTAGGAAATCAACAATCTCAACAAGTTCCTGTTTCTCTTCATCCGCTCCTGCAACATCTGTAAAGCGGACTTTTTTCTTTTTGTCATCATAAAGTTTAGCTTTAGATTTACCGAAGTTCATCACACGGCCGCCACCGCCGCCACCTTGCGATTGTGATAAAAAGAAGATAACGAAGAAAGCAAGCAATAAAAGAGGCAGTAAAGTCGACATTAAACCTAAAAAGACATTATCTTTATCAGCTGGTTTGATGTTAAATTCCATTTTTCCTTTATTAGATTCAGCGATATCAGTAATACGCTTTAAATCTTCTTCGTTGTTATAAAGTACAACTGAAGTAAATGATTCATTTTCTTTGGCATCCTTTAACTTACCACTCACTAAATAAACGTTTTGTTCAGGCTGTAATGTCAGTTCTTCAACATTACCCTTCTCAAGTTCAGTCATCAATTTAGTATATGTGATAGGTTTCGGCAAGGCACCGTTACCGTTAATCCAAGAGAAAACCCCAAAAATGACGATACCAAACAAGGCTATCATCAAGACATTACGTAAGGCTTTTTGCATTCACATTGTCCTCCTACTCATTTGTAAAGCTAGATGAAATTTTAACATATTTTGATATTAACTCTCTACTAATTAAACTTAAAAAATCAAAAATAGTCAAAGTATTCAAATTAACGATAGACTTCTTCCTTAAGCAATCCGATATAAGGTAAGTTTCTATACTTTTCCTGGTAATCAAGTCCGTAACCCACTACAAAATCATCTGGAATTTTTTCACCCACATATTTTGCCTGAATATCCACTTTGCGTTTTGAAGGTTTATCGAGTAAGGTCACAATTTCGATAGAGTTAGCTTTTCGATAACTCAGAAGGTCGATGATTGAATTAAGGGTTGTACCTGTCTCAAGAATGTCCTCAATAATAATTACATCACGTCCTTCAACAGATGTGCCTAAATCCTTAAGGATTTTCACTTCTCCTGTTGATTCCATGCCGCCGTGATAGCTCGATACATCCATAAAATCCATTTCAACGTGAGTATCAATTTCTTTGATTAAGTCTGTCATAAATAAGACAGAGCCTTTTAAGATACCCACGCATAAAGGTACGGTATGCTGATAGTCTGCTGTCAATTGTTTACCGAGACGTTGGCAGGCAGCTTTAATTTGTTCCTCTGTTAATACAATACTTCCAATATCATTATGCATATTATTCTGCTCCTTTATAATTAATGATAAGCTTTTCATTGACTGGATGTTGATTCCGTTTCAAGTGTCCGACTGCAATAATCTCATTCTGAACGGAAATGACTGGCATCCGACTGCGTAATGCATTCGGCACCTTCGCATCAATCATGATTCGATTGAGTTTCTGACTGTGACCATTCATTTTGATTCTATCACCTCGCTGCAACACTCTTACATTGATTATATCAGTTATCGGCTCTATTAGTTCAATCATATAGCCATTAAATTCATATTGCCCGGGTAATGAAATATCGAGCGTCTTAACGAGCTTACTCTGCTCCATGCAATACACCTTGTCATATGCTATTACGAAGTACAGATGCTCCGTCAATACATAGTCAGCCTGTGAAGTTGTACTTGTGATGACTCGGATGATTTCGTCCAGATAATGATGCGATAGTGAAATGAATTTTTTCTCCTGCTGCGAAAGCCCTATCAAGACTTGTCGCTGGACTGCTTTAGGCAGCTGACTGAACTCCTGCCGGTTGTAGTACCCTCTGCTTGTAAAGACTTCAATAATTGTATATGCCTGCATCTCCACAAGTGACAGCATCTCCTGCTGCCATTCTGCCAGCTCAGAAAGATGGTCAGCGGATAGATGGTCAATATTATCGATGACAGGCAGCAGCTGAAGCCGGATCGCATTTCTCGTATAATCCGCTGCCCTATTCGACTGATCTTCTTTATAGGGCACCTTATTTTCCTCAGCATATTCGTACAATTCAATTTTGGATTCATTAAGTAGTGGTTTATAGATTGTGTAACCTCTATCCTCAGTCTCCGCTGCCATTCCAAGGGGCTGTGTAAAGAAGCGACCTGTGAGTAACCGAAATAAAATAGTTTCATTCTGATCATCCCGATGATGAGCCGTCAGCAGACAATCAATATTATGACGCCTGATCATCTCATCAAAAAACTGATAGCGGTAATCCCGTGCAGCATTCTGTATACTGTGATGAGGATTAAAATAGTCAGCAGGGATTCGGTGCATCAGAAATTTCAGCTGATGCTTCTCCGCATAGGTCTGAATCATCTCTGCTTCTTCATCGGATTGCGCTCTTAATCCATGATGGATATGCAGAATAGTTAAAGTTTTATAGCGACCAGTTAATCTGACTTTATCAAGCAGCACCATTGAATCCACACCACCAGAGACGGCAATGGCTACATGATCTGTTCGTCTCCACTTAGTTTCCATTCTGCACCTCCTGAAATAACAAAAGACTGCCTCATTCGAGACAATCTTTTACTCATACTAGTGACTAACGGCGCGCGCCTCCGCCCCGACGTTCTGTCTGGCGTTTTGCAGAAGTAAGTCTTTCCTCACTATCTTTAAGGAAATTAGAAAGTTTCTTTTCGAAATCTTCGGGCTTCTTCTCTTGTTTTGGTGCTGCTTGCGGTTTTGGACGATCTTTTGCTTTCTTGATCGACAGACTGATTTTGCCATCATCTCCGACTGACAGAACTTTAACTTCTACTTCCTGTCCCATCTGCAGATGATCCGCTACATTTTCTACATAGCTATCAGCGACTTCACTGATATGGACAAGGCCACTTTTACCTTCAGGTAATTCAACGAACGCACCGAAATTCTTAATACCTGTAACTTTACCTTTTAACTTACTACCGACTTCAATTGACATAAGTTTGCTAAATCCTCCTGATATTTTATCCTTAACTTATTATATGCTTCATCCTAGGAAATAACAACCGACTCGCTATTTTTCTGTGTCTTCTTCCGGCAGTTTAAAAATAATTTCACCATCATTGCTCAGGAAATATTCACTACGCGCAACTTTTGTAATATATTCTTTACTGTTTAACTGCTTAAGTTCTTCTTTAAGTGCCATCTCACGGTCTTTTAATTTCTTGAGCTCTTCAGTTTTAGTCTGATAAGCCGTCTTCAACTCTCGGTTCTGATTCATCTGAACAATAAGCAGAATAGACAGAAATAATAATATCGCAAGCAGGAACCCGCCAAAGACCATCAGTCTCTTCCGGACAACTTTACTTACTTTCAGCTGAATCCTTCTATCTCTAGTATAAGCATTATCGATTTGTTTCACTTTACGAGCCATGAATCTGCCTCCTATTCTGGCGCAGAATTAATTTTCTCTTCTTTTTTCACTTCAAACATCTGCTTCGCATTATCTTTAGTGGCATGTTCTGATAACCCGGTTACTTCTACAGTGATGATGCGCTGACCCAGTCGGATAACCAGTTCATCTCCAACCGCAACAACTGAAGATGCTTTAGCTACATTGCCGTTGATTGTGATTCTACCTTGATCGCTTACTTCTTTCGCCAGTGTACGACGTTTAATCAGACGTGACACCTTTAAATATTTATCAAGTCTCATAATTAACCTCCTTCACCGCTTCCTCTAGAGAAGCGCCTTCTTTTACTTTATCGTAGAGTGTCATGAAGAGATCAGCGAACTGTTTCTCCATCTTAACTTCACGTTTTTTCTTACCTTCATTTTTCTTTTCCTGTTCCCATACCTGTGTTAAGTCATCAAGATTATTGACGACCGCGTCTCTAAATACATGAGGATGGCGACGCACCATTTTATCTGTGATGCCTTGAGTGACTTCCCTCAAATCAAATGATTCATCTCTTCTGGCAAGTGCGGCGTGGAATACGACCTGCAGCAACAGATCACCTAGCTCTTCAATCATGTGTTCGATATCATCTTCATCGACTGCCTCCATAAATTCGAAGCTCTCTTCAATCAGATAACGGCGTAGCGATGCATGTGTCTGCTTCTGATCCCACGGACAACCTTCCGGGCTGATAAGTATAGTCATTACACTATGCAGTTCTGAAATTTCTCCGTACAGGCCCTGTCCTTCTGCTGGTGGAATATAGAGACTCGTCAGATTGCTTTCTTCAAAGTCATGATCCAGTTCAAACAACGGAATTTCCTTTACTTCTGCGCCTTCATTTCTTGCAGCTGTTATCACTTTAACAGGATGTTCCGCTGGATAATAGTCAAGCAGTGTCACCTTGAGATCACTTGCCACAATCTGATCATACACCTGCGTGACCACTAAACCGATGCGTATGTTCAGCTGACGTCCATCAAAAGCCGTTGCATCCAGCATCTGAAAGCCATCATTAGGATCTACTTTTACCGCAGTGAACAAGTCATCAATAAAACTTTTTCCGCCTTTGATTTCTATGTCTTTACCTCGCTCCAGCAGTAACTGAGTAGTAGACTCTGCTACCATTGGATGGCCCGGCACTGCATATAGAATATCTTCATTTTCACTCGCATCACTCAATACATCTACAATTTCCTGATACACTGCTGGAAATTGATCATGTTTTTCATAGATAGCATCAAAACTATGCCAGTCTACTTCAGGTAATGCCTCAATAACGGGGTGCTTCATTGTCCTAACATATACTTTTCTGTTCTGTGTCAGTAGTTTATATATACCGTACGGCAGTTCGTCAATTCCATAATTACCAAGACCGATAACTGTTATTTTATTCATGCTTTCCCTCACTTCATAAATCTAATGATATAATCTCCAAAAGGCAGAAGCATCCATTCTTCAGCTGTTATTATTCTAAACTTAATCAGTGCAAAAAGAACAATCACAACACCTGCACAGACACCTGACAGTGAAACGAGCAACGCACTCATTCTATCACTATAAGGTAACAGAACAATCCCTTGTAATGCTACTGACATGAGGACAAGCGTCAATGTCCAGCGCACTAAAAAGGTTTTAAATGCCCATGTATAACCTTTTGCGATTTTACTGTACAGAATGCAGGCATAGACTATTAGTCCACTGACTGTGGCAATTGCTGCTCCTAGTATACCAAAACGTGGAATCAGGAGTATATTCAGCACAATTTTCATCAGCAGTCCCACTGTTACACCTAAACCTTGTACAGCATAGTCCTCCGTAATCTGCAGCATTGCTGTGAACATAATAATAAGCGATACAAAAATAATAGCAAGCATATAGACAGCAAGTGTCAGTGCCTGTGTATCACTTTTAAATAAAAAGAGATTGAATGGTTTGATCAGATTTAGGAGTCCAATGCTTGCTGCACTGCTGAAAATAATAGTGATTTTCAGTGCTGAACTTGCATAATGATTCATTTCCTTCAACCTCATCATACGCTTACTTTCAGCCAAAAGAGGGATTAAAACAAGTGCAAATGATGTCGTGACGATTAATCCCATCTGTATAAAAGAGGCACCTCGGTCATAAATCCCTTTTAGTTCTCTACCTTCAGCCAGACTGTAACCCGCCTGCTTCAACAGATTTAATACCGAAAAACTATCTACTAGCTGCCATAGAATCATAATTAGATAACTTAGCGCATAAAATAAAGTAAGCAGCAGGAATTGCTTCAATTCATTCGGCTGAAGACGACTTTCAGGCTTTATTGTTTTCTTTTTACTTTTCAAATAGAGCCAGGCACCACTTAAACCTAAAAATGAACCCCATAAACTGAGCATGCCACTTTCGTAAATAGACCATCCTCGCGTAAATAAATAGATAGCCAGCATAATAACAGACACCCGCAACATCTGATCGATCAGTTGTGAGATGGCGATCTGCTTCATATCACCTGCTCGCTGTAGCTCTCCTCGTGCCACCGCAACGAAACTAAACGGCAGGAGTACGAGAAGAGAAACTCTGAACATCGTTGTAAGGGCAGGATCTCCCATCAACTTTGCAATGAAACCACTGAGTAACAGCAGGACCATTAAGATTCCTAGACTGCTGATGCTCAGTAATCGATAAACTTTATTCGCATACTCACTGCTGAACTGGCTAATGACACTCGGGATAGCATTCAAACTTAAAACTGCGACAATGGCTACAACAGGATATACTTGCTGATAGGCATATAAACCTGCATCACCTAACACATTTTGATAAGGTACACGGTAAATAGCGCTCAGAATTTTCACGAGCAGCATGGTCACTGTCAGTACAATGACTGAATTAAAGGCACTATTCCTCGCCATTGATTTCAATACTTCCTTGCATAACATCGGTCAACTGTACGAGTGATTGCAACCAGTTGCCCCGTTTTTTTAAAGATAATAACATCTGATTGTCAGTGACGCCTACTTTTAAGTCTCGTCCAAAACTTTCACTATCCTTAAAGAGCTTCTCACCATTTATTCTAGCCGTCGAAGCTGCAGATACCGTTATCTCAATTTCCTTAGGCTTTTCTTTCACATTCGTAATCCCTAACTGGAAAGCATTGATTTTAACTTTAACGATGTTCAGCAGTCTCTCCACTTCGATAGGGTAATCACCGTAACGATCGGTCATCTCATCCATAACGTCCAGCAGTTCCTGTTCTGTCTGAATGTGACGGAGCTTCTTGTAGAATTCAATTTTTGCTTGTTCCTCGCGAATATATTCAGCTGGAATATAGGCATCCACCTGCACATCGACTTCTATTTCTGGACGTCGCTGTTCAGGCTCAATCCCTCGTTTTTCGTTCACTGCCTGCTGCAGCATCTCAGAATACAGATCATAACCTACTGAGTCGATAAAGCCATGCTGCTGTCGACCTAACAGATTACCAGCACCCCGGATGTTGAGGTCACGCATAGCGATCTTAAATCCAGAACCGAGCTCAGTAAATTCCTTAATGGCCTGCAGTCGCTGTTCTGCCACTTCTGTCAGTACTTTGTTCGGTGCATGCAGGAAATAAGCATAACTGATACGATTACTCCGGCCGACTCGTCCTCTAAGCTGATAAAGCTGACTGAGTCCGAAACGATCTGCATCTTCAATAATAAGCGTATTCGCATTCGGCACGTCAACACCCGTCTCAATAATGGTCGTTGTGACGAGCACGTCATATTCACCATTGATAAAGCCGAGCATAGTTTCTTCTAATTCTCGCTCTGACATCTGACCATGCGCAACAGCAATATTTGCTTCCGGCAGCATCGTCTGTAGTTGTTCCGCTTTCTGGTAAATAGTAGAAACACGATTATAGAGATAAAATACTTGCCCATTACGTGCTAACTCACGCTCAATCGCTTCTTTAATGAAGTTATGCTGATATTCCAGTACATAAGTCTGTACAGGAAAGCGGTTTTCAGGCGGTGTTTCAATAACAGATAGATCTCGTACACCGAGCAGACTCATGTGCAGAGTTCTCGGAATCGGTGTTGCTGTAAGCGTGAGTACATCGACATTGGTTTTCAATGCTTTAATTTTTTCTTTATGTGTTACACCGAACCGCTGTTCTTCATCCACAATCAACAGACCGAGATCTTTATAAATCACGTCTTTACTTAGTAATTTATGCGTACCCACCACAATATCGACGAAACCAGATTTTAAGCCCTCTTTTGTTGCTTTGATTTCCTTTGCTGTTCTGAAACGACTCATCATCTGAATTTCAACTGCATAGTCCTGCATCCGTTCCAGAATCGTTTCGTAATGTTGCTGTGCGAGTATCGTTGTCGGCACAAGAAACGCAACTTGCTTCCCGTCCATCACTGCCTTAAATGCTGCACGAACAGCTACTTCTGTCTTACCATAACCCACATCGCCACATAGTAGGCGGTCCATCGGTTTCACTTTTTCCATATCTTCTTTAATTTCCTCAAGTGAACGCACCTGATCTTCAGTTGGTTCATAAGGAAAGTCCATTTCAAAAGTATTCTGTTCTTCGGTGTCAGGACCAAATTGATAGCCTGCTACACGTTCACGTTCCTGATAAAGTTTCAGCAACTCATCCGCGATATCGTTGACACTTTGCTGGACTTTTGCCTTCGTCTTCTTCCATTCTGTACCGCCCATTTTATTCAGCTTAGGTTCTTTATCTTCTGAGCCGACAAACTTCTGGACATAGGACATTTGATCAACAGGTACGAAAAGCTGATCCGTTCCTTTGTACTGAATCTTAATATAATCTTTATGAATCTGATTAACTTCAAGCGTCTCAACACCCAGGTAACGTCCTACCCCGTGGTAAATATGTACAACGTAGTCACCCACATTGAGTTCCTGATAAGATTTTATTTTTTCAGCATTGGATAGCTTTTTTTGATTACGTCTCGGTTTCTCTTTACGTAGCTTAAAAAGCTCGCGCTCTGTAATCACTGCAAGCTTCATGTAAGGTAATTCAAAACCTTCCGATAAATCACCACTTGTAATAATTGCAATTCCCGGTTCCGCCGTGCGTTCAACTGCAACAGGTAACTGCATATCAAGCAGCATATCCTGTATTTTCTTTTTACGTGTTGGATTGGATGCGAGAACAACCATTGTATAATCCTGCTTTCTAAAACGGTCGAATTCTGAAAACATCAGATCATATTGACCATAGAACTGCTGAACTGGTTTACATGAAAACTTTACGATTTCTTCAATCTTGACAGGCATCGTTGCAGTGAAAAGAGTGAAAAAAGTAGTCGTAAAATGATTCAGTAATTGATGAAAAGCATCGTCGTTAATAAAGCGCTGACCGATAAACCCACGACCGCTTTCAATCAACGACTGCTGAAATTCTTCTATTTCTCGTGTCATCGATTGTTCCGCTTCTTTCACACGATTATATTCATCTACTACGACAAGTGCATTCGGCATTAAGTAATCGACGATAGTCGTTTCTTCCGGATAAGCAAATTTAATCGCTCTTCTTAAAATATTATGATCCAGAAGCTCAGCTGAATGTGAAATCAAATTGTCATAAGTTTCATGCAGATCCTGCTTTGCTTCTTTTGATAGTTTTTTCTCAGTTTCGTCGAGTGCTGCTTTTAGACCTGTTCTTATCCGCTCAATCTGCTCATCGTTAAAAATAAACTCACTCGCAGCTGTAATCTCAACACGTTCAACATTTTCTTCTGATCGCTGGGTATCTGCATCAAAATAGCGAATGCTATCTATCTCTGTATCAAACAGTTCAATACGAATCGGACGTCCGATCATCGGAAATACATCAATTAAACCACCGCGAACGGAAAATTCGCCTACTGTTGTCACTTGATTGCGTCTGATATATCCCATATCGACAAGTTGCTGCTGAAAAGCTTCAAGTTCAATATCCATACTTAATTGTAATTGAATCACATGAACTTTAAATAATTCTTTCGGGCTCAGCAATTTCTTAAGTCCGTTGATCGGTATGATAAATAGACCCTTACTGTCATTAGACAGACGAGTCAATGTCCGGATTCTCTCACTCATTAAATCTGGACTCTTCGTAGAGAATTCCTCAATCATAATATCCTGGACCGAATATTTATAGAGTTCATCTGCCGGTATAAGCTGGCCTAAATCATTTTCGAGTCGTTCTGCCTGATAAAGGTTATTCGTAATAATCACCATCTGGCGGTCATGTGCTAAATATTGCTCAGCCATCATCACTGCTTTTGCTGAAGGATTAAGACCGGTAATCAGTAAATTCTTCTGGCTGAAGACTTCTGATAATTCCTTAAAGCGCTGATCTCGCTGAACAATATTGGAAATGATAGGTTTCAATTCACATCACCATTATATTGATTCATAACATTTTCAAATCGTTCTCCGGATAAAAAAGTTTCACATGCTTCTATCGTGCGGTCTATCACGAGGTCCATAGTGATCATCTCTTCTGCCGAAAATTTCTGCAGCACAAAATCTGGTACTTTCATTCGACCTGGTGGTCTTCCAATACCGATACGAATACGTTTAAATACATCACTCCCTAAATGGTGAATAAGTGAACGAATGCCGTTATGTCCACCTGCTGACCCTTTTGGTCTTAAACGCAGACGCCCTGGCGGCATATCCAGATCATCATAAAGAACGAGAATATCTTCTGTCGGGACCTGATAATAATCCAGAAGCGGACGGACTGCTTCACCAGATGCATTCATATAAGTCATAGGTTCTATCAGCAGCACCTTCTCGCCATTAATCGTAGCAATGGTGTACAAGCCATTGAACTTCTGCTTGTCTAATTCCAGTCCATGCTTCTCACAAAAAGCATCTATAACCATGAAACCGATATTATGTCTTGTGTTATTATATTTACGCCCGATATTTCCGAGCCCGATTATACATTTCATAGGAACCTCCATTTACAGTTCATTATTTCTATTATACCGATTTTAAGCATATAAAAAAACAGACAGCCTCCGGCTGTCTGTTAATAATAAGATATTTATTCCGCTTTTTCTTCAGCGTCTTTTTCTTCTTCTCCGCCTTCAGTAGCTTCAGCGTTCTCAGCTTCTTCGCCTTCTGCCGCTTCTTCGCCTTCTTCTGGCTCTTCGACAACTGTTGGAGGTACGACAGTAACAATTGTTTCATCATCTTCATTGTTGATTGTATAGTTTCTGCTATTACGTAATTCTTCAACTGTGAATGAATCACCGATGTTTAATTCAGTAACGTCTACTTCAATTGTTTCAGGGATTTCGTCTGGTGTTGCTGTTACTGATAAAGTGAATAATGGTTGTTGTACAACGCCACCTTCTTCAGCACCTTTAGCTTCACCTGTTAATGTAACGGTTACATCCACTGTTAATTCAGCTTTCATATTGATTGCAAGGAAGTCAATATGTGTAACTTGCTGTTTAATTGGATCAATCTGGTAATCTGATACCATCACTTTAGTTGAACCAGAGTCTAATGCAAGTTCAATAACACCGTTACGTCCTACTTCACGCATCACCTTGATGAAATCTGCATTATTGACATGAACTGCTGTATTAGTTGCACCGTAACCGTATATAACTGCTGGAATGTTACCTGTCGCTCTTAATGAATTAAGTTCTGAACGTGAAGATTTACCTTGTCTTTCGACTGCTTTTAAATTAGCCATGTTTATATCCTGCCTTTCATGTTCCTTATCCTAAGGAACTCCTACGTCTGCCCATCAGTTGTGGTAACCTGCTTGCATAACGTTTATTTTCTCTCATACATCATAATTACCCCACTAAGAGAAAGCTAAACATTCATTTTAAAAATTAATCGAATAAACTGCTGACAGATTCCTGTTCATATATACGGACAATGGCCTGAGCAAGTAATTGCGCAACAGATAACTGAACAATTTTAGATGGTCGCCCTTCTTGTGGCAGATTGATAGAATTCGTTACGACAAGCTCTTTAATCGCTGAGTCTGTAATGCGTTCAAATGCCGGACCTGAAAGAACAGGATGTGTACAACATGCATATACTTCATTTGCACCTTTATCGATCAGCGCTTGGGCTGCAATTGAAATAGTACCTGCTGTGTCGATAATATCATCAATGATAATAGCTGTTTTACCGTTGATATCGCCTACAATATTCATTACTTCAGCAACATTAGGCTTTGGACGACGTTTATCAATAATAGCGATTGGTGCTTTCAGGCGATCAGCCATTTTACGGGCACGAGTAACGCCACCGTGGTCAGGCGAAACAATGACCAGACTATCTAAATCAATATCTTTTTTATTCAGGAAATATTCAGATAAAATAGGTTCCCCCATTAAATGGTCAATTGGAATATCAAAAAATCCTTGAATCTGTGGAGCATGAAGATCAAGTGCGATGACACGGTCCGCACCCGCTGTTTCAAGTAAGTTCGCAACAAGCTTTGCAGTAATCGGCTCACGGCTGCGCGCTTTACGATCTTGACGTGCGTAACCATAATACGGCATTACTACGTTAATCGTTACAGCAGACGCACGTTTTAAGGCATCAATCATAATCAGAAGCTCCATTAAGTGATCATTAACAGGATTAGATGTTGATTGAATAATGAAAACATCGCAGCCGCGAATACTTTCTTCGATATTAATCTGAATTTCACCATCACTGAATCGCTTAACACTAGATTTACCAAGAGATAATCCAACATGCTTCGCAATTTCATCCGCTAGCGGGTGATTGCTTTCGAGAGAGAATATTTTTAATTTCGTGTCTTTCATTTCGTTGTATAACATTTTTCAGCCTCCACAGCTTTTATTTTTTATAGTAACCCTCTTTAGTCGTCTGGCGCGCTCTACCTAAAGCAAGACTTGCTTCAGGTACATCATCTGTAATGGTTGAACCTGCTGCTACAAAAGAGCCATCTCCAATTGTAACAGGTGCTACCAGGTTAGAGTTACAGCCGATGAAAGCATCTTTACCGACTACTGTCTTAAACTTGTTCTGACCATCGTAATTGACTGTAATAGAACCACAGCCTACATTAGTTCGTTCACCAATTTCAGCGTCTCCAATGTAACTTAAGTGCGAAACTTTTGCTTCGTCATGCAGTTTTGCTTTTTTTACCTCAACAAAGTTACCGATTTTCACTTCACGACCAATATCACTACCTGGTCTCAGCTGAGCAAATGGTCCAACGCTTGAGTACGCTCCAACGACAGAGTCTGTCACGACTGACTGCTTGATTTTTGCACCCTCACCGATTGTACTATTCGTAATTTCACTATGGGCTGTCACCTCAACTTCAGTGCCGATGACTGTTCGTCCTTTCAGTGAAACGCCTGGATGAATAATCGTATCTTGCCCAATTTCTACTTCACTATCAATATATGTAGTATCTGGATCAATTAAAGTGACCCCGTTCAACATATGCATCTGGTTAATACGCCGTCTCATCAACTTCTCTGCAAGCGCAAGATTGACTCGGTCATTAACGCCTAATGTCTCTTCAAAATATTCAGTTGTATAAGCTTCAACTCGTGCATCGTCTTCTTTAAGTAATCGGATGACGTCAGGTAAATAATATTCAGATTGAGCATTATCGTTTTTAACAAGTGCCAGTTTTTCAAAAAGTGCCTGATTATCAAAACAGAATGTTCCTGAGCTTACTTCATTTATCAGCTTCTCTTCGAAACTCGCATCTTTTTCTTCAACAATTCTTTCCACATTGCCATATTCATCTCTGACAATACGTCCATAGCCGAAAGGTTGATGTGTTTTAGCCGATAATATAGTGGCTTTAGCACCACTTCTCTCATGATGCGCGATTAAGTTTTCAATCGTCTCCTTTGAAATAAGGGGAGTATCTCCACAAATAACGATTGTAGTTCCTTTATGTGCCCCTAAATGTTCCTTCGCCATAGACACGGCATGAGCTGTTCCAAGCTGCTCTGACTGCATACTGAAAAGCGATTCATTACTTAGTAATTCTTTAACTTGTTCTGCTCCGTGGCCTACAATTGTTACAATTTCTGATACACCTGCTTGACGAATATTATCAAGCACATGTTTAACCATCGGCTTGCCCGTCACAGGGTGAAGAACTTTATAAAGCTTAGACTTCATTCGTGTTCCTTTTCCTGCAGCAAGGATGATTGCTTGTTTAGTCATATTGAAAGCCTCCAAAATTTGCGTTATATCCATTATAATTTAATATCCATCTGACTTTCAAGCACTTATGGAGATATAAAAAAAGAGAGCACGTATGTGCCCTCATTCTTCATCCATTATTTTTCAAGATCTTCTTCTACAGTTGTCTCTGAATCATCTTCAATCAGACCTTCTGCCTCGATGCTTGTCGCATCCTCTGAACCTTCATAAGTCTGCACGGTATCATCTGAAGCATTTACTGCAGGATCAGGTGTTTCATCATAAACTTTAATTACTGCCTGCTGAATCTCTTGCCGCATTTCACTATTGATAGGATGTGCGATATCCCGGAATTCCCCATCAGGTGTACGTTTACTCGGCATTGCCACAAACAAACCAGAATTCCCTTCAATCACTCGCAGATCATGAATGACAAAGACTTCATCCAAGGTGATAGATACGAGTGCTTTCATACGGCCATCAGTATCGATTTTCCTAAGTCGAACATCTGTTACTTTCACTTGTGCTGCCCCCTGTCGGATATTTTTGCTTAACGGACTAGAGCTACAACCTCAATTTCGACTTTTACGTCTTTAGGTAATCGACTGACTTCTACACAGCTGCGTGCGGGAAGATGCTCAGTGAAATAACTGCCATACACTTCATTAATTACAGGAAAATCATTCATGTCGCTAATGAAAATAGTCGTTTTTACGACCGAACTGAAATCTGCACCACTGTCAGCAAGTACAACCTGAAGGTTCTTCATCACTTGCTCAGTTTGTGCCTGGACATCCTCACTGACGATAGCGCCTTCTGTTGTCAAAGGAATCTGTCCACTTGTATAGACCATATTGTTCACAACAACTGCGTGACAGTACGGTCCAATTGCTGCGGGTGCATTTTTAGAAATAATTGATTTCATCATTCATTCTCCTCTATTTAAAATGGTTCAGACAATTACCTTTTTCTACAGTAAAAGATTGGTTATATTCATCAACATCTGATAATTTAACCAGTGAAGTATAGTCTTCTATTAAGCGATGCTTTACTTCTTTAGATTCTACAAGTACAGATACCCCTGCAACCTTCGCTTTAAACTCACTCATTAAATTCATTACGCCGGTGATAGAGCCGCCTGCTCGCATAAAATCATCAACAATCAGCACGTTAGAACCTTCCGGTAATGTCCTTTTTGACAGAACCATCGTCTCAATTTTACGCGATGAACCTGACACATAATTAATGCTGACAGTAGATCCTTCTGTTACTTTGTTATCCTTTCTGATAACCACGACAGGCAGGTTCATAATATTTGCAACAGCATTGGCCAGTGATATACCTTTTGTCGCAATAGTAACAATTGCATCAATTTCTCTATCCATATACATAGTCGCGATCAATTCACCTACTTGGCCAAGTAACCGCGGATTTCCTACCATATCAGACATGAACAAATAGCCGCCGGGTAATAAACGATCATTTTCCTGCAGTCTTTCTATCAGATGTTCTATCAGACTTTCAGCTTCTTCCTTGTACATCTTAGGCTTAAAAGTCACACCTCCGCTTGCTCCAGCGGTCGTCACAATAATACCCACCTTCTCTTTAAGAAACGTCTCTTTTATGATCTGAATATCTTCACTTATAGAAGACTTTGCCTGATCAAATTTCTGTACAAAGAAAGTGAGGGGCACTAATTCATTAGGATGGCGCAATAAATAGCTTGTCATATAGACAATTCTTTCACTCCGTTTAAACTTCATTCTTTAGCCTCATTTACGTATGTTTTAAATATAATATAACATAAACGTTCGGTTTTTCAAGTTTATCCGAGTAAACGAATCATATAGACTTCCTTGCAGCAGCCTTTCAGCGCATTGACTACGCTTTTGGCCTGTCTTTCTTTGCTGGCCAGTCCGTATACTGTAGGCCCACTGCCACTCATCATCGTCGCATCAATCCCAGCTTTTTGCATCGTCTCTTTGAGTGATTGAATAACCGGATGCATCTCAATGGTCACTTTCTCAAGTGTATTACCCAGACTATTAATCAATAGCTGATAATCTCCCGTCTCAAGTGCTTCTATACATTGAGTAGTAGGTATCTTTTTATCCTCACTACTTACTTTAAGCGCGCCATAAACATCTGCCGTTGAGACACTGATGTCAGGCTTCGCGAGTACCACCCATGCAGCTGGAGGCTTCGGCAGAGGGGTCAGTTTCTCTCCTCGGCCTTTGCACAAAGCCGTTTTACCGTACACACAAAAAGGAATGTCAGAACCAATTTCAGCTGAAAGCTCACTTAATTCTTCTAATGATAAGCCAAGTTCGAATAATCGGTTCATCCCTCGAAGCGTAGCGGCTGCATCGCTCGAGCCTCCAGCTAGACCTGCTGCAATGGGAATTGCTTTATCAAGCGTAATAGTAACCCCTTGCTTAATCTGATAGCGATCCATCATCAATTTAGCCGCTTTATAAGCTAAATTACGGTGATCAGTCGGTACGTATCGATGCTCTACCTTCAATACAATTTTCTTATCTTTTCTCTTTTCAAGTGTCAATCGATCGTTTAAATCTACAGTTGTCATGATCATCTCAACTTCATGATAACCATCTTCACGTTTATAAAGTGTATCTAGCGTTAAGTTAATTTTGGCTGGTGCTTTTTCGTAAATCATCCCTCGTCCTCACTTAAAATTAATAGTACAATTCTATCATATTTATGAATGGTTGGGAGCGCCAAATAAAAAAAGCATATCCTAAGATATGCTTTGCTCGTTATGTTATTGAACGAGGAATTCCTCTTGATTTTCATCGACAAATGTCACTTGGACATTCTCTGTCAGCACGTCAGTATATGTATAAGACACGCGTTCAAAATTGTGCTGGCTTTGATCAAGCTCAACAATGAAAACTGATGGATAAGTTTCTTTCAAGACACCGCGGCGCTCGATTAACTTCTTACGGCCTCCATTAGCTCTAAGTACAATACGGTTTCCTAACTGACAATCAAGAATTTTTTTGATGTCTATTAATGTCTTTGGCATATTGACCCCACCTCGCTATGAGGAAAATTATATCATTTTTATAGTAATTAGTCAAATAAAATTTAAATTTTATCAAGTCCAGACGAGGTTGTCAATATATTTATATTGATAATGTGTTAAAATGCTTAAAATTATTAGATAATTCTGCAAATTCATTTAAAGACAGACTCTCTCCTCGTCGATTAGGCTCGACTCCTGATTCTTCCAGCCATTTGATGATATCTTCTTTGTACAATTTACTCTCTTTAATCACACTCATATAATTATTTAATATGGTTTTGCGACGTTGTACAAATGCACTTCGCGTCAGTTTGAAGAATAATGCCTCGTCTTCTACCTGAACTGCCGGATGAGGTAATGTCGTTAATTTAACGACGAGCGAGTCGACATTAGGTGGTGGCATAAAGACACCTTTGGGTACTACCATTACCTTTTCTACAGTTGTATAATACTGAACTGCAATGGATAAAGAGCCATAACTCTTAGTCGATGGCACCGCACTAAGTCGATCTCCTACTTCTTTTTGCATCATGACAACATAACTTTTAATAGGTAGATGCTGTTCCAGCAGTCCCATGAGTATAGGAGTTGTGATATAGTAAGGCAGATTCGCAACCACTAGTATCTCTTCACAGTCGCTTAAGTGTGTCTCAATCGCTGCTTTAACGTCTGCTTTCAGTATATCTTCATTAATTACTGTCACGTTGTCATAAGGACTCATCGTATCCTCAAGAATAGGAATCAGACGTTGATCAATTTCAAATGCCAGAACTTTTTTAGCTCTTTTAGCGAGCTGCTCAGTCAGTGACCCCATACCAGGTCCGATTTCAATAATACCTGATTTCTCAGTGATTCCACTTGCACTGATGATATTATTGATGACATTCGTATCAACAAGGAAGTTCTGTCCCAGACTTTTCTTGAATGAAAAACCATATTTATCGAGCAGCATCTTCGTTCTGAGCGGTGTTGCAATATCTTTATAATTCATACTGTTTCCTCACTTTATCGCTTTTTTTACATCTTCCTCAGTGACACCGAACGCATTAAGTCTATGAAATAATTGCTTACCGTTACAGTAACCTATCTTAAGCTTACTGCATACCTTTGCTCTTCTTTCCTTTGCGCCGGGACCTATGATAAGTCCAAGGTCGACCAGCAGTTGTTTACTGATTGTTTCCACATCACTATCGAACGGGGTGCTTACATTAATCAGCGCCTCTTCAATTGCCGCGAGTGGCGCGTGTTCAATTCCAATTTTACCTCGTTTATTGCGTGCAATGGATGCATCAATAAATGCTTGTTTAGCACCTGGCACTCGTTTTTCAATGGTCGTTCTGATTTTATTACCCGGGTAATCAGGGTCAGTCAGGATGATGACACCTCTTTTTTCAGCTGCATGCTCAATCGTCTGCAGCGTTGCTTCATTGATAGCTGAACCATTCGTTTCAATCGTATCACAGTCAACAGCCTGCTTCACTCTGACCGTATCATCTTTTCCTTCAACGATTACAATTTCATTTATTTTCATATTATCACCCGTCCCATTATAGCATAACAGGCAGAAATCCATTGCCGGATTTCTGCCTGATAATCATAGATTAAATAATCGTTCAGCATTACGAGTCGTAGCTGCTGCAAGCTCCTCATAACTTATGCCACGTAAGTCTGCAATCTCTTCAGCGACCAGCTTGACGTAAGCAGGTTCATTTCTTTTGCCTCTATAAGGATGAGGCGTAAGATAAGGGGCGTCCGTTTCAACAATGAGCTTGTCGAGCGGCACATGTTTTGCCACTTCTTTTGGTTGCTTTGCATTTTTGAATGTGACAGGTCCTCCTAATGAGATAATGAAGTTCATTTTCAGAATTTCATCACAAATTTCTGTTGAACCACTAAAACTATGCATTACACCTCCTACTTCAGCCGCATTCTCTTCTTTTAGAATATCAACAACGTCTTGTGTAGCTTCCCGGTTATGAATCACGATAGGTTTCTTCAGTTCTTTTGCGAGTGTAATTTGACGACGGAAGACTTCCTGCTGAATATCTTTCGGTGATTTATCCCAGTGATAATCCAGACCCATCTCACCAATCGCCACAACTTTCGGATGACCGGCAAGTTCTTTAATCCATTCATAATACTCATCCGTAAAATCAATCGCGTCAACCGGGTGCCAGCCAATTACACCATAAATGAATTCATACTGATCGATAAGTGTCATCGTGCGCTTAATCGTCTTCTCATCAAAACCTACGACAATCATACGGTCAATTCCCGCTTCCAGTGCGCGATCGATGACCACCTGTAAGTCTTCATCGTATTGATCGGCATTTAAGTGTACATGTGTATCGATTAGCATTTCATCACTCCTATTTAACGATTGAGCCGTTACTGATTGAGCTAGGAACACTCACCAGTGTTAGCTGTCCTTCTTTTTCAGCAGATAGAATCATACCTTCAGATTTCTCTCCGCGTAAGTTAACCGGTTTTAAATTCGTTACGACAATTACTTTTTTACCGATAATATCTTCTGGTTTATAATGCTCCGCAATCCCGGACACAATCTGGCGCTTTTCATTTCCTAAATCCACCTGAATTTTCAACAGTTTTTTAGCTTTCTTAACATGATCCGCATCAATGATTGTAGCAACCTTAAGCTCGACTTCATTAAATGTATCAATTGTAATTTCGTCTTTACTAGCTATAACCTCTTCTTTTTTAGGAGGCTGCATTGTCTCTTTAATGAAAGCGACTTCCTTCTCTACATCAAGACGTGGGAAGATAGGTGCAGGCGTAGCTGTCACCTTAATCGCTTTTAATTGACCATACTTTTCAATACTTGAGAAGTTTTGAAGTTCACTGTCACTCAGATTTATCTGTTCAAAGATTCTGTACGGTGTCTGTGTGAGGAATGGGCGCAGTAATACTGCAGCAATACGGATATTTTCAAGTAGGTGGTACATCACGCTTTCCAGCAATTCTTTCTGTTCAGCGTCCTTTGCAAGAATCCAAGGTGTCGTCTCATCAATATATTTATTCGTACGGCTGATTAGTTTCCATACTTCCTGCAGTGCAACTGAAAATTGTAATGACTCCATGGCCTGATCATAATTAACTTTTGTCTCTATTGCCAGCGCTTCAAGTTCAGCATCTTTTTCGTGCAGCTGTCCTTTATAACCAGAGAGCTCTCCGTCAAAATACTTATTAATCATTGCAATTGTACGATTCACCAGATTACCGAGATCATTGGCAAGGTCGAAATTTGTACGATCAATAAATGCTTCTGGTGTGAAGACGCCATCTGAACCAAATGGTAATTCACGCAATAAATAATAACGTACTGCATCAAGACCATAGCGATCAATTAGAACGTGTGGATCTACTACGTTTCCCTTTGACTTACTCATCTTACCGTCTTTCATTAGAATCCAGCCATGCGCAAATACTTTTTTCGGTAATGGCAGCTCAAGTGCCATCAATAGAACAGGCCAGATAATCGTATGGAAACGAACAATCTCTTTGGCCATCAAGTGAATATCAGCTGGCCAGTATTTTTTAAATAAAGCATCATCGTCACTTAAATAGCCTAAAGCTGAAATATAGTTTGTAAGTGCATCTATCCACACATAGACAACGTGTTTCGGATTAGAAGGCACTTTAATACCCCAGTCGAATGAAGTACGTGAAACAGCTAAATCTTCTAATCCTGGTTTGATAAAGTTATTCAGCATCTCATTTTTACGGGAGACGGGCTGAATAAACTCAGGGTGTTCTTCGTAATATTTCACGAGACGATCTGCATACTTACTTAATTTAAAGAAATAGCTTTCTTCTTTCACGAGTTCTACAGGGTGTTCGGAATCCGGACTTTTGCCTCCGACAATTTTTTCACCTTCATATACAGGATCGACGAGCTGTGTTTCTGTGTAATACGTTTCATCAGGTACTGAATACCAGCCTTCATATTCACCGAGATAAATATCGCCTTGCTCAAGTAAACGTTCAAACACTTTCTCAACAACTTCTTTATGTCTTTGTTCTGTTGTACGAATAAAATCATCATTTGAAATCTCAAGCTTTTTCCATAGTGCTTGGATATCAGCAATAATTTCATCCAAATATTCAATTTCAGGTTTTCCCGCCGCTTGTGCTTTCTCCTGAATCTTCTGACCGTGTTCATCTGTCCCTGTCAGGTAGTGAACGTCATAACCTTGTAATCGCTTATATCTCGCAATAACGTCCCCTGCCACAGTTGAATAAGCATGGCCAATATGTAATTTACCACTTGGATAATAAATAGGGGTCGTCACATAGAATGTATTGTTTGGCATCGTAGTCCTCCTCATTGTTTATGGTATTTAATATACAGAAAATACCCTTACAATTCAATTCCTTTAAATGTAAATTCGACATTAATAATAAATAATAGTTGTCGAACTTTATTACCATTATGTTACATTACGTAAAATATGATAGATATTTATTGACATTGTATATTTATGGTAGTATATTCGTAATACGACAAATGTCGAATATTAAATAAAAAATGTCGAATTAGTAAATGATTCAACAGGAGGATATATATAATGAAATCTACAGGAATTGTAAGAAAAGTTGATGAACTTGGACGTGTCGTTATTCCGATCGAATTGCGTCGTATTTTAGATATCGCAGAAAAAGATGCTTTAGAAATCTACACAGATGCTGATAAAATTATTTTAAAAAAATACAAACCAAGCATGACTTGTGCTGTAACAGGTGATGTATCTGAAGATAATTACTTACTGGCAGGCGGCAAACTTGTCTTAAGTAAAGAAGGCGCAGATCAACTGATCAAAGAAATTCAAGAACGTGAAAAAAACGCTAAATAATGAACAAGGGCCCTCGCGCATTAAGCGCTTGGGCCTTTATTATTAATATGATAACTATCATAGATTTCTCTTTTTTTCATATTCCGGTCTAGCGCAACCTGCTTGATGGCTTCTTTTGAAGAATAATCATCTTTAATATAATGTTCGACATGCGCATTTATGGATAGCGTCGCCCACCACCTCTCTTCTTCCATCATTTCATACTGTCCGTCTATAACGATAACAAATTCTCCTTTTAGAGGAATATGTTCTTCCAGTTGCGATAAAAGTTCAGTGACAGGTGCAGTGACGACTTGCTCAAACCTCTTAGTTAACTCTCGACCAAGTGAAACAATTCGGTTTTCATCAATCTTCTGTATAGTCTGTAATGTGTCCTTCACACGGTAAGGTGATTCATATAATATGATCGAGTGAGGTTCTTTCATTAAAGACGAGAGTTTACTCGTTTTCTCGTTGTCTTTACGTGGCAGAAAGCCAGAGAACAAAAAAGAATATGAAGAGAGGCCACTCGTCATTAAGGCCGTCAGTGCTGCATTAGGGCCAGGTACTGTCTCTACTTGCAGTCCGGCCTTACGCACAGCATTAACCAGCTCGTAACCAGGGTCACTGATAAGTGGCAGCCCGGCATCTGAAACTAATGCAATCGATAAGCCTTCCTGCAGCTTCTCAACCAGCTGTTCTGTCATCTTATCCTTATTATGTTCATGATAACTTTTAAGCGGTGTATCGATACCATAATGATGTGTCAACTTACCTGTAACTCGTGTATCCTCACAGGCAATCAGATCCACTTCCTTTAAGATTCTCACTGCACGAAAAGTCATATCCTCCAGATTGCCGATAGGTGTGCCTACTAAATATAATGTCATGCTTTCACCCCTTTAATCAATTGCTCTTTTTCTTTTCTCGTTAGCTGCTTAATCGCATATTCACGCTGCATGGCTTCTCTTTTTGTTGGAAAGCTTTCACTGTATATTCTTCTGACGGGCAATCGATTTCGTGTATACTTTGCCCCTTTGCCTGTGTTATGAACAGCGAGTCTCCTATCGAGATCCGTTGTATATCCGGTATAAAATGTCCCATCCGCGCATTCAAGTATGTAAATAAAGTGTTCAGCCATAATAAACCTCGTGCATCTCACTGCTATATGTACCATCTGCAGCATAAATATAAAATGGCGGCATGACCTTACAGTCAGATTTCCCACCTTTAATGGCTTCTATCACGACAGTTACGGCGTTTGGTTTATCAGGGCGTGAATAAATCGGCCAGATTGTTTTTGGTTCAATTCCGTGAGTCCTCATGCTGACCAGACAATCTACTAGTCGATCAGCTCTGTGCACCATATAGAGCTTTCCACCTTGTTTCAACAGGTGACGACTTGCAGCAGTGCAGTCATCCAGTGTACACATGATCTCGTGACGTGCAATTCGATGGGCTTCTTTCAAATGCTGAAAAGATTGGTTTTCTCTAAAATAAGGTGGATTACAAGTCACTATGTCATATTGACTCGGTTTATATGATTGAGTCACAGTTCGTAAATCTTTTTCAGTAATAGTAATCTGATGACTTAACTCGTTGTATTCAACTGAGCGTTTGGCCATATCTACTAATTGGGACTGTATCTCAATGCCTTCGATAGGTATTACTGATTTATCGCTCAGCAGCAATGGAATGATACCATTTCCTGTACAAAGGTCCATTACTTGTCCCTTCTTAACAGGCTTCACAAAGTGAGCGAGCAGTAATGCATCTGTAGAAAATGAAAACACATCATCATTCTGTATAATACGGATATTCTCTTTAATAAGTTGATCTAAACGTTCATTAGTTTTTAACATAGTGTCCTCCACTAAAAAAAGGCATCGACTGCCTTTTTTAATCTGAATCCAGGAGACTCAGACAGAACATACAATCTCCGCCGCCTCGGTGTTTACCAAACAGTTCACCCCGGCAAATATGAAAACCTTCAGCATAGAGCATAGCCAGGTTATCTTTACTTTGCAGAGATTTCATTTTTTTAGGTTGATTTTTTGGATTCTGAATCAATCTCTGAAGATTATCACGTTCCAGCTTGAGCGCAACATTTTCTTCCACAAGTTCAACTGTCTGCTGCTTGAGAGAGATGAAGCTCTGCTGCAATAATTTCATCTGCTGCTCCATCTCTACTATTTCATTCAATAGCTCATCTCTGTTCATTTATTTAACTCCTCACTTGATTTCATCAAGGTGATACTCAATAGGCTGTTCAATGCCCTGAACCTTCACTTGCATCGTTACGTCCAGAATATTAAGTCCAATTACTTTGCCCGGTCCTTCCGGTGTGTCAATCTTTTGCCCGATATCCGGCAATTTTTGTCGTGTCTCTTCGTAATAATCATTTTCATATTTAAGACAGCACATCAGACGACCACATGCACCTGAAATTTTAGAAGGATTAAGAGACAAATTCTGGTCTTTAGCCATTTTAATAGAGACAGGTTCAAAGTCACCAAGGTAAGTGGAGCAGCATAGACTACGTCCACATGGTCCAATGCCTCCCAGTATTTTGGCTTCATCTCGTACACCAATCTGACGAAGCTCGATTCTTGTCTTCAGCTCAAAAGCCAGACTTTTAACGAGTTCACGAAAATCAATACGCTCACTAGCTGTAAAATTAAAAATAATTTTACCTTTATCGAGCGTGTATTCTGCGTTGACGAGTCCCATATCCAGCTTATGTTTAGCAATTAATTCTTTACACCTTGTAAAGGCTTTATCTGCATCAAACATATTGCTTTCGTATTTAACTAAATCTTCTTTCGTTGCACGATGCTTAATAGCAGGAACCGGCTGCACAACTGCATCATCCTCAACTTCACGATTGCCGATCACCACTCGTGCGAGCTCTTTACCTCTCTTTGATTCCACTACTACATAATCACCAAGTACATACTGTTCATTGTCAGGCATAAAATATTCTGTTTTATCTGCGACATGGTATTTTACACCAATAATTTCTGTCATGTCTTTCACCCCTTTGCTATTTCAATAGCAATATGTTCCAGCACTAACATAGCACTTACATATTGCAGTAATTTCTGCTTTCCTTGTTGTACGACATCCATCCATCTCGTCAATGTCTGTAAAGAGACATTAGTGCTCAGCTGTTCAAAAGCGACCTGATGATCCGGAAAGCTTAATCGTTCTGATCGCTCAACTTTTATATAAATCATATCTTGAAAATAAAGCTGCAGCATATCCAGTAATAGGAGCTGTCCTGTCCGTTCATTCGCTATTTGCAGCAGTTCAACGATTTGAATCAGTCCCATCTGACTATCTTTTTGCATCATATCAGCCCATTTGACTGTTGCCTGTCTCACTGATTCGAACTCATTTTCTTCAATCCATCCCTGTGCCTGGTCTGAACTAAATGATAGGGCCGAGAGTGTCGATGCTAAATCCGGATGAATATGATCCTTCAGCATCTGCTCATATGTACTTTTTGACTGTATAACAATATGCTGACAACGTGAATGAATAGTCGGCAGAATATGACTTGCTTGAGTAGTCAGTAATAAAGCAACTGTATTCGGTGGCGGCTCCTCCAGAAACTTCAAAATGGAGTTCTCTCCTTGTACTGTCAGTTTGTCGAAGTCGACAATAACATACACTTTATAGCGGCCTTCCACGGGCTTTTGGTTCATACGGTGCAGTACATCTTCAATCATATCTTTCTTGATGGTTTGTTCTTCAGTCTCCAACCAGTAAAAATCAGCATAATTGTGACTACGAATACGAGATTCACTTTGTGCATCATCACATAGAATACGGACAGCGAAATCCATTGCTTGCTGTTTAATATCCTCACGCTGAATGCCTTCAAGTAAGTAAGCATGTGAGAGCTTTTTTTTATCCGCTAATGTTTCCAGCTGGTTTATCATAAGAACCTCCATCTATATCGAAAAAGCTGCATTTCTGCAGCTCACCATCTTCTATAGCACATTATAACATATCATTTCATCTTATCGAGGATGACTTGATAAGCACTTTCAATGACGTCAGCAATAGGACGTGCTGCATCAATGGTTACAATACGGTCGTATTGTTCAGCAAGATAATCATAGCCTTCACACACGAGCTGATGAAAAGCCAGCGACTCTTTATCAAGACGATTAGTTGCTCGAGCATTATCATTAATACGTGATAGCCCTATCTCGGGTGCTACTTTCAAATATAGGGTGAGGTCTGGCATGTGCTCTTCAATCGCAAATCGATTGATGTCCATGATTGCATCTGCTCCAAGACCTCTCGCATACCCTTGATAGGCAAGGGAACTGTCAATAAAACGATCACAAAGCACCAGTTTTCCTTCCTCAAGCGCAGGCAGTACTCTTTCAACTAAATGCTGACGTCTACTCGCTGCAAATAGTAACGCTTCAGTACGAGCATCCATCAAATTATCATCAGATAATAGTAGTTCCCTGATAGCTTCACTAATACGAATGCCTCCTGGTTCACGTGTTGTAATGAGCGGTTGATTCAGACGTTCTGCAATAGCCTGCATCACAGTTGATTTACCTGATCCTTCTGGACCTTCAAACGTAATAAACAATGTCATACTACTCCTCAACTATTATTTTAATATTTCCATCCATTATACCATGAACATTTTCATAAGTTTTAAGGACATTTAGAAGGCGTTCAGTTAAAACTTCTCCCGCGAGTATATAAGGAATACCTGGAGGATAAGGAATCAGCGCTTCAGCCAGTTTACAACCGGTAGCTTCATCGATTTTTACTGATTTAACCCGACTGGTAACAGGTGTATAGAATCCACTGCTGAGATTCAAAAAAGGTATATCAAGCATGTTATGTCGTGTTTTAACCTCAATTGTTTTTAACCGTCTGATCAATTCATCAAAAGGATATAAATCATCTCGATGCCAGAGGGGAAGCACTAACAAAATGTAATCATAGCCAGAGAGTTCAATGAATACTGCTCTGTCTTCAAATAATAGTTTAATTTCATCTCCTGTATAACCTTCTTTTTTTATCACTAATTTTAAAGGGTCTGATACTTCAATGACTTCGAATGCCTGGCGGAGGACATCAATAAGTTGCTGACGCTTTAGCATAAACTCGCCGTCATTATAATGAAGATAAAATTGATGAGCTTGTTCCAGACTAGATAATATTAAATACGAAGGACTTGATGTCTGTAATACGGATAGATAGGAAATGGTAGCACTAATTAATTTACTATCTTTTTTCAAATGGATAACTGAGCCCATCGTTAAAGCAGGAAGTGTCTTGTGATAGGACTGAACAACATAATCTGCTGCTGCACGAAGAGAAGACATAGGAAATGCATCAGTAATATCGAAATGCGCGCCATGTGCTTCATCAACAACTACTTCAATATTACGATCATGAAAGTATTGAATAGCTTCTAAAATATTAAAAGTCTCACCAAAATAATTAGGATATGTCAAAATGGCTAAATCCACAGTATCCCACTCACATTTATCTAACTCATCAAAATTTAAACCGATATATTGATTTGTTTTTTCCGAGACTTCCATAGGTAATATGATTGCTTCTGTATTTGTGAGATCTAAACCATTGATAACAGACTTATGCACATTCCTCATAATAGCAATCCGTTCATCACTTAGTTTATGATGTGCCTGAATAATAGCTAATATGCCTACTGTTGTACCGTTTATCAAATAACGGGATTGATATGCCTGACTACGAGATAAGGAGATTTCACTGTCCGCAATCACAGTTTCTGCTTGGTGATAATCATCTAATCCGGTTATTTCTGTCATATCTTGATCAAGAGATAACTGCATCGATCCTATGGTATGTCTATGATGTCCCGGTACGTGTAACGATATACTATCTGAATAACTTTTAAGCTGATCTGTTATAGGATTCATATCAACAGCTCCTTTAGCTTCAGTATAAATTAAATTTAGACACAAAAAAAGAGACCTAACAGGTCCCCGAGTGCGGCTCATCGCATCCATTTTTAAATTGCCCGGCAACGTCCTACTCTCGCGGAACGTAAGTCCAACTACCATCGGCGCTAGAGAGCTTAACTTCTGTGTTCGGTATGGGAACAGGTGTGACCTCTCTGCCATCGTCACCAGACAAATTGAG
>NZ_SCWE01000008.1 GCF_004359505.1 Macrococcus hajekii
GTTTTTCATCGAAGTGTTTAAAGCTTTAAATGGATTTCTACTATCTAAAATCTGTTTATAATCTTCTATTTTTAAGTTTGATACTACTATCAAACTTATTGTTATAAGTATTATTGTAATAATAATAATATTTTTATATCCAACAATGCTAATTAACCATCCTCCAGCTATCCATCCTAGTAGAGACAGTGTTTGGTCTAAACTACTAATGATAGATAATCCTTTAGTCATAATTTCTTTATCCAAAATTTTCTTTAGTAATAAGGATTTGATTGGATTAAAAAACCCAGTTGTATATGACAATAACGCTATAAATACATACAATAATATTAATGACTCAAAATGAATTAAAAAAAATATAATTATAGTAAAAATTATTTGAAGAAAAGTAGTAAAAATCAATAGCTTCTTGATTTTGATTAATGAAGATACAATATTAATAGATAAGCCTGATAAAATTCTTGAAAATAAGCTTAAAAATGTTATCAGGCTGGAATAGAATACTGAATGCGTAGTTGTATATACAAAATAAGTAACGCCCATTGTATAAAAAGAAAATGCTAAGTTTGTGAGAAGTTGAACTATCAGAACTATTACATAATTAGTACTAAATACCATATTAATAAATAGCCTTATTTTCTATAGGTTTTTTATGGCATTTTCTAAGTAGATGGACAGGTATCTCTTTTACACATCTAAAACCCATTTCGTCATGTCTACAGAATGGGATATCTTTTCCTCTAAAAGCAGAATACATTAAACCTGGATGTGAGAAAAAAGATCCCCCCTTTAAAACACTATATCTATTGAATTTTAAGTGATCATTACTATAACCTGGATGAAATTGTCTTCTTGTAAAGTAGTCACTCTTAGTCCATTCCCAACTTCCACCTGTCATATTTTTTACTCCATATGAAGAAATATTCCTGATGACATTAACCTCTTCACTTCTTTTAGCTACACTTTGACTGTAATAATGCTCTATTAATTTATTATGCCAATCTGTTACAGAACTGATATCTTTATTCAACATATTTCCCGAAAACCAAACTTTTTCTTTATCAAACGTTTCTCCCCATGGCCATATATTATTATCAGTTCCTTTGGCAGCTTTTTCCCACTGAAATTCTGATGGTAATGTTTTACCTTTCCAACGTGCATAGGCGTATGCATCATAAAAATCAATTCCAGATACAGGTGCATCAAGTGGATATCTTGAATCATAATATGTATTTCTTCTATGGTTTTTATTTTTAGGTTCATTAGGATGACAAAATATATGTCCATATTCTTCGACAAAATCACAAAACTCATCATATTCTTTATTAGTAACTGGATATTCATCAATATAATAAGCTGGAATCCAAACTTTTTGTTTAATACCATTATCATCCCACTTAAAATCTTTAAATTCTATTTCATTTTCTGAAATCCCATAATCAAAATACCCTTCCTCTATATAAATCATATTAGGTTCATCAAGTTTTTTGAATGCTTCTTTAATATCATTATCAATGTCTAATTTTAGAATATAGTTATCTTCTAATTTCATATGATTATTAAAATAATCTTCTCTTGATATTAAATTTTGTTCATCTTTATAATCAAATATGTTTAACAATGTATTAACTACAATCTGGGCACCCATACCTACTGGTTTACCAGGATTATGTCTGTTACTCACTTTTCCAACTATATTATTTAGATATGGTATTGATAGTTCTATTTTTTCGTTTCCACATATCGTCATAGCTTCAAATGATACCATATCATCAGGATCATGAGTTATTTTTACCACTGCTTCTACTGCTGATTCATATGGAATCCATGATTCAACAAATTTTAATAATTTTGATCGAACATAACTGTTTGGGAAACTAGCTGTAATACCAAATAACTGCTCTGCTACAATAGGATGAGAGATTTTACTTGATATTTTTAGGATTTTTCCTATGTTTTCTTTAGTTTCGTTTATATTACTAAAGTTATTCTTTTTTAAAATACTATCAATTTCTATTAATAAGTCCATCTCTTTGTTGTATAAGTCAATATTATCTGTAGATTTGAACATATAAATTTTCCTCCAAAGATAACAGCCGTCTGAACAATTTCAAACGGCTGTTAATTATTATTTCCATTTTTGTTCGTCAGCGAACATAACAGGTTCAAAAATGCTTTCTTTCCAATCTCTATCTAAAGTTTTCATAGTATCCCTCCTAAATAATAATGTACAATTATATACTATATCAATATTCTGAATTTTTCAAATATATATTATTTATCTTTTAAAAATCTACTAAAAAAAAGAAATTTGTTTTTGTTCTGGTATATCTCTTTCATTATTTAAACTTTTTGTTACATCTTTATAACTCTCATTAATTAACTCATCGGATCCACTTGTCAATACTCTAAACATCAAAGAAAGTCTCATTTTCCGGTATCGATGATTACTTTCCAAATAATTTACTAAAAAAACCGGTACTATTTTTAGACTTATCTTCTTTTAAATCTTTATAAAAATCATTAACCTTATTATCATTTAAATTCTTATTTTCTTGGAAGTGTCCTTTTGACACATCCTTGCTATGTCTACTATCTGATGTCAATCCTTGTAGCTTTGTTTCTAATTTTTCTATTTTATCATTACTTTGCAATGCTAGTGATTGTTGATTATGTAATAATTTCTGTTGATTATCTAATGTTTCATTTAACTTATTAATTTGATTGTCTTTAACATTCATTTGACTTTCTAAAAAGGATATCTGCTTTTCTTTATCTTCTAATTGTTGCTTCAATAGATTAACTATATCACTTTGTAATTCTCTCTCTTTAATCTCCTCTTGATTATCATTATTTTCAATATCTTGATCTATGACGTCAAAAATAGTTTCTAAATTTAATTTTTCATCTATTGGTTTTTGATTGTTAATACTCTCTCCTATCTTCAATGCTTGTTCATTAGTGATAATTAGTGCATTATCTACTTTCTCTAATTCTATATCTAATCTCTTCGCATGATTCAAAACAGTCATTTTAGTTACAGATAGCTTTTCTGACAGCTCTTTAAGTGAATAAACCATTTTTACGCTCCTTTTACGTTTCATATATCATCTTATACGCTTATTATACTTGATATTGTTAAACTTATACATAAAGTTATACGAATTATGTAACTAATTATACAAATCGTATAGTTAGTTATATAATCAGTGTATAAATCCAGTAAAATCATATATAATAGGTGTATAAAAATACTGATATGAGGTGATGAAATGTCTGAAGAGAATAGAGAAGAAAAAAAGAAAAAGTTTGGTTTTTATCATCGTAAGGGAGAGAAAATTAAAGTTGTTTTTAAAGATGGTAAAGCTGTGACAGGTACATTATTATGGGTACCGCCTTATGAAGTAATTATTGAAACAGAAGATGGCAAAGAATTAACGATTTTTAAACATGCGATTAAGTATGTCTATGTACTTGATTAGTTTTACAAAGAAAACTAAATGAGATATAATGAACCCAACAAGGATTAGTTCCATGGAAACACCGAACCCCCTGACTGCTGGAACAGTTAGGGGGTTTTTTAGGTGCTGGTATGCCGTCTTACGACTTACGTTGATCTAACCAGTGAGAAAACAACGCAAGGACGACACCGACAATAATCGGCGCAACTATATTTACAAGGATATAGTCCATGGAGATCACCTCCTTCCATAAGATCTCGCCTATGGAAGTAAAGACGGCTTACTCATTATATCGAATTACTATGATTTCTTCTAGGTAGCTTAGCTTATTCTTTTTATTACGTAAAAACGAGTGGCATAATAAGGATAACGATAAACATCAGGAGGATATGTCATGACAAATATTGATTATGAAAAAGAACTTCAAGCGTTAGAAGAAAAAAAGAAACAACTATTAAAAGAAAAGCGTGAAAAAGATAAAAAAGCACTTCAGATATTAAAAGAAGTCTTTGGTAAAGACTTTCCAAGAAAAGAGAACGGTAAATTTATCTCACTAGATGAATTTAAGAAGAATTATGTGATTGAGCATAAAAATCATTCAGGGGTTGATCAGAATCAATTCAATACTGTTCAGAATGAACTGAATCAGTTAAAAAAGAATTTAAATGCCATTGCGGATGCAATGGATGATTCAAGAGGCTACTGGCATATTAATGATTTAAAGGGGTTAACGAACTGGTTATTAAAGTTTAGAACGAAGGGCTAAACTTTAATAACCAGTCTTACAAAAGATACTGGTATGCAGTATATTTTGGATCGAATGGATTGGATGAGGGTGACGAAAGGAGTCAGATTAATCCAATCAATTCGGTGAGGTTTTCTACAAAAATCCATCCAAACATCACATGATGTTTGGATGGATTTTTGTATTTTATATCATCTGTATATTTCGAAGAAATAGACGATGATATAAAACGAAAGGGTTAAGGGAAACACTTTTCCCTTACAAGTAGATGAATGAGACTTTGCGAAGCAAATGTATACATTCGCACTGCTTGACCAAAACATTTTTTGTACAATTTATGGTATAATTGAGATAAGCGTAGTGATAGAACAATTGGACATAAATGTTTTGTGTTCTTGTGATGTGATGGCTGTTGTTAATCTCAAATGTGAGCGCATAGTGAGTCATTTTGATTTACAACAATCGTGTGAATGGCTGTGACCGAATAGGGAACAGTCTGAACCGATACATCACATCACTTCGGAACGGAGTGGCGTAAAAAATGACGAATGGATATGAGATATTTTTTACAGAATGGAGGGACGAACAAGTGAGTGAGACAAAGAAAAAATCAAAGATTATTTCTTTTCGAGTGAACGCAGATGAATATGATGTGATTGCTGGTACAGCTTCAAGTGCCAACTTGAACATCACATCATATTTAAAGGCGCGCGCATTAGGAGGTAAGATACATCGACCATTAATGAAGTCAGAGGATATTCAGAGTATCTTACCTCCACTTTCAAAGCTTTCAGGAGAAATCAGTCGTGTCGGTAATAATATGAATCAATCGACACGTGCCTTAAAAATCTTATCAAGAGAATCCTTTTTAGGACAACATGAAATGAATGAGGTTAAAAAACTGACTGAGGAATTCAATGCATTAAAACAAGAATTCGAAATGCTACAGAGTGAGGTGCATCAGATATGGCACAAACTAAAGTAGCTTCGTCTAAAAGTGCGACGGCATCGATTAAATACGGTCGTGATGGTAAGGACAAAGACACATCCGAAAAGAAGTGTATTGCGATGTCTGGCATTAACTGTGATCCGAGTAACGCTGAATATGAGTTTGGTGTTGTCAGGAAAGCGTTCAACAAAGCAAAGGACGAAGGCAAAGACATTCAAGCACATCTCATTGAACAGTCCTTTAAAGGCCGTGACATTGATCCTTTTGAAGTGAATCAGATGGGATATGAACTGGCCGAACGGCTGAATCAAGAACTTGGTGGTGGCTTTCAGGCTGTCGTCTATACACATGGTAATACGAACAATTATCATAATCATATTGTGTTTAACGCTGTAAATTTAGAAGATGGCCATAAATATCATTGTTATCAGGAAAAGAAGATTGTCGAACGGATTAATGATGCCATTGTAAGGGAACACGGCTACCCTGTGATCGAGAAAAATAAAGAACGTGGCACATCGGTTACGATTAAAGAACAGAAACTCAAGGATAAAGGGCAATATATATGGAAAGATGATTTACGAGACAGAATAGACAAAGCCTTCGAAAAAACAAAGGATAGCCTTCATTTCGATTTAGAGCACTTTAGAGCGCATTTAACCGATTTAGGTGTAAACATAAGGGAGAGGTTCAATCAGAAGCAACAAATTATCCGTTTTTCATATGATTTTATCGATCAGGATGGCAAGAAACGTGTGACACGTGAAAAAAATTTAGGAGTTGATTATGGTGCCGAGGGAATCAAATACGGATTGGAGCAAGAACGCAAATCTTACGAACAATTTAAACAACAACAATCAGGATTCACACCTAGCCCAGCAGGTAGAACGGCTGACATTGAAATACCAGAAAGCAGAGACAGTATTCAACAGTATGCAGAAAGAGTACTTAACACTCGTATCAGAGATGAAGAAAATGAAAAAACACAACGAGAACCTAGAACAAGAGATGAACACAGCCATCAACGAAAACAAAGTACTCAAGACAGAACTTCAAAAGACCATTCAGTTAAGTCAAAACAAAATAGACAACATGACCGAGGTGGACTTGAACGCTAAAAAGATGAAACAAACCGTTTTATCCGATATAAAACGTGATTTAAAATCTGAGATGGATAGCTACCAACAAGAACTAAATAAAGGTTATCTAAAGTCAAAAATCTTTTTGAATTATGTACCGGTCATCATCAGTCTCATTTTTGTGATATTTATTATCTATTATCTCGTAATAGGAATGCATTAGTATGTTCACATTTTTATATTATGTGATGCCTGTCTGTATCATTGCTTTGTGTCTATTTGGGATATTATTGTGGCTTTCAAGCCAGATAGATCATCTCAGATCATTACGATTTACAGTGCCTTTATCACTGATCATTTTTATCATCGGTATCACCATCAGTACATGGACACCCTTATCACCGTTACCGTTTTACCAGCAACATCTCCACGTTCAAAAAGTAAATGAACAGTACAAAGTAGCTGAAAGCTATTTGGATAATTTGGTGAATAAAGGATTTTTGGATTTCAACACAACCGTAAAAAAACATGTAACCCATCGTCATTTTTCAGTCGCTCAACAGAAAATCAATCGAATTGATGATCGTGAGAAACGAAAAGCACTCATGAATAAACATAGCGAGTATTTAGCCATCTATGAAAAGCGTATTGGTGACAATCTTATTCGGAAGATTCAACTGGAACATCTCAGTGTGTCTGAATACAGTCAGCTGACAGCACAAGATTATAACAACGTGCGTTATCAGATTCGACAACAGATTCAAAATCCACAGACAGAAAAAGATTTTCTCGAACGTGTTCAAAAACTACAGAAAGAGCACGATACGCTTTATTTACAATGATGACTAAATGACAGCATTATAGACAAAATAATGTTGTCCAATATACTCACGTAAAATGCCGATATAGTACGCTCTGTCGTTTTTAATCTTAGATGCCAGTCCATTAAATTCTTTTTTCTTCGCTTTAACAAGAGATTGTATCGCATAAATCATGATTTCAATGTGATCTTCAGTGTCATAAATGTTGTTACCAATGGTTTCTTTCAGCATGACTTTATACAGGGACAGAATTTTCTCATCACTAAAAAAAGGCTTTGCGACGTTGTAAATTGCGTCAGGCACTTCCATCGGTTTGACACGGATATCTGAGTTTTTAATGTTGTGATATAACACTTTAGAATGTGTTTTATTTAAACGTTTTTTGTTACTTAAAAAGATATTTAATAGATTTAAAAAGAATATAGTTTCCTTTTTTGCGTGAACATGTTGTAACGCCTGTTGTGACAGCTCTTTTCCGGTCTTGATTACCTGATTAAGCGTGGACATTTTAGCGTGGACATTTTTTTCTCGGATGACTTCATATTGTGTATAGGTATTGATTCTGAAGACTAATGCGCCGTTATTTTTACGTTTACCACTGACCGTATGAATCTTCGTGATATAACCTTTTTCATCAAGATTTTTTAAGGTGCGATAGACTGTTTTCTTGCTGATATGTAAAAGGTCTGCGATAGTCTGAAGTTTTAAGTGAGAAAAACCAATCACTTTTAAGCTGTGTTGTTTTAAAACGTTTAAAACACGATATTCAGTCTCTTTAAGGTGACGGTTGTATCGTTCAACCGTGCGATCCATTGCGATGATTGTTTCAAAATTGTTGTCAAAATCGTTCATGATGTAAGCCATGTGATATCATTCCTTTTCAGTTTTTTGATAGGAACGAAAAAAGAGTGCAAACCGTTTCTTATCAACGGCTTACACTCTCTTGACTTACGTCTAAAAATATCCTTTTATCTTTAAAATGATATCATTTTGTTGACTAAACTTACTCTATTGAGTAACATATAGATATCAAATGAAAAGTTAGAAGGAACATTCTAAAGTGTTTGCCGATGTTAGGGATCGGTGAGCGATTAATAACTGTTGGAAGCAGTTATTAATGCTGAATGTTCTTTTTACGTTCAATTAAGTTATCTAAATTGTATAACTTATTTAGATAAATATCAAATTAAATATAAAAAGTATTTGATTATAAAGCGAAATGATATAATATGCATAAATAAAAGGAGATAATCGGATTTGAACCGATGATATTGGTTTTGCAGACCAATGCCTTAACCACTTGGCGATATCTCCATATTAGGGGGAAATTAATTTGAATAAAATCATTAGTTTAGTTTTCAGTATTACATCTTATATTTTATATATCTTAGTAGTTATTTCACCATCAAGTGATAGCATAGAAATATCAGATAAATTTTTATATGTTTCATTGATATGCTCAGTAATAGGAGTTATTTTTGGAATAATTGAGAAAAATAAAGCTATATCAATAATATTGATTATCGTTGGACTAATACCAATAATAGTATTTGTCATTTCTGTTATGTTTTCTTTCCTCATTGCATAATATTGAGAAACAAATATATTATTTGTTTCTCAATATTTTCTATACTAACAACCCATCGCAAGTCGTTTTGCAACAAATGTTCCAGTAATAAGATGCTTGTATCCATTAGATGTACTAGCAGCACAATCAATTAATGTTTTATCGCAAGTGCATCTATCTGGGTATGATTTATAACTACCATAACAATAGTCATGCGAACGACAACAAGTGTCTAATGAATTAATCGGTGTACCACTGCCACACCCTGCACCACACCATTTAAATTTCATACTTCCAAAAGTACAACAACCATTTTGAATACAAGGGACACTTATTTGAGGTAAAATATCTTCTTGATAGTCGTATTCATCATATTCTTTTAAAAACACATTATTTAGAGTAGGTGCGTCTTGATTATATGATGCAATTTTTTTGTTATTTATATATGTTGTTACTTTTTGTTGATTCTTGTTATGCACTAGTAACTGTACAAAAGAATCATTTATTTTATTTTCAAAAGTCATAATAGCTAATTTAATATTTTCTGCGATGTTTAAAATTTTTGTATTCGCAATATATAATTCATCTGAATTATCAAAGTGAATTTCTGATTTTACTGACTTATCAATATTTTTAAAGTTTGTATAATTAACTTCCGTTACTCTTTCGAGATTATTTAAAACTTCTTTTTCGATATCATTTAGTGATTTTTCATTTGTTGTAGATAAATAAACTTTTTTAATTCCATAACCTTCCATGCAAAACATCTCCTTTTTTGTTTTTAACAACATTCATTTTGAAAAGCTAATTTCCCTGAACTTAAAACTTTATAAAGTCCTGGACATCCTTTTTTGTGACAACAGCTAAAATTTTTAGAACATACCAAGTCAGCTTGAGGAATACAATCATCCCAGTAACCATTTTTATTTTCACTCATTATTTCACCTCCTCAATATTAAAAGAGAATATTTTTTAATTTATTAAACTTTAAAATAATAAATATTTTTCTCTTTTATATTCAAAGGAGGAGAAAGGATGGATTTAAAAGAATTAAAGAAAATAAAGAGAATGTATCATGATAGGGGAATGTTAGGACAAAATATAAACATCGCTGTGATTGATAGTGGTATTGACAAATTTCATAAAGAATTTTTGCATGCTAAAATTTATGAGGATAGCAATAAAGAATGTACATCAAATACTTTTCATGGGACAAGTATAGTCAGCATTATCAATGGTCGAACATCTAAAGTTTTAGCAATAGCACCAAAGAGTACAATATATTTGTTTGATATATTTAATAAATGTAATAATGACAAATCATATAAGCTATTGGATCAAAAATTAGGAGAGATAATCTATCTTATAGATTCTAAAAAGGTAAGATTTGATATTATCAATCTTAGTATTGGAACTGCGTTATATGACAAAGGAATACAACAAAAAATAGAATATTTATATAGAAAAAATGTCATTATGGTAGCTCCTAACGGTAATAACATTAAAGAAAATATAAAAATGTATCCTGCATCTTATAAAGGTGTTATACAAGTAGGCTCTTTAAATGAGAAAGGAGAAATCAGTAATTTTAGCAGAAAAGATTATAATATAGACGTTTACATGCTAGGAGAGAATATACCAATAGCTATTCCACAAAATGATTATGCTCTTTCAAATGGAACTTCTTTATCTACTGCGATTATTACGGGTCTAATTGCACTCATAATCCAAGAATTAAAAATCAAAAATATAAAAATAGAATATTCAAGTATTATTGAAAAATTAAAAAAACTGACTGATATTTAAATCAGTCAGTTTTTTTAATTTCTTGTATAATTTCAGTGATTGAATGGTCGATTGCTAAAATTATGTCAATGCTCTGATTATAAATCAAACCGTCATATTCTGCACATTGACAACATAATTCATTTCTTATTCGCTTTAATCTCTGTAAGTAGTGAATATATTGTAAGTTGTCTTTCTTCATCAGTACAAATCCCCTCCTTATCACATAACCAATCATTAAAATTTACATGATGATTTTTATACAAAACATCAAATTTCTCTATCATTTTTAAAGATATATTTTGTTTAGTGTCATCTTTATGTTTTGTATGGTAGATATGCTTATTTATTTTTTTGTCGAAACAAGCCAACATATCATTTTTATTCAAAATTACATCGCATTTTTCCATGTTAGAGATAACATCCTTTCAAATGGCTTCTTAAGTATTTAAGTGTTCTTAGGTGTATATTTGATACATTTTGTGGAGAAGTATTTAAAATGATTGAGATATCATTATTAGATAAATTCTTAGTATATTTTAATTTTAAAATCTTTTTGGATGGAGTACTCAATTTATCTAAAGTAGTTTTCCAATTGTCACAAGCTAGAAGATCATAGATATCTTCTTCAAAAGAAATATTTTCTATATGATGATTCAGTAAAGAATCATCACCGATAAATATTTCATTATCATCAATATTTCTTAGCTTTCTTTCTAAATCATATGAAAAATGAGCTATCAACTTAGACATATACGATTTAATTTTTATAGAAAACATAAATTCATGAAAATAACGTTGACGCACTATTGGATCTAGTAGATTTTTATCTTGATATAAATTCAAAAAATTTACTAATAAATTTTTCAAAAAAATCCCCTCCTAAAATAGAATGTTTGTTCTATTTTCGTACAAAATAACGAACATGTGTTCTGTTTTATTTTATAATATCATATATTTTAAAATATGTGTATATAAGAACATTACAATTTAAAATTCGTCTATATAACCTAATAAATATTAATTGGGTTATATAGACGAATTTTAATTGTATATACTTTTCATTATTTTAATAATAGATTCATTCATAACATCTTGATTTATTCCAATATACCTTAAAGTCACAGACTGTGAAGAATGATTAAACAGATCCATCAACAAAGCGACATCCTTCGTTTTCTTGTAGTAATGGTAACCAAAGGTCTTACGCATAGAATGAGTGCCGATTTCACTTAAACCGATTGCTTTTGCTGAATGATTTAGGATTCTATAGGCTTGTACACGGCTAATCGGTTTATCATTGCCATCAGAATCAAGTTTATTGCTTTTAAACAGATAATCTTCATCCTCCAGGAACTGAATATAACGATCAATATCCTCCTTTAGATGATAAAGGGGGATTTGTTTCTGTTTACGGGTCTTCTGTTCTCTGAGCTTGATTGTATAGTTCTTAACATCTTTTTTCTTCAATCCCAACATATCGCCCACTCTCAGGCCACAGTTAATCCCGAGATTAAATAAAAAAACGTCTCGCTCTGATCCATAGTAAGCCAGTGCCTCTTTCATCTCCTGTATCTTTTTTACGTCCCGAATCGGTTCCACGCTATTCATCAAAATCACTCCTATATGATACATATAATGTATATATTAATATCATTATGATACATTATTTAAGTCGTAAAAATAAACCCCTTTTCTGTCGGGGTTTACCATGTAACATAATTGTAATTGTGTTACATGATGAATTGATATAAAAATATTGACAGATTATTCTGAATAATGTAATATGTAATTATCTTAAATATTTGGAGGTGTAATTTATGGAGAATAAAAACATCGAATTATTTAAAGAGTATTTAAATGAGTATGAAGAACGCATGCACGAAATTGTAAACAAAAAAGATGATTAATAAGAATAATGATAAAAGCCATTTGTTTTAATTAACAAATGGCTTTTATCATTACTCTATTTTTAGATGGGTACTCTTTAAATCAAGTTGAGATGGAAGAATCCTTAAATCTTTATGTAATATCCACAAAAGTGATATAAATAGAAAGAAGATTGAAGATAAGATGAATGAAAACTCAACTGAAATATATTTTGTAACCATTCCGCCGACCACTCCTCCTACAGGCATTGTAATTACTCCTAAACTATATTTAATAGAATCTACTCTTGCTAATTTATCTCTAGGAATAACTTGTTGACTTGCAGATGCTAATATTACATTTAATAATCCAATCGATATCCATCCCATTGAAAATAAAATAATGAATATATACATATTGAAAAATGGTGCTAAACACCATAAACAAAATGAAATAAAAAAAGAAGTGTAACAAAGAGGTCCTAATTTATATTTTTTAAAATAGTTACTAATTATAGCCCCAATTATTAAACCACATGACATAGAAGCAAGTAAATAACCATAAATTTTAGGGTCATTATATTGATGAGCATAAATAGGTAATAATGTATATATCATTCCAATTGCAAAATTTATAGTCGCCGATCCTAAAATTAAAACCCATAGTAATGATTTCTTTACAAGAATAAACCCTTCTTTAATCAAATGTAAATAATTTTTAATAGTTAATCTATCTTTCTGAAATTGATGATCTTTTTTCGAAGTATATTTTATTTTAGAAAATATTAAAAAAGCTAATAAAAAGAATATGGTATTACTAAAATATAATATTGTAACAGAAAATATGCTTATTAATATTCCAGATATTGAATTAAATATAATGTCGACACCTTGATTGGCTGTAGCCATCATTGAATTACCTTTAACCAAATCATCTTTATTTAATAATTCTGGAATTAATCTAGTTTGAGCTGGATAACCAAATTCAGATACAAGAGAAGCTATTGGTACAACTATAAATAGTAGATAGATATTTAAGTAATCATAATATTTCATTGTGGCAATAATTAGTATTAATATAAATTGAATGATTTGAGTATATATGAGAACCTTCTTTAAATTAATACGATCAATGATAGGTCCATATAAAAATTGAATAATTTTTGGAGTAATTATAAGGGCATTAATTATTCCTGTATAAAAGGCATCTTTGGTAATATCATACACTAGCCACATTGTAAGAATGTAATATAAACTGTCACCTATATTCGCAAGAATTCTTCCAGCTAATAAGTAGTAGAATGCAGTGTTTATTTTCATATAATCACCTCTAATGTTATAATTAATTATAATATTATCAGAAAATTCAGAAAGGGTGCAAACTTATAATGAATCATTTTTTAATTAGTAGAAATAATCAAACTTATAAAATGGAAGACCTTTCTAAAGATTGGGACTATAAAAATAATTATTTCAGGATATTTGAAAAACATTTCGAATTAGAAACGGTGAAGAATAAAGTTTTAATACTAACAAGAATTCACGATGATGAAGTAAATTATTTAATACCTAAGTTACTAGATAATAATATAGATTACTTACGTTTAGATATTGAGTACTTTATAAAAAATACAAAAATTCAATTTAACATTAATAATGAATATACATCTCTAAGTATCTTATATAAGGGGAAAGAATACGATATGAGTTCTTTTAATTTAATATGGTTTAGACATTTTAATCTAGAAGGAATTAATTATGGTACTAATAACGAAAAAGAAAAAGCATATTTAAAAAATGAATGGAAGGCTTTTATAAATTATCTCTTCTTAAAAAAAGACATAAAATGGATAAACCATCCACATTATTCTTTAGAAACATCTAAATATACACAATTAATTTATGCTCAAAGTATTGGAATGAATATACCAAATACAGTAGTTACAAATAATTTAGAATTATTGCAAGAGACATTACTTCTTCCTGAAGAAGTATTTATAAAGTCGTCAAAGCATCATTTTTACGAGTTTCCTGAAGGGGTATTAAATGCAGTGTATGGGACTACAGAATACAAAAGAAATATTTCAAACATTGAAAATACACCCTTGATATTTCAAGAAATTATCACCAATGCTCAAGAGGTTAGAATAACTTGTTTTGATGAGAAATGTTTTGGTGCAGTCCATATTAATAAAGTAGAAGGGGACTGGCATACAGATGATATTAAAAGTATTAAGCTACATAAGATAGATATTCCACTTGAAATAAGTGTTAAATGTATTGAATTACTGAAAAAACTCAATCTTGAATATGGTGCTTTTGATTTTTTCTTGATTGATAATACTTGGATTTTTATAGAGGTAAACCCGATTGGAGATTGGAGATGGGTTGAATTAAAAACTGATCTAGCTATTTCAGAGAATTTCTTACAATATCTAAAAAAAGAGTTAAATATGGAGGAATAAAATAATGAATAGATATAAAATTTCAGAAAGTATCGTATTCTTTTTTAAAAATGGAAATTTTATATTGGATGAATATAAGATACATAATCAAAAATCTATAAATACAAATTTTATTCCATTATTGGAATATCTGTCTATATGGAGAAATGAAAAGGATATTATTCACTATATGAATAAAAATTCTTTTGATACAAATATTCTTAAAGTACTCGTAAGAGAAGGGATTGTAAAAAAGAATCTCGAAAATGAGCTTCCTTATTTTAAAAATTGGGGTAAAGCAGTGGAATACTATCACTTTAATACAAAAATAAATGAAAATGAACAATTTGAAAATGTATATGTAGAACAAAATAGAATTGACGATATTAACGTACAACAACCTAATATCGTAAAGAATTATAATAGCACCAAGATAGAACTCCCTGAACCATTAATTAATGAAGCATCAAAAAATTTAATAAATTCTCTATTGGATCGTGAAACTATAAGAAGCTTTGATGAAAATTACATTTTACCTTTAAATGTCTTTTCTACTATTCTATTCCTGTCATTTGGTGGCATATTATATGCGAATCCAAATAGCGGTAGCAAGGGTATTTACAAAACCTCTCCATCAGGAGGGGGACGATCTTCTATAGAAACTTATGTTATTGTTCATAACGTAGAAGGATTAGATTCAGGAATATATAATTATAATGTTTCAGAGCACTCTCTTTATTTGATTAATAAAGGAAATTTTAAAAAAGAAGCTCAATTCATTTCTGGAGATCAAGTTCATGCGAAAACGTGCAACTTTATTGTTATTTATACATCAGTTCTTGAAAGAATAGCATGGAAATATAGTACATTCAGAGCTTACAAGGCAGTTTATACAGATGTTGGACATTTAAGTCAGACCCTTTATTTATTGGCTAATAATTATAGCTTAGGAGCTTTTTATTTGGGTGCTGTAAGAGATGAAAGTATTGAAAAACTATTAAATATTAGTATAGATGATGAAGCTATTCTTGGTATCTCTGGTGTGGGTATGCCTATTTCAGAAGAAAATTATAGTGGAAGATTTATTAGAAAAGATTATGATTATTGGAGGGATAAATATGAAAAAAATTAATATAATCTTATATTCTGATAATCATTATGCTAGTTTATTAATGGAAAAACAAATTACTAACTTAGTCAAAAATACAGAAAAAGCACAATATGATTTTCGTATTTCTAAAGAGAGGAAATACCCTGCTTGCCCAGTTGTTGAAATTATACATTCTAACACTACTTATAAAATATTTGGAGTGAAAACACAACAACATATAGAGTATTATCTGTCTAATGTTTAAATTATTATTTATACGTAAAATTTGCTATTAAAAAAGAGAACTAATTTTGTTCTCTTTTTTTAATAGTAAATAATTATCATGTAACATAATTACCATTGTGTTACATTTAAAATATTAGTAGTATAAATTATTGATTTTCATAATACTTGTCTGTGAATTTTTTGAAGTAAAAAACAGTTAGTAGTGTAACTATTCCAGATATAGTATAAACATAGTTAATTGGAATAATTTCACCTAATCCTCCAACTAATATAATTGAAATCATAAAACAAAATTGTATAATTGAACTTTTTAGAGCTGAAAATTCTAATAATTGCTCTTCAGGTACTATATTTATAATATAACTTTCTTGTGTGATGTCCTTTGTTTGAAGAATAGGGCCAATTATCACTACTAGAATTAAAGAAATAATGGAGATATTAATATTTCCATATATAATTAAAATAATTCCATATAAAATCATACTTACAAGTATCGTGTATAAAGGGTTTTTATTAAACTTATTACTATATTTGATAACCAATAAAGAGCCTAATATACTTCCAATATAATAAGCTGCATTTATATATCCCCACCACTCCGATGTCATGTTCAGAAAATCATTTACAAAAGCTAGTGTGACTGAGCCTATCCATATAGATCCCACGAATACTTCTATACATTCGATTTTAATAAGAGTATATACTTTAGGGAACAATTTCAAGTTTTTCATCGAAGTGTTTAAAGCTTTAAATGGATTTCTACTATCTAAAATCTGTTTATAATCTTCTATTTTTAAGTTTGATACTACTATCAAACTTATTGTTATAAGTATTATTGTAATAATAATA
>NZ_SCWE01000009.1 GCF_004359505.1 Macrococcus hajekii
AAGTATAGTTTTTCTCTGAGGTACATTACAGTTTTAAGTTATTTGAAAATATTTTTAAAAAAATTTAGAGAAAAATAATTGTGCAAAAAATATACATAATTTACTTATAATTATGTAATAAATTTAACAAAACATAATTTAGCAAAATAAATTGAAAGATTATAAGTATCGATTCGTTGTATAATGTTACAGAAGTTAAAATAAATTTATGATTTATTTGGAGGATATTAAATGAAAAAGAAATTCAATGTAAGTAAGTTAGACTTTATCCCTAATCGTCTTAACAAATACTCAATCAGACGATTCACTGTAGGAACAGCTTCGATTTTAATCGGATCTATGTTATTCCTGACAGATACTAATGATGCTCAGGCTCAGACAGGTGATAATGTTTCACTTCAGACAGAAGGCGTAAACTCTGATCCGTCAGATGCAGCTCCTGCAGCAACAACAGAAGAAGCGACCACGGAAGCCCCGGCAACGACGGAAGCCCCGGCAACGACGGAAGCCCCGGCAACGACGGAAGCCCCGGCAACGACGGAAGCCCCGGCAACGACGGAAGCCCCGGCAACGACGGAAGCACCGGCAAAAACAGAAGAAGCGACCACGGAAGCCCCGGCAACGACAGAAGCCCCGGCAACGACAGAAGCCCCGGCAACGACAGAAGCCCCGGCAACGACAGAAGCCCCGGCGACAACAGAGAAAGCAACGACAGAAGCCCCGGCGACAACAGAGAAAGCAACGACAGAAGCCCCGGCGACAACAGAGAAAGCAACGACAGAAGCCCCGGCGACAACAGAAGAAGCGCCTGCGGAAGCCCCGGCAACAACAGAAGGAACAACTGAAAATCCAACTTCAGAAACAACAAGCGAATCTTCAACAAGTGAAACAACACCAATCGTTGAACCGACAACAGAAACTGTAGATGCAACTATTGCTGACTTAAATACAAAAACAACAAGTCTTGACTGATTACTTAGTAGATAATACAGGTGTCACACAAGAAGAAGCAGCAGCGAATCTTGAAACAATGAATCTGGATTATGACACTTTAACTTCAGATGAACTTGTGGCTGCAATGTTATTAGCAATTGCAAATGAACAAAATGCAAGTACAGTAGTCGCAACACCGGTAGATGAGCAACCTGTTGTTAATGAAGAAAGTATTGCAATCGCTACAAATGAAACAGCAGTAGCAGAGCCAATTACTTCACCTGTTAAATTCAGAATGCTTACAGCTTCACCAACATTATTATCAACAACTTCAATAGCAGCCCCTACAGCAACTTTGGTAGGATCTACAACCCCGCAGAATGTAAATAATTATGTAAAAGCAACAACTACTTATGAAATATTAGGTGGTGGAAAAAGTGCCAATGAGGTGTGGATAACAACTGATGGATCTCTTAAGTTAAACACTAGTTATGTAGTCGATGATGCAGTTACAGAAGGCGACTATTTTACAATGGATTTTGGAACTTATATTCATCCAAGTACATTTGATAAACCATATAAGGTAGGAAACATTTATGATGCAAATGGTAGCACTATTGCAATTGGCTCATATGATGCCACTACTAATACCGCTAAATATACATTTACTAACTATGTAGATTTGTATAATAATGTTTCAGGCTCTTATTCACTCCTTACACATCCTAAAAGAGATATCGTTACAGATAATAAACAATCGGTCCCAGTAACCGTTACGACAGCGGGGGAAAGTACGACACAAAATGTAATATTTGATTATGGTAACAAGAATGTTCTTGCTATCAATGCATTGGACTATAAAATTGGAAATACAGCAGTATTTACTAGTTATATTAACCAGCCTCATACTGCAATATACGACACTAGCGTTAAACTTACAGGAACTGGATACACTTTCAGTTCTACATCACAGATTGAAGTATATCAAGTTACAAATGATGTACAATTCAGAGATAGTTTTTCACCCGATTATTCCTCTCTGACTAAAGTAAATCCGCCTATAATAATTAATGCAGATGGTACAGCAACTATCAATCTTGGAGACATTGGTACAACCGGATATATTATAAAGAGTACTGCAGATAAAGTAGCTTCTTTTACAGGCACACCTACTTTTAACACAACTTTAACATATGCAACAGTAAATGGAGGAACGAAGTCTACATCTGGAAATACAGCCAATCTTTCATCTACATCGGTAAGTTCAACTGGTTCTGGCTCTACCGCGACATATTCAATCGGCGATACCGTATGGGTAGATACTAATAGAGATGGGATACAGAATGAGACTGCAACAGGTTTAGCAGGGGTTACAGTTAATTTACTTGATTCTACAGGAATAAGACTAGCCACTACTACTACTGACTCTAGTGGAAAATATATATTCACTGGTGTGAATAACGGAAACTACCAAATTCAGGTGGTTGAGCCTACAGGTTATGATTTTACTGTCGCAAATATAGGTACAAATGATACTGTAGATTCGGATATGGTTTTAACAAATGGAAAATATATCACGCCCGTGACTATTAATAGTGCAAACGTGACGACGGTCGATGCTGGTTTAGTAAAAGAAACTTACAATATTGGAGATCGCGTTTGGGATGATGCCAATAAAGATGGTGTTCAAACAACTGGCGAGACTGGAATTGCAGGAACGACAGTTATCTTAAGAGATACAAATAATAACGAGATTGCACGTACAACGACTGATTCTACGGGTAACTATAACTTTGCGAATGTAGCAAACGGCAATTATGTTGTTGAATTTGTAACGCCAACTGGTTACGAGCCAACAATTGCAAACAATAGTGCTAATGATGTTATTGATTCAGATGGACGTTATGCATCTGTAACTATTAATGATGCTGATAATAACACCATAGACAGTGGATTTACTAAAATTGTAACTCCAACCACTACACCTGTATATAACCTGGGTGATTATGTATGGTTAGATTCGAACAAAGATGGTCTGCAAACAGCAGGAGAGACAGGTATTGGCGGAGTACAAGTATTACTTAAAGATGCCAATAATCGTACAATCCAGACAACTGTTACGGATAATGCAGGTAACTACGGTTTTTATGACTTACCACAAGGTACTTACACAGTGGAATTTATTGCGCCAGGTTCTTATACAGCAACTACTACTGGAACTAATCCTGCAAGTACCACTGATTCTAATGGTATTAAAACAACTGTAAACTTAACTTCTAATAATACATCTATCGATTTAGGCTTAGTTCAACAACCACCAACAGTAACTCCGGAATATGAGTTAACAATTGATGATGTGAGCTATGAAATTATCGTGCGTGAGAACACTGCCTTACCTGAAAATACAATTTCATTAGTTCAACAAGGGGCTGATGGACGCGAACGAGTTGTTTATCAACTGAATCCAGACGTAGACCCATCTACAATGACGGCAACTAATAATGAAGAATTTTACAGTAAATACTTCACTGAAGTTTCACGCCAAGTTATTTATGCACCACAAGATGCAATTATTGAATACAACTTAGCAAAAGCAGTACAAGATATTACTTATAATCCAACTGCAAATACTTACAATGTAACTTATACAGATGGAACTACAGCTACATTACCTGGACAAAGTCCTAGTACAATTACTTCTACATCTGAACGTGGTACAGGTTCTATAGATGGTGGACCGATAGTTAATGGTACATGGATTAATTTCTATACTGTCGATGCAAATGGTGTAAGAAGTGAAACGCCATATGACACAACATTTATACCTGATGGTACTAACGGTATCGATGGAACTGACGGTACGTCACCTACAATATCAGTTGTAGATAATGCTGATGGCACGCATACAGTAACAATTACAAACCCAGATGGTACAATAACAACAACAGTCATTAAAGATGGTGAAAAAGGGGATACTGGTGCGACAGGTGCAACTGGAGCTGATGGTAAAGATGGTGTATCACCTACAGTAAATGTAACTGACAATGGAGACGGTACACATACAGTGACAGTCAACAATCCAGATGGCACGACATCTACAACAATCATCAAAGATGGTGTGGACGGCGAATCACCAACGGCGACAGTAGTCGACAACGGCGATGGCACGCATACAGTGACGATCACAAATCCAGATGGTACGACAACAACAACAGTCATCAAAGACGGTGTTGACGGAGTAGACGGTAAAGATGGTGTATCACCAACGGCGACAGTAGTCGACAATGGAGACGGTACACACACAGTGACGATCACAAATCCAGACGGCACGACGACAACAACAGTGATCAAAGATGGTGCGGACGGCGAATCACCGACAGCGACAGTAGTCGACAACGGCGACGGCACGCATACAGTGACGATCACGAATCCGGATGGCACGACAACAACAACAGTGATTAAAGATGGTGCGGACGGCGAATCACCGACAGCGACAGTAGTCGACAACGGCGACGGGACGCACACAGTGACGATCACAAATCCAGATGGTACGACAACAACAACAGTCATCAAAGACGGAGTAGACGGTAAGTCACCAACGGCGACAGTAGTCGACAACGGCGACGGCACGCATACAGTGACAATCACAAATCCGGATGGCACGACAACAACAACAGTGATCAAAGATGGTGCGGACGGCGAATCACCGACAGCGACAG